>JBBDWK010000067.1:1570-21510 GCA_040902885.1 Bryobacteraceae bacterium | reverse complement strand
CGGACGGGCCGATGCCGCAGACGCGGGAGCACATCCTGCTGGCGCGGCAGGTGGGGGTGCCGTTCGTGGTGGTGGCCATGAACAAAGTGGACATGGTGGACGACCCGGAGCTGCTGGACCTGGTGGAGCTGGAAGTGCGGGAGCTGTTGAAGAGCTACCAGTTTCCCGGGGACGATCTACCGGTGGTGCGGGTCTCGGCGCTGGGGGCTTTGAACGGGGAGCCGCAGTGGGAGAAGACGGTAGACGAGCTGATGGAGGCGGTGGACAAGTACATCCCGATACCGGAGCGGGCGGTGGACAAGCCGTTTCTGATGCCGATCGAGGACATTTTTTCGATCCAGGGGCGCGGGACGGTGGTGACGGGGCGCATCGAGCGGGGGATCTGCAAGGTGGGCGAGGAGATGGAGATCGTGGGGTTCCGGGACACGCGCAAGACGGTGGTGACGGGCGTGGAGATGTTCAAGAAGCTATTGGACGAAGGGCGCGCGGGGGACAACGTGGGGCTGCTGCTGCGCGGGGTGGACAAGGACGACGTGGAGCGGGGGCAGGTGATCGCGAAGCCGGGGTCGATCAAGCCGCACAAGAAGTTCCGGGGCGAGGTGTACGTGCTGAGCAAGGAAGAGGGAGGGCGGCACACGCCGTTCTTCAAGGGATACCGGCCGCAGTTCTACTTCCGGACGACGGACGTGACGGGAGTGGCGGAGCTGCCGGAAGGCACGGAGATGGTGATGCCCGGGGACAATGTGAACCTGACGGTGGAACTGATCACGCCGGTGGCCATGGACAAGGGCCTGCGGTTCGCGATCCGCGAAGGCGGACGGACGGTGGGGGCCGGAACGGTCACCGAGATTGTTGGGTAACAAGGAAGAAACATGCCCCGCGAAATCATAACTTTTCAGTGTACCGAGTGTAAGCGGCGAAACTATACGAGCACGAAGAACAAGAAGACGAGCACGGAGCGCCTGGAGCTCAAGAAATTCTGCCCGTTCTGCCGCAAGCACCACGCGCACAAGGAAATCAAGTAAACTGGTCTTCGGACGCCTTCCTTATAGGTTCGAGACCGGGTAGAAGGGGCGTAGGTTTAACGGCAGACCAGCGGTCTCCAAAACCGCGAGTGGGGGTTCGAATCCCTCCGCCCCTGCCAGAATCGCGAGTTGTAACGATGGAAGCTATCGAGAAGATGAAAGCGTGGCCGACGGCCACCCGCGGTTACATACAAGAGTTGCAGTTGGAGATGAAGCGGGTGACTTGGCCGACCTGGAAACAGGTGCGGGCCACAACCGTGGTGGTGATTGTGACCGTGTTCGCCTTCGCCGCTTACTTCTGGGTTGTGGACATCGTGCTCAATTCCACCGTTACCAGGCTTTTCGACAGACTCACCAAGTAGGCGGCCTTTCTCATGCCAGATGAACCGAACGTCCCCCCCGAGGAGATTGTTCCGGAGGATCGCGAGGACGAAACGATGACGGAACGGCAAAACCTCCCGGAAGAAGCCCTCCCGGAAGAAGCAGTAGACGCGGAGATGGCGGCCGAAGCGCCCGAGAACGGGGAAGCGCCGGCTGCGCCGGAGGCGCCGGCCGGCTACGACGAGTCTTCTCCGAAAAAGTGGTTCATCATCCACACATACTCCGGCTTTGAGCAAAAGGTCTCCGAATCGCTGCGGAGCAGGGCCCAGGCGTTCGGTTTCGCCGACCGCATCGGGCAGATTCTGATTCCGACCGAGGAAGTGATTGAGCTCCGCGGCGGCAAAAAAGTGGTGAGCAAGCGCTTGATCTATCCGGGGTACGTGCTAGTGGAGATGGAGATGGACGACGATCTCTGGCACGCGGTAAAAGCGACGCCGCGCGTGACCGGGTTCGTGGGGGGCGGAAACGCTCCGGTGCCGCTTACGGCGGACGAGGTGAATTCGATTCTGTACCGCCAGGCCTCTTCGGCGGAGCGGCCGCGCCCGAAGATGACGTTCGAAAAGAGCGAAACGGTGCGGATCGTAGACGGTCCGTTCACCAATTTCTCGGGCAAGGTGGACGAGGTCAACACGGAGCGGAACACGCTGCGGGTTCTGGTGACCATCTTCGGGCGGGCCACGCCCGTGGAGCTGGATTTCCTGCAGGTGGAGAAGATTTAGATATCGCCGCCGAGACGCCGAGGCGCGGAGAAAAAGGGGTTTTAAATGGCCAAGAAAGTAAATGCACTGGTGAAACTGCAGATTCCGGCGGGCAAAGCCACGCCGGCGCCTCCCGTGGGTACGGCCCTCGGTCCGCAGGGCGTCAACATCATGGATTTCTGCAAGGCGTTCAATGCCAAGACTTCCGGGAAGGACCAGGAAGGTTTGATCATCCCCGTGGTGATCACTATCTACTCGGACCGCACCTTCACCTTCATCACCAAGACGCCGCCGGTGCCGGTGCTGATCAAGCGGGCGGTCAACCTGGCGAAAGGGTCGGCCGAGCCGAACAAGAACAAGGTCGGAAAGATCACCGAGGCCCAGGTCGAGGAGATCGCCAAGATCAAGATGCCCGACTTGAATTGCTTCAGCGTGGAAGCGGCGAAGAATTCGGTCAAGGGCACCGCGCGCAGCATGGGTGTGGACATCGTCTAAACCCTTGTGATAGGATTATGAGATTCCAGCTCAGTGGGAGGCCGTCGTGTGTCTTTGCGGGCGGCCGTTCGCACCAATGAGGAACGATGGCACGAAAACCAGGCAAACAGTATCAATCCGCGGCGAAGCAGGTCGAATCCAGGCAATACGGGCTGGAAGAGGCCGTTGAGCTGATCAAGAAGGTTAAATTCGCGAAATTCGACGAGACCGTTGAAGTGCATCTGCGGCTCGGCGTGGATCCCAAGCACGCCGATCAGATGGTGCGCGGCACGGTCGTCCTGCCTTTCGGACTCGGAAAGACCAAACGGGTTCTGGTGATTGCTTCCGGCGAGAAGCAGAGAGAAGGCATGGAGGCCGGCGCGGAATTCGTGGGCGGCGAGGACATGGTCAACAAGATCATGTCGGAATCGTGGACGGATTTCGACGCGGTGATCGCGACCCCCGACATGATGCGTTCGGTCGGCAAGCTCGGAAAGGTTCTCGGACCCCGCGGCCTGATGCCCAATCCCAAAACGGGCACGGTGACGGTGGACGTCGCCCGGGCAGTGAAAGAGATCAAGGCCGGTAAGGTCGAATTCCGGGTGGACAAGACGGGAATCATCCACTCGCCGGTGGGCAAGGTGAGCTTCACGCAGGACAAACTGACGGAGAACGCCTCGACCCTCATCCAGGCCGTTATCAAGGCCAAACCGGCGGCGGCCAAAGGCAAATACGTGAAGACGGTGACCCTGTGCTCCTCCATGGGGCCGGGGGTTCCGCTGGACGTGACCTCATTCAACGCCAAGGCCACTTAAGCCGTAAAAGAGTAGCGTCATGAAAAGCCGAGACGACAAACACAAAGAAGCCGAAGCCCTGCGCAAGGATCTGGAGAAGGCCAATCATCTGTTCGTGACGGGCTTCGAGAAGCTTCGCGTCGACCAGGACTTCGATTTGCGGAAGACCATCCGCCAGGCGGGAGGCAAGTACCGCGTGGTGAAGAACAGCGTGGCGGAGAAGGCGTCGGAAGGGACGCCGGCCGAGGCGGTGCTGAAGGGCCTGCGAGGAATGACGTCGGTAGCCTATACGGAGACCGACCCGGTTGCATTGGCCAAAGCGCTGACCGCATATGCGAAAGCGAATCCCACCTTCACCTTCAAGGCGGGGATGGTGGAAGGCCGCGCGGTCGAGGTGAAGAGCATCGACGCGCTGGCGACCATGCCTTCGCGCGAGGAGCTGCTGTCGCGGCTGCTCTTCCTGATCAATGCGCCCGCGCAGCGGCTGGCGACGGTGATTGGCGCGGTGGGCCGCAATCTGGCGGTGGTGATCGACCAGGGTTGCAAAGAGAGCAAGTTCTCAGGTTAGGACTTTTTGTTTAGATATTGGAGTTTGGAAAAATGGCGGAAATTAACGCGATTGCGGAACAGATTCAGGGATTGACGCTGCTCGAAGCTTCGGCGCTGGTGAAGCTGCTCGAGGAGCGTCTGGGTGTATCGGCGGCAGCGGCCGCTCCGGTGATGGTAGCCGGTGCGGGCGCGGGGGCGGCAGCGGCTCCGGCGGTCGAAGAGAAAACGGAGTTCACCGTGGTTCTGACCGCGGCGGGCGCCAACAAGATCAACGTCATCAAGGCGGTTCGTGAAGTGACCAGCCTGGGGCTGAAGGAAGCCAAGGATCTGGTGGACGGCGCTCCGAAGCCTGTCAAGGAAGGCGTGACGAAGGACGAGGCGGAGGCGATCAAGAAGAAGTTCGTCGACGCCGGCGCGACTGTCGAAGTGAAATAAGGCCCGACGGGGCCGGGCTTGCCGGGGCGGTGTGGCGTCACTCAGGCCCCAGGCCCCTTGCTTTTCGTTTGACGGAAGAGGGATTGTTTGTTAGGATTTGACTTGAGGTTTCGTTTCAACCGGATTTGAAACCGGATTGGTGACTGGATACTTTGGATCCTGGCATCTGGATGGCAGTTGGCCCGAAACTGCGTGGGGGATTGCCGCGCGCAGTTTACTCTTGCCGTGCTATACTGGGACACGTGCGTTTTTTTCAGTCCGGTTTCAAACGTCCCCTCTTTTTCCGTCGCAGATTCTCACAGTTTCCAGTACAACCGGCATTCCGGCGCATAAGTTCTTCCTACCCGTGTTTCACGACGACATCGCAGCAGGCTGCGGGCGACACGGCCCCTTGCAGCCTTTATTTGGTTTTTTGAGATCGTTTCACTGTGTAATGTGCGCAAGCAGGCGCACAGATAAGCTCGGTTCTCAGGAGTAGAACATGCATAATCAAGGAAACGGCGCAGCCCCCGAGCGTGTGGATTTTTCCAAGATTCCGACTTCCATCCCCATTCCTAATCTGATCGAGGTTCAGAAGCGTTCCTACGAGCGCTTCCTGCAGATGGACTTTCTGCCCAACGAGCGGGAAGACACCGGCTTGCAGACGGTGTTCAACTCGGTGTTCCCAATCTCCGATTTCCGCGGATTGAGCGAGCTCGAGTTTGTGGACTACTCGATCGGTAACTGGGAGTGCAAGTGCGGGAATCTCAAGGGGCTACACCACCTGCGCTCGACGTGCCGCACCTGCGGCGCGACGATTCGCACCAATCCCTTTCATGCCGGCGACGTGCTCTGCCACCATTGCGGCACGTTCAACAAGAACGTGGTCACCTTCTGCACCAAGTGCGGCGACCCGGTCGGCCTGCAGCTGAAATACGACATGGTGGAATGCCAGGAGCGGGGCATGACCTATGCCGCTCCGCTGAAGGTCACCATCCGGCTGACCGTCTACGCGAAGGACCCCGAGACGGGCGTCAAGAGCGTCCGCGACATCAAGGAGCAGGAGGTGTTCTTCGGGGAGATCCCGCTGATGACGGAGAACGGCACGTTCATCATCAACGGCACCGAGCGGGTCATCGTCTCCCAGCTTCACCGTTCGCCGGGCGTCTTCTTCGAGCGCGTTCCGGCGCAGGGTTATTTTCTCGGCAAGATCATCCCCTATCGCGGCAGTTGGGTGGAGTTCGAGTACGACAACAAGAACCTCCTCTACGTGCGCATCGACCGCAAGCGTAAGTTTTACGGATCGGTGTTCCTGCGCGCTCTCGGCCTGAAGACCGACGAGCAGATTCTGCGAACGTTCTACCGCGTCGACAAAATCTCCATCGGCGACCACAAGCTCTATTGGAACGTCTCGGACGGGCTGCTGGGTCTCAAGCTCTCGCACCCCGTGGTGAACAAGGCCGGCGAGACGGTGGTGGGCCAGGGCAAGAAGATTACCGCCTCGCTGATGAAGGAGATCCACAAGAACAAGGTCGAGCGGGTGGAGATCGCGCCCAACGACCTGGAAGGCGCCTACATCGCCGCGGACGTGGTCGATATGACCACCGGCGAGGTGATGATCGACGCCAATCAGGAACTCACCCAGACCGCCGTCGCCAAGGTGATGGAGGCGGGCATCGAGAGTTTCGAGATCTTCTTCCCCGACCGCGATGAAGTGGGCACGGTGATTTCGGCCACTCTGCGCAAGGATGCGGTGAAGACGCAGAACGAAGCTCTGATCGAGATCTACCGTAAGCTGCGGCCGGGCGACCCGCCGACGCTCGATACGGCGACCCAGCTCTTTCAAGGAATGTTCTTCGACGCGCGCAAGTACGATTTCTCGCGCGTGGGCCGCATGAAGTTCAACATCAAGCTCTTCGACAAGGCCGACGCGACGGCGCTCGACAAGCGCACGCTCGACCAGGGAGACTTCTACGCGACCATCAACTATCTGCTGAAGCTGCGCAAGGGCCTTGGTCAGGTGGACGACATCGACCACCTGGGCAACCGCCGCGTGCGCGCCGTGGGCGAGCTGCTGGAGAACCAGTTCCGCATCGGCCTGGTGCGCATGGAGAGGGCCATCAAGGAGAAGATGTCGGTCTACCAGGAGATGTCGACGGCCATGCCGCACGACCTGGTGAACGCCAAGCCGGTGATGGCCGCCATTCGCGAATTCTTCGGATCGAGCCAGCTTTCGCAGTTCATGGACCAGACCAATCCTTTGTCGGAGATCACCCACAAGCGGCGTCTCTCGGCGCTGGGGCCGGGCGGACTTTCGCGCGAGCGCGCCGGATTCGAGGTCCGCGACGTCCATCCGACGCACTACGGGCGCATCTGTCCCATTGAAACGCCGGAAGGTCCGAACATCGGTTTGATCTCGTCGCTCTCGTGTTTCGCGCGGATCAACGAGTACGGCTTCATCGAGAGCCCGTACCGCAAGGTCACCAAGGGCAGCGTCAGCGATGAAGTGCGGGTGCTCAATCCGGGCGATACGGCGTACAAGGTCGGCGACATCGTCAAGCGGCTGGAGATGGAGAAGACCAACCGCGATCTGAGCGCGAAGAAGCAGGCGGCCGAGTACGAAGCCCACTGCGAGTACCTCTCGGCCTGGGAAGAAGACAAGTACACGATCGCGCAGGCCAACGTCGAGATGGACGAGAAGGGGCGTATCGTGCCCGATCTCGCCAATGCGCGCCAGGCCGGCAACTTCGTGCTGAAGCACCGCGAGGAGATCGAGTACATCGACGTCAGCCCCAAGCAGCTCGTCTCGGTGGCGGCCAGCCTGATTCCGTTCCTCGAAAACGACGACGCCAACCGCGCGCTGATGGGCTCGAACATGCAGCGTCAGGCGGTTCCCCTGCTGCGGGCCGACGCACCCTATGTCGGCACCGGCATGGAGCGCGTGACGGCCCGCGATTCCGGAGCCGTGGTGCTGTGCAAGCGCGCGGGCGTCGTGGATTCGGTGGACTCCGAGCGGATCATCGTGCGCGTGGAAGGCAACGCCCATGAGGGCCAGCTTTCGCGCGAGGTGGGCGCGGACATCTACCAGTTGATCAAGTTCAAGCGCTCCAACCAGAACACGTGCATCAACCAGAAGCCGATCGTGGCCGAAGGCCAGAGGGTGGCGAAGGGCGAGGTGCTGGCGGACGGTCCCTGCACGGACCATGGCGAGCTGGCGCTGGGCCGCAACGTGCTCGTGGCGTTCATGCCGTGGCGCGGGTACAACTTCGAGGACGCCATCCTGGTCAGCGAGAAGCTGGTCAAGGACGACTATTACACCTCGATCCATATCGAGGAATTCGAGCTGGAGAGCCGCGACACGAAGCTGGGCCCGGAGGAGATCACGCGCGACATCCCGAACATCGCCGAATCGTTCCTGCGCAACCTGGACGACAGCGGCGTGATCCGGATCGGCGCGGCGGTCAAGCCCGGCGATATTCTGGTGGGCAAGGTCACGCCCAAGGGCGAGACGCAGCTTACGCCGGAAGAGAAGCTGCTGCGCGCCATCTTCGGGGAGAAGGCCGGCGACGTCAAGGACGCTTCGCTCTACTGTCCTCCGGGCATTGAGGGCACGGTCGTCGACTGCAAGATTTTCTCTCGCAAGGGCCAGGAAAAAGACGAGCGCGCCAAGGCCATCGAAGAGCAGCAGATCCAGCGGCTGCAGCGCAACCTGGAAGACGAGATCCGCATTCTGACCGACGAGCGCGCCAAGCGTCTGGCCGCGCTGCTCGAGGGCCGGCAGCTCCTCAACGACCTGCACGACGAGAAGACCAACAAGAAGCTGCTGTCCAAGGGCGCCGAGCTGACGCGCGACGTGATTGAAAAGGTCCGCTCCCGCGATCTGAAGCGCATGAAGCTGAAGGACCGGGATGCGCGGCTGAACGAGCAGATCGACGAGATCGAGGAGATGACATCGCGGCAGATCGCGGTGCTCGAAAAGATCACTGAAGAGAAGATCGGGAAGCTGCGCAAGGGCGACGAGCTGCCGCCCGGCGTGATCAAGATGGTGAAGGTCTATATCGCCATGAAGCGCAAGCTCTCGGTGGGCGACAAGATGGCCGGGCGCCACGGAAACAAGGGCGTGATCGCGCGCATTCTGCCGGAAGAAGACATGCCGTATCTTCCGGACGGAACGCCGGTGGAGATTGTACTGAACCCGCTGGGCGTCCCCTCCCGTATGAACGTGGGTCAGATTCTGGAGACTCACCTGGGATGGGCGGCGAACGCGCTCGGCCTGCACTTCGCGACACCCGTTTTCGACGGCGCGACCGAGGTGGAGATCAAGAAGCAGCTTACGTCCGCCAGCCTGCCGACTTCCGGAAAGACGGCTCTTCACGACGGAATGACCGGGCAGGCCTTCGAGCAGCCGGTGACGGTGGGCTACATTTACATGCTGAAGCTTTCGCACCTGGTGGACGACAAGATTCACGCCCGCTCGATCGGTCCCTATTCGCTAATTACGCAGCAACCGCTGGGCGGCAAGGCTCAGTTTGGCGGGCAGCGGTTCGGCGAGATGGAGGTGTGGGCGCTCGAAGCATACGGCGCCGCCTACATCCTGCAGGAGCTGCTCACGGCCAAGAGCGACGACGTGTACGGACGCGCCAAGATTTACGAGGCGATCGTCAAGGGCGAGGCCGCTATCGAGCCGGGCGTGCCGGAGTCGTTCAACGTGCTCATTCGCGAGTTGCAGTCGCTGTGCCTGGACGTGGAGTTGATGAAGAAGCCGCGGGAAGTGCTGGATACGGCGCTGGCGGCAGATTGACAGGCGGGACTGGGAATTAGGGCTTGAAAGCCAGGCCCTCGATTCCCAACCCCTAACCCCCGGCGCCGGAAGCGCCATTGGAGGCAAGTTTTGCAGAGATCCTCTCCATACGATAGAGCCAATCTGATTGCGGATTTCGATTCGATCCGCATCAGCCTCGCTTCTCCGGAAAAGATTCGGAGCTGGTCGCACGGCGAAGTAACCAAGCCGGAGACGATCAACTACCGCACTTTCAAGCCGGAGCGCGACGGGCTGTTCTGCGCCCGCATCTTCGGTCCGGTAACGGACTGGGAGTGCCTGTGCGGCAAGTACAAGCGCATGAAGCATCGCGGCGTGATCTGCGACAAGTGCGGCGTGGAGGTGACGCTTTCGCGCGTCCGCCGCGAGAGGCTGGGGCACATCGAGCTGGCGAGCCCCTGCTCGCACGTCTGGTTCTTCAAAGGACTGCCCAGCCGCATCGGCCACCTGCTGGACATTTCGCTTCGCGAGCTGGAGCGGGTGCTCTACTTCGAAGCCTTTGTCGTGGTGGAACCGGGCGAGGTGGAAGGACTGGCGCAGGGCGACGTCATCACCGACGAACGCAAGCGGCAGCTCGACCAGGAGCAGCCGGGCAAATTCGTCGCCATGATGGGCGCCGAAGGCATTAAGGAGCTGTTGAAGAAGGTGGATGTCGAAGCTTTGAGCGAAGAGATTCGCGAGAAGATGAAGACCGAAACCTCTCAGCAGAAGAAGCTGAAGTTCGCCAAGCGGCTGCGCGTGGTCGAATCGTTCCGCAAGTCCGGAAACAAGCCGGAATGGATGATTCTGGACGTGCTGCCGGTGATTCCGCCGGAATTGCGCCCGCTGGTGCCGCTGGACGGCGGCCGTTTCGCCACTTCCGATCTCAACGATCTGTACCGCCGGGTCATCAATCGCAACAACCGGCTGAAGAAGCTGATTGAGCTGCATGCCCCGGACGTGATTGTCCGCAACGAGAAGCGCATGCTGCAGGAGGCGGTGGACGCGCTGTTCGACAACGGCCGCCGGGGCCGCGTGCTGCGGGGCGCCAACAACCGTCCCTTGAAGTCGCTCTCCGATACCCTTAAAGGCAAACAGGGCCGTTTCCGCCAGAACCTGCTGGGCAAGCGCGTGGACTACTCGGGCCGTTCGGTCATCGTGGTGGGTCCGGAGCTGCGGCTGCACCAGTGCGGGCTGCCGAAGAAGATGGCGCTCGAGCTTTTCAAGCCGTTCATCTATCACCGGCTGGAGCAGCGCGGCCACTGCACGACCATCAAGCAGGCCAAGGAGCTGGTGGAGCAGCAGGACCCGGTGGTTTGGGACATTCTCGAAGAGGTCATCAAGGACCATCCCATCCTGCTGAACCGCGCTCCCACTCTGCACCGCCTGGGCATCCAGGCCTTCGAGCCGGTGCTGGTGGAAGGCAAGGCCATCAAGATTCACCCCCTGGTCTGCACGGCATTCAACGCCGACTTCGACGGCGACCAGATGGCGGTGCACATTCCGCTGTCCCCGGAGGCGCAGATCGAAGCGGCGACGCTGATGCTGGCTTCGCACAACATCCTCTCGCCCGCGCACGGGGCCCCGATCGCCGTTCCGACGCAGGACATGGTGCTCGGGTGCTACTACCTGACCAAGAAGCGCCCGCACGCCAAAGGCGAGGGCCGCACGTTCGCTTCGACCGACGACGTGCTGATCGCGCTCGAGATGAGCGAAGTGGAGACACTCACGCCGATCAAGCTGCGCTACACGGGCAGGGTCATCGATCTGGAGCACGCTTTCGATTCGCAGAACCTGCTGCACACCGAGCCGATCGAGTTCGTGAAGCAATACATGGAAACCACGGTCGGACGCGTGATTTTCAACGATCATCTCCCCGAGGACATGCCGTATATCAACGGCCTCCTGAAGAAGAAGGGTCTCGGGCAGCTCGTGCAGTACTGCTATTTGAAGTTCGGATTGCAGACTACGGTGCAGATGCTCGACGAGGTGAAGAACCTCGGGTTCCTGTACGCCACGCGGGCCGGCATTTCGATCGGCATCGACGACATGGTGGTGCCTTCCGAAAAGGCCGACCTGGTGCGCGACGCCGAGAAGGAAGTGGTGGCGGTGGAAAGCCAGTATCAGGACGGCGCCATCACGCACGGCGAGCGCTACAACAAGATCATCGAGATCTGGTCGAAGGTGACCGAAAAGGTCTCCGACGAGATGTTCCAGGCCATGGAGGAAGACGACCGCACGGGCCGCTACCTGAATCCGATTTACATCATGGCGGATTCCGGCGCCCGCGGCTCCAAGCAGCAGATCCGCCAGCTTTCGGGCATGCGCGGTCTGATGGCGAAGCCCTCCGGCGAGATCATCGAGACGCCGATTACGGCCAACTTCCGGGAAGGCCTGAACGTGCTGCAGTACTTCATCTCGACGCACGGCGCGCGGAAAGGTCTGGCGGACACGGCGCTCAAGACGGCCGACTCCGGTTACCTGACGCGGCGGCTTGTGGACGTTTCGCAAGACGTCATCGTCGCCGAGCCCGACTGCGGCACGACCGAAGGCATCGACGTTGCGGCCATCGTCGAATCCGGCGAAACCATCGAGCCGTTGCGCGACCGTATCGTCGGCCGCGTGGCGCTCGAGGACCTCCGCGACTACGAAGGCAACACCATCGTCCGCGCCAACCAGGAGATCACCGAAGAGCTGGCGGCGGCGGTCCCTGCGGCCGGCATCGAGAAAGTGAAGATCCGTTCCGTGCTGACCTGCGAATCCAAGCGCGGCGTATGCGTCATGTGCTACGGCCGCAACCTGGCGACAGGCCGGCTGGTGGAGCGCGGCGAGGCGGTGGGTGTTATTGCCGCGCAGTCCATCGGGGAGCCGGGCACGCAGCTCACCATGCGTACCTTCCACATCGGGGGCGCGGCGACGCGAATTTCCGAGCAGTCGAAGGAAGACGCCAAATCGGCCGGTTTCGTCCGGCACATCAACATCACGACGGTCCGCAACAAGAACGGCGATCTGGTGGCGATGAACCGGAACGGCTTCCTGGCCGTGGTGGACGACAAGGGGCGCGAGAAGGAGCGCTACCAGGTTGTGTACGGCGCCAAGGTGCTGTTCGAGGAAGGCGCGCCGGTGAAGGAAAATCAGGTCCTGCTCGAATGGGACCCGTATACGTTCTCGATTCTGACCGAGATCAGCGGTCCGGTTCACTTCCAGCACCTGCAGGAAGGCGTGACCATCCAGGAGCAGGTGGACGAGGTTACGGGCATGTCGCAACTGGTTGTGGCGGAATCGCCCGATGAGAAGCGGCAGCCGGCCATCGTGGTCCGCTCCGAAGCCGGACGCTCGGAACAAAAGAAGTACCTGATGCCGACCCACGCCCACTTGATGGTGCGGGACGGCGAAGACGTCCACGCCGGCGACGTGCTGGCCAAGATCCCGCGCGAAACCACGAAGACCAAGGACATCACGGGCGGCCTGCCGCGCGTGGTGGAGCTGTTCGAGGCGCGCAAGCCGAGGGAAACCGCGATTATCTCGGAAATCAACGGCACCGTGAAGTACGGCGAGATCACCAAGGGCCAGCGGAAGATCTACGTGGTGGGCGACGACGGCGAGCAGCGCGAATACTCGCTGCCGCGGGGCGTGCACATCAACGTTCAGGAAGGCGAGCGGGTGAAGGCGGGCGAGCCGCTGATGGACGGCCCGCGCAACCCGCACGATATTCTGGACGTGCTCGGCGAGAAGGAGCTGCAGAAGTACCTCGTGAACGAGATTCAGGAGGTCTACCGTCTGCAGGGCGTCAACATCAACGACAAGCATCTGGAGGTCATTTCCCGCCAGATGATGCGCTGGGTGCGGGTGGAAGACATCGGCGACACGGAATTCCTGCCGGAAGAGGTTGTCGATAAGTTCAAGTTCCGCGGCGAAAACGACCGTGTGATTCAGGCCGGCGGACGGCCGGCGCAAGGCAAGGCCGTTCTGCTCGGTATCACGAAGGCATCGCTCTCTACCGACTCATTCATTTCCGCGGCCAGCTTCCAGGAGACCACGCGCGTGCTTACCGAAGCCGCCATCAACGGCAAGGTGGATTACCTGCGGGGCCTGAAGGAGAACGTGATCATGGGCCGCCTGGTGCCGGCCGGAACCGGCATGGAGTACTACCGCCGGGTGAAGATTGCCGGCGAAGACGTTGTCGAAGAGCCCGTGACCGAGCCCGCGCTGAGCGAGGGAATTCCGGGATACGACGAGGAGGCGCGCGTGCAGTATACGGGCGGACTCTCGGAAGAGACCGGGGAAGAATCGCTGGCGGAGTAACAAGCATCCGCTGTTGAAGGGCCGGGATACGGATTCGAAGTCCGTATCCCGGCCTTTTTTATTGGCCGCTACTCCAAGCGGGCAGCGAGACCGTGGCCCGGTAATTGGAGTCGTTGAAGTCCGGGTTGCGGCGCGGCGCATACACCTTCCCGTCCGGTCCCGGAATGGCCGGCCGGTCCTGGGTATAAATCCAGACGCGCTCCCGATCCCAGAGAATGATTTCGTCGCGAGGATCGTCCATCACGTCGATGCGCGGCGGCGCCGCGGGATCGGCGCCGAAGCTGCCGGCGGAGATGCCGTCGGCGTGGTCTTGCAGGACCTTGTCATTCGACCAGAGGGGCTTCCGCAGGTGGCTCCAAAGCGCGTAGCCAATCATGAATTCCTGCCGGCCGTCTCCGTCCATGTCAATCGGAAACGGGTAGTGGCCGGTCTGTCCCTCGCCTTGCCATTGAAGCTGGAGGTCCTTGTCAAACACCCAGAACCAGCGGTAGCGGTCCTTGATGAGAATCTCCCGCGGGTGTTTGCCGCCTGAGAGATTCACGAAGGCCAGCGAATCGCCGTTGTTGATCTCGTACGGGCGCTCCTTATTGTCGCGTGCCGCCTCCGGCATCCATGCGCGCTGCCGGATTGTGCCGGTCCTGCCTTCCAGAACCTGAAGCTGAAAATCGCGGACGAGGACGACTTCGTTCCTGCCGTCGCCGTCGATGTCATGGATCTGGAAGGGCGTGTCGTTGGTGAGCAAACCATTGCGCGGATCGGGCCGGCCGGATTGCCAGAGAATTCTGCCGTCGAGTGTGACGGCGGTCAGGCAGCTGATATGGTCGAAAGCGTCGCCGCGCACACGCGGGATGTTCTGCGCGATCAGCATGTCGATCCGGCCGTCGCCGTCGAGATCCCCGAAGCGGACGTTGCGGCCCGCGCCGAAGCCAGGCGTTGTGAAGGTCCGAATCAGCCGTGGCTGCGGATTTCCGGCGCGGAGGAGGGACAGTTCGGCTTCCCTGTCGCGAATCCGCTGCCCGATCGCGCGCTGTCCGGCATCGGACGCAGTGACCGCGAAGTCCTGGAAACGAGCGGGAACGTTGGCCATGAGGCCTGCCTGCCCCTTGAGAATCTCACCGTCGGATGCCTCGAGGATCGGCTTGCCGTCGATGAGCGCGCGGATACGCGGGCCTTCGTTTTCTACATGGAGACGGTAGTAGCGCCGGGTGTCGTAAGAGAAGGGCGCGACGGCCAACTGGCGCCAGTCCGCCTGGCGGAATTCCTTCTCGATGGGATTACGGACGAGCAGGACGGCTTCCTTGCCTCCGCGCAGCCCGAAGAGGTAGTAGTGCCGCGAGGTGTGGTAGCGGAAAGCAACCCCGGCGAGATCGGCGAAGGAGAGCGGCCGGAGGGAGGCTTCCACGGTGTAGTCGCCCCACTCCTCGTCGCCCGTGACGAAGAGCGGCGTGGTGCGCCCGGGCATCGTGTTGATTTGGTGCTGCTCGATGTACGGTTTACCTTCCTCGTCGCCGGCCACCCAGGAATCGAGGTGGACGATGGGATTGCGCCAGGGGTGAGTGCGCACGCCGCGGTGCTCGATATAGTGGTACTCCTGTATGGCGCCATTCAATTGGCCCATCGGCTGCGAGAGCAGCCCGGGCGGAAAGCGCGAGAAATCGTCGCGAAACAGGTCGGCCGCCAGAGCCGCGGCGGGAAGCAGAATCAGGAGTGCGTGTCTCATGGGAAGTCCGGTCTGGCACGGGGTTGAACGCTACGCGGCCATTGTTAAGGATCATCTCATGGAATGCGCTGTTACGATTCTTGCGCTTGCAATTGAGCCGATGAGTGTTTGAAAATGAAGGAACGTGAAACCTGCCGGAAAGTGCGGTTTCCGCGTATCGCACGCCGTAGCGCCCGTAGCTCAGTTGGATAGAGCGTCTGGCTACGAACCAGAAGGTCGCATGTTCGAGTCATGCCGGGCGCACCACTTAACCCCTTGATACTCACACGGTTGCCGTTGAGACGGGCATACTTGCCAAATCGTCCTGCTCGGCGGTATGTATGCTGCCGCAGAGCGTACAGTTCGAAGGGTTCGAGTTTTTCGTCGTCCCGCCCCGGTCTCCTCTGCCCGAATTCGGGTTCCTTCGGCAATCGCTTTAAGGCGTTGCTTCTTGAGGGGTGATTGACGCGCGGCTATGGGGGCCCGTTGCGGATAGTGATGGTCACGCCTGACTGGCCGGATATCGAGCACCCACACATTGTTCCTTTCCTTGTTCAGCACGTCGCCTTCCTGAGACGTCTAGGAGTTTCTGTAGATGTGTTTCACTTCAAGGCGAGACGAAGCTTATTGAATTATATCAGCGCATGGTTTCGATTCAAGCAATATTGCAAGAAGGGCGATTACGACGTCATCCATTGCCAGTTCGGACAAAGCGGTCTAGTGGTTTTCCCGACCTGTCGGCCGGTGGTGGTGACGTATCACGGCAGCGACCTACACGGTATAGTAGATAGCAGCGGCGCGTACACGTGGTCGGGCAAAGTGCTGCGCCTTCTCAGCGGTTTCGTCGCCTTGTGCGCCGACGAAACTGTCATAGTTTCCAAGCATCTTCAGAAGTACCTGCCCCCGGGTGTGCGGTCCCATGTTGCTCCACTTGGCGTGAATCTAGCTCTCTTCACACCGATGGAACGCTCCTTTTGCAGGCAGAAACTGGAATTGCCGCAAAAACGGATTTTAGCTATGTTTTCCGGAAGGCCGAACGCACCCGAGAAGCGACGATACCTAGCGCAACAAGCAGTTGACTTGTTGAAGGACCGATGCGACATCGATCTTCTGTATGTCGAAGGCAAGCCTCACAACTCGATGCCATACTACCTGAACGCATGCAACCTGCTGCTTTTGACATCCTTGCATGAGGGGTCGCCAACCATCGTCAAAGAAGCACTTGCGTGCAATATTCCCGTTGTCTCAGCCCCTGTGGGTGATGTCCCTGAGCGACTCCAAGGGCTAGCGGGATGCGTCCTCTTTCGCGAAGACACGCCAGCGGCGATCGCAGCCGCGATTCTCAAATCTCTCGCAACCGCGTCCTTTTCGGGCTCCCGGGCAACGACCTTCCAGTGCGCCGAGCCGGCGGCGACTCACTCGCTGCTTGAAGTATATAGCCAGGCCTGCGGATACGATGTTACCGCCCGGCTTGGCAACACCGATGTCTATGACAAACCTAATGAAGTCGTGTGAGTGGTATCTGTTTCCACTCGGAGCCACCATCCATGACTCGTTTAGCCTTGCGGCTGCGACTGCGGCGGTTTTGCTTGCATATCTGTATGTCGGATATCCCCTGCTTTTGGCGTTGCTGTCGTTGTTCGTCCAGAGGCGTCGCCCAGACATCGGGTACACACCGCAGCTTACTGTTTTGATTTCCGCTTACAACGAGGAGGCAACAATCGGTGAAAAGATAGGACAGACTCTCTCCCTTGAGTATCCGCACGACAAGCTTGAGGTCCTGGTAGTCTCGGATGGCTCAAGTGACCAGACGGATGAAATCGTCAAGTCGTGTCCCGACCCCAGGGTTCAGCTGCTGCGCATTGAGGAGCGGCTGGGAAAGACTCATGCGCAGAACGAAGGCGTGAAGCTGAGCACAGGAGAGATCATTGTCTTCTCGGATGCGACGGCGACTTATCATTCGAAAGCGTTGCTGTATTTGGCCGCTCCTTATGCGGATCCGCGGGTCGGCGCTGTTAGCGGGCGCTACAGGTATTTCGATCCTACGGAGGCGTCGGTGTCGCCAACTGGATTCGGTTCAATCGTGTTCTGGGATTACGAACACACGATCAAACTGCTGCAGTCACGAATTGGTTACCTGACTGGATGCTCTGGCTGCATCTACTCAGTCCGCCACAGAAACTACGTGTCTCTACCTCCGGACTCCTGCAGTGATTTGGTCGAGCCACTCTATATCATCAGGAATGGGTATCGAGTCGACTACGAAGACCGGGCTCTCGCCTACGAAGAGACGACGAGAAGTCTCTTACAAGAGTTCGAAATGCGAGTGAGGGTTGCGGCAAGGGGAATGCGTGGTGTTCTGAGCGTACCGGAACTGCTTCTTCCATGGCGACATCCGTGGACTGCGTTTCAGCTTACCTCGCACAAGATGGGTCGGTGGATAGCGCCGTTCTTGCTGATTCTTCTCTTCGTCGGGAGCGCGTTTGATCGTGGGTCTCCCTTCCTTAACACGCTTTTTTGTTTGCAGGTCCTGTTCTATTGTCTCGGCTTCGTCTGCCTGGTGCTACCTCTACACCGTTATTGCAAGCCACTGGGCCTTCCCCTGTTCTTCTGTACCGTGAATGCGGCTGTGCTCGTAGCCTTGCTCGAGGTCCTGCGGGGACGCAAGTTCACGATCTGGGAAACGGTACGCCAAAGAGCACAAGCTAAACTCTGAGGTAGTTGCCCCACCGAACGGATCATAAAGGAACCTGGGCCGCCGGCTTTGCGGGCGGCCTGGATATCATTTCGCGCTTGCCGGCTGCGCGCCCATGGTGTGATCCCACTGAAACGCAGCCTTTTCGATGATTTTCGAGATGTCGCGCTCCAGGACGAACCTGTCTTTCGCGAGCTTCCCCGCCGCTTCGGAAATCTTCTGAAGGTATTCGTCGCGGCTCGCGTATCTCTCCTGAATCGACTTCCGCGGATCATGGCGGCTCTCCCTTTCCTGCTTTGTGCGCGGGAACACGATGTATGAGCCCACCATGCTGTAAAGCTCATCCGGAGCGCCGATTTTCGGGTCGCGCAGGTTCCATCCTGTATACGTTCCGAGCGGCGCCTGAATCACGGGCAGGCGAATGCCGGAGGTCTCGTTTCCGTCGCTGTCCACCTGCGGAACGAACATCGGAAATGCGTTTCCCAGTTTCGGCGGGTCGAGGGCCACTATTCCTTTAGATCGAAACTCCGGACCGTAGTCCGCCCGATACGCCTTGTGCATTCGCGTGGGGAACGCCACGCCCGGAATCTTGGGAAACTGCACGGCTCGGAGCGGCACGAGGTTATCGCGCGCAATCGCCGGCACCTGCGAAGGCGGTGGCTCGACACCCGCCGTAACCCAGCGGTGCATCGCGACGAGCAGGGCGCGCATCGCCCAGCGGAAATCATTTGCGTTGGCGGGATTCTGAACTCCCGTGCGGCGCGGCGGGAACTGCCCGGGCCCGTGCTGGGCGCCGGCGATGAGGTAGGTGCGCGCGTTCCCGGCCGGTGGCAGGTCGTTCTTTCCATCTATCGTAGTGTGGATGAGCGAGGCCGAACGCCCATAGTATTCATACGAGGAGTTGGTGAAGAACATCTTCGGCGCCACGCCGGCTTTTTCGGCGCGGATCAATAAGCCATCCGTAAGGTTGGTTTCGGGATCGGTCTGGGCCTGCGGCGTGAACGGGAAGATGTCGGTCGGATAGAAAAAGTTGAAGAAGGGCCTGGCATCTCGCGAGGGCTGCGCGAAACGGTGGTTAAAGCTGCCGCGGCCGCCGCCGGAGACGTGGGCCCAGATGCCATCGAGAACACGGCGGCCTTGTTCGTCCGCATTGAAGCCGTCATAGAGAAACTTCCGCAGAAATCTGCCGCTCTGGGAGGAGCCGATGGCGATAGCGTGCTTGTATCCGTCCTTCTGCTTCAGATACGAAATGAAGTCGCGAATTCCCGCCGGGCCGAGGCCCGCGAGAGCGGGATCTTCGGATTGGTATGTCACCTCGTAGATCTTGCCGGGCTCGAAGCCGGTCTCCATGTAGATGTGAGTCCGGTCTTCTTCGAGTCTCCAGAAACTGCGGGGCACTTCGCGGCGCGGGCCGTCGGCGCGGTCGCGCACGGTCATTCGCAGCGACGTGGGATCGGTCACGGGATACGCAATGTGGGTGCGGTCGGCAACGTAGAAGCGCTGGATCTTCTCGTCGGGCACGTAATCGGCGCGGACGATGCCTTTCACGCCTTTCGCAGTGGGCGCATAGAAGCGCATCAAACCGGGCTCGGGAGGAACGTCCCACTGCCAGGCGAGCCACGCAATGGTGAATCCCTGGTCGAGAAGGAAGTTGTCGCCGAAGTGCTCGGGCGTTCGCGGATCATAGGAAGTTTGGCCGAGGTTGAATGTCGAGAACATGCCTTTGCGGCCGCGGTTGGAAACTTCGAAAAAGATGGCGCCGTTGTGCTTCGCGGGGCGAAGCATATAGAGATCCGCGGAAAATTCTACGAGGCCTTTCGCATTGCGCGGCCCGAGGTCGATGTCCGCGATGATGCGATTGGCGGGGAGCTTGGGGTCAACGGCGAAGTGGACCTTGCCGGTGATGCGTGTATAAGGGCCGGCGGGTTCTTCCTCCGCGTCCACCCGTACGACCGCCGCCTGCGCACTAGCAACCGCTCCTATCAGCAGAACGGCATTCCGTAATCTTCGGCCCACCATCATCGCCTCCCATCCAGAATCTGCATTCTATGTGGATACGACCTGGGATAACAACCGCTCCCTCTGGTCGCGGGGGGGTTGGCGGTTGT
>JBBDWK010000067.1:0-1560 GCA_040902885.1 Bryobacteraceae bacterium | reverse complement strand
GGCTCAGTTGCCGATTCTGAGCCGCGACTGCAAGGAGCGGTTTTTCCGCATGCCATCAACCCTTGGCGAGCTCTTCGCGATGAGCCCAGACCTTCTCGAAGGCTGCAACGTATTGATTGATCAGGTCCGGCGCCTCCTCATAGAAGAGCGGCAGGCTGAGGGAGGTATCGTTGACCCGTTCCGTACCTGGAAGCGAATCCGGCACTACGGGCTTATGCTGCCACCACTTTGCTTCATGGTAGATCGCGAACTTGTGCTGCTCGGGGTAGGGGGCGCCGGAGACGCGCACGCCCTCAGCCCGCAGCGCTTTGATCGCGTTTTCGCGCGAAAAGCCGGCTTTGCCGGAATCGAAAAACAGGAGATTGCGTCCGTAGTACGCGCGCTTCATGTCGGGCCGGCAGTAGGGCTCCGAAACCCCGGGCAGTTCTCGAAGCCGGTCATTGAGAGTCCGAACCTGCCGCGCCACCAGAGCGCTGCGCGTATCCAGCACCTTGAGTTGCTGGCGCGCCAGCGCGGCAGCCAGCGGATGCATGCGGAGCTTGAGCCCCAAGCCGGTCCCATCATATTTCCGGTAAGGGCTGCCTTCGGGGAACTTCCGGGGGTCCTCGTAGTGCCCGAAGGTCGAGGCCCGCTCGAAGAGCTCGCGCGTCTGGTACATTCCGATTCCGCCCTCGATGGTCGGCATGACCTTGGTGGTCTGGAAACTAATCACGCCCATGTCCCCCCAGTTGCCGGCGGCTTTACCCTGGAGGGAGGCGCCGGCCGCCTGGGCGGCATCTTCGAGAATCAGGAGACCCCGCTCCCTGGCGAACTTGCCGATCTCGTCCATGTCGCAGGGCAGCCCCCAGGAATGCATCGGCACCATCGCTCGAGTGCGTCCTGTGATGTGACTGGCCGCGTACTCGAGATCGAAGCAGGCGGTACGAGGATTGATGTCGACAAAGACAGGCACATAGCCGAAAAGCCTCATCGGAACGATGGTTGCAAAGAACGTGTAGGAAGGCACCAGAATCTCGCTTCCGGGAGGGAGGTCGAGCGCAAAGAAGCCCGACGTGAGCGCGCTGGTGCCGCTCATGTGGGCCTTAACGAAAGGCGCCTTGGTGTACGCCTGCCACTCTTTTTCGAAGATCGGAAGTTCCTGGTAAAACTGGTTGCTCTCGATCATCTCAATCAGAGCCTTCTTCTCTTCCGCGCCGTACCTCGGCCATCGAGTCAGCCAGGCGTGGCGGTCGCTCGGATAAGTGACAGCTTTCGATCCGCCGGACAGCGCCAGAGTCCCGCGGGCCGGCGATGCGAGCGCCGGAACCGCTACTCCGGCTGCAGCTGCTCCCGTTTGGAGAAAATTCCGTCGTGTGCTTGCCATAACTCAAACTCCCCCTCATGGTCGCCGCAACTTCCGTTCGGCTCGGTTGAATCCCTTCTACCATCCGGCTTGCGAGGCGTTCTGTCAAGCGAGCGTCCGGCCCAATAGCCAATCGACACGGCATTGACCGCCGGCTAGCTTTGCTAGTGTACTGCGTCGCAAATATCGGCTGTTATGTCGCGATCAACAACCGCTCC
>JBBDWK010000066.1:0-21673 GCA_040902885.1 Bryobacteraceae bacterium | reverse complement strand
ACCGGACAGATCACGTGTCAATAAAACCGGACAACTTGAAAAGCTAACGACACGCTTCGGAAAGCCGCTTCCGGACGTACTCGTCATACTCCTTCTGCAACTCGGGCGAGAGCGGGCCGCCGCCATACAGCTCGCTGGCCTTGTACTTGCCGGTCAGGAATTTCTGCTTCGTCCACTCGTCATGTATTTGAACCTTCTCGGCCGCATCCACAATCTCCTGCACCAGGTGCGGCGGAATAAAGATGACACCCTCGCGATCGCCGAGGACCACGTCGCCGGGCATGACGATGGCGCCGCTCACCTGCACGGGGATGTTGATTCCCACCACGGACACGTCGGCCACGGCAGCCGGATGCGCTTGTTTGTAGTAGACCTGGGTCGGAAAGTCGAGAATACCTCCCACGTCGCGGACCGTACCGTCGACCACCGCGCCGGTCTTCGTCCGCCCATAGATGGCGGCATGAAGGTTATCGCCCCCGAAGTTATGGCCGGGCGCAGCGCCCATCAGGTCGATCACGGGCACGTCGTTTTCCCCCAGTAGATCGATGACCTTCTGATTGGCCCCGCGCGGCATTCCCTTCTCCTTAGCATCGGCCTCGAGAACCTCGGCGAGATCCGGCCGCAGCGGCAGGTATTGAGCGGTCACGGCCCGTCCCACAAGCTTGTTGCCCGGCCGCAATACCTGAAAGTCGCCCGCGAACTGGTAGCGGTAACCTTTGTTGCGCAGGACGCCCCACGCCTCTTCCACGGAAAGCGCGCGAACCCTCTCGAGCAGCGCATCCGGAACTTTCGGCCGCCCATCCGGGAACCGCTCGAATGGGTTCTTCGAGGTGTAGCGGATCATCTCCTCGCGCGAAAAGCGGAACACCTGCGCATCCGACGGCATGGCCGCCGCAAAGGCAATTGCAAACAGAATTGGGAATGCTCTCATGACACTGATATGATAGACCCAAATTCCGAATCGGGAAGGAAGCCATGCACCATCTCGTCCGCGATCTGTTCCAATCCGCAGCCGCTAAACTGAGCCGCCGCGACATCTTTCGCGTTGGAGGGCTTGGGGCGCTTTTTGGCGCAGCCCCTCGGGCGGACTCAAGGCCTCTATACCAGGACAGCGTCTATACCCGCCTGCTGGGAATCCGGCCTCTGCTGAGCTGCCGCGGGCACACGACCATCTACGGCGGATCGCTCATGCCCCCCGAAGTATTGCGGGCCATGGCGGAGGCCAACGATCAGTTCGTGGACATGTATGAGCTCAACGAGGCGGCCGGCCGCCGCGTCGCGGAGGTGATGAAGACGGAATTCGCGCTTGTCACCGCGGGTTCGTTCTCGGCCATGCTTCTCGGCGCCGCGGCGTGCCTGACGGGAAAGGACCCCGAGAAGATCCAAGCGCTCCCTCACCCAACCTGGGCCAAACGGGAATGCCTCATCCTGAAGAGCCACCGCGTTGTTTACGACCGGGCCTACCGGGCGGCGGGTATGACCATCGTCGAAGTGGAAACCAAAGACCAGCTTGTCAATGCGATCGGTGAAAAGACGGCCATGATCGGCGCATTGGCGAGCGTGGAGCGCTCCAAAAGCAACGGCGTGGTGATGCCGGAGGAGCTTGTCTCCATCGCCAAACGGGCCAACGTGCCTCTGCTGATCGATGCCGCCTCGGAACTGCCGCCGGTCTCCAGCCTCACCCGCTATACGGCCATGGGCGCGGACCTCACGGTCATCAGCGGCGGCAAAGGTCTGCTCGGGCCGCAATCGACGGGCATCCTTGCCGGCCGGCGCGACCTCGTCGAGGCGGCCGCGCTCAACCATTCGCCGAACGCGAATATCGGCCGCGGCATGAAGGTGGGAAAAGAAGAGATTGTCGGGCTCATAGCCGCGCTGAACCGGTACGTGGAATTAGATAGCGAGTTCGTTCACGAGACCTGGAACAAGAAGGCGCGATACATGGCGGACCGGCTGAAGGACCTGCCGGGCGTCAAGGCCGAGTACCGGGTCAACGGAGCCGGTTTCGGTGAGGTGCGGGTGACCTGGGATCGCAAGATCATTCCGCTTACCGGGCGCGAGGCATTCAAGAAGCTGATGAGCGGCGAGCCGCGCGTCCTCTATTACGAGGACGACGAAGGCGGCACGTTTCAGACCCGCTGCATGAAAGACGGAGACGAGATTCTGGCGGTTCGCCGCCTGCGCGAGTTCTTCGCCGCCGAGAGAGCGCGCGGCTGATACTACTGCGAGCCTGAACGGAAAGACCGGCGAGATCGGCGCCAACCTTCGCAGCTTATTTTCCCGGGCTGAGCGTGTGTAACTCCGCTTCGGCCAAGCCGCGGATGGTGGGTTCGCCAAGACTCGCCGCGCGCCGGAATTGCTCCCTCGCCTCGGCGATGCGATCCTGCGCCTGATACAGCTTTCCGAGGCGGTAGTGATGAGCAGGCTCCGGTTCGGGAGCCAGCGCAACCGCGCTTTCAAACTCCCGAGCCGCTTCACTGGCGCGCCCGCGATGAAAGGCGGCAAGACCCAAGGCCGCATGCGCCTGTGACTGCAAGCGGGCGCGAACCCGCAGCCACTTTTCATACGGCACACTGCGAGGCACCCGGAAGGTCTCCAGGCTTTTCAGCACCCGCTCCGCGTACTGAGATGCCCTATCGACGGCGGCGAGGTCGGAGCCGGAGTTCCCCAGGATCAAGGCCACTGCCGCCATGATGGCGAGGTTCGATGGAACGGCGCGCAGCGCCTGCCCGGCCGCCGCGATCGCGCCTTCGACCTCGCCCAATGTTCTGTACGCCTCGAACTTCATCTCGTAAACGTGAGCCAATAGCTCGGATTCCGGCCAGTCGCACTCGAACTTCGCAATCCCCGCCAAAAGCTGCGCGGGTGGTTGGGGCCGCTGCAGCACTAAGTAGGCATCGAACTCTTCGGGCGTGTTAGCCTGCAGGGATGGCAGGAACTGGCTAAAGCCGCTCGCCGGAATTCCAGCCAGCAGGAGAGGCAGGATGAGGAAAATTCTTCTCCGGATGACATGGCTCTGCTGCATCGTTCCCACGCTTGTGTTGTCTCAGTCTAGCGTTCCCCTTCGAGAAGAAACAACCGCGGTTCACCTTCCACCCGGCGCCGGGGAAAGCGCCCGGAAGGGATTAGAAGCTCTTCGCCGTGGTGACTTCTACGATGCGGTGCGATTCTTCCGCGAGGCCGAATCGCGGGAAAGGACTCCGGTTGTCTTAAAGCTTCTCGCGGTTGCCTATCATGCGGCAGGTCAGCATCGGCTCTTCACGCGTAAGATGATGGAGGCCCAGCGCCTGGACAACACAGACTTCGCAGTCTACTACTATCTAGGGCGTCATTACCAGGCGGATTTGGGTGACTGTGGGAGGGCTTCTTCGTACTTTCGCGATGCCATCCAGCGGAATCCCGCGCACGCCAGATCCCACTATTACCTCGGCGCCTGCTTCGAATCGAGCCGAAACCTCGATCTGGCAACGAAGCATTTCGAGGAAGCGATCCGTTTGAGCAAGCAGTCCGGCGATGGATTCAGCCTTCCCTGGCAGGGGATGGCGCGCGTGCGGTTTCTGGAACAGGACTACGAAGGCGGGCTGGACTTCGCCCAGCGGGCCGTTCAACTGGAACCGGCCAGCCCTGCCGCCCGCAAGTTACTGGCAAGGGCGCTGCAAGCGCTCGGAAAGACGGACGAAGCCGTCAAAGAGTGGGAAGCTGCCGTGCAAGCCGACGGTTCCGACTCGGCCGTTTTTTATCAACTCTACAGAGCTCATTCTGCGGCCGGCCGCATGCACGAGGCTGCGGACGCGCTTTCGCGCTACAAGGCAATCCTCGACGTCTATGGCGCGAACTAAGGCCGCAATCGCAACTTGTACGCTGGCGCTATTGCCAGTGCTGCTGCCGGCGCAGGAAATCGATACCGTCCTCTTCGAAAAAGACCGCAAAAGTTTCCGGCTGATCGATCAGATCGAACGCCCGGCCGAGCGGCGTGCGCTCGAAAGCCTGTTCACGACGCGCGATCCCGCGCAGCGGCTGAGCAGGGCCGAATCGTTTCTGGAATCGTATCCGGCGTCGGCATTCCTGTCGGTTGTCTATGACGTTGCAGCCCGATCGTGTCTGGACCTGAAGCGGCCGGAGTGCGCCCTGCGGTACGCGTCGCAATCGCTCCGGCTGTTGCCCGAGAATCCCTTGCTGCTCGTTTCCCTCGCTGAATTACAGGCTGCCGGCGGCTTGAAGCAGCAGGCAGCGTCCAGCGCCAGGCAGGCACTGGATTATCTGGACCGCTATGCGCGCCCATCCGGATTTACGGAAGCGCAGTGGGCAGCGCTGGAGCCGAAGCTGCGGCGGACCGCGGATTCGACCTTAATGGCAACAGGAACGCCGCCGCGGAGAGTCCCCGCTCTCCCGCAGGAAGCGGCCGAATACGCGGGCTCGCAGGCCTGCCGTTCCTGCCACTCCCGCGAGTATGCCGCTTGGCAATTCACCGGCATGGCTCGCATGTTTGCCCCTTATCGCGCCGCCAACGTGTTCGGCAGATTTGACGGCGCAGTCCGTGAGGGTTTGATCCGCCCTGTCGAGGAGGACGGGCGCCACCTGTTCGAAGTAAAGGACTCCGAAGGCAAGTGGGAGCGTCAACCGGTGCATTTCACAATTGGGTCGAAATGGCAGCAGGCTTACGCGACGCAACTGGAGAGCGGGCGTATTCACGTGTTCCCCATCCAATACAACCGTCTGACGGGCCAGTGGTTCAACTACTGGAAGAAGATCGATTCACCAACGGCCATTCGAGGCGATGTTGCCCGCTTCCTCGAATTCAGCGAGGCCACCAGCTACCAGCGCAACTGTGCCCCGTGCCATACCAGCCAGTTGCAGCTTCACGGTTCCGCAGATGTTCCGGATGCGATTGGCTTCGCGGAGCCTGGCGTCAACTGTGAGATGTGTCACGGTCCCTCGGCCAGACACGCGAGGGCAATGGCGTCCGGGACGCAGTTCGACCAACCGGCTTCCTCGCCACCCGTAAGATTCCGGAATCTGGATGCCCAAACGTACATTCAGATCTGCGCCCAGTGCCACCGGCAGTCGGCGATGTTCGAAAGGGGGCCGCGAGGCGAAATGAACTACTCCGGCTCATCGCCGCACTTTTTCAGCAAGGCAAAGAGCCGTCCGCTCATCGAGTTTTCCCGCAAAGCGTTCTACCGGGACGGCCGTTTCCGCGAAACCACATTCATCGTTGAGGCGTTCGAGCGGACGAAGTGCTTCCGCCTGGGCGGAGCACATTGCGGCCATTGCCACAATCCGCACCCGCGCGACTTCCCGGCGAATTTGAAAGCGCTGAAGTTTCCCGATCACCCCGACCGCATGTGCACCCAGTGTCATGGGCAGCTCGGCCGCCAGATCCTCGCGCATACGCGCCATCAACCCGGTTCGGAAGGCGCGAGCTGCATCGCGTGCCACATGCCCAAGATTGCAAACTCGCTCGAATTCCGAGCGCGAACCCACACCATCGACGACATACCGGATGCCTCGATGACGCAGCGCTTCGGACTTGAGGAGAGCCCGAACGCATGTCTGGACTGTCACCCGGATAGGGACGTTGCATGGGTGGCCGGCCGCCTGCGCGATTGGTACCCGTAATAATCAGAACACGTATTTGAGCACCAGCTGGATGCTGCGCGGCGGGGCGGCGCTGGTGATGCGACCGAAGTTCGCCGGGGCGTTGAGGTTAGCCTGCACGCCGCCGAAATTTACGTGGTTGAACGCATTGAAAAATTCGGCGCGAAACTGGATGGCATGCCCTTCCGTCACGGCGAAGTTCTTCAGGATGCTGAGATTCTCGTTGCGAAAACCGAAAGTCCGCATATCGCCGTAATTGGCAGCGGCGGTTCCGAAGGTGAACGGCGCCGGCTGCGAGAATGCATCGATGTTCAGATACCGATCTCGTCCCGGGTCGAAAGAGCTGTGAGAGATCCCGGTTAGCGGGTTCACTCCCGCGACGCGGTTCGGCCGATTGCCACCCCCGAAGAGCGGGATCGGGCCTCCACCTCCGACGCCGAACGGGGTGCCGGAACGGTATTCGTGGATGGCGTTCAGTTGCCAGCCGCCTACGAAGAGATTGAGCCCCCGCCCCGTGCCGCCCAGCCATTTCTTTCCGCGGCCGAAGGGAAGCTCATAGCTCCACGACAGCACGAAGTTGTTTGGGATATCGAATTGCGCCAGACGTTTCTCGGCGCTGCGGTTCTCGGTATTCAAAGGACGCGCGTTGGAGGCGTCGTCTCCCCATCCCGTGTAGCCGCCGCCGTGAATGAAGTTCTTGGAGAACGTGTAGGCCGCCAGCATTGACAGACCGTTCGACAAGCGACGCTGGACGCGAACCTGCAGCGACTGGTAGTTGTTCCAGCCCGTGGGTTGCAACAGGTTGCGGATGTCGGTGAACTGCGGAAACGGCCGGAGAGCCTGTGCAACTGAGCCGGTGAAGCCCGGGTAGGGAGCGAAAATTCCCGCGTCCTGTGCGGCCTGCGAAGTGATGCCGGCATTCAGCGTGTTGCCCAGTCGCAGATGCTCCGAGGGCACTTGGTTGATATTTTCAAGGCCGCCAGGCAGCGCGATGCTCCGCTGTCCCACATAACCCACCTCCGCCATCACCTGCCCAGGCAGCTCGCGCTGGACATTGAAGGTCCAACTGCTTGTGTACCCGGGCTTGTTTGCGCCCGGATTCAGGAAGTCGATGATATTGTTGTTCAACAACGTGGGCGACGTGTCGGGAAGAGATCCGGTGAAGGGCGCCGGACCCTGGTCCAGAAGCAGCGCAGGAACGCGCCCGGAAGTCAACTGCGGAAACTCCTGTGTGAAGGAGAACCCGCTATTGAAATAGCGCGACAGCCGGCCGATGCTGGTCGCGTTGGTCGGCGACCAGAACAGGCCAAAGCCGGTCCGGATGACGGTCTTGGGATTGATGGAGTATGCAATGCCCAAGCGAGGTGAGAAAGCGCGCCGGTACGCGGGCGCCAGACGCTCGCCTTCCGCCAGAAACGCCAGTGCTCCCGGGCGCCCGCCCGCTCCCGTATTGGGCGCCGCCAGATCGAGGTAGGACTGCCGGTAATTGCGCTCAAACACCACGGTCGGTATCTCGTGCCGCAGTCCCACTGTGAGCGTGAGGTTGCGGGATAGCCTGAGCACATCCTCCACGAACCAGACATAGAATTCGTGCTGCATCTTGCGCTCAGGCGCGGGGATCAGCCGCTGCGCGCTGAAAACCTGACCGAGATAGAAGCTGGCCCAACCATTGCCGAGATTGTTCTGGCGCGGGTCCACGAGGTTTGACGTGCTGAGATGGCTGAAGTTATAGAGACCGCTCAGACCGCCGGTATCCGTGCCCGCGAAGTTGTCGAAGCGCAGCAAACGGAATTCGCCTCCGAACTTCAACTGGTGTTTCCCCTTGATCCACGTGAAGTTGTCGACAAAGACGTAGCTGATGTTGGCCGAGGGGTCGTTGGGCTGCTGGTTGGAGTTGCCGATGGTGAGGCCGCCGTAAGGATTCGCTACCGCGAAAGCGGGGAATCCCGGTGCGTCTGGGTCTACGCCTGGCATGCGGATGATTTCATTTCCACGGCGAGCATCGCGCTGCCGGGTCGGATCGGAAAACGTGTAACCGAAGCCGGCATGATGCAGCAGCGAGGGGGAGATGGTCTGGTCGTAGTTGGCTCGGTAGTTTCGGCCGCGAATGTTCGAGAGGAACCAAAGGCCGAGGGGGCCTCCCGCTTCGCCAAATTCACTTCGTACAAAACCGTCATTCAGGGAATGCCATGTGGAGAAGGTCACCCGGTGACGTTCATTGATGAGATGATCGGCCTTGAGCGACCAGATATCGTCCTCCGTATAGTTGGCCCCGCGGTGAACGAAGTTGTTGACGTAAGCGCCAGCCGCGTCCGGTTGCGGAATGAGCGCGAAGGCGCGCTGCGCAACCTGGCTCGCCCGCGCCGAAGGGATGATATTTCCGGGGAATGGCTGCCTGGCGCCGGTGTCCGTGGTCGTAACCGGGTCGTAAATCGGAATCAGTGCCCCTGCAGAATCGAGATAGCGAGAGAAGTCGCCCTGCCGGAATTCGGCCGGGGGGATACTGACAAGATTTCCATTAATGGGCGGGGCGTTGCGCACATAGGTGTAGTTGAAGTTCCAGAAGGTGCGGTCCTTCCCGTTGTAGAGCTTCGGAATCCAGAGCGGTCCGCCCAGTGAGCCTCCCGCTTCATTGAAGCGCACAATCGAGCGCTGGCTGGCAAAGAACTGCCGTGCATCCAGCTTGTCATTACGGAAGAGCTCAAACAGACCGCCATGAAACTGGTTGGTGCCTGACTTCAAAGTGAAATTGATGACGCCCAGCCCGCGTCCGAACTCAGCCGGGAAGAGCGTGTTCTGAACTTTGAATTCCTCTATGGCTTCATAGGGAGGCGCCGACTGCGCCAAAAAGCCGGGATTTCCCGCGAGTTGCGCCGAGATGCCGTCGATCAGCATCTCCTGGGTAAATTCCGGGCTGCCGTTAACGCTCTTGCCCCACTGATTGCCGGTGACGCCCGGCGTCAGAAAAATGAAGGCCTCCGGCTGCCGGCGCCCGGATGCGGCGGTCGTAATGGCGCCCGTACCGGCCTGTATGGGCAAATCCAGGATCTGGCGGCGCTGGAGGACGGTGGACACTTCCGGAGAGGTGGTCTGGAGGGCGATCACATCGGCGGAGACAGTTACCGAATCGGTTACGGCGCCGACCTCCAGCGTGACCGGTAGTTCGATGGTGGTGGCGGTCAGGATGCTAACTTGTTCGCGCACGAAACGCTTGAACCCGGCCTTCTCGGCTTGCAACCGATAGAGTCCCGGGGGCAAGGCCCGGAAAGAGTACCCGCGCTCGTCCGAGGCAACCCGGAAGGAAGCGTTCGTTTCCAGGTTCTGCATCGTGAGTGCAACTTCGGGGACCACGGATCCCGATGTGTCCGAGACAACTCCGGTAAGACCGCCCAGATTGCCTTGGCCGTACAGCATGCACACGAGGACCTGGGACGAGACGAGAATTCGCACCGCGCCTTGTAACATGAGCCGTTAGCCTTTCGTGAAATTCAGACTTATCCTACATCATCATGCCTGCCAGGGCAAACAAAGCCTGAACACGAGACCCAAGCAGACCACTCACGGCGTGGCGGTGCGGCTGGACTTTTAGATCAGCGCCAGCAGCCCATTGATCGGGATGCGGACCCAGGCGGGGCGATTGTTGAGTTCGTAGGCCAGCTCGTAAAGCGCCTTATCGAGCAGAAAGAACTGAAGCAGCTTGCGGAAGCCGGCTTCGTCCTTCGGGAGGAAGCCGGCGTCGCCCGCGGTCTCGCGATAAGCCTTCAAAAACGCCGCGCACGTCCACCGTTCCCAATATTCCGCCCATGGCAACAACTGGGCGTAGTCGTCCGCGCGCCGGGCGGTGTAGTTGACCAGGCCGGCGTAGGCGGCGTAACTGTACGAGCGGAGCATCCCGGCCACGTCTTTTAACGGCGACTGCTTGGTCCGGCGTTCGGCAAGATCGCGCGCCGGCTCTCCCTCGAAGTCGATCAATATGTAGTCGTTCTCCACCCACAGGACCTGGCCGAGATGGTAGTCGCCATGCACTCGGATGCGCGCGCCTTGCGCTCCCATGTTCTCCAGTTCGCGGAAACGGTCGAGCACCTTGCGGCGCTGCCCGAGCACCCACGCGGCGCGGTCCACAACGTCGTCGGGCAGGGTGGCGAGGCTGAACCGCAGCGTATCGAACAGCTTCTGGGCCTGCTTGCGAGCCTGAACGGAAAGACCCGCGAGATCGGCGGCGTCGAAGGGTTCGGGCGCGAAAGCCGGATCTTCCGTGGGCTGCCCAAGTGCAAGGTGCATCTCTGCGCTCCGGCGGCCCAGCGTCGCCGCCGCGTCCACATGTAAGCCCATCGTATGGCGGGCATGGACGGGGATTTCTTCCCGCGCGACATCGAATAGCGGGCCGGGCGCCGCCATCTCTTCGGGCGTCAACTCGAAGGCGCCAGCCTCCTCGTAGAAGCGGCCGAGATCCTCCATCGCCACACTCCAGCCGTCGCCCTGGTTGGGCACGAGTTCCTGCAAGAGCGCCAGGATGCCTGGCTCGGCGTTCCCGGCACGATACTCAATGGCTCCGCCAATTCTCGGAGTACGCGTAAACCCGGCGCGTTCGGTGAGGTAGCGGCCGAGTTCATAGTCTGGATTCGGGCCAATCTCCAGACGCCGATACACCTTCATGATGAGGCGATCGCCCAATATGACGGAGCTGTTGCTCTGCTCGGCGCCGGTTCTCAGGACGGAAAGCGGAGCGGAATCGTTATGAAGCTCGGCGAGGGCCGGAGTAGGAAACGCTACCATCGCGCCTTGTGCGGAGGGCATCTCGCCGCCGTGTTCGATGGCCGTCAGCAATGCGCGGCATACGGCATCTTCGGACATTCCGTCCACGAGCAGCAGCCTGTCCCCGCGGCCGGAGATCGGGCAGATGACCGCCTTTTGAGGCACGTCGGCCTCAGGCTCGCGAATGACCGCCATGGGGATGTGGTAGGTTTCGGCGCCGCCTGCCTCGTACTCCACGTTCACAAGCACCAGCGCCGCCGGAAGATCCCCTGGCACGAGCCAGGCGGAGTCGCGGATGCGGGTCGCGGCAATCTTTCCCGCCTTGCCGCCAAACCACCTCTGATTGGGAAGGAAGCGCGGCAGAAAAACCCGTTCGAGCTTTTCCTTGGCGCGGCCCTCCAACACGTTGCCCCAATCTCCCGCTACGTACAGTGCGTCCTGATCCTCCAATTCAGCCTCGGGTGTCCGGACCTCGGCAAGTTCCGGAGTGCCCTGAAGCTCGAACCAGTAGAACGCGTATGGCCCGAGGGTCAGCGGGTACGGAGCGCGCGTGATTTGCGGGAACTCGGTGTAGCCGAGCATCTCGACGGGGATCGTGCCGGCGAAAGCGCACAGATCCAGCTCCACGGGCTGCGCGAAACGCGACAGGTTGGCAAGGCAGAGAATGCGGTCGTTCTGATCGCAGCGCAGGTACGCCAGAACTTTACGATTGGCGGGGCTGAGGAACTCAAGAGTGCCGCGGCCGAAGACCTTGAACAGCTTCCGCATGGCGATCATGTTGCGCATCCACTGCAACAGCGAGGATGGGTCGCTCTGCTGGGCCTCCACGTTGATGGCGTCATAGCCGTACACCGCATCGATGACCAGAGGGCTATACAGCTTGGCCGGATTGGCGCGCGAGAAGCCGGCATTGCGGTCGGCGCTCCACTGCATGGGCGTGCGCACGCCGTTGCGGTCGCCAAGGTAGATGTTGTCGCCCATGCCGATCTCGTCGCCGTAGTAGATGATGGGCGTGCCAGGGAAGGTGAACAGCAGGCTGTTCAGCAGCTCGATGCGCCGCCGGTTGTTTTCCATCAGTGGCGCGAGGCGGCGGCGAATGCCTACGTTGAGCCGCATGCGAGGATCCGCGCTGTATGCCAGATACATGTAGTCGCGCTCTTCGTCGGTGACCATCTCCAGCGTAAGCTCATCGTGATTGCGCAGGAAGAGGGCCCATTGGCAGTTGTCGGGAATGGCCGGCGTCTGAGCCATGATCTCGACGATGGGGTGGCGGTCCTCCAGGCGCAGCGCCATGAAGATGCGCGGCATCAGCGGAAAATGAAACGCCATGCTGCACTCGTCGCCGTCGCCGAAATACGGGCGCACGTCCTGCGGCCACTGGTTGGCTTCCGCCAGCAGCATGCGATTGGAATAGTGCGCGTCGAGAACGGCGCGGATGCGCCGGATCACTTCGTGCGTATCGGGGAGATTTTCGCAGTTGGTCCCTTCGCGCTCCACCAGGTACGGAACCGCGTCCAGGCGAAGCCCGTCCACGCCGAGGTCGAGCCAGAAGCGCATGGCTTTGACGATCTCCTCGATCACCGCCGGATTGTCGAAGTTCAGGTCCGGCTGATGGGAAAAGAAGCGGTGCCAGTAGTAAGCCTGCGCTTCCGAGTCCCACGACCAGTTGGACTTCTCCGTGTCGGTGAAGATGATGCGCGCGTCTTTATACTTCTGGTCGGTGTCGCTCCAGACGTAGAAATCGCGCTCCGGCGATCCCGGGGGAGCGGCGCGAGCGGCCTGGAACCAGGGGTGCTGGTCGGAGGTGTGGTTGATGACCAGCTCAATCAGCACCTGCAGCTTGCACTCGTGGGCGGCGGCGATTAAAGCTTTGAAGTCGTCCAGGCTGCCGTAAGCGGGATGGACGCTGTTGTAGTCGGCGATGTCGTAGCCGTCGTCGCGCAACGGCGAGGGGAAGAAAGGAAGCAGCCACAGACAGGTCACTCCCAGATCCCTGATGTAGTCGAGCTTCTTCACCAGGCCGCCGAAATCGCCGCTGCCGTCGTTGTCGCCGTCGAAGAAAGCCTTGACGTGCGTCTCGTAGATGATCGCGTCTTTGTACCACAAAGGGTCTTGGGCGCTGCCTCGAATCTTCATCTCTGTCTACGGTTTCTTCTTGAAGGCTACCATCGCCAACGGCGGCAGAGTCAGATTCAGCGAGTCGGGTCTGCCGTGCATGGGAATGGGCGTCGTATGAATCCCACCCGCGTTGCCTTGGCCGCTTCCGCCATAAAGGACGGCATCGCCGTTCAGCACCTCCTCCCACTCGCCTTTGACTGGCGCGCCGATGCGATAGTTGTGGCGCGGCATCGGCGTGAAGTTGCACGCGAAGATTACCGTTTCATGGGGATTCCTGCCCTGGCGCAGAAAGACAATCACGCTGCGCTGCGAATCGTTGCAGTCGATCCATTCGAAGCCCGAGGGCGAATCGTCCAGCTCATAGAGCGCCGGCTGGCCGCGGTAAAAAGTGTTCAGGTCGCGCACCCAGCGCTGCAAGCCGCTGTGGGGCGCGTGTTCCAGCAGATGCCAGTCCAGGCTCGTATCGTGGTTCCATTCGCTCCATTGACCGAATTCGTCTCCCATGAACAGAAGCTTCTTGCCGCAATGAGAGGTCATGTAGCCGTAGAGCAGGCGCAGGTTGGCGAACTTTTGCCATTCGTCGCCCGGCATCTTCCCGATCATCGAGCCCTTGCCGTGGACCACTTCATCGTGCGAGAAGGGCAGCAGGAAATTTTCGTTGAAGGCGTAGAGCAGGCTGAATGTGATCCGGTTGTGGTGGTAGCTGCGAAATACGGGGTCCTGCGACATATAGTCGAGCATGTCGTGCATCCAGCCCATGTTCCACTTGTAGCCGAAGCCCAGGCCGCCAAGATAAATCGGACGGGAAACCATGGGCCAGGCGGTGGACTCCTCGGCGATGGTCATCGCATCCGGATACTCCGCGTAGACCGTCTCGTTGAGCTTCCGCAGGAAATCGATCGCTTCCAGATTCTCCCGGCCGCCGAACCGGTTGGGCACCCACTGCCCTTGCTTGCGCCCGTAGTCGAGATACAGCATGGACGCCACGGCGTCCACGCGCAATCCGTCGATGTGGTACTTGTCGAGCCAGAATAGCGCATTGCTAATGAGAAAATTCTCCACTTCGTTGCGGCCGAAGTTGAAGACGTAGGTGCCCCAGTCGGGATGCTCGCGCTGCTGCGGATGGGCGTGCTCGTAGAGGTGGGTTCCGTCGAAATATGCCAGGCCATGAGCATCGGTGGGGAAGTGGGCGGGAACCCAATCGAGAATCACTCCGATGCCGCGCTGGTGCAGCGCGTCCACCAGCAGCATGAAATCCTGCGGCACGCCGAAACGGCTGGTGGGCGCGAAATAGCCGACCGTCTGATAGCCCCAGGAGGCGTCGAACGGATGCTCGGATACGGGCAGGAACTCCACGTGAGTGAAGCCCATGTGATGAACGTAGTCCGCCAGTTGGCACGCCATCTCGCGGAAGGTGAGCCAGCGGTTGCCCTCCTCGAGGTTGCGCCGCCACGATCCCAGGTGGACTTCGTAGATTGAGATGGGAGCGTCCAGAGCGTTGCGGCGCGCGCGATTGGCCATCCACTCGCCGTCGTTCCAGCGATAGCCGGAGAGGTCCCATACACGCGAGGCTGTTTGCGGCCGGATCTCCGCGGCGAAACCGTACGGGTCGGCCTTGTCGATCTGATAATCGTTGTGCCGCGACCGTATCCAATACTTGTAGGCGTTGCCGAGACCCACGCTCGGAATGAAGCGCTCCCAAATGCCGCTGTCCCCGCGGTGCTCCATGGGATCGGCGTCCGGGTCCCAGCGGTTGAAGTCTCCGATCACGGAGACCTGGCGGGCATTCGGCGCCCAGACGGCGAAGCTGGCGCCGCACACGCCCTCCACCTCGCGCGGATGCGAGCCGAGCTTTTCATAGCTGCGGTAGTGCTTGCCCTCGGTCAGCAGATGGAGGTCGAAATCCGTAAGGAAGCGGATGGACATGTTTTTTACAGGTAGTAGTCGAAATCGCGTTCGGTTTTGGTTTTGCGCCGGATGCGAAAGACGTGAGCGGGAGAAACCTTGGGGTCCAGCTCCACGAAATTTCGCGAACCCTGCCAAAGGAACCGGCCTTCTCCCAGCAGGTCGTGCACCTGGAACGGCTGCGCGTGATCCACTCCCAAACTATCCAGATGGAGGTTCACCCAGCCGGAGTGCGTGTGATTGAAATCCAGATTTGCCACAACCAGTACGGCGCTCGATCCATCCGGCGCGATCTTGCTGTAGCAAATGAGCATCTCATTGTCCACGTCGTGAAAGCGCAGGGTATGGTCGTATTGGAGCGCGGCGTTCTCGCGCCGCGCCCGGTTGATGCGCGTAACGATGTCCTTCAGGCTCCAAGGATCGTCAAGGTTGCGCTGCCGGATTTCATATTTCTCCGAGTGCAGGTACTCTTCGCTGCCCGGCTCGCGGGGCGCGTTGTCGCACAACTCGAAGGCCGGCCCGTAGATTCCGTAGCTCGCCCCGAGCGTGGCCGCGAGAATCAGCCGGGCGATGAACGCGGGCCTGCCGCCGAACTGCAAGTACTCCGGAAGAATATCCGGCGTGTTCGGCCATAAGTTGGGACGGAAGAACTCGCGCACCGTGGACTGCGTCAGCTCCGTAAAATATTGGGTGATCTCCGGCTTCGTATTGCGCCAGGCGAAATAAGTGTACGACTGCGTGAAGCCGAGCTTCGCCAGCCGGTACATCACCTTCGGGCGCGTAAAGGCCTCCGCCAGGAAGATCGCGCCGGGATGCTTCCGCCGCACCTCGCCAATGACCCATTCCCAGAACGGAAAGGCCTTGGTGTGGGGGTTGTCGACGCGGAAGATGCGCACGCCCTTGCCGGCCCAGAACAGAAACACGCTCCGCAACTCCTCCCAAAGCGCCTTCCAGTCCGGGGTCTCGAAATCGATCGGATAAATGTCCTGGTATTTCTTGGGAGGATTCTCGGCGTATTGAATACTTCCGTCGGGCCGTTTGCGGAACCACTCCGGATGCTCCCGCACCCAGGGATGATCCGGCGTGACCTGGAAGGCGATATCGAGCGCAATCTCGATGCCCCGTCCAGCGGCGGCCGCGACCAGCCGCTCGAAATCTTCCATTGTGCCCAGCGCGGGATGAATGGCTTTGTGGCCGCCTTCCTCCGAGCCGATGGCCCATGGGCTGCCCACGTCGTCCGGACCGGCGGTGGGCACGTTGTTTCTGCCCTTCCGGAAGGTCCGCCCGATGGGATGGATGGGAGGGAGATACAAAACGTCGAAACCCATCCCGGCCACGTAATCGAGGCGGCGCTCGCAATCGCAAAACGTTCCGTGTGCTCCGGCCGCCGCGGCGCTGGAGCGCGGAAACATCTCATACCAGGTGCTGTAACGCGCCTTCGGCCGGTCTACGGTGACGGAAAGTTCTTTGCCATATCGCACCGCGAACCGGCGGTCGGGATACTGCCGCATGATGTCGGCCAAGTCGGAATTGAGAGCCAGTTCCCGCTTATCGAGATCCTCGCCCGGCTCGCGCAGTTGACGCGATCCTTCGCGAAGCCCGATCTCATCCGCCCCCCGTGCACGGCTGGCGGCTTCCTCCATCCACCGCGCCCCGATCAGCAGGTCCACGCTCACATCCTGGTCCGCGGCGAGACGCTTCATCAGGTCTCTGCGCCAGGTTTGAAAGTGATCGACCCAGGCTTCAATCGTGTACTGGTAACAGCCCAGTTCGGCGACCTCGAATTCGCCGCGCCAGCGGTCGTTCGCGAGAAGCCGCATGGGCATCTCTATCCAGTCGCCGGCGCCGTCTTTCCGGTAGAGAAGCACGCAGGCGAGCGCGTCGTGGCCGTCTCCGAACACATCGGCTTCGACTGTTACTTTCTCGCCGGCCGTACGTTTGACGGGGAAGCGCCCACAATCAACCTCGGGATGGACGCTTTCGATGACGACTCGCCTCCGCCCTTCCTGGGAGATGGAGAGCGGATTGATTGACACGTTTTCAGGTTTGCAGAATTCGACCGGGGTGTCCAGTCGTCTGTTTGTTGTATGCGGGTTCGAGCATACAGTCGGCTCAGTGGCGGAAGTGGCGGATGCCGGTGAAGACCATGGCGACATCGAGCCGGTCCGCGGTCGCGATCGCTTCCTCGTCGCGCACCGAGCCGCCCGGCTGAATAACCGCTGTGATCCCGTGACGCGCGGCCTCTTCCACGCCATCCGGAAACGGAAAGAAAGCATCCGAGGCGGCTACCGCGCCGGGAAGCGGAAGCACGGCCTTCATTGCGGCGAGCTTCACGGAATCCACGCGGCTCATCTGCCCCGCGCCGATGCCCACCGATTGCCCCGCGCGCGCGAACACAATCGCGTTGGACTTGACATGTTTCACTACCTTCCAGGCGAACTCGAGCGCCTGCCATTCCGCGTCCGTGGGCGTGCGTCTGGTCTTCACCTGCGTCGCGGCACGCTGGAGCGCGTGGGCATCGGAAGTTTGCGCGAGGAATCCGCCGCTGAGGGACTTGACAGTCAGTTCGTCCTCATTTGGCAACGCCTCCAGCAGCCGAAGGTTTTTCTTTGCGGATAAGACGCGGACCGCCTCTTCCGAGTAGCCGGGCGCCGCAATGGCCTCGATGAAAGTCTTGGAAACTTCGCGCGCGGTGTCCTCTTCCACAGTGCGATTGAAGCCGAGCACTCCGCCGAAGGCCGAGACCGGGTCGCACTCGAAGGCCTTGGCATACGCCTCGGCGAGGCTTGCCTGCTCGGCGCAGCCGCACGGGTTGGTGTGTTTGATAATCGCCGCGGCGGGAGATGAAAATTCGTTGACAAGCTGCCAGGCGGCGTCCAGATCCACCAGGTTGTTGTAGGAAAGCTCCTTGCCCTGAAGCTGCTTCGCTCCTGCGATGCCCGCGCCTCGCCTGCCGTACAATGCCGCCTGCTGGTGCGGATTCTCGCCGTATCGCAAGTCGAACAGCTTAGCGGCGTGAATGCCGAGGAAGGGCGGCAGCGCCGAAACGGCATCCGCGTGGGCCAGGCGCGCCGCGATCGCGCTGTCGTATGCCGCCGTGAGCCGGAACGCCTTGCGGGCCAGGTTCCAGCGCGTTCCGCGCGAGAGCTCTCCGCCGCGATTCAGAAGCTCGTCGAGAACCGGATCGTAGTCGGCCGGTGAAACCACCACGGCTACATCCTCGAAATTCTTAGCCCCGGAGCGAATCATGGTGGGCCCGCCGATATCGATGTTCTCGATGAGCTCGGCCAGGTCCGCGTAGGGCCGCGCCGCCACGGCCTCAAACGCGTACAGGTTGACGACCACCATGTCGATGAGACCGATACCGTGCTCTTCGATCGCGGCCAGGTGGTCCGGCTTGGAGCGCACCGCCAGGATGCCGCCGGTCACCTTGGGGTGCATGGTCTTGACGCGGCCATCCAGCATCTCGGGGAAGCCGGTCACTTCGGAGACGTCGCGCACGGCGAGGCCCGCTTCGCGCAGGGCGCGTGCGGTGCCGCCCGTGGAGATCAATTCTACGTCCAGCCCTGCCAGACCCTGTGCGAACTCGACGAGGCCTGTCCTATCGGTGACGCTCAGAAGCGCCCGGCGGACAACGCGAGTGCCCTCGGGCATCAGCCGGCGCACTCTCCGCGTCCGAGATGCAGAGAGAATACCGTATCGTCGCCCCAGTCCTGATAGATCTCCGGAAACATCTCCGGCGGCTTGGCCAGATCGCTGGTGATGTCGCGGAAGAATTCCACTTTGTGGCGCAGCACGTACTGCCGGAAGGTCTCGCCTTCCACACGGTTGGCTGCGTAGTGTCCAATAACGCGCTGAACGGCCGCGGGGGCCAGACGTGCCGGGATGCTCTGCACCGCGAGGCCGAACCGCATCATGCCGTCTTCGTCGTAACCGCCGCCCAACAGCATCTGGTAGTAGGGCACCTCTTTGCCTTCGATTTTGCGGGCGTTGCCGTAGAAACCGAAATCCGAAATCCAGTGCTGGCCGCAGGAGTTCGGGCAGCCGCTCACCTTGATGGAAAGCTTACGGACAAAGGGGTCTTCGTATGTGCGAACGGCCTCGTAGAGCGCAGCGCCGAGATTCATCGACTTGGTCAACGCCAAATTGCACGAGTACGCGCCGGGGCAGGTGACCACATCGTCGATCTCCCGCACCCGCGCTTCGGCCACGCCGATCTCGCGCAGCGCCGCATGCACACTTCGCAGCCGTGCAATCGGAATGTAGGCCATGTGCAGATTCTGATCGATGTTCACGCGAATCAGGCCATCTCCCGCGTCGGAGGCGATGCGGGCCAGGGCGCGCATCTGGTCGCTGGTGAGATTGCCCTGGTTCACGCGCACGCTCACGATCTGGTAGCCGGTTTGTTTCTGATCGTGGACGTTGGTCTGCTTCCAGAGGTCGAACTCGGGATCGCCGGAGCTCGAGTCAACCACGGGCAGCAGCGCGCCGGGGCCCAGCGGCTGCGGCTTGGATTGATAGCCGCCAAATCCTTCGGGGACCATTTCGGGCGTGGCGATGCCGCCGTTCTCCAGAATGCAGCCGTATTCCTTCTCGATGGCCTCCTTCAGCCAATCGAAGCCGCGCTCGCGCATGACGAATTTCAAGCGAGCCTTGTTGCGATTGGCCCGGTTGCCATATTTGTTGAAGACCCGGAGGACGGCCTCAATCCGGCTCACCAGGCGCTCGGCGGGCAGGAATTCGTCGAGCAGCTGCGCTTCGACCGGCAGCGGCCCCAAGCCGCCGCCGACCAGGATGCGAAAGCCGCGCCGGCCGTCGCGGATGACGGCTTGAATGCCCACGTCGTGAATGCCGCCGGCCATATCGTCAGACGGACTGCCCGCGAAGGCGATTTTGAACTTACGCGGAAGACTGTCCGTCAGCTCCTTGCGCAGGAATGCGAAAGCGACCTTTTGCGCGTAGGGGCGCACGTCGAAAACCTCATCGCGGCGCAGCCCGGCGAGAGGATCGGCGGTGACATTGCGGACCGTGTTGAAGCAGGCTTCGCGAGTGGTCAGGCCCACGTCCTGAAGCAGGTGCATCATGTCAGCCACCTGCTGGAGGGGCACGAAGTGGAACTGGATGTTCTGGCGCGTCGTGAGATGGCCGCGGCTGCCGGCGAAATCGTCGGCGACGCGCGCCAATTGCGTCAACTGCGCGGCGGTGAGGATGCCGCCGGGAATCTTGGTGCGCACCATCTGAACGCCCGCCTGGCGCTGTCCGTAGATGCCGTGACGCAGCCGGAAGCCGCGAAACTCGTCCTCGGTAACCGTGCCCGCCAGGTATGCGTCGGCGCGTTGCCCAAAGCGTTCGATCTCTTCCCGAACGGTTCGGTCGTGCTCCCGTTCAAAAGCCTCTCGGACTGCGAGGATATCTTCGGATGCGACAGCCATGGCAATCTCCTCTTACTCTATAGAGATTATAAGAATTGCTCGGGGAATGCAATGGGAGCATCAATACCGGCCGGCCGCCACGGTCTCCCCGGTTCTGACCTTTCTCCGCCGAAGCCGGGGCGCCACCACGCGATTGCACCACATGAGAAACCCCGTGACGAACAGTGCCGGCGTGGCTAGCCCCGCCCCCGCCCAGATGACCTTCACCCCCAGCCCTCCGAAGTGACCTGTATGCAGTGGACCGAACCAGCTCGCCAGATGATCCCCGGCACGCCGCTGCCGGTAGTCGTCAATCGCCAGCACCTCGCCTGTATGAGGATTCAGCGTCAGTTGGCTCGTCTTGCGGTGCTCTCTCCGAGCACCGTGCGCGAACACAACTTGCACAGGTTCCTTGGGGCCTCGGCCCACCAGCACGCGGACGAGCTTCGCCTCCGGCATCGCGCGCTGCGCGGATGCGACCAGCGCGTCAATCGGCTGCCGTGTTCCGTCCGTCGTAACCGGCGCCGCTTGCGGCTTCGGCTTGACCGGCAGTATAGATGCCGTGATGCTTCTGTAAACGGCGGGCCACGTAAAGTAAGCGCCCGTAATGCAGAACAGCACTACGAAGGCGAATGTGACCGCGCCCCCGACGCGGTGCAGATCGTAAACCAGACTTTTCCAGTTCGCGCCACGGACGATCCGGAACGCCGTGTTCCACTCGCCCCGGGCAGGCCACCAGAGGAAGGCTCCGGAACAGGCGATCAGGGCCAGGACAAGCCCGGCGATTCCGTTGTACAGTCTGCCTTTGGGAATCAGAAGAAAGGAATGGAACTGCTCGAAGAGCCGCAGCCAGGTGCCTTCCAGATTTCGTTCACCGATAACCCTACCGTGCGAATCCGCAAAGACCCTCCGGCCGTTGCCGGGCCGGAGCAGAAAGCCGGACCACGGTGCTCCTTCCTCCTCCGGAGCTTCCAGGCTCCAGACGTGCCAATCAGAGTAGTGCGCCTGAATTCCGGCACGGATCTCCTCCATGCTGAGCGGCGGACCCGTAACGCGATTCTCCGGAAGGGGCGATATCTCGCTCACGATCTCCTCACGGAACACCAGGATACTGCCCGTAATGCCGATGAGAAACGCATAGACGCCGAAGGCCAGCCCGCCCCACAGGTGGACCTGGAAGAGAACTCGCTTGAGTAAGGTTTTGCGCATCACTACTGCAATCGTTTTGCAGAATCGAAATTATACACGTTCGCGTGTCCTGGTGGACGAGGTGGACGGGTTGTGACGCTTGCGGTGGTGCGGCGGCTGTCCCAGGCGTTGCCGCGGTCTTACTGGCCTTTACTGAGCCGCCGGAAGTATTCCGCCACGGAACTGGCGTAGCCCGGAGGTACGGGCTGCGAGGCGCCGCTGCGTACCTGGCCGCCGTCCTTTTCTTCTATCTTGCGGCGTAGTTGCAGCTCGAGCTGCTCAACGCCCGACAAGACCTGGCTGCGCAGCCGTTCCACGAGCTGAGGGTTGCCGGGGAAGCGCGCCGGATCGAGACGCTGCATCTCGCGAATCAGGTCCTGAGCGTCGCTTGCCAGCTCCGGCTCGCTTTCGGAAAGCGCGCCTCGAAGCCTCGAGAGATCGCGCAGGCTCTCGCGATAGGCCCGTTCAATTGAGGCAGGGTCAAAGCGCTCGGAAGGCGCTTGCCCGGGCAGAGGCACGGTGTCGCCGCGATTGATCGAGATGTGAGCCCCGCCTCCGGAGCCTCCCGGCCGGTACTCGCCGTCGCCCGCTCCACGCTGGCCCATCTGGCCCCGCTGTCCGCCCTGGCCCTGCTGTCCGCCCTGGCCCTGCTGTCCGCCCTGGCCTTGCTGTCCGCCCTGGCCTTGCTGTCCGCCCTG
>JBBDWK010000065.1:103299-111612 GCA_040902885.1 Bryobacteraceae bacterium | reverse complement strand
TATGTTTTAGTTGCCCGGACCCCTACCCAAAACTAAGTGGCATTGGGCTTCAGCCGGCCAAGGGACTTCAGTCCCTTTCACTTTGCTAACGCGTCCACTTTTTTCTGTCGTACTTGAACGTTTTCCAGGTCTCGGAGGCGCGGCCGTTCAGATCCCAGACCACAAGGCCTTTGCGCAGCGTCAACTCAGCGACAATCCTCTGATTCCCGGAGTTCACCGCGCCCGCCGAATCGACGAATCCGAAGCTGCCCTTGTCCACGCGCAGGACCGCAATGTCGGCTTCCGCGCCCACATCCAGATTGCCGAGTTCCGGGCGCTTGATCTGCTTCGCCGGATTCCATGTGGACATTTGAATCACCCGGTCCAGCGGTGAGCCCAAATTCAGGATCGACGACATGGAGTTCGTCATGGTCTTCATTCCCGCATTCATGCTGCCAGTGTGCAGGTCGGTGGAAATGGAGTCGGGAGGAAAGCCCTGCTCTAAGGCCGGCACGGCGACATACCAGTAGAAGCTGCCCGCGCCGAATCCTACATCGAATATGATCCCCCGCTTGCGTCCGGTGAACATGGCCGGATTGATCTTGCCGTTCGCAAGCAACTCCTCACGGTGCCCCGAGTAGCAGTGAGTGTAGATATCGCCGGCCCTGAGCTTATCGAGCAGCAGCGTCGGCAGATTGCGGATTTCATTCATGTAGCCGAAGTCGACCATCACCGGAACGTTGGCCTCGTTCCCCGCCTTCACCGCGGCTTCGATCGATTCCCAGCCGGGTCCGCCAAAGTGGGCGGACTTGAATCCGACGACTACGTCGCGATGAGCTTTGGCCACCTTGGCAGCCGCCGCGGCATCGAGTTCCGCCAGGTCGTCCTCCTTGCCGGTACCCATCCCGGCGCCGGCGATGTTGAGCAGCACCAGTACACGAGTCCGCGCTTTGTCGATGACGCGGGATTTGAAATCCGGGAAGTTGCGCCAGCCGGATGTGCCGGCGTCCACAACCGTGGTCACGCCGCTGCGGAACGTATGCGCATCGGCCTGCACATTACTGTCGCGCGAAACAGCGGGGTTCTCCGGGCGCGGATACACATGGACGTGGATGTCGATTAAGCCCGGCGTGACTGTCAGACCCGCGACATTGACCGTTCTTTTGGCCTGCGCCGCCAGTATATTCGCCGCCACGCGAGCGATCTTGCCATCCGAGATCGCCACGTCCAGGAGAGCGTTCAATTCGTTTTTAGGGTCGATGACGTGGCCGCCTTTGAGAAGTAAATCGTACGCAGTCTGTGCGCCAAGCGACCAGGCCAAAAGAAGCAGCGGGAGAATTCTCGTAATCATCGAGCCGATTATCTCTCAGGATCAACGGGAGCGCGACGGCAACAGGGAATGCTGGAGCGATTCCTGCAAGGCGCGCGAAGCGCCGCTGTCAAAACGGAAGCTGGGCGATCTCCAGTCGGCCGGTGTATGGGAGGCCTTGCTCACGCCGTCGGAGTCGTGCGCCGTCTTGCGGGTGAGCATGTGATACAACTCATGCGCCACCACATATCCCAGCGCGCGGCCGTACTCCCAGTGCATCGGATGAAGCTTCAGGGTGAACTCGTCGGAGGTAAGATGATCGCGCACCAGGTCGCAGTTCACGTCACCGAATGGCAGCACCTTTCCATCTTCTACCTCGGTCGCCCCCAGCCCGGCGTCTTGAGAACTCGTTCCAGTCTCCGACCGCAGCGGTTCCATGCGGCAGCTTCCCCGGAAGCGGATCACCGCGACGTGGTCGAACCTCTCCCGTCCTTGAGCTTCCTTCAATGCTCTCCATTCGATGCGCACGTCGGCAGCTTTCATCAGGCGCGCCGCCTCCTTCTTCATGTGCACGACCGCGCCCTCGTATGGGGGACGGTCGAAGTCGACGAAGACGGCCAACACAGAATCGTTTTGAGACGTCTCCGCGAGCACAATGGTTGCGGCTAACGCGAGGGGCGTTAAATATATGAGGAACTGAATCGAAAGGGTCATGTTTCTCCCTTTTTTGGAATCAAGCCCCTCAGTCTAGCATGTAATTTAGATTACGGTGCAAGAAGAATTATTTGCCGAAACAATAGAGCGCACTTCTGGTTCGGATATAGATGCGGCCATCGGCGATGGCGGGCGTGGCATAACATTCGTCGTCGAGCTCGCTCGCCGCGAACGGTTCCTGCTGGCCGCCCGCATGGAGCACCGTTACGGCGCCGCTTGCGCTCACGAAGACCACTTTGCCATCCGCGGCTACGGGCGATGCGTAATACGGCCCGGCGGCGCGCAGCCGCTCCCGCTTCAAGACGATGCCGTTCTTCGGATTGAGAGTGGTCAAAATGCCGCTGTCATTCAGCATATAGAGCACGCCTCGATAGAGCAGAGTGGAAGGCAGTTGCGGCACCGAACGTTGATACTTCCACCGCAGGCTGGCTGTGGTGGTATCGCCGCGGCCTCCCAGCCGTATGGCCCGCAAGCCGTTCTCGGCGCCCATCACCGCCTGATAGAGCTTCCACTCGCCGACATCGAGGAAGCCATCGTGATCCAGATCCAGAAATGAGAAGTAGCTGCGAGTGCGCTGGTCCGGCGCTTCCTGCTTTGAGATGCGGCCGTTCCTGTCGGCGTCGTTCCGGGCGAGAAGATCGTCGAAGGCGGGAATCGCGATCTGCCTGCCGGGGTCGTTTTCGGGCGTGTTGAAGCCGCTCACGTATACCGTATCGGCGTCCATGGAAGGCACCGACTTCATCTCGGAGGCGAGGCCGTTCACCCACCAGACGCTTTCGCCGGTCTGAGCCGAATAGGCGTCCATGCGGAATGAGCCGGGCGCCAGGATCTGCGCTGGTTCGCCTTCGCGCGGGCGGTAGAGGATGGGTGTCGAATGTCCGCTCAAGGCTTCCGGCCGGGCCGTCTTCCACAGAAGCTTTCCATCGGCCGCCCCAAAGGCGGCGATGTAGGAGCCGCTGGTCTGGTCGCAGACCAGGACGACATTCCCATCGGCCAGAATCGGCGAAGCCCCCATGCCGTACAGGTTGTTGAATGGCCCAAGCGGCACACGCCAGCGCTCAACGCCGCTGCCGTCGTAGGAGAGCAGCCCGAAGTCCGGAAAGAAGACGTAGACGTTCCGGCCATCGGTCACGGGAGTGGGCGAGGCTGGATTGTTGCGCTTGTCCAGCCGCTCGGCGCGGGCGCGCGACGCGTCGCTCCGCCACAGCACGCGTCCGTTTGCGCGGCTCAGGCAATACGTCAGAAGCTTGTCGCCCTCGAAGGCGGTGAGGAAGACCCGTTCCCCCGTGACGACGGGCGAGGAGTGCCCGGGAGGCAGAGCAGTCTTCCAGATCACGTTTTGCCCGGGGCCGAACCGGGCGGGAAGGTTCCGGGTTTCGGCGACGCCCGATCCGTTGGGCCCGCGAAAGCGCGGCCAGTCGCCCGCCAGCGCGACTGTGCTCATCACTAACGGCAGGAGCCACTTTACCGGAATCACCTCGCTAACTTACCATCAATCCGTGGATCTCGATTCCGTGCTGCTTGTGGGAGCCACCGGTTTGGTGGGAAGCCATTGTCAGAAGCTGTTGCTGAAACGGCCCGATTGCCAGCGTGTCACGGTGCTCGCGCGCCGGCCGTTGGAAGCAACCGATGCGCGCGTGCAACAGATGACGATTCGCTTCGAGGAGTTGCGCAGCATCCAGCTGCCGCCCATGACGTCCGTCTTTTGCGCGCTGGGAACTACCATTCGCAAGGCCGGCTCCAAGGCCGCGTTTCGTGAAGTGGACTTTGAATATCCGCGGCTGATCGCCAGGCAGGCTCTTGCCGCGGGCGCGAAGCAGTTTCTCCTGGTCTCCGCGGTGGACGCCGAACCGGGTTCCCGGAATTTCTATCTGCGCGTGAAGGGCGAACTCGAGCACGCCATCGCCGAGATGCCCTTCGCCTCCCTACACATCTTCCGGCCCGGCTTTCTGTTGGGCGAGCGCCGGGAGCGGCGGCGAGGCGAGACCGCGGGCATCGCCTTCGTGAAAGTGATCCAGCCGCTGCTGCGGGGAAGCTTCCGCCGCTACCATTCCATCCCGGCGGAAACCGTGGCCGCCGCCATGATCGGCGCGGCGCAGGGCGGGGAGCGCGGCTGCAACATCTACCACTACGACGGCATGCTGGCTCTGAGCCGGCGCTACGATGCCGGCTTGAAGTAGAGCACCAGGCCCGCGCCGATAGAGGCGAAGAGAAAACCCACGTAGAGCATTGGATTGGGCGGCGTCTTGGGCGGATGGATCCACATGGAGATGAGCACGTTGATTACCGGCGCGCCGCCAAAGACCAGCGGCATGACGTAAGTCGGCAGGCCGCCGCTGCGGAAGGCATAGATGATGCAGATCGCGCCGATAGCGCCGAGCGCGCCCGCGAACGTCGCTATGCTTGTGCCCCCAGGATTGAAGCCGTTGAGCTGGCCCTGCGAGCGCAGCAAGAGGGCGGGAACCAGAACACCAATCAAAAAATAGGCGAAGCCCACGCACAACAGGGCGCGCAGCGGGTTGCCTAACTGCACCTGGCCGCGATGCAGCACGGGACCGTAAAGGCCCCACGAGAGCGCGGCGCCAACGGCAAAAAAGATCCACATCATCTAAGGATTGTCTCCATGGCGCGAACGAATCAACGATTCTAACAAATTGCAGGTTCCGCCCGGCCTTTTGGTCCCCTCACAGGAAGAGCTCCATCAGTATTTCGTCGTCTTCCTGCCCGTCAATGCGCACCTGGCGCGTCAGCCGGCCGCACTCGCGAAAACCGAGCCGCCGGTAAAAGACCTGCGCCGCCAGGTTGGACGCCCGCACTTGAATCACGAATTTCATGTAGCCGGCGCTGCGAGCGAATGACTGGGTCGTTAGGAAGAGCGCGAGGCCGATTCCACGCCGGCGCCAGTCGGTGAGGAGAAAGGTTCCCAGTTGCCCAACGTGCCGCATGGAGTCGATCGATGCGGCCCACAAGTCTAAACTCTGAAAGCCCACTATCCGGCCCGAACCGGATACCGCAACGAAAATCGCTTCGCGCGGCGATAGAGACTGGAGATAGCGGCGCTCCTGCTCAATCGTAAACGGCCGGTCAATCGCGGAGTGAACTCGTTGCTGGGCGACTTGCTCCCACACCGCCACGATTCCTTCCGCATCCGCTTCGGAAGCTCGACGGAGTTTTACTTCGCCCGGACTAGCCGTGGACACAAGGTTATTATGACCGTAATGACGACTGCCGAAGAGAGCAGGCTCGAAGAGAGCCGCGGGCGCACCGCGCACTGGAAGCGCTGGGGTCCTTATGTGAGCGACCGCGCGTGGGGCACCGTGCGCGAAGACTACAGCGCTCAGGGAAACGCCTGGGAGCACCTGCCGCACGATCACGCGCGGTCCAAGGCATACCGCTGGAATGAAGACGGATTAGCGGGCGTTTGCGACCGGCATCAGCGGATCTGCCTCGCGCTCGCGCTCTGGAACGGCCGCGATCCCATCCTCAAGGAGCGGCTCTTCGGTCTCACCGGCAACCAGGGCAATCACGGCGAGGATGTGAAGGAGTGCTACTACTACCTGGACAGCACTCCCACTCACTCCTACATGAAGTTCCTCTACAAGTACCCGCAGGGCGAATTCCCCTACACCCGGCTCGTGGAAGAGAACCGAAGACGCGACAAGCGCGCTCCCGAGTATGAGCTGATCGACACGGGAGTCTTCGACAGCGGCCGGTACTTCGACGTCTTCGTCGAATATGCCAAGGCCGGCCCCGAAGACATTCTGATGCGCGTCACCGTGCATAACCGCGGCCCTGAAGCCGCCGAGATCCATGTGCTGCCCACGCTCTGGTTCCGCAACACCTGGAGCTGGGGACGGCATGAGATCAAGCCGCATCTCAAACGAGCGCATCTCGCCGAGGGCTTACAGGCCGTTGAGACCGCCGAGCCGCATTACGGACAGCGGTGGCTGTTCGCGGACGGAGTGTGCCAGCTTCTCTTCACCGAGAACGAGACCAACTACCGCCGGCTCCACGGCGGCGAGAACGAATCGCGCTATGCGAAGGACGGCATCAACGATCTGGTGGTGCGCGGCGATTGCGACGCCGTGAACCCGGACGAGAGTGGAACCAAGGCGGCCGCCTGGTACCGGCTGCGCATCGAGCCCGGCGAATCCGCCGCCGTGCGGCTGCGTTTTTCGGATTCGGCGACCGGCCCGTTCCAGGAATTTGACAACATCTTCACGCAGCGAATTTACGAAGCCGGCGAGTATTACGCGACCGTGATCCCGGAGAATCTTTCCGCGGAGGCGAAAAACGTGATGCGGCAGTCCTTCGGCGGCCTTCTATGGTCCAAGCAGTTTTATCACTATGTAGTCAAAGACTGGCTCGAGGGCGACCCCGGATTCCCGCCGCCTCCGGCCCAGCGCCTCGATGGACGCAACCGAGAGTGGAACCACCTCTATAATGCCGACGTCGTCTCCATGCCCGATAAGTGGGAGTATCCATGGTACGCGGCCTGGGACCTGGCGTTTCACTGTGTACCGCTGGCGCTGGTCGATCCCGAGCTGGCCAAAGAGCAGCTCATCCTGATGGTGCGCGAATGGTATATGCACCCCAATGGGCAATTGCCGGCCTATGAATGGGCCTACGGGGATGTGAATCCGCCCGTGCATGCGTGGGCCGCTCTTCGCGTTTACAAGATCGAGAAGAAACGGCGCGGCGTTGGCGACCTCGCCTTCCTCGAGCGCATTTTCCATAAGCTGCTGCTGAATTTCACCTGGTGGGTAAACCGCAAAGACACCGAAGGCAACAACATTTTTCAGGGCGGCTTCCTCGGCCTCGACAACATCGGCGTCTTCGACCGCAGCAAGCCGCTGCCCACCGGCGGCCACCTCGAACAGTCGGACGGCACTGGATGGATGGCCATGTATTCGCTGAACCTGCTCGCGATCGCCATGGAACTGGCCATCCACGATCCGGCGTACGAAGACGTGGCCAGCAAGTTCTGGGAGCACTTCATCTACATCGCCCACGCGATAAATCATCTCGGCTCGGAAGACATTCCGATGTGGAACGAGGAGGACGGCTTCTATTACGACGTCCTGCACGTGAACGAGAGCAACAAGTTTCCCATCAAGGTGCGCTCGCTGGTCGGGCTGATTCCGCTGTTCGCCGTTTACACGCTCGAACCGGAAGCGGTCGACCGCCTGCCCGGCTTCAAACGCCGCCTGGAGTGGTTCATAGAACACCGCCCGGACCTCACCCAAAACGTTGCCTCCATGTGTACCCTGGGCCGGGGCGAACGCAGGCTCTTGGCACTCGCCAACGGAGAGCGCTTGCGGAGCGTGCTTACGGTGATGCTCGACGAGAACGAGTTTCTCTCGCCATACGGCATCCGCTCCATCTCGCGTTACCATCGCGAAAATCCTTACAGCCTGAAGGTCGACGGCGAAGAACATCGCGTCGAATACGATCCGGCCGAATCCACCAGCGGCCTTTTCGGCGGCAATTCCAACTGGCGCGGACCCATCTGGTTTCCCGTGAACTATCTGATCATCGAGTCCCTGCAGAAGTTCGACCACTACTTCGGCGAGGGCTTCCAGATTGAGTTTCCTACCGGCTCCGGCAAAAAGATGGACCTGTGGGAAGTGGCGGCCGAGCTGTCCCGAAGGCTCACGCACATCTTTCTGCCCGATCCCTCCGGCCGCCGTCCGGTGCATGGGCGGGAAGAACGCTATCGCGATGACGCATACTGGCGCGATCTGGTGCTCTTCTACGAGTATTTCCATGGCGACACCGGCGCGGGCCTGGGAGCCAGTCATCAGACCGGATGGACCGGCCTGGTATCGAAGCTCATTCAACAAAGCGGGGAGTAAGAAACAACGGGACCTGGATGCGACAATGGAACAAGATGCACAAGTTTGTCGTTGCGGCGCTGCTGGGCTCGTCGGCCTTGTCCTGCTCCCGCCAGCCCGCCAGCCAGATCACTTCAACCGATGCCCACTCCTACTCCCAGCCCGAACGGGTCCGCGTGCGGCACGTCGATCTCGACCTCTCGGTACAGTTCGATAAGAAAACGCTGAGGGGCACCGCCACGCTGACCATCGAACCCGCCGCACCCGGTCCGCTGGTTCTCGACACGCGCGATCTGCGCATCGAGAAAGCCGAAGCGTGGGCCGGGCAGTCCTGGGAGGAAACAAAGTTCGCTTTGGGTCCGGCCGACCGCATCCTGGGCGCGCCGCTGACCATCGAACTGCCCGCGAACGCCACGCAGGTTCGCAATCGCAGGCCATTCACGCCAGAAGCTGGATTCCGCTTCAGGATACGCCGGG
>JBBDWK010000065.1:39798-103199 GCA_040902885.1 Bryobacteraceae bacterium | reverse complement strand
CGCAATCGCAGGCCATTCACGCCAGAAGCTGGATTCCGCTTCAGGATACGCCGGGCGTGCGGGTGACCTACTCGGCACGCATCCGGACTCCCGAGAATTTGACGGCCGTGATGAGCGCCCAAAGCGACCCCGCCGCGACCCGCAAAGGAGAGTTTGTCTTCCGCATGCCACAGGCGATTCCGTCTTATCTGATCGCCTTGGCCGTCGGCGACCTGGTGTTCCAACCCACCGGCGAGCGCACGGGGGTCTGGGCCGAAAAACCGGTGGTGCAAGCCGCGGCGCACGAGTTTTCAGACACGGAAAAGATGATGCAGGCCGTTGAAGAGCTCTACGGGCCGTACCGCTGGGGGCGCTATGATTTGCTGATTCTTCCGCCCAGCTTCCCCTTCGGCGGCATGGAGAATCCGCGCATGACGTTCGCCACGCCTACCGTCATCGCGGGCGATAAGAGCCTCGTCTCGCTCGTCTCGCACGAACTGGCCCACTCCTGGTCCGGCAACCTGGTGACCAATGCGACGTGGCGCGACTTCTGGCTCAACGAAGGCTTTACGGTTTACCTCGAATGGCGCATTCTGGAAAAGGTCTACGGCCGCGAACGGTCAGAGATGGAAGCCGGTCTCTCGCGAAACGAACTGGAACAGCTTCTGGTGAAACTCGACGACCGCGACGAGATTCTTCACATCGATCTGGCGGGCCGGGACCCAGACGACGGCTTCACCGATGTGCCCTACGTCAAAGGAGCGCTCTTCCTTCGAAATTTGGAGGAGACCTTCGGCCGCGAGCGCTTCGACGCGTTTCTTCGTGGCTACTTCGAGCACTTTGCTTTTCAGAGCATTACGACCCAGCAGTTCAAGGATTACCTGAGAGCAAATTTACTCGACAGCGACGCTCAACTCGCCGCGAAAGTGCCCGTCGAGCAATGGATCCATCAGCCAGGTCTTCCCCCGGCCGCGCCCCAGCCTGCCTCGGCGCTGTTCGCTCGCGTGAGCGCGGAAGCCAAGCGGTGGCAGTCCGGACATGCCAAAGCCAGTGATCTCACGACGGCGGAGTGGAGCACTCAGGAATGGCTGCACTTTCTGCGCGCGCTGCCCGGAAACCTCAGCCCCGCGCAGATGGCGGAACTGGATGCTTCCTTTCGTTTCACCAAATCCCGGAACTCGGAGATTTTGAACCAGTGGCTCCTGATGGGCATTCGAAACGGCTACCGCCCCGCGCGCCCGATGATCGAGGAGTTTCTCACTTCAATGGGCCGGCGCAAATTTTTAAAGCCGCTCTATGAGGAATTGGTAAAAACCGAAGAAGGCAAAAAGCTTGCGAGGTCGATCTACGGAAAAGCAAGGCCCGGCTATCATCCCATCGCGGCAGCTACCGTAGACGGTATCGTGGGAATTTTGGAGAAGTGAAGTAAGGCGGGCAAAAAAAGTGGTTCCAAGTGACCCATTTCCCAGCGTGATTCACCACCGGCATGCTCGGTCTGAATCTGGCATTCGGGATCGCCCGACGTCAGCTTCTTCGCTCCTTCCGGCTCTTTTTAGAAAGCCGAAAATCAATGCTCGGAAGAACGCCTGTAAGCGGATTCCCGATAGGAGTCGATACCTGAAAACGGCCTTTCACTCACCCAGGATGGCAATCCGTATCCGAATGGCCTTTCTGAGGTCGTTGCTCCCGACCTGTCTCTTCGGCATCTCTTCCAGCTTCTTCCAGGCCCGTTCGGCTTTGCCGCCTCTTTCAGCTCGATTTGCACCGTTCCGATTGAGGGCTGCGCAGCCCGTTGCCTGTCTTCCGCCGGACGATCCAGGCGTCTTCAGAAATTTCCACTCCCCTTCGGGGGTTTTTATGCCCCTCCGGATCAAAGCGTTCAATTTCGAACCCACCCGGAAACTCGCCTGGATCGAAGCCCGATCTGCCTTCGCTCCCCGCTGCCAGCCCTCTTTCGAGCGACCAGCTTCGGATCAACGTTCCGGCTCCGCTACTTCCCTCCAGACTCGCTGGTTCCATGAACCTCTTGGAACCACTTCCATCATCGGTCAAACCTCTGTTTGAGTCAATGAAAAAGTGGGATATTCCGGTACTATTTCAACCGCTTTTTTCACGTCTGTTTTCAAGCGTTTGGGTGATGGTAAAAGTGAATTGCCTGTGGATAAAACAGGCCCAAAAGAATATGTTATGGGGCGGTGACAGCCAGCTTCAGGATCATGCCTGTGTCCGTGCCCACCCAAAGCGCCTCTCCGGGAGCTTTGGCCAGCATGACGCGCCGGGCGTTCGCCCGGTAATCGATCTCCATCGCGATCCACGACTCCAGATCCTGGCTGCGGAGAATGGCCAGCCTTCCGGGTATCGGATGGCCGCGCAAGGTTCCTATCGTTTCCACGCCCGCCAGATAGGCAGTTCCCGTTTTCGTCACTGCTAGATCGTTGATGGTGCGTCCCTTCTCCCGGTACACACGCCGGCTCCCGCCGCGGGAGTCCAGTCGGAAGACCTCGCACGGCCATTCGAAAGTCCCGCGAAACTCGATCAACCCAAGCCCCCAGCCATCCGGCGAAAATCGCACGCGCGTGATTTCGCCGAACATAGAGGCGCTGGCCGGCTTCCAAGTCCGGCCCGCATCGCGCGTGTCCAGGGTGATGGTGAGAGAGGGCCACTCGCGGCGCTTCCGGGCGTTCTCCGGATCGACCCACTCCGGCAGCCGCGGCGCATCTCTCCGCGGGGGCCTGGAAAATCCGGTGATCAAGCCCAATTGGCCATCGGCAAAGTCGATCCACGTGTACTGTGTATGCTCGCCATTGGATTTCGGTTCGGCGGCGGCGCTCACGGCGGTCCACGTCGCGCCGCCGTCATTGGTCTCGAAGACCGACTTGCGCAGGCCCACGGCCCAGCCGCGCCGCTCATCCAGGAAATGCACCCGCAGCGCCCAGGAAAACGATTTCAGCTTGCGCCAGGACCTTCCGGCTTCGCGCGTCTGCCAGATTCCCTTCTCGGTCACCATCCAGCCCAGATTCTCATTGAGGAAGAACAGGGAGCGCGGGTTCTCCTTCAGTTTTTCGATTGACCACGACGCGCCGCCATCGCTCGTAACCAGGGCCACAGGCCTGCTGCCGGAGCCTTCCGTAACCGCGCCCACCGCTACGCCGCGCTCGGCCGATGGGAACTTCAGATCCACAATCTCCAGGCTGGATTTGTCTTCGTCGTAGAAGTACTGAAGCTGCCACCGCTCTTCAGCCACAGCTTGAGCGGCCATGGCAGCCAGCAAGAGAATCGGCCGCGAAATCCTCACGGCTTAGTGCTTGTGTTGAATGGGGCCCGAAGAGAGGACGAGCTCCACATGATTGGCCGCCGCCACCGCTGTCGGCTCCATGCGCGCCAGCACCAGCAGGCAGCCCACCTGCTCGCCGACCGTGGTCAGCACTTCCATCTCGCTGCCGCTGTGGGGATGAGCGGAGCGGTACTGCACGTTGATCACGCCCACCACGCGGTTCCGGGCGATCACCGGGGCCGAGAGAAACGATTCAAACGTATCTTCGGGAAGCTCGCCGAAGTATTTGAAACGCGGGTCCTTATACGCTTCCCTGGAAATCGCCAGCAGACGCCGCTCGCGGGCCACCCAGCCCGTAAGACCTTCATCCAGTTTCAAACGGACCTTGCCTATGGTCGAGGGATGCGGCGAGTTGGAGGCGCAGAGCACAAGCTCGTCCCTGTCCAACAGATAGATCAGGCAGGAATCGCACTCCGTGAACTCCACAATCAGGTCCACGATGCCCTGGAGCACCTCCTGCAGGCTCATCTCGCGCACCATCAAACGGCTAATTTTCTGAAAGAGACGCAGTTGCTGTTCTGTGCGCTGGAGGCGCTGCTCCACCTCTTTTACCCTGGCCACGCTTTCATTATATGCGGGATGGTGCGGATGCGTCCCCATTAGAGGCGAACGATCCCGTACTGGGAGGACTTCTCCGATAGGGTAAGCGCCCGCGATTGGTGATACGATAAGGCCTTGACCTCGCATGCACGGGAGTCATTCAGCATATTCTCTCTGGTCCGCGCCCGAGTGCCCCTACTCGATTGAGTGCGCGACTGCCGTGCTGGAGCAGATTCGCCGTTCCGTCCACGACGGCTTCTACTCCATGCCGCGCGGAGGCCTCGAAGTCGGCGGAGTGCTCTTCGGAACACGCGACGGATCCACCGTCCGCATCGAAGCGTTTCGGACCACTCCCTGCCAGCACGCTTTCGGTCCTTCGTTTACCCTGTCGGAAAGCGACCGGCGTGAGCTGGCAGTTGTACTGGAAAGAGCGCGTGCGGATGCGCTCCTTGCCGGTTTTGAGTCTCTTGGCTGGTACCACTCGCACACCCGCAGCGACATTCACCTTTCCCCGCAGGACGTAGAGATTTACAACCGCTTTTTCCCGTCGCCCTGGCAAATAGCGCTGGTGCTGCGGCCCGAGCACAGCGGCGCCACGCGCCTCGGTTTCTTTTTCCGTGAGGCCGATGGGAACTTGAGGACGGTGGCGAGTTACCGAGAATACCAGCTCGAGCCGGCATTCCGAGTCTCCGAGCAAACGCCAGTGAGCCCGCCGGCAGAGCCGAACAGATCCGCGGCAGCGGCATTCGAGATCGCCGCTTCGACGGCGTGGCCCGAGCCCGAAAAGGCTATCGTCCCGATTGCTCCCCAGCCGCCTCCGATCTTCAACGGCGGAGGCGCCGAACCGCCGCGAGTTATCGTCAAACCGCCCATTCCGCCGCCACCACCGCGCCGTTGGCCGCCGGAGGAACCGCCCGAACCCCGCTTTTTGCATCCGCCGGAGTTCTCACCGGTTTCCAGGCGGCCGATTGTGCTTCTGCTGATTACCGCCAGTCTCATGGTTGGCCTGTACGCTACCCGGGATCAGTGGTTGCAGGTGCTCTATCCCGTGAATCTCCGGCTCATGGAGACCGACGGCGAGCTCATCGTCCGCTGGAATGCCGATTCGAGCCAATTGATGTCGGCCGATCGCGCAACACTGGAAATCCAGGATGGCGGCGAAAAACTGGTCAAGGAGTTAGACCCGGATGTCCGAAGCTGGGGCGCTTACAGTTACCGCCGCAAGACCGAAGAGGTGCAAGCGCGCCTGGTGCTGCGCCAACCTCAAGGCGAGTTGCATTCCGAGCGGGCTGTGTTCAAAGGACCTGTTCCGCCGCCTTCCAAGGAGGTGGAGGCCGTGCGCAAAGCACTCCAGGAAGAAAACCAGCGTCTCCGCGACCAGTTGAAGGCCGAACAGGAGCGCGCGGTGCGGCTCGAGCGCCGAATTCGCGATCTTTTGTAGGCTTTCCGCCTGCTTAGAAGCTCAAGCGCACACCCAGTTGCACACGCCGCGTTTCCAGCGCCGATGTGAAGCCGAGCGGCTCGCTGGGCGTGCGGTCGTGCCGGCCGGTCACGTTGAACGGCCCTGGCATATTGCCCACCACGTTGTTCACGCTGGCGAAGTTCAGATTGTTGAACAGGTTGAAGAATTCCGCCATCAGCTCCAGATTCTTCCGCTCGCCGAAAGGCAGCCGCCGCGAGAGGCGCGCATCGAACGTCCAGAAGCTGGGGCCCATGCCTGTGTTCCTGCCCGCGAAGACCGGCCGGTCCGTGGTCGAATGGCGGTCCTGGTTCAGGTCGAACCCGGTCAGAAGATTGAACGGACGGGCGCTGTTGGCGCGAAAGATGGGCGAAAACACAAAGTCGCTCACCAGTTGCCGCAGCGCGCCCTGGCCTTGCCCGGCGTGCGGCGCCTGGAGGACACCGTACATCACGAATTTATGTTTCTGATGAAACGCCGATAGCGCCCGCTCCGCGCGCAGATCGGTTTGATCGTTGGGCTGGAAATCGCTGTTGAAGTCCAGCACCTCGTCGATGGCGCGGCTCAAAGTGTAGTTGGCGTGAAAAGAGACGCTGCGGCTGAACCGCATGCCCGTTTCGAGAATCAGGCCGCTAAAGAAGCTGCGTCCCGTCGACTCGTAAATGTTGTCCTGAAACAGCAGCGGGTTCTTGAAGAACGGCGTGCTCCACACGCGAATGCCAAGAGCGGGATTCACCGGCGCCGGCAGCAGATTGTCGTCGCGCGCCCGCGCGATCTTCAGCGCCCGCGAGTAGAGGTAACTCGCTCCAACCGAGAAGCCCTCGCGCAGCTCGCGTTCAATGCCGAAGCTGGCCTGCTGCGCGTAGGAGTTCACAAAGTCGTCCGAGTTCCGGAACAGCACCGTCAGCGGCGGACGCGGTCCGGTCTGGCTTACCACGATGCCGAACTGCGCGAGGTCGGAGGCGGCGATGGACTGGGCCGGAGTGGGGACGCCGATGACGCCCTGCCGCCGCAACGTGGAGAAGATGTTGACCGGGCCGTTGCGGGCCAACGGATCGGCGGGGTTCAGCACGCTCAGCACCTGTGCGATCTGCCGCCGGCCGTCGATCTCGTTCAGTGCATTCACCACGTAGTCGATCTGAAAATCGGTGGGAGCGAAGAAGATGCCGTATCCGCCGCGAATGGTAGTCTTGCGGTCGCTGAAAGGGTCCCACGCGAAGCCGAAGCGTGGCGCGACGTTATTCTTATCCGTGGGAAGAGGGGACTTGCGCGTATCCACCTCGTATCGCACCCCCAGGTTGAGCGTCAGATTGGATCGCAGCTTCCAGTTGTCCTGAAGGAACACCGCATAAAGCGGATTCGTGGAGGCCACGGTCGGGTCTCCGAAGCCCTGCTGGTATGACTGCGCCAGGCCCAGGTTGAAGGCCTGCAGCGCGGTAATCGAGGTGCTCGCGAGCACCGGGCTTACGAACGCGCCCGGCAAGGTTCCGAAGGTGAACCGTCCGCTGAAGAAGGTTGCGGAGTCGTTCCGCGTGCCGCGCACCAGGATCTGCGTTCCGATCTTGAGGGCATGCGAGCCTTTCATCCAGCTCAGGTTGTTCACAATTTCATGCCGCCGGTATGCCGTGTCGCTGGGCAGGAAGATGTCGCGGTTGAAAAAGCCGAAGCCGTTGATGTTCAACTCGGGACCGAAAGGATCGTTGCTGCCCACCCTGTAGCGGTAATACGAGGACTGGAGGCGCATCTCGTTGATGACGGACGGCGTGAAGGTATGCGTCCAGCCGAGCAACCCTCCATGTTCCTTCGTGTCGGTGACAAATCCGCGCGAGAGGCCCACCTGTCCGCGGAGGTTCTGGTTCGTTTCGTCGTTCTCCGCGAAGGTATACCGGAAGTTCAGTTGATCTCGGCCGCTCACGGCGTGATCGATGCGGAAGAGCGCCTTATAGTCGTCGGTCTTGAACGGGAACACGCCGCTGTTGCGCTGGAACAGCTCAACCGTGGAGGGCGGAGCGCTGAGGGCCGCGCGAAGCTGCGCCGCGGCGGAAGCGGGCAGGTTGGCGAGGATGGCGTTCTGCGCGGGGGTCGGCTGGAAAATGGAAAGATCCGTCAGCACGGGAACGGTAGCCGACTCGCGCCGCCGCAACTGCTCATAGCCGCCGAAAAAGAACGTGCGGTCCTTGACGATCGGCCCGCCGAGCGTACCGCCGAACTGCTGCCGCGTGGAATCCGGCTTCACGCGCTCTATGCGATTGTCGTTGAGCGCAATCGCAAAGGGATCGCCGGCATCCAGATCCTGGTGGCGGAAAAAGCTGAACAGCGATCCTCGGAACTGATTGCCGCCGGACTTGGTGACGATATTGATCACGCCGCCGCGCGCATAGCCGTGCTCGGCCGAATAGTTCGCGCGGTTGATCTGAAACTCCTGCACCGTTTCCTGGCTGACCGTCGAGCGTACGCCGCCGCCCGCATCGTTGGCTTCGCCGCCATCCACGGTAATGCTGTTGCCGCGCCCATTGCCGCCGTAGAAGGAGAGTCCGCTGTCCGGTGTCTGCTTAACCCGAAAGCTGTTTGCGTCCGCGAGAGCTTTCGAATCAGCCACGCCCGGCGCCAGAAGCGCAAACGTCAGATAGTCCCGCCGGTTGATGGGAAGATTGCGCACCGAATTCTGATCGAGCGTGTTGGCCTGCTGTGTCCGCTCCACCTCGACCACGGGGATTTCCGCGCCGACTTCCACCAACTGCGTGCTCGCGCCAAGCGTCAGTTGAAGATCGACGATCGCCTTCTGCCCGACGGTGATCGCAATGCCCTTCTTGACTTGCGGGACAAACCCTTCGGCTTCCGCTTTGATATCGTAAGCGCCTGGAGGAAGGAGCAGAATGAGGTACTCTCCCTGCCCGTCCGTTGTGCCTTCGCGAACCAGATTGGTATCTGCCGCCGTGGCCGTGATCTTTAAGTTCGGAACGACCGCGTTGGAGGGGTCGGTCACCGTGCCGCCGGCTTCACCCGTGCTCTTGGACTGCGCGAGGGCGGACGCGGTAAAAATCACCGCCAACCAAACGCTGGACAAGCCCCTGTGCTTCATGCGTCATTTATACTAGCACTTCCGTCAGTGAGGAAAACTACACATGAAGAGAGTCATTTCGCTGTTGCTGCTGGGCGCCGGGGTAAGCGGCGCGGCGGAGTACAAGGCCGGCGTGGCGCGGCAGATCATCACGCCCGATAAGCCCATCCACCTCTCCGGTTACGCCAGCCGGAACCGTCCTTCCGAGGGGAAGATTCACGATCTTTTCGCCAAGGCGCTGGCCATCGAGGACTCGCGCGGAGAACGAGTGGTCATCGTGGCCACGGACCTTATCGGGCTGCCGCGCCCCATCTCCGAGACGATTGCGGCGCGCGTACTCAAACAGTACCGGCTTCCGCGCGAGAGACTGGTCCTGAACAGCTCGCACACGCACACCGGACCGATGATTCGGAACAACCTGGAGATCCTGTTCGATCTGAGCGCGGAGGAGCGCGCGCGCATGGGCGAGTACGCTCAGAAGCTCACGGATCAACTGGTCACCCTCGTGGGCGCCGCGCTCGGAGACCTTTCGCCGGCCGATGTCAGTTTCGGGAACGGTTCGGCGCCATTTGCAGCTAACCGGCGCCAAGCGGCCAAGGCCGCGGTGCAGATCGGCGTGAATCCGGGCGGTCCCACCGATCATGACGTGCCCGTGCTCAAGGTGGTCGCGCCGGACGGCAAAGTTCGTGCCGTGCTCTTCGGCTATGCCTGCCACAACACCACTCTCACCGGCGAGTTCTATCAGTTCAGCGGCGACTATGCGGGGTTCGCTCAGGCCGATATCGAGGAGAATCACCCCGGCGTAAACGCGATGTTCATGGCGCTGTGCGGCGCGGACCAGAATCCCAATCCGCGCAGCAAACTGGAGCTCGCGCAGCAGCACGGGGCGACGCTGGGGGCGGCCGTGCGTAAGGTCCTGAGCGGAAGCATGACGCCGGTAAAGGGCCGCATTCGCGCTGCCTTCCAGATTGTAGACTTGAATTTCGCGCATCACACGCGCGAGACCTTCGAGGGGCGTGTGAACGACCAGAACGTATGGCGCGTGCGAAACGCCAAGGTCATGCTGCAGCTTTACGACGAGAGAAGGCCGATCCGGCAGTATCCGTACCCGGTGCAGGCGGTGGCGTTCGGCAAAGACCTGACGCTGATCGCGCTGGGCGGCGAGGTAGTGGTGGACTACGTACTACGGGTGAAGAAGGAGTACGGCGCAAAGGGCATGATTGTCGCGGGCTACTCGAACGACGTGATGGCCTACATTCCATCGCTCAGAGTGCTTAAGGAAGGCGGCTACGAAGCCGATACCAGCATGATCTACTACGGCCAGCCGGGGCCGTGGGCCGAAGATGTGGAGGAGCGGATTTTCGCGGCCATCGGGAGGCTGATGAAGCGGGTGAGATAGAGGGATTAGCTAGTTGACTACCTACCGGTCCATCACCGACCCGTCGTCGGCATCGTAGACTTCCGCGGGCCGGTAATTGTGTCCAATCTTGTCCGCGACGGAGTCCTCATCCAGCTCGATCCCAAGGCCCGGCCCCAACGGGACATCCACGTAGCCGTTTTTCACGACGAATGGCTTCTTCAGGTAACCTTCACCCAGAGAGACCTGCTCCTGGCACAGAAAGTTGGGAATGGAGGCCGCAAGCTGTAAACCGGCTGCAAGCGCGATTGGCCCGAGCGGATTGTGCGGCGCGATGGATGCGTAGTAGGACTCCGCCATACCGGCGATGAGATGGCATTCGGTGATGCCGCCGGCGTGTGAAAGATCCGGCTGCAGAATGGTCGCGGCGCGCTTTTCCAGCACCTCGCGGAAACCCCACTTCGTGAACACCCGCTCACCGGTTGCGATGGGAATGTAAGTGCTGGCGGCGATCTCCGCCATCACGTCGTGGTTCTGCGCCTGGCAGGGTTCCTCAACAAACATCGGTTGATACGGCTCCAATGCTTTGATCAGCAACTTTGCCGTGGCTGGACCGATAGCTCCGTGAAAGTCAATGCCGATGTCGCATTCCTCGCCAGCCGCCTTGCGCAGCTCCGCGAAGCGTTCCGCCGCATGGCCCACCGCGGCGGGCGTTTCGACATAACGCGCCGGGCGCCTCCTCTCCGGCCCGGTTTTGAACGCCGTGAACCCCTGCTTTAGAGCCGCTTGCACGGCCTCCGGTGTTCGCGCGTGCGCGTAGACGCGAACGCGGTCCCGCGTGGGTCCGCCGAGCAGCTCGTATACCGGAACTCCAAGAGCCTTCCCCTTGATATCCCACAGCGCCTGGTCGACGCCGCTCAGAGCGCTCGTGAGAATGGGACCGCCGCGATAGAAGGCATGGCGATAGATGGCCTGCCAGTGGTGCGCGACCCGGCGTGGGTCTTTACCCACCAGATACGGCTCGATCTCCTTCACGGCGGCGATGGTGGTCCGCGCGCGGCTCTCGACGATGGGCTCCCCGAGGCCAACAATACCCGCGTTGGTGTGAATTTTGAGAAACACCCAACGGGGCTTCACCAGCATCGTCTCCAGGCGCGTAATTTTGAGGTTGTCCTTGGCAGAAATCCGCGCCTTTTGAGCGAATGCAACGAGCGCGCGGCGTGTGAGCATTGGCCGAAAGCATAGCAGAGAAGGATTGATGCGCGCTTCTTATCTCATCAGCTCGGACCTCGGCATACGGCCGCAAGCAGACCCGTCCGTGCCTCTCGTTTGGTCTCTCGGACTACTCGTATCGCAGCGCGCGCACCGGGTCGGCGGCGGCGGCCCGACGAGCGGGCAGCCACGCGGCGAGCAAAGCGACGGCCCCCAGCACACTTGCCGCGATCGCAAATGTGAGTGGATCGGCAGGATTTACTCCGAACAGCAGGGTTTTTACGAACCGGGTCAGGTAGACAGCGGCGGCGCAGCCAATCGCCAGGCCTGCGATCACTAACGTCAGACTCTGCCGCATCACCAACCAGAGCACACTCGCGCGCGACGCGCCCAACGCGACGCGCACGCCAATCTCGCCGGTGCGTCGCGTGACCGAGTAAGACAGGATCCCGTAGAGGCCGATTGCGGCCAGCGTAAGCGCAACCCCGCCAAAAAAGGTGCTGAGCAGCGCGAGCAAGCGTTCGTAGGTGAGAACGCCCTCGACCTCTTGCGCCAGCGACCGGAACTTCACGGGCATCGCCGGGTGGGGCGGCCTCGGTGTTCGCGCCAACACTTCGACCAGGCCGATTCTTTCCCGCGATTGCGCGAGTGGAAAGTAGGCCGCCAGGCGGGTGGGCCCGCGGAGATCGATATACCGTGCGTCCGCGACGATCCCTACGATTTCCATCGGGCTTACCTTGTAGTTGGGCGGTAGGGAGATAATCCGGCCAAGCGCTTCGCCGTTTAGAAAGAACTTCCTCGCGAAGGACTCGTTGACGATCGCCACCGGGCGCGAGTTCAATGCGTCGTGCGAATCGAAATCGCGGCCTCGCAACAGCCGGGTCCCCATGGTCCGGAAGAATCCTGGCGCCACTGAGTTGAGGAATACGTCTATTTTCTCGCCGGGAGCCGGCGTATAGCCTTCGACGGACAGTGCATCCCACCAGCAGCAGTTCTGAATCGGGGTCATCGATGAAAGGCTGACGGACTCCACGCCGGGTACCATCTGCAAGCGGGACTGGAGATCGCGGAGAAACTGGGCCGCAGCTTCGTCCTTCAGTCCGACACGCCCGGGTTCCACGCTGGCAATGAGGACGCGGTCGGCGTCGAAGCCCAAGTCCACCGAGAGCAGGTTCTGGAACGTGCGCAGAAATAGCGTCGCGCCCGTCACCAGCAGCAGCGACAACGCGACCTGGATCACGAGCAGCGCGCGGCTGGACGTTCTCGGGCCGGTCACTTGATGGGCACCCTCCTTGAGCAAGGGATGGACTGACGCACGGAGCGCTCGCAAGGCCGGCGCGAGGCCGAACAGTAGCGTCGTCAGAATGGTGACGGCCGCGGTGTAAACCAGCAGCGTGAGGTTCGGGCGGATGTCAAGACTGATACTGTCTCGGCTGGTGGACAACAGCGAGGTCATCAGCCTGCTGCTCCAAAGCGCGAACAGCAATCCCAGGGAGGCGCCCGCCGTCGCGAGCAGCAGGCTCTCCGTGAGCATCTGGCGAAGGAGCCGCCCGCGGCTGGCGCCGACCGCGAGGCGAAGCGCAATCTCGCGCTGTCGGGTGAGCGAACGCGCCAGCAGGAAGTTGGAGATGTTGACGCAAGCAATCAGCAACACGACAGCGACTACAACGACCAGGACCCCGAGCGGTTCCCGGAAACGACGCCGGAGTTGGGAGATTCCGGTGGATGCAGGTTGCAACTGCCCCTTCAGTTGGCCGAACCCGCCCCCGATATTCCCTTGACGATCGAGCGGTCCGGTCTCTTGGATCATCGCCGTCCAAACCAGCTCAAGACCGGTCTCGGCCCGCGGCATCGTGACTCCGGGACTGAGCCTCGCCATTAGAGGCAGCCACGAGGCATTACGCTCGGCGAGGGTCTTGCGTTCCGGATAGAGCAGTCGCTCCGAGGCCAGTGGGATGAAGACGTCCGGCGACGAGCCGACCACCGGCCCGAAAAAGCCCTCCGGTGTCACGCCGACGACGACGAACGGGAGGCCGCCGAGCCGTACCGTCCGGCCGAGCACCCCAGAATCAAGGTTGAACCGCTTCCGCCACCAGTTATAGCTGAGCACTGCAACAGCAGGCTGTTGGCCCTCGTCGGCCAGCACGCGCCCCAGAATCGGCGCGACGCCCAGACCGGCGAAGTAATCCTCCGAAACACGGTCCACCGCGATCCACTCCATGCCCTCGCCCTCGCCCGCTTCGAGCCGTCGCGAATTCCAAGTGAACAGGTGCGAAAACATCGGAGCCCTGTCGCGAAGCCACTGAAAAGTGGGATACGAGAAGTATCCCTGCGCACCCTCTCGCCCCGGCACGACTCCGACGACTTGAACCAGATCTCCCGGATCGCGCAAGGGCAGTTCGCGCAGAATCACGGTTTCGACCAGCGTGAAAATGGCGGTGTTCGCTCCGATGCCGAGCGCCAGCGACAGCAAAGCGACCGCGGTGAATCCGGGGCTCTTCGCAAATAGCCGCGCGGCATACCGGATGTCGCTGGCGAATTCCTCGATCCAGCGTGTGCGTCGTTTGTCGCGACAGTCTTCTTGAATCTGCGTGACCCCGCCGAACTGCCGCAGCGCCTTGGCACGCGCGTGGTCGGGGGTCAGGCCGCGCTCGATTTCCTGCCGCGTGAGCTCCTGGATGTGGAATCGCATCTCGTCGTCAAGCTCTTGCTCGACCCGGTCACGACGAAACAATGAGCGGAGCCGCAGCCGGAGACGGTCAATCATTCTCATAGTGGTTACACCATTTCAACGATGAGTCCGACTGCGCCGGAGAGCCGCTTCCAGTTGACCAGTTCCTTCTCCAGTTGCCGGCGTCCGGCTGTTGTGAGCGAATAGAATTTTGCCCGCCGGTTGTTGTCGGTCTCGCGCCAATCGGCCTTGATCCACGCCTGTTGCTCCAGCCGGTGAATCGCCGGGTAGAGCGACCCCTGCTGGACTTGCAGGACGTCGCCGCTGATCTGCTGGATACGCTGCGCAATCCCCCAGCCGTGCATCGGCTCGAGCGAAATGGTCTTCAGGATGAGCAGGTCCAGCGTGCCTTGAATGAGATCGGATGGCTTACCCACGGGAATTCCTCTCGACTATCTACAATATGCCCAGAATTGTAGATAGTCAGAGGAGGTGCGTCAGAGCGTCAGAGCGTCAGACCAGCAGTTTCGGAATTGCCGCGAGTCCGCACCGCTGGCACAGACCTCGAGTGGGACGTCCGTCCGCTCCCTCAGGTCGCGGCTCAGCAACGGTTTCCGAGCCGCGACCAGAGGAAGCGGTTGTAAGGAATTGGGAGGGACGCCGCTCTAGCGATCTTCGGGCTTCACTTCCAGGACGCACCGGAAACCCAGATTGGGCGTGGTCTGGTTGGGGCGGATCCAGTTGCGGAAGAAAACCGTGATGCGCCGGGGGCCGTCCGCCCAAGCGCCTCCGCGAACCATCTTGTATTTGCCTTCCATTGGTCCCGGAGGATTCCGTTCCGGGCTGTTCTCGTAGTAGGTCCTGTCGAACCAATCGGCGCACCACTCGGCGGCGTTGCCGGCCATGTCGAACAGACCATACGCATTGGGCTTGTACTGTCCTATCGGGGCGGCGCCGTCGGCCGTGTTGAAGCGGGCGTCGCCGGTTGCGACATTGTCCCCCCAGGGGAAGTCCTTCCCTTCCATGCCTCCGCGGGCCGCCTTTTCCCATTCCGCCTCGGTGGGAAGACGCTTCCCAGCCCACCCGCAGTAGGCGGCGGCATCGTGCCAGTCCACGTTGTAGACGGGAAGTTTTTCCTTGCCTTGAGGAAGCTGGCCTTTGAGCCAGTGATACGGGGTCCGATGCCCGGTGGCCTTGACGAACTTCGCATAGGCTTCGTGACTCACCTCGTGGGTGTCCATGTAGAAGGCGTTGAGGTGGACCCTGTGGGGCGGCCGGTCGTCGCGGAGGATCAGGGGGCGCATGCCGGTCTTGTCGTCCGGCGTTTCGCGGGTTCGCCCCATCAGGAACTCCCCCGCGGGCACCACCGCCATGCCCGGTATCTTCTTCGAAGGCGGCGGTTCCTCCGCCGGCAGTGTGGCGGCGAGGGCTGCCGCGAGGAGGGCAGTTCGAAATTTCATCCCCAGGTCCGGTTAGACGAACAGCTCCGCGATCTCGTCGTCCATGCACATCTCCGTCGCGCCGAGGGGGTCCACGTAGCGGTAGGTGCGCTTGGAGGGAGTGTTGGTGATCTCTTTGCGCCAGTCGATGCCGAGCGCGGAGTAGACGCTGGCGTAGATGTTCTCCGTCTTCACCTGCATCTTGTGACGCCAGCCGGTCTCGATCACCTTCTCGCCCGTCGCGTCGGTTTTGCCGATGATGCGTCCTCCGCGAACGCCGCCTCCGGCAAACAGGCCGATATAGGCCCCGTTGTAGTGGTGCCGGCCGTCCACTAAGTTAAGCGCGCCGGGTACCCGGCCAAACTCTGTGGCAACCACCACCAGCGTATCGTCGAGCAGCGTTTTTCCAGGCGTGGCCGGCGAAGGAGTTCCGGAAAGATCCTTCAGAAGGTTGGCCAGAGCACGATCGATGTCGTTGCAGTGCTTATAGTGGTTGGATCCCGCCTGGTGATCGAAAATCTTCTTGTGATGGTCCCAGCCGGAATGGCGGATGTGTATGTAGCGCGTGCCGGCATCGGCCTGGATCAAATTTCGCGCCAGCAGACATCCCGATCCGACTTCATTTTCGCCGTAGCGTTTGCGCTCGTCCTCGCTGGTTGTCAGCGCCCCCGGCCAGCGCCCGTCACCCAGTATGCGATAGGCGTCCTGCTGGAAAGTGCGGAACGAAGCCAGCTCGCGTCCGCGGTATTCGCGTTCCTTGGCCAGCACCTCATCAAGCTGGGTAAGCAGCCGGAAGCGCTCCTCGAGCAGAGCCAGCGCATCTCCGGTGGAGGAGACGCTTCCTGGCCCGGCGCTTGCATTGATATCGAGGCCCGAGAACTTTGGATGCAGGAACCCAGTGGGCAGCGCCGAGGTTCCCAGATTGAAGGTGACGAACGTGGGAAACGTGTCGGTCTCACGCCGCTGGGATTCCAGCTCGGAAGCGACCACCGAGCCAACCGGGGGAATTTCCGCAACCTGCGCCGGGTTCAGCGGCCGCCCCGCGCGCGTGTAATATTCTCCGCGAAAGTGAACCACCTCGTGGCTCTTGAAGGTGCGCACGACATCCACTTTGTCCATCTGCCCGGAAAGCTCGGGAAACAGCCGATGCGAGAGATACAGGTCGTTGCGTATCTGGCGGATGTCGATATCCTTGGGCGTGCCCTTGTCCTCTTTGAAGTCGAACGTATCGACGTGGCTGATGGCTCCGGCGGCTTCGAGCAATATGCAGAAGCGGGCCGTGCCCCGAGGATTGGACTTGCCCGCCGCCCGCAGTTTGTGCGGCCAGAGAGCCATCTCCGCAAATGCACCGGTCAGGCTCAGCGTTCCGAGCTTGATCGCGTCGCGGCGGGTGGGAACCAGGTCGGATATGTTCTTCATCGTTGCCCTCGCGTCCTTCAATAGTTGAAGAGAAACTCCGGGTTGTTCAACAACGCCCATTGCAGATTCTCGAGCCCGCGCTCGCGGCCTCGCTCCAGTTCTCCCATCGCTATCCGGATTTCTCCCTCCAGCGGATTCCGGCCCAGTGTAGCCAGGTAGAGCTTATGGATCATGCCTCGGTCGAGGGCGATCTCGATCTCGCTGGCCGAAGGTTCCCGGGAAGTGGCCGCGCGAATGGCTTGGGTCGCGACAATCCGCTCCAGATCGCGGCTCTTCAGAAGCTGCTCCACCCGGCTGTTCCCTTCCGCCTTCACGCGGTCCAGCACAACCTTCGAATTCATCATCAGCATGGCCTGCAGCGAAGAAGTCGGCGCGCGCTTGGGCATCTCGTCCCGGCTGGCTTGGCCGAACGCCCGCATCATTTCCGCGACTTCCCGGCTGGCGTGCGCCGGATCGAGAAGTTCCATGGACATGCCAACCTTTGTCCCACGGCTCGTAAAGTTGCCCGGACGGCTCGTGGCGGTAAAAATGGCGTCCTGAAGCTGGGCAGGCCCCAGCATCCGCACGAACTTTCTCGCGTAATAGGGCGCGTACTCCGGTTTCCACTCGCCATCAAACTTTGAGGAAAGCTGGTAGGCGCTCGACTTCATGATGGTCCGGATCAAGTGCTTGAAGCTGTAGTTGGACTTTTGGAAATCCTTCGCCAGGTCGTCGAGCAGATACGGATTCGAGGGCTGGATGGTCCAGCCTTTCGGCAATTTCTGGTCCGGGTAATACCTGTTCAGGTCGAATTCGTCGGCTGGCTCGACGATGCCGAATCCCATCAACTCCGCCCAGATGCGGTTGACGGTCGCCCTCGAAAATTGGATGTGCCCGGTGAGAATTCTCGCCAGGGCATCGCGCGGCTCTTCGTCCGGCTTGGGGCCTTCGCCGTTGAGCAGGAATCGCGGGTCGTTGGGTCCCCCGGTGCGGGGTACGCGCACGATGCTTTCACCCTTCGTCGGGTAACCCTCATCGACGACGTCGTCCACCGTGTATTCCGTGTTGGCCTGAAAGCCGTTCTCCCAGTTCATGAGCAGCCGCGTCTTGCCATAGAAGGCGGCCTGCTGGAAAAACTCCGAGCGTTTCTTCTCGGTGAGGAATAGGTTGACCTGCTCGAGATGATTGCGGCCATCGTGGCAGGAAACGCAGCCTACGTTCAGGCCCATGAAGACCTTCATGTAGGTGATGGTGAACTCGTCGATGGTGTCGGCGCGGTTCACCAGATCGTGAGCGTCCGGTTCGTCGGGGTCGTCTTTCGCCTTGACGAAGTCGCGCGCGAAATAAAGGGCGCCAGGTGAAGAATGGCTGCTCTTGCCGCCCTGACTGAGCAAATCGCGCACCACCTCGGCATAAGATCGGTCGAGGCGGAGCCACTCCTCGATCCAGTACTGGAACAAATTGGATCCAAATCCCATCCGGTTTCCCGCGCGGAACAGATCCCCGAAGTAGTAAGCCCACCGGCTGACGAAATCGTCGCTGTCCACCACCCTGTCAATCAGCTTGTCCCGCTTGTCTGGATCTTTGCTCTCCAGGAAGGCAATGAGTTCGTTGACTGGCGGAATCCGCCCAGTGGCGTCGAGCCAGGCCCGGCGGGCGAACTCTTCGTCACTGGCGGGACCTGCGTGCGGAATGCCGTCTTTCTCAATGCGGCCGAAGATATGATTGTCGATGAAATTGCGCTTCTCGACCGGCGCGTGGAGAGCACCGCCGGGCCGCAGTCCCGCCACGCTGCGAGTCAGTGCGTCCGCAGCCTCTCCGGGCTTTGGCTTAGGCTTGTGGAGCGATTCGTGGGCCCGGTCGATGTGCCGCTCGGCTTCCGGGGAAACCTGCTGTGCGCCCGCTATTAACGGAAGAGCGGCAACGATGAACCACGGACGGATGCGCATAGGCTCCTCTGACTCGCTGCCTATCGTATCATAGAAATCCGGCGAGTGAAATATTTCATTACAGTCTTAATGGTCATGGCGGCCCCTTTGGTCGCCACGATTCGCTTTGAGGACGTGACCGCCTCCGCGGGCATTCGCTTCCAACATGCCTCCAGCCCCACCGCTCAGAAATACTTAATAGAAACCATGGGTAGCGGCGTGGCCATGGTTGACGTGGATAATGATGGCCGGCTGGATCTGTTCTTTCTCAACGGCGCCGGGCTTTCCGATCCCATGAAGCCCGACAGGAAACCCGATAAGGCGGCCCCTGCTTACTTTCACCGTCTCTACCGCAACGTTGGCAACGGAAGCTTCGAAGACGTCACCCGAAAATGGGAATTGACCGGCGACGGGTACGGCATGGGCATCGCCGTGGGCGACTACGATAACGACGGCGACGCGGACCTCTATGTGACCGCCCTGGGCCGCAATTATCTGTACAGGAACGAGGGCGGCCGGTTCGCCGAGGTTGCGGAACGGGCCGGAGTGGCTGCGGGCGGCTGGTCTGCGGGGACGGCGTTCCTCGACTACGACCGGGATGGCCGGCTCGACCTGTTTGTGGTGCGCTACCTCGAATGGAATTTCGCGGCGAGCCGATGGTGCGGCGAGGGCGAAGGCACGCCCCGTTCCTACTGCCACCCACGCTTCTTCCCGCCGGCTCGGCACCTGCTCTTCCGGAACCTGGGCAACGGGCGGTTCGAGGATGTCTCCGAACGCGCGGGTTTCGGAAAAAGTCCAGGCAAGGGCTTGGGCGTCAAGATCGAGGACGTCAACGGAGACGGCTGGCCCGACGTCCTCGTGGCCAACGACTCGGTGCGGCAGCAGCTTTTCGTGAACGTTCGCGGCGAGCGCTTTGAAGAAGCCGCTTTGCGCCGCGGCTTGGCATACGACGAAGATGGACGGACGTACGCGGGCATGGGCATCGACGCCGCGGATTTCGATGGCGACTTGCGTCCGGACATCTTCATCAATGCCCTCGCCCGGCAGGGCTACTGGCTTTATCGCGGCAGCGAAGGCGGCGACTTCAACCCGGCAAGCGCCGCGACGGGTCTGGCTGCGATGACGGATTTGAGTTCGGGATGGGGCGCGCGGTTGGCCGATCTGGATAACGACGGCTGGCCGGATCTGGTGGTCGCGCAGGGGCACGTCATGGACACCATCGAGTGGAGCGACCCGGGCGTAAAGTACCGCGAGCCGCTGCTGCTCGCGCGCAACGTCTTCGGCCGCTTCTTCGACGTCTCCGAAAGCGCCGGGCCCGCTTTCCGAAAACCCCGGGCCGGCCGCGGACTGGCGGTGGGCGACCTGGACGGGGACGGACTGCCCGACATTGTGGTCAGCGGCAACAACGAGCCCGCCCTGGTGCTTCGCAACACCACCGAATCCGGCCAACACTGGCTGGCTCTGCGCTTGCGGGGTAGGCAAAGCAATCGCGATGGGTATGGCGCGACGGTTCTGGCGACAACATCGACCGGCCGGAAGCTGCGAGCTTACGCCGACGCCTCGGGCAGCTATTTATCGGCGAGTTCCCCTCTGATTCACTTTGGTCTTACGGACGCTGAAACCGTCTCAGTGGAGATTCTCTGGCCAAGCGGCCGCCGCCAGTACCTGAAGGATTTGCGGGCGGACCAGGTTCACGTGATTGTGGAGCCCGGAAGCATGTCACGCTTTCCCTCCGAGCGTCGTTAATAGTGCGTGGATACGACTGGCGAAACGATGGTTGCGATGGGTGCTGTTCCCGATGCGGCAACTGACTTCGAGGCTCTTTTCCAGGCATATTACCAGCGCCTGTGCCGAATCTTCGGCGCGTTTTCCGAAGCCCTCCTACGGATCGTCGGGTTGAACCACGCCGACGCCCGCCAATTCGCCTCGCAACTCGCCGCCACCCCTGTATGGCTGTTCCCGATCGAGCCGGACGAGGTAGTGCAGATGCGGCAGGTGAACCTTCGCACCGGTCCCGGGACACTGCTGCAGGGCTTCGATGAGGACGGCAAGATCGTGCGCGTCACGCTGCTGTGGAGTACGCCGGACCGGCTGTACCTAATCAGCGCCGGCACGAGCGACGAGGTTGTGATCGCGGCGGCCAACTCGATCCAGTGAGAATAGGAAGCTGAGCAATTAGTTGTTGATGTGCGGCGCGGTTCGCTCGTACTGGCGCTCTTCACCGCCCGAACGGCAGGTTCGAGTAGAAGCCGAGCTGGAGCGTGTGGTTTACCTCCAGCACTCTGCCGTTCCTCTGGGCCAGAAGCTGGTTCATGTAGCCCGTCTCCAGCCGTCCAATCCTGCCAAAGTTGTAGCCCAGCGCGCCGTAGGCGCGGTTCTGATCGAACACATTGGGACCGAAGTTGGGCGCGAAATGCAGAAAGATCTCGTCGTATAAGCCGACATACCATGGACCCCGCAGTGGGATCGACCCTCTGAGCATGTAGCGAAAACGATTCTGATATCGCCAGGATTCAATCTGTTTCGAACCGTCCTCGCGGCGGCCCACTTCTCCGATGAAGCGCTGCTCCAGCCGGTAACGATGCTGCAGATCCACTTTCCCGGCTTTGTGCTTCAGCAGAACCTGTTGAAAAATACGGTGCTCGGGGAAAGCGTCCGCGGCCGGGAAGTCCCCATACGGCCACGTGTTGATGTAGCCGTATCCGACGGTAAACATTACCGAACGATTCAACTCATAGTTCACACCCGGTCTGAGAAGCAGTTGCTGCCAGCGTGTAATCACATCGTACCGGCGCCACTGCCCCTCCAGGTGGATGCCCCATTTTTCGCTCACGGGATGGTCGCCAAAGTACATGAACCATCCGTTGGCATTGGTGTCCCTAAGCCGGGGCCCGGTGGATTGGGCAGCGGCGGCCTGGGTGAAGAGCAACGCCGCGACGGTAACGGCGGTCCGGCCGAGCCGCATCAAACGCTGACCACGGGACAGGGAGAATCGCGAATGATCGCGTAAGCATGGGCGCGCAGGCGCCCGATGATGCCGTTGTCCACGCCGCGCCCGATGGCCACCAGGTTGGCCTCCAACCGTGCGGCAGCCGCCGCGACCACTTTCTGCGGGTCGCCCGCATCCACCAGCAAGTCCGCGCCCGCCGCGAACCGTTCGACATGCCCGGTGAGGTCCTGCATGGCCGTCGCCATCAACGGTTCGCGCCATTGCGGTTCGAGCGGCGGCACGGCGTGAACCACTGTGATCCGGGCAGAGAAAGTCGTAGCCATCCCAGAGGCCCATTCCAGAACATGCTCCGTCTGCGGTCCCAGATCCACAGCACACAGAATGTGTTTCACCGGCACGGCCGAAGCCAAAGCTTTCGGATCACCCATGTGAACGCCGGTAAGGACCGGACAATCGGCATCGTGCAGAACTTTGGATGCCACCGACCCCAGCAGAAAGCGGCGTACCGGGCCGTAACCCCGCGTGGGGATAACGATCAGGCTGACCTTCTGGGCATAGGCATATTGGACAATCTGCTCCGCCGGATCTCCCTCCGCCACCACGCGCCTGACCGTCAAGCCCTCCAGGTCGCCAACCAGGAAGCGTTCCGTCTTCCGCCGTACGTTCGCCGCGCGCTGGGAACTCAATTCCTTCAGGCGGCCCTCCGCGTGAGGTAAAAAGGAAAACTCGGAGTCGAGCGACGGCAGCGCGTGGAGCAGGATCAACTCCGCGCGCGCGTCTCTCGCCAGCGCCGCCGCGTAGACGGCCGCGAACCTGGATGGCTCCGAAAAATCGACGGGCGCAAGGATCTTACCGATCACCGGCATGAATGGTCGTTTCCTCCCCGGTTTCGGTTGCGCGACCCCGCGGGCTTCCCGCGAGACTGTTGCTCTCCCTGTACATGCCCATCAGTTCCTCCCATTCGACAAAGACCTTCGATCCCCTGTTCGTCATCTGCTGCTCCCAGCTTCGCAATGCATCGAGACAGGCATGGTCGATGTAGTCCAGTTTCTGGAAGTGCACATGCGCTTCCATCCCGCGAGGAATCGATTCCAGAGCGTCCGCCAGCTTCGGCAGACGGATGAACGTGGCCGCGCCGCTCATGTGCAGATCCACCCGGTTCCCGGCCGGGTCCTTAATTACGCGAACTCCCATGTGCGTGAGCACATAGATCAGCTTGATGAACGAAAGCGCGAGGCCCGTGAGAATGCCCGTAAGAAGGTCCGTGGCGACGATCATGGAAACGGTAGCGGCGTAGATGACGACCGGGGTGCCACCGTAACGGAGCAGCCGGCGGACGTTCGCGGGATTCACCAGCTTGTAGCCGGTGTATACGAGAATTGCGGCCAGGCTGGCCGTCGGCACCATCCGCAGCACGCCGGGCAGGGCAACCACCAGCGCGAGGAGCCACACGCCGTGCATCACAGCGGATGCACGCGTCTTAGCGCCCGCGTTCACGTTGGTCGCGCTGCGAACGATCACGCCGGTCATCGGGGCGGCGCCAAGCAATCCGCACAACATGTTGCCGACGCCCTGGGTGGAAAGCTCGCGGTCGTACTTGGTCCTGGGACCGTCGTGCATCTGATCGACGGCGGTGGCGCACAAAAGAGTCTCCGCGCTGGCCACGAAGGCCATCGCCGCGGCCTGCAGAATCATCCGCGGCGTCAGCAGCTTAGCGAGTGTATCCAGAGTGGTCCATTGAATGGACGCCCAGAGGTTGGTTGGAATTTCCACGTAACGAATGGGGAGCGAGGCCGCGGCGGCGATGATTGTCGCCGCTATCACCGCCACCAGGGCGCCGGGAATCAGCTTCAGCCTTTTGGGCGCGAACTGGTTCCAGGCAAGCAGCACGAGAAGGGTCGCCACGCCGACAAATGCGGCCAGATGGTGGCTGTCTCCTTCCACCGGCCAGACGCCTTTCGCAACTGCCGCGGGTATGGACAGCAGATTCTCCAGTCCCGTTCCCTTGGAGGAGTCGTCCACCATCACGTGGAACTGGCTGGCGAAAATCAAAATCCCGATTCCCGCCAGCATGCCGTAGATGACGGAAGGGGAAATGGCACGGAAGAGCTGGCCCACCTTCACCATGCCGGCCAGAAGCTGAATGAGACCGGCCATCATCACCAGCGGCCCCAGCATCTCGATCCCCTGCTCCTGGACAACCTGGTAGACGACGACCACCAGCCCGGCCGCGGGACCGCTTACCTGCAGCGGGCACCCCGAGAACAACCCGACTACAAGGCCGCCGACGATCCCGGTGATCAGCCCGGCCGCGGGCGGCACGCCCGACGCGATGGCAATGCCGAGGCACAGTGGGAGAGCGACCAGAAAGACGACGATCGATGCGAGAAAATCCTTCGCGAACGTTTCCCGATTCATGCGCCCTTACTCCGATTTTCCGGCCACTATCGCAACCTCTTCGCCTACGGGTACGAACTGGCGGGCGCCAGGCGAGAACGCGGAAACGGCGCCGGTTTCGATCTCGTAGTACCAGCCATGCAATTCGAGATCTCCGCGCTGCACCGCCGCGGCAACGCCGGGATGGGTCTTGAGATTGTTGATTTGCGCAATCACGTTCTGTTCCGTGATCGCGACCAGCCGCTGCTCTGTCGGAAGGCCGGTGTAGTTCTGTTCGACGACGAACCGGGCCGTCTCGCCGTACTTAAGCCAGGAGGCCACGGAAGGCATGGAGGCGACCTTCTCCGGGCTCAGCAGTCCGTGCATGGCGCCGCAACCCGAATGGCCGCATACTATGACGGCCTTCACTTTGAGGGCCATCACCGCGTACTCGATAGTTGCGGAGACGCCGCCCGCAACTTCGCCATGAGCCGGCACCATGTTTCCGACGTTGCGGCAGATGAAGAGCTCGCCCGGCATCGTCTGCGTGATCAGAGTCGGGTCGATTCGCGAGTCCGAGCACGTGATGAATAATGCGCTCGGCTGCTGCTTCTGTGCGAGCCGTTCGAAAAGTTGCCGTTGGCGCGGGTAGACATCGCGTTGAAATTTGGAAACTCCCTCAATCAACTTCTTCATTGAAATTTTCTCCCTGTTGCCCTGTTGATAAACCCCACGCAGGACGAGCTTCTCGGCTGTTCCTCCCAGCCGGAATATCGTCGCGAAAATGTTTATGGATTAAGCGCCCAGAACGGGCGGAGGACGCTGAAACAGGGCCTTGCCGAGGATCGGCTGAGGCGCGGGAGACTGCAAGGCAGGGAGCGCAAGCGCAGCAATTGCCAAGACCGGTGGTGCGAGCGGAGTTTGGGCTGGAAACGCCGCAACAGCGGGCGGGAGGGCATTGGCTGCCGTTTTCCCTTCGCCGATTAAGGCGCCATTCGCCTCACGGTCGTCGAGCGGCCGCTGCTCGTGGATCGCTTCCGCATCGCACTCGGCCGCGGCGCGCACCGTACGGCTCGAGATCGACCGCGAATTGCGGAGGCGATTGTAGCGTGCCGGGTAAAAAAGGCTGGACGCCGTGATGGCGCAGATCAGCAGAGCTATGCCCGTGTTCAGGGGATGGCTCTGACTGCCTCGGGCGCGCATCGCTCGTGCGAACATCAATAGACGAGCTCCGGCGGCTGGGCGAAATAGTAGTGAGAGGCGTGTGCCGCCATGAATCTTCATATTCGCACATGTCCTCACCCGCGGACAATCCCTTGAAGGCACTACCGGTTATAATCTTGAGGAGCCCATGAGCGAATTGAGCCGCATCGGCGTGGCGATCGATACCGACCTGCTGGACAAGTTCGACGAGTTGATCTCCGGACGAGGTTACACCAACCGTTCCGAAGCTTTTCGGGATCTGATTCGCGAAGAACTCGTCCGCAAAGCGTGGGACTCGCCGGAGAGCCACGTGGTGGGGACGGTCACGCTCGTCTACGATCACCATGTCCGGCTGCTCAGCGAAAAACTGACCGACCTGCAGCACGACTACCACCGCTCGATCCTCTCCACCATGCACGTTCACCTGGACCATGACAACTGCCTGGAGGTGCTGGTGGTGCGCGGGCGCGCCGGAGTTGTGAAGAAGATCGCCGATGCCCTGATCAGCACCAAGGGAGTCAAGCACGGACGCCTGACGCTGACTACTTCTGGGGCCGGTCTCCCGTAAAACTCCGATGATTCTGGGAACGGGCATCGACCTGGCGGAAGTGGACCGCATCCGCCAGGCAATCGAAAAGTACGGCCGCCGCTTTGTCGAGAGGGTTTTCACGCCCGGGGAGATCGCTTACGCGGAGAGCAAGGCCAACCGCTACGAGCGCTTCGCGGCGCGCTTCGCCGCTAAAGAAGCGGGCATGAAGGCCATCGGCACTGGCTGGAAGCGGGGAGTCCGGTGGCGGGACTTCGAGGTGGGCCGTCTGCCCGGTGGAAGGCCGGTTCTCGAGCTGCACGGCGAAGCGGCGAAAATCGCCGCGCAGATGGGCGTGAAATCGATCGCCTTGTCGCTCTCCCACACCGAACAGCTGGGGATCGCGCACGTGATCCTGGAAGGGTGATTTGCGACTCAACCGTGAGCTTCAGCCACGACGTTCCGCCGCCTTCGCGGTGAGCGTAGGATCGGCGCCTGACCAGCTTACATCCGCCGTGGGTCCGTAGATCGCCGGCACAGTTCTGTTCAACAGACGCAAATAGACTGTGAGCTGGGTTCGATGGTGAGCGCTATGCAGTATGCGCCGCCAGAAGACCCAGATGCGCTCGCGCTGCACATCGAAGAAGGTGGTCGTCTGCAGCCATTCCGCTTCTGTCCTCGCGCTCAGCCAGCTCAGGCGAGCGGAAGCGAGTTGCACCAGCCGAAGCGTAAACCCATCGATCGTCTGCTGGACGGGAAGCGTTTCCGGCGCAGGCGGCTCGGGACTGCCGAGGAAGTCGCCGAAGAACCGGTGCTCCGACAGCAGTTGATGCTTCATGATTTCTCCGATCGTGCTGGAACGTGGATGGGGCCGCCAAACCAGATCGTCGGCCGTGAAGGCGCGCCACACGGAGGCCGTCTTGTTTGTCTCGCTGGCATAGGTGTCGAGAAGATGTTGTAACGCTGGCGCCGCGGCTCGTGGCACTTCGCGGGCGGGAATGTCGATGCGATCGTATTGCATTATTCGGCCTGATCGTGGATTGTGGCAAACTGCAGAATTTCGAACTCCCGGGTGCCGCCCGGGATCTGAATCTTCACCACGTCGCCGACCTCTTTGCCGAGCAGGCCGCGTCCGATCGGGGAACTGGTGGAGATTTTACCCTGCGTGGCGTCCGCTTCTTCGGTGGTCACCAGGTTATAGGTCAACTCTTCTTCTTTCTTCATATCCAGCAGGACCACGCGGGAACCAAGTCCGACTTTGCCGTGAGGAATCTTCGAAAAATCCACCATCGAGATCTCCGCAAGGCGCTGCTTGAGCTGGTTCAGGCGGGCGTTGACAAAACCCTGGCGCTCCTTGGCCGCGTGGTACTCCGCATTCTCACTGAGATCGCCATGCGCCCTCGCCTTCAGGATCTCCTTGGGAAGTTCCGATCGAAGCTCGTATTCAAGCACCGAGATCTCATCCTGCAATTTTTTCTTGATGTCGATCATCTACTCTCTGAGCATTATAAGACGTGTTGGGTGTGCGCTACGGCTTTCCTTCCTTATTTCGGAGATCTTCGTCTATCGTCTCTTCGTCCCCTTCGGCCTGGGAAGGGACGGGTCTTGTGGTTTTGCTGAGATCGCGGTCCGGCTGATCCCGTTCCATCTCGCTCTTGTCGGGCTGTTTCATAACATTGGAAGATTGCATCTCACGGGCCTTTGTTTTAATCGGCGCACTGCAAGGAGACTACTGCTATCATGATTCGTTTCATGCTTCGCAAGCGTTTCCTTGCCATTCTCCTTTGGGTTGCCGTCGCCTTCGCGGCGGTCCCTACGCCTCAGGAACATCTGGGCTACGTCCCCGGAGAAGATTACAAACTGGCCGACTACGCCGACGTCATCGGCTATTTCAAGAAGCTGGCCGCTGGAAGCGACCGCATCCGCCTGGTCGAGTTTGGCAAGAGCGCGCACGGCAAGGCCATGTATGTCGCCTTTCTCTCCTCTTCGGAAAACCTCAGGCGCCTCGACAGATACCGCGAAATCAGCCGCCGGCTGGCCCTGGGCCAAGCCACGCCCGAAGAGGCGCGCGCTCTGGCCAAAGAAGGCCGGTCCGTGGTGTGGATCGATTCCGGGTTGCACGCAAGCGAGGTGGCGCCCGTGCAGCACGCGCCCGAGCTGGCGTGGCGCATGGTGACCGGCGAGACGGACGAGATCCGGAAAATTCGCGAGAACGTGATCCTGATGCAGATTCCGGTTATCAATCCGGATGGCCTGGACTGGATTGCACACTGGTACCGCAAGAACATCGGCACTCCCTACGAGCTGGCGCCTTTGCCGCAGCTCTATCAGAAGTATGCCGGACACGACAACAACCGCGACTGGTTCATGCTCAACCTGACCGAGACGCGGCATGTGACGCGCCTTCTGTTTCGGGAGTGGTTTCCGCACATCGTCTATAACCAGCACCAGGCGCCGGCCTTCCCCGCGCGCATCTTCATCCCGCCCTACGCGGAGCCGCTAAACCCGCATATCCCGGCCCCGGTGATGGAAGGCATCAACATCATCGGAGCCACTATGAAGGAGCGCTTCGCGCGCGAAGAAAAGCCCGGGATTCTCTCTTACCATGGCTTCGACGCCTGGTGGAACGGCGGTCTGCGCTCGGTTCCCGCGTTTCACAACATGCACGGAATTCTCACCGAGACCGCGCTCAACGTCTACGCCACGCCGCGCGTATATGAGCCAAAGGAGTTCCCGGACAACTTCGCGAACGGCATTCCCACGCGCGAGCCCAGCGTCTTCTATCAGCGTCCCTGGATGGGCGGCAAATGGGGCGTGCGCGAGGCCATCGAATACATGCTGACGGCGGACTTCGCGATTCTCGACCTGGCTGCCGTGCGCCGCTCGGATTACCTGCTCAAGAGCTACCAACTGGCGCGCGCGTCCATTGAAGCCGGGCAGAAGGGCAATCCTTTCGCATACGTGATTCCCGCGGAGCAGTGGGACCGCGGCTCGGCGCTGGATATGCTGGAGCGGCTGTCGCTCTCCGGGGTCCAGGTGCGCCGGGCGGACGCCCCGTTTCAGGCGGGCGGCAAGTCCTATGGGGCGGGGGCGTTCGTGATTTCCGCGGGCCAGCCGTTCCGGCCGTATCTGATGGATCTGCTCGAGCCGCAGAAGTACCCGGAGCTGCGGGCGGGCACTTCAGGACCGACGAAACGGCCCTACGACGTGGCCGGATGGACGCTGAGCATGAACATGGGCGTCGGCGTGGACCGCATCGACAAACCATTTGAAGCCAGCCTCAAGACGGCCGATCTGGCTTATACCCCAGGCCTGGACCATCGCGAAAACGCATCGTTCGTCTCCGTCGCCGAACGCCTGTCTCGCGGCCAAACGGTCCGCTGGGCGGCCGATGGAACCATCGTCACCGACTCCAATGCGCCGGCCGCTTTCGAATTGCGGCAGCCCCGTGTGGCTCTCTACGAACCGTGGGTCTCCAACATGGATCAGGGTTGGACCCAATGGGTCCTCGACCGCTACCAGGTGCCCTATACCCTCATCCATAACGAAGACTTCCAGAAGGGCGGTCTGCAGGCGCGCTTCGATACGGTGATCCTCGCGGCGCAGACGGCAGCCTCCATCCTGCATGGGCATCGCAGCGGCGAGGTCTCGCCCGGGCGGGCCGGGCAGGTGAGCACCTCCCCGCCCGCCGTGCAGAGACCGGAGTACTCGGGCGGGATCGGCTCGGCCGGGCTTGCGAATCTTCAGAAATTTGTCCAGGAAGGCGGCACGCTGATCGCGCTGGATTCGGCCACCGAACTGCCCATCCAGTTCTTCCCGCTTCCGGTCCGCAACGTGGTTCGGTCTTCCAGCGGGGAAGGAACATCCGGTTTCTACTGCCCCGGGTCGATTCTCCGCGCTACCGTGGAAACGGCCCATCCCCTCGCCTTTGGCATGCCCAAAGACAGTTACATCTTCTCTAGCGGCGGAACGGCCTTCGAGATCGCCCTGGCGCCGGAGTATAACAAAGAAGACCGGGAGGTACGTTCGGTGGTGCGCTTTGCCGGGAAGAACCTGCTGGCCAGCGGCTGGCTTTCCGGCGAGAAAGTGGCAGCCGGAAAGCACGCGCTTTTGGAAGCCCGGCATGGCGCGGGAAAGGTGGTGCTGTTCGGGTTCCGCCCGCAGTTCCGGGGACAGTCGTTCGGTACATTCAAGCTGCTGTTAAACGCGATCTATCTGGGCTCGGCCCGGAAATTATGAGAAATTATGAAATCCAAATTCCGCCTGGGACTCACACCGGATTTTTACACTGACGCCAAAGGAAAATTCGAGGCCGTAATCGACCAAGCGCTCATCGGCGCCGCGATCGAATGCTGCCCGATGCCGCCGCAACCCGGCAAGATCGGCACGCCGGACGCGCTCAACCAGTTCGACGCCATCTGCTCTCTCGCACTGAACATCGGGCCGGAGAGTCTGAAGGGCGTGGAACGTCTCGCGCTGGTAGCGCGCTGGGGCGTGGGCTACGACATGATCGACGTGGACGCCCTCACCGAAGCCGACGTGATGCTGGCTATTACGCCGGATGCCGTGCGCCGCCCGGTAGCGGAGGCCATTCTCACACTGGTGTTCGCACTTCTGAAAAATCTTCGCGGGCAAGACCGCCTCACGCGCGCCGGCGGCTGGCGCGGCGATCTCACGAAGCTGGGCCGCAACATTCCCGGGCACGTGCTGGGTTCGGTGGGTTGCGGCAACATCGCCCGCGAGATGTTCCGCCTCGCCGGGCCTCTGGGCTTCAGCCGCATGATTGCCTGCGATCCCTACGTGCGACAGGAGCAGGTGGATGGCCTGGGGGTGGAAATCGTCGATATGGACAGGGTCTTCCGCGAGAGCGACTTCGTGGCCGTCAACACGCTGCTCAACAAACACACGCACGGCTTGGTCGGCGCGCGCGAATTTGCGCTCATGAAGCCCAGCGCCTACTTCATCAACACGGCGCGAGGCCCCATCGTACAGCACGCCGCTTTGGTGGAGGCGCTGCGGGAAAACCGCATCGCCGGCGCGGGCATCGACGTCTTTCCCCAGGAGCCGCCGCCCGCGAACGATCCCCTTTTCGATCTCGAGAATGTGATCGTCACCCCCCATGCCTTGGCCTGGACCGAGGAGATCATGCGCGACAACGGCATGGAAGCCTGCCAGAACGTTTTGGCAATCAGCCGCGGGGAGCTGCCGGGCGGAATCGTCAATCGTGAAGTCATCGATAGGCCGGGCTTCCAAAAGAAGCTGGCCGCGCATAGGAGCGCAATATGAAATCCAATCGTTTTCGACAGACAGTGGCCGCCGGACAGATACCCGTGGGGCATATGCTGATGGAGTTTGGCACGCGCGGAATCGCGAAAATTCTCGAATCCGCGAACATCGACTTCGTACTTGTCGATATGGAACATACCGGCTTCGACGCGGAGCGCATCGCCGACCTGATGGCATGGTTCAAGGCCACGCCCATCGCGCCGTTCGTGCGCGTTCCGCAATCGCTCTACCACTTCATGGCGCGCACCATGGATGCCGGCGCTCTGGGCGTGATGGTGGGCAATGTCGAAACGCCGGAGCAGGCCCGCGGCGTCGTGAACGCGGTGAAGTACGCGCCGCTCGGCAACCGCGGCCTCGGCCTGGGCACGGCCCACAACGATTACGTTCCGCCGGATACCGCGGCCTACCTGCGCTTCGCCAACGAGAACACCACCATCATCTGCCAGATCGAATCCACGCTCGGACTGAAGAATGTGGAAGCGATCGCACAGACGCCGGGCGTGGACGTGCTCTGGGTCGGGCATTTCGACCTCACGCAATCCATGGGCATTCCGGGCCAGTTTCAGCATCCCGATTTTCTGGCCGCACTGCGGCGCGTGGTCGAGGTGGCGCGGAAGCACGGCCGGCTGGCGGGCATCCAGCCCGGAAACCCGCCGCAGGCCGACCAGTGGCTCGAGATTGGCTACAACGTAATTTCCTGGGGCCTGGACATCGCCGTCTATCGGAATGCTTTGATTTCCGGCGTGAAGGATCTGCGCGAGAAAATTCACAAGGCCGGCCGCGCCTCGGCGTGATGAAAGCGGAGTCAGCCGGCCGGCGACTGCACTCCCCGCATTCACTGCGGCCGCAGGGCGAGTTTGCCGAGGTGGTGCTCGTTGAGGGCGCGGTGGGCCTCGGCGGCCTGGTCGAGCGGAAAGGTGCGAGCCACGTGGACGTGGAACGGGCCGGCCTCGATCAGGCGGTTGAGCTTCTTGATCGCCTCCTGGCCGGGCATCACGTCGTAGCTGCTGAGGCGCACGCCAGGCGGGGTCTTCGGCTCGGGCATCACCCCGTTGGGGTGGGCAACGCGCCCGCCTTCGCGGACCGCTCCTAGCGCCCGATCGGCCGCCTCGCCGCCGGCGGTTACGAGCGCGGCGTCGAGGCCGCCGGGGGCGAATTCACGGGCGGCGGCCGCCACGTCGTCCTTGCGCCCGTTGACCACGGCGTCGGCGCCCAGCCGCCGGACCAGCGCCACCCCGTCCTCACCCGACGCCACCGCAAACACGCGGGCGCCCATCCGTTTGGCGAGCTGCACGGCCATGTGTCCGATGCCGCCGCTGGCACCGAAGACCATCAGCGTCTCGCCCTGCTTCAGATTCAGCATCTCGTCCAGGCCGCGGAGGGCGGTCATCGCGTCGCTCGCCATGACGCCCGCCTCCTCGGTCGTCAGTTTGTCGGGAACGTGCGAGACGTTTTCGGCCTTCACCGCGGCGTATTCGGCGTAGAACCCGCCTTTGGGGTTTGTGAGGGCGGCCGCGTAAACCCGGTCGCCTTCCTTGAAGGGGCTGACCCCCTCGCCGACGGCGGCGACCGTGCCCGCTCCGTCGGAGCCGAGCACGTAGGGGAACTTCGGCTCGATTCCGAACATCTCGGCGAATCCCCCCTCGCGCTCGAAAGGATCCCACACGGCCACACCTGCCGACTCGACTCGGATCAGGACCTCGTCCGGCCCGGCCTCGGGAACGGGCAGCGTTTGCAGTGTGATTGTCTCAAGGCCACCGAAACGATCCATGGCGGCGGCCCGCATGGTCTTCTGCGTTGTCCGTATCATAGCGTACTCCTTGGGGAAGTTTGGCAAGTAGCTGCTCTCGCGCAACCCAACTTTACGACGCCTTCCTTTGCTTGGCAACCGTCGGCTTAGATGAATCGTGGGAAAAAAAACGGAGCTCCGGCCCGTGCCGATCGGAGCCCCGTTAGGGAGACCTCGCCACCGCCTTACGGAGCGGCCAGGTTCATGTTATACAGAGGCAATAGATAGTGATTCGGGACCGGGGAGGCGTTTCACGAGACACCAAATATTTTGCGGCTTATCGAAAGCGCAGGTCTGAGGTTTATCGGAAACGGAGGTTCAGCTTCCCCGCCGGAGTGGTGTAGATCAACTCCAGGTGCTTCAGCTTCTGCTTCGGCTCCATGGGGAAGTAGAGCAGCCCGGAAATCTCTTCCTTGCACTCTTTGTCTTCCGGCAGAATTTTGTCCGCAAGGGCCGCCAGCAGAGGATTCTCCTTGCCAGTTTCCATGGTCGTCAGGCTCGCCCGGGCCGTGCCGGCGCCCCCCGAGTTCCCGATTACGCCGCCGTCGCCGCCCATACGCCGCGGCCGGTCCGTCGAACCCGGGTAACCGCCCCAGACGGGTCCGCGGCTATCTCCCATCACAGCCCCGCCCTCGCCCGTTGAGGAGATCACCATCGCGCCGCTGCCGGCAATCTGGCTGGGCGCGAATGGCGTCGACTTCTCGCCATCGCGGTCGGTGCGCAGCAGAAAATCGTCGCGATACACGGGGAGAGGCGCTCCGGAGCGAGGCTCGACTGAAACCTGCACCACCACGAAGTAACCGCCGAGATCGGAGCCCAGCGCCGCGGCCACGTCTTTCAAACTCAGCACGGAGGCCGTCACCGCCACAAGGTCGTTCCCGGCACGCGAAATTACCGGCTTCTTATCGTCGGCAAGAAGCGTGACGCAACACACAAGACTCGCGGCGAGCGCTCGCAACATGCTGGTAGCCCTCGGGTGCATTATAGCATCGGGCCTTTCGCGCGAAGGTATCCTACGGGTATGGTCACGCTGGACGGCGAGCGCCTCACCATAGAGGCCGTAGTCGCCGTTTCCCGGAACGGCGAGCCGGTGGAACTGGCCGAAGCGGCGCGCACCCGGATGCTGCATTCCCGGGCGGTGGTGGAGCGGCTGGCCGCCGCGGAAGCGACGGTATATGCCGTAAACACCGGCGTGGGTGAGCTGGCCGACGTCCGCATCCCCTTATCGGATTTGCAGCAGTTGCAGCGCAACGTGGTCCGGTCTCACGCCACTGGAACCGGAGACGATCTGGATCGGGCAACGGTGCGGGCGATGATGCTGATTCGGGCCAACGTGCTGGCGGGCGGCTTCTCGGGCATCCGCCCGGTGGTCGCGGAGCTTTTGTGCGATCTGCTGAATCGCGGCGTGACGCCGCTGGTTCCATCCCGGGGCAGCGCTGGGGCGAGCGGGGATCTCGCGCCGCTGGCGCACATCGCACTGGTGCTGATTGGCGAAGGCGAGGCCGAGTATGCGGGCTCGCGCTACTCCGGCACGCAGGCATTGGCGCTGGCCGGCATTCCGCCGCTCACGCTCGAGCCCAAAGAGGGCATTTCGCTGGTGAACGGCACGCAGGCGATGCTCGCGATCGGCTGTCTGGAGCTGGCGGCGGCGGAACTTCTCGCCGATACGGCGGATCTGGTCTGCGCGCTGACCACCGATGCTCTGCGCGGCACGCCGCGGGCCTTCGACGTTCGGTTGCATGCCACCCGGCCCCATCCCGGCCAGCGAACCAGCGCGCGCAATCTGTGGCGCCTGCTGGAAGGCAGCGAGATCCGGGCTTCCCACGCCGCCTGCGGGCACGTGCAGGACGCCTATTCGCTGCGCTGCGCGCCCCAGGTGCACGGCGCGGTGCGCGACACGCTCGCCGAGGCGCGGCGCATCTTCGCCATCGAGCTAAACTCGGCCACCGACAATCCACTGGTGATCGGCGACGAGATCGTTTCCGGCGGCAACTTTCACGGTCAGCCGCTGGCCTTGGCACTGGACTCCATGGCAGTCGCCATGGCCACGCTGGCAGGCATCTCCGAGCGCCGCATCGACCGGCTGGTGAACCCCGCGCTCAACGAAGGGCTGCCTCCTTTTCTCGCCGGCAATCCGGGCCTGGAATCCGGGCTCATGATGGTGCAGGTAACCGCGGCGGCTCTGGTGGCGGAGAATCGCGTGCTCGCGACGCCAGCTTCGGCCTGCTCCATTCCCACCAGCGGCGGCAAAGAGGACTTCGTAAGCATGGGCATGACCTCGGCGCTGAAGCTCGGCCAAGCCGTGCGCAACACCCGGACCGTGCTGGCCATCGAGGCACTTACGGCCGCGCGGGCGCTCGATTTCCGGCATCCGCTGCGCTCCAGTCTCCCGCTCGAAGCCGCCCGGGAGAAAATCCGCGCGGTCAGCCCGGCTTCCGTGCAAGACCGGCCGCTATACGCCGAGATTCGCGCCCTCGAATCCCTGATTGCGCAAGGCGGCTTGGGGTTGAACGCTTAGCGGCAATGGCTTGCGTGACGCACGCATTCCTGCGTGCAGCGTCGAAACTCTCTCGACGCTTTTTGCCTGCCCCACGAAAGGCTGTTAGGCCGCTTCCCGCTCGGCCAGCGCGCTGCCGACTTCGGCAACCTGGACGGATTTCGCGAGACCGAAGAACTTCAGAACGCTGATCAGGATCCAGGAGTGATCGAGCTCGTACCAGGCCAGTCCGTGCCGCGCCGAAGTGGGATGAGCATGGTGGTTATTGTGCCAGCCTTCGCCGAAGGTAATCAGGGCGACCCACCAGTTGTTGCGGGAGTCGTCGCGCGTGGCAAACCGGCGGCTTCCCCACATGTGGGTGGCGGAGTTGACCAGCCAGGTGGCATGAAGACCGGCGACCACGCGAAGACAGATGCCCCACAGCATCAGAGGAAGGCCGCCGACGGCGAGCAGCAGAAGTCCCAGCCCAACGATCGGGAGCCAATGATAGTTGTTCAGCCAGATGTAGAAAGGCTGCTTCGCCAAATCGGGCGCATACTTCGACATCCTGGCGGTATTGCTATGGTTGGCTTCGCCGAAGAGAATCCAGCCGGCGTGGGCCCACCAGCCGCCATCGCGGGGCGAGTGCGGATCGCCGGGCTGATCGGATTTCTGATGGTGGATTCGATGCGTGGCCACCCAAAAAATCGGTCCGCCTTCGAGCGTCAGCGTGCCGCACACCGCAAAGAAATACTCGAGCGCCCGGGGCGTCTTATACGAGCGGTGTGTGTGCAGGCGATGGTAGCCCATGCTGATGCCCAGACCCGTGGCCATCCAATAGAGGAAAACGGCGATCCAGAAATCGCGCCAACTGAACAGAAATAGGGCGGCGACGGCCCCGATGTGGAAAAGCGCCAGAACGACTATGGTCAGCCAGTTCAATCTGCGGCGCGAAGGAATATTGATGACGTCAGTGCTCACTGGATCTCCCGGAAGGGCGGTAAATCCTAACCTAACAGGGAGTTGGCCAGCGATTTGTAAGATTTTTGTAATTTCGAAAGCAAACGGACTACACAAGTACGCCGGTCAGACTCCCCGTGCTATCCGCAAAACGCTCCACGGGAGTCCCGAAAGCATCCAGCATGGAAACGTGAAGGTTCGCCATGGGAGTGTCTTCGGCGTAGACCAAGTGTTGGCCGGCCGCGATCCGCCCGCCGCCGCGTCCCCCCAGGACGAGGGGTAGATTGTGCGGGCTGTGCCGGTCGCCGTCGCGAAGTCCGGAACCGAACAGGACCATCGAATTGTCGAGCACGGAGCCTTCCCCCTCCTTCATGTTGCGCAGTTTGCGGAGCAGGTAGGCGTACTGCTCGACGTGCCAGCGGTTGATCAACTGGTACTGCCGTAGCTTGTCCTGATCCTTCTGATGATGCGAAAGGGAATGATGACCGCCCTTGACTCCTTCGAGGAACGAGAAGTTCTGGTTGCTGACGGCGTTGCCGAACATGAACGTGCAGATGCGGGTGGTATCCGTCTGGAATGCCACGGCGATCATGTCGAGCATCAGCCGGACGTGCTCGGCATGCTCCCTGGGGATGCCGGCCGGCTTTGCTTCAGCACCGAGGGGAACGCGCGGTTGCCAGGCGCTTTGCTCGGGACGGCTGGCTCGTTCGAGCCGGTCTTCGAGCGAGCGGACAACAGAAAGGTACTCGTCCACTCGAGCGCGGTCCGCGGCGCCCAACCGCTGCCGCAACTGCGCGGCATCGTCCAGCACCCGATCCAGCAGCAGCATGTCCTGCTTCGCGGAATCCGCTTGCGGACGGCCCGCGCGAAACAGCCGTTCGAAAACAAGGCGCGGGTTGATCTCCCTCGCGAGCGGGCTGGTCGGGCCGCTCCATGCGATGTGCGATCCATACACCCGCGTGTAGCCCACATTCTTGTCTACGCCCGTGCTGACCGGCGCAATGCCCAACTCGAGCGAAGCGAACGGAGTCTGCTTTCCGGATCTCTGCGCGGCCACCTGGTCCATGGAGACGCCGTTGCAGTTGATATCGACGCCCAGCGTCTTGGTGACCGTCGTGGAGGTGAGAAAGCCGGAGGTCTTGACGTAGTGCCCTTCGCCGCCCTTGGTTGCCTGATTCCAGAGGTTGGTCAATACGAGCACATCGTCCTTCAGGTCCTGCAGCGGTTCGAGCGTGGGAGAAAGCTGGAAGTCCCGTCCCTGACCCGTAGGCGTCCACTTGTCCGGATGTACGCCGTTGGCCATGTAGAGCACGGCCATGCGAACCGGAGACCCGGACTGGCCGGATACCGTCTTTGCGGGGGCGGCCGCCATGGCTTCCAACCAGGGCAGGGCCAACGTAGCGCCGGCGCCGCGAAGCATGGTTCTGCGTGAGATAGGCCCGCGTGAGATAGGCCCGCGTGAGATAGAAAAGCTCGGTTTTGTCATGGTGCCTTCTCCTCGCTCGTGGGACGGGCCATGCCCGCTTGATATCGAAACGGCACGCTGAGAACAATCTCCTGGATCAGCGTATGGGCGCTGTACTCGTTCTTCTCCAGTTGTCCCACAACCTGCTCCACTGTGCAATAGTCTTCCATGGTCAGCCCGCGTCCCAGAGCATAGCCGAACATCTTTGCGGTCAGATTGCGAATGAACAGGTCCTTCCGTTCGAGCAACACCGCCTTGAGTTCTTTGGGGCCTTCGAACATCGTACCGTCCGGCAGCTCGCCTTTGCTGTCGATCGGTTTTCCGCCGTCTTCCGTTCTCCACCGGCCGAGAACGTCGTAGTTCTCCAGGCCGAAGCCCAGCGGGTCGATGCGGTTGTGGCAGGCGGCGCAGGTTGGGTTCTCGCGATGCTGCATCAGCCTTTCCCGAAGTGTTTTCGGCACCGCGCCGCCGTGCGCTTCCTCCAGTTCCGGCACATTCGGCGGCGGTGGCGGCGGCGGAGTGCCCAGGATCGCTTCCAGCACCCACTTGCCCCGCAGCACCGGACTGGTCCGCTGCGGATAGGACGACACGGCCAGCACGGCGGCCATGCCGAGCAATCCTCCGCGATGACTGCCCTCGGGAAGCTCGACGCGCACCGGCTGCTGGCGCAGCTTGCCCACCTCCAGGCCGTAATGCCGCTGGAGCTTGTTATTAGAGATGGTGAACTTCGAGTCCAGCAGATTCAGCAACGAGTGATTCTGGGCCAGGATCTCCTGAAAGAACAGGATCGGCTCGTACCGCATCGCCGACCGGATCTCGGCGTCGTAATACTCGGGAAACAATTTGGCGTCCGGCTTGATGTCGCGGCCCAGCTCGCGTGTACCCAGCCACTGCTCGACGAAACTCTCCGCGAACTCCCGCGCTTTGGCGTCTTTGAGCATTCGCACGACCTGCCCGGTGAGCGTCTCCGGTTCCCGCAGCTTGCCCTGCGCCGCCAGATCGAACAGAACGTCGTCCGGCATGCTGCCCCACAGGAAGTAAGCCAGCCGGGTAGCCAGCGCGTAGCCGCTCACCAGCCGCGGTTCCGGGCTGGGGTTCGGCTCCTCCAGCCGGAAGAGGAAGTGCGGTGAAATCAAAATGCCCTGGAGGGCGAAGAGAACTGAGTCGTTGAACGTTTCCCCGCGCGTCTGAGCGGCGCGGAACAACTCCAGATGTCGCTCCACATCTTCCAGGCTCACCGGACGCCGGAACGCCCGCGGAAGGAACTTCTCAATGATCTTGCGCGCCGCCTGCTCCGGCGACATGTTCTCGTTTGGCTCGGCGATGAAAAACCTGGCGCGCGACCTGGGATCTTTCGCGCCGTAATCCAGCGCCTGTTTCGCGGCCTCCAGATACTTCTCCGCATGAATCGGAGAGAGGAACAGAGTCTCCGCCGCATTGTCGAAGCCCTCGCCCCCCGCTCCGTCGGCCGGCAGCCCTTGACCGGCGTTGAAGTGGATATTCAGCAGGTCGCGCATGGTGGCCGAATACTCGTTGCGATTCAGCCGCCGGATCGGGGCCGGCCCCGCCGAAATCCCATCGGCGCAAGCCGCTGTCCGCAGGCTGTGCTCGATCCATGCGACGAACTTCTCGCGCTGCTCCATGGGCGGAGCGGGCGCGCCCTTGGGCGGCATCTCTCCGTCCCGCACGCGCAGGAGCGCCCTGTTCCATTTCCGCGGCGCTTCGAGGATGCTTTCCATGGTCCCGAATTTTTCGAGATCGAACCCGGCTACCGCCGTTTTCCCCGCATGGCAGTTGGAGCAGTATGTCTTGAGCACGGCCTGCGCTTCGGGGAAGGAAAAATTCTCCTCTGCGATTGACGGCATGGCGGCGAACGCCAGCAGCAGGGGAACGAAAGGCGTAACTCCAGCGCCAAAGGACATTTGCGAGATCTAAGGGGAGAATATCAGACGGCGATCTTACGCCGCAAACTCTATCGGAAGCTGAACGACTCGCCCAGATACACGCGCTTCACCTCGGCGTCGGTCCCCAGCTCGTCCGGACTGCCCGACCGGAAAATCGCGCCGTCGTTGATGATGTAGGCCCGGTCCGTCACCGCCAGCGTCTCACGCACGTTGTGGTCCGTAATCAGAATGCCAATCTTGTTCCGCTTCAGCTCGGAGATAATACTTTGCAATTCCCGCACCTGTTTCGGATCGATGCCCGAGAAAGGCTCGTCCAGCAGCAGAAAATGCGGGCTGATGACCAGGGACCGCGCAATCTCCACGCGCCGCCGCTCGCCGCCCGAGAGCATGTAGCCTTTGTTGTGGCGGACCTTCTCCAGCCCGAGGTCTTCGAGCAACTGGTCCAGGCGCTGCCGGCGCTCGCGCCCGCTCATGCGCAGCGTCTCCAGAATCGCCATCAGGTTCTCTTCCACGGAGAGCTTGCGGAACACCGATGGCTCCTGCGGCAGGTAGCTGATGCCGCGCCGCGCGCGCTGGTACATGGGCAACGACGTGATGTCTTCGCCGTCCAGAAGTACGGCGCCGGAATCCGGACCGATCAGCCCCACGATCATGTAAAAAGATGTGGTCTTCCCCGCCCCGTTCGGACCCAGCAGCCCCACCACTTCGCCCTGCTCCACATGCAGGGAGACGTTATCGACCACCCTACGGCCGCGATAGGTCTTTGAAATGTCCCGGGTTTCGAGTTTCCGCATGAGGGTCCGTGCGGTTTAGCGGCTGGACTTACGGCGCAGTCTGCTGGTCGCCCTTCCGTCCGCCTCCCCGTTTACCAGCAGCCTATCATCCTTGGCAAACCATATCAATTCTTTGCCGCGCGCGACGCCGCGAAGCGAATCCACCAGTTCGGGGGCGCCGCCGCGAAGAATCACCTTCTCTTCCGCCACGTAGTATTCGCCGTGCTCGCCGGTGCCGGTGCGGGTCCGGTCCGGAATCGTCTGCTGGATCTCCACCCGGCCGTCGGCCATCGCCTTCTCCAGGCGCGAGCCCGAATCGTCCTCCACGAAATACGCCCGCAGCTCCTCCGACTTCACGCGCGTGTCCCCTCGTATCAGCGTGACGCCGCCGGTGTAGTGCGCCACCTTGTCGTCCTCCGTATAAACCAGCCGAGCGGCCTGCACATTGGTGAAACTTCCGCTCGCGGCCTTCGATTCGACAAGCTGCGTGGAGACCGAGCCCTGCGCGGTGAGCCGGCCCGCCTCGCGGTCAATCTCAATCTGGTCGCCGCGCAAGCGGTTCGGACCCTGCCACATCAGCGCCTTCCCCAGATAGCGGATGTGCCGGTTGCGCGATTCCGAAAACATCTGCTCGGCCGTTGCCTGCAAGGGATCGTCCCCCGAAAGCATTCCGGTGGACGGCTTCTTCTTGTCGGGAATGCGGCTGGACGCCACGTTCCCGCGCGCCTCGAAGGCCCCGGTCTTCTGATCCAGGTGGATGACGTCGGCCGCGGTCGCCCCCGTATCGTCCCAGACTCTCGCGCTCTGCTCCAGTACGATCCGGCCGGTCTTCGCTTCGAGTACGGCACGAACCGCGCGGGCTTTACGGGCCCCCTCCTCGTAGCGAAAATTGTCCCACTGCTCGATGCGTTGCATCTCGCCGGTTACCGGATCGAACCCGGCCAAAAAATTGTCGCTCCAGGTCCGCAGAGGCCCGCGCGTTTTGGCTTCCGCCGCCGGCGGCTCGGTGCGCGTCGCCACGTTGACCGAGCGGAAAGACTTCACTCTGTTTCCCGGCCCATACGCAATCCAGATGCGCTCGCCGTCCATCTCGCGCCGTCTTTGGCTGGGGTGGTTCGGCAGGAATTCCACCTGCCCCGGCGCTTCCGTCTGCACCGCTTCGATTTCGCGTCCGCCCTCGCGCATGCTGAGCTTGATGAATTCGCTGCGCAAAATCCGCGTCGGAGGAGGAATTCCCTTCGCCGCCACCGGCTTCGCGGTCACCGTGCCATCGCCCCGCGCAATCGCCGCGGTCAGCGCGTTCTCCTGGGACGGATCAAACGCCAGATCCACCCGGTCCGCGACCACCGTGGTCTCGCTCGAATCCGTTTTAGATACCATCCGAGCCTTCGGCTGGCCGGTTACGGTCCGGACTTCCCCGCCGGCGAATTCGACGTACAACTGGTCCGCGCCATATTCAAGCTGCCGGTTGGGAAAGCGGTCGGTGCCCCTGGCGTTCTTCGACTCCACCTTGTGAATGGCGCCATCCAGGAGCGTGACCACCGTCTCGGCGCCCTCGATGGTCGAATTCTCGCGCGTGAGCCGCGCCCATGGAGTCAGCAGAATGACGGCCATCGTCTCCTTGTAGATCAGCTCCCCGGCCTCGATGGTCATGGGTTTGCTGTTGGGCTCCGGAGCCTTCCAGTCCAGCCGCACCTGGCTGCGCATGTGCAGGTCCCGCGTGGTCGGATCGTAGGATGTGCCCACCGCCGATCCGGAGCCGTTCTCGAACAGGAAGGTCGCCAGGCGATCCGTGGAGGCGCGGCCCGTTGCGCTCTCGAAGGTCACGCCGGACGACTTGATGGAGACAAGGCGGTTTGAAGGCTGGCCGTCGGCGGGAACTCCAAGGATAATTTCCACCTCGCCTTCGGAGTACATCACGCCTTCCGCCTGGTAAAATTTCGCTTCGGCGCTGCGGATGAGGTCGAACCGGCTTCCTGTGTCGCCGTGGAACAGCTTCAGCTCCACGCCCTTCAGATTCAACTGCCCGGATTCCTTATCCTGTTCAAAGTTTTTCGCACGGATATGGAATGCAGGGCGGCCCTGCGCGGTCTGGGTTACCTGCCAGTCTTCGGCGGCGGCCCGCAAGGCCAGATCGAGCGGCGCGGGCTTTGGCGGGGCTGCCGAAAGCAGCAGGTTCTTCTGATAAACGTAAGTGACGCCCACCGTTCCGAGAATGGCAATGATCGCGGCTAAGAGCAGCCAACGGGCGCCTCGCATTCACTCTCTACTCTAGCAGGCGGACATGTTTTTCTCGGCGCCTCTGCGCCTCGGCGGTTTAGGAATACGGCGCTGGCAAACCGTGCGCTCTCCGAAACACCCGCATCTGACTCTCGCGGTGTGTTTCCAATACGAGATCGCTGCGAGGCCGCGCCGTGCACAACAGCACGAAACCCGCCTCGCGGTCCTCGGTGAAATAAGAAGCCGCAGCGGTCTGATCGAACTCCCCCTCCCCGAGCCGGGCGGCACACGTGAGGCACCGCCCTTGGTGGCAAATGGCAGGCAACTGAATACCCGACCGCGCTGCAGCGTTCCAGATGAACTCGTCCTCAGCGCATAGGATTGAGTAACGACCTTCCGGGGTGTTCAGAATCACGCGAAAGACGCGGGGGGCTCCCATGGGATCAACCGCGCCAGCGAAGGGCGTTGCCCTTAGGGGTTATAAAAGCCGCGGTTCTTGCTGTATGGCGCCTCGCCTGGCTCTCCGCGGCGGAAGTGTCCGGAAGGCACGGACTTTCCGTCGCGCTCGTGGGCGAGCAATTCGATGAACCATGCCTCATGCTCGATCTCTTCGTTCAGGATACGCGCCGCCAAGTCGTATGTTCGCGGGTCTTTTCCAAACGTCATGTCGCATACCGCGCTCCAGCTTCGTATCGCGCAACGTTCCGATTCGAGCAGCAACGTCAGTATATTGACTACTGTGGGCGGATCGGGCAACTTTGCGGCCACGCAACCCGCCTGGTCGTGAAACGCCTTAAGATCGTTCGGCAGGCTGCCACCCAGCTCGTAAATCCGCGGCACAATCAGCTCCCAATGTGCGCGATCTTCGAGCCTGGCGTCCTCGCAGATCTCCTTATAGTCTTCGTGACCCGCCAGGTTCATCCTTAGGATCGTGTAGTAGTAGTAGGTACTCGCAAACTCTGCGGCCGCATTCGCCACGAGCATTTTAATCAGCTTATCGACGTCCACGCCACGAGCGCGAATCACCTCCACGCCAACGCGCCGAGTCACGTCTCCGGGTTGGACAGCATCAGGATCGGGCATGCAGTTTTCCTCTCTTGCTCTATACTACCCGAGTCAAGATGCGACCACCGTCACCTGCATGTCGGTAGCAAGCCGGACCACTTTCATCACATAGTCTCGCTTGGCCAGAAACGGAAGCGCGCGCTTCGCCGGCTTCGCCAGAAAAATCTGGGTCACCCCATTGCGCCGGGCGAAATCCACCAGCGTCCGCGCCACGTCTTTTCCTTCGAGGATTCGCGTCTCAATGTGCAGCTTCCTGGCGAAGTCGAGATGCCGCTCGACGGGTTCCCTCACCGCCGCCGGAATCTGGCTGAGATCCGCCGAAGGCAGAACGCAGACGGCGAAGCAATCGGCTTTGAGGTAGTCGGCTACCCGGCGGCCGCGGCGAACCAGGGCCGCCGTGGAAGGGGCTTCGGATATATGGATCAGAATCCGCTCCGGTCTGCTGTCCTGCATCGGCTCGGGCGCCAGAACCGCGACGGCGGGTTCGCTCTGCCGGATGTCAACCTCATGCGCGGTCTGGCGCATGGCTATCTCGCGGAGAGCGGCCAACGTAGGCTCCTTGAAGAAATTCTCGAGTGCCTGCCGGGCTTTCTCCGGAGCATATACCACTCCACGCAGGAGCCGATTGAGCAGCGCCTGTGGCGGAAGGTCGACCAAAACCATCTCATCGGCCATCTTAATGACCCAGTCCGGAACCGTTTCGCGCACCTGGATTCCGGTAATCTCCCCCATCTGGTCGTTGAGGCTTTCCAGATGCTGGATATTCATAGTGGTGAAGACGTCTATTCCGGCATCCAAAAGCGCCATCACGTCTTCCCACCGCTTCTCTCTCCCGGATCCAGGCACGTTCGTGTGCGCGAACTCGTCGACCAGGCAGATCTCTGGACGGCGGGCGAGGATCGCTTCCGTATCCATCTCCTCAAAAGTTCCGCCGCGGTATTCGAGTTTCCGGCGGGGTACGATCTCCATCCCTTCGGTCTTCTCGATCGTGGCCTTCCGTCCGTGCGGCTCGAAATACCCAACGGCAACGTCGCGCCCATTCGTCATGAGCTGGCGTCCCTCCTCGAGCATCTTGTATGTCTTGCCGACGCCGGCTGCGTAGCCGAGGAAGATCTTGAGCCTCCCGCGCGGCCGCCGCTCTTGTCCGGCTCCAGGAGAGCTATCTTCACTCACGCCCTGGCTCCTCCTGAGGAAAAACTCGGACGTCGATTCCCTCCGCATCCAAGATCAGCCGTTCCACCGGATTGGGCCGCAGCCGGTCAAGCCAGCCGGTTCGCTGACTGTGCCCGACAAAAATCTGGGTAATGCCGTGCTGCCCGGCAAATCGGAGAATGGCGCCGACGGGATCGTCCCCGTGCACGACTTGCACGTGCGCGCGCGCTTCGCGGGCGTAGAGCAGATTCCGCGCCAAGGTACGCCGGTCGTCGGGGCTGAGCTCGTCCTGTTCGACATAGACGACGTGCAGCTCGCCGTGGAACCGGTCGGCCTGCCGGCGCCCTCGCTGGATCATGAGGGAGGCGTTCGAGCGCGGCGTCACGCATACGAGAATCCGCTCGTGAGTGCCATAGTGTTGCTCGATCCCCCTCCGGCGCAGGTAGTCTTCGAGTTGCCGATCGACGACCTCGGCCGCGAGCAGGAGGGCAATCTCGCGCAACTCGGACAGTTGCCGCGCCAGCTCCCCCGCGTCGATCGTCCGCCCGTCTCTCTGAAGCGATATCGTCACACAGTACTCGGGCGGGGCATCGACTATCTCGATTTCATCCGCCGTGCGAATGAAGGCTTCCGGAACCGATTCCCGGACCACCTTGCCGCGAATCGCTTCCACCTGCTTCTGGTGCTCCTTCACGTACTGGAGGTTAACGGTAGTACTTACAGAAATGCCTGCATGGAGTAACTCTTCCACGTCCTGCCACCGGTGAGCGTTCTTTGCTTGCGGCGGGTTATCGTAAGCGAGCCCGTCGATGAGACACACTCCCGGACGCCGTCTCTGGATGGCCGGAACATCGACAACCGGAACACCTAGATCGGTCCGGACGGGAATGACCTCAAAACCGCGGAGGAGATCCTCAACTTCCAGCGGCAAAGAAGGCTGTACCGCGGCCACGACCACATCCTCGCCGCGCTCCTTGCGGCGCCGCCCCTCGTCCAGCATGCGGAAGGACTTTCCTACGCCGGAGGCATAGCCAAGGAAGATCTTGAGCTTGCCCCTGGACTGGTAGCGGCCTTCAGCTTCTACTTGCTTCAGAAGCTGCTCTGGACTCGGACGCTCGATACCGCGTGTCACCAGTTCCCTTGTTTGCCGCCAAACCACCACAGCAGGCCAAATGTGAAGGTGTTCTGCGCGTTCTTCAGCCGCCCAGGCTCCGGCGTCGGGAAGAACGGAACATTCGAAAAGTCCCGCCTGTACTCGATCCGCGTTTCGAATCCATCCGCGGGCCGGAATGCAAACGTCGAGGTGACGTCGTTGAGATTCTGGGCTGTGCCGCTAAAGAGGCCCGCCAGGTCGTTCAGGCGCACGTAGCGCTGACCGAAATAGAACTTTGGCGTGAACTGATACTTGAGGTAAGCGGCGCCCCCGATAACGCGCTGGGGCGGTGAACTCGCCTCCACCCGGTTGATCGCGTAATCGAATTCACCAGCCAGCTTCAGCTTTTCCGTGGCGTTCACCTCAGCGTATGTATCGATGATATGGAGACGGCCTCGGGGCGTTGGCTGGACGCTGGTCTCGGAAAGCGCGAGATCCCGCTGCTCCCGGCCAACGTAGTAGTTTGTCGTCCAATAGGAGTTCGGGGCCGGCCTCACCGTCAACTGAACCAACTGGGACTTGAAACCGTTGAAATCCTCCGTCTGATTAACCCCATTGACAAGCCAATAACCCGCACTCAGCCTGTCGTTCACGCTGTAGTTTGTGCGGAACCCCGTGTGATAGAAGGGCAGGAAGTTGAAGAAGTAGCTGCGGGAATAGTTAATTTGATCCTTTGTGTAATTATTCTCGTATCCGAGGGCGCTGGCCCACTTTCCGAAGTCGACGTTCAGCCCCTTCCCAATCGGAACGATATATGTGCCGAACGCCTGGAATAGGGGGCGATAGACTTGGGGGCGTGGTTCGTTCACGGGGCTGCCCTGCAAGGTTTCGGTGGCCTGCCCATACATAAGGTCCAGCCGGTAGCCCCATCGCCTTCCCGCTTCGACGTTTGGCGTTTTCTCGATAACCGTGCCTGTCTGGCTGATACTGAAGTTGTTCGCCTTAACGTCATAGGCGCGGAGCCGATTGATGCGGCCCAGAGGGCGGTTGGTGTTCCAGAGGTAGTAGCCGTCAAAGTAGAAATTGATCGTCGTGTCCTTGAGCCACTCGGAAGCGCCGCCTGACGAGACCGGCGCCGCCGGAGGGACTGCCGGCGAATTCACTTTGGCTTCCAACGCGGAGATGCGTTCTTCCAGCTTCGCGATTTTTTCGAGCAAGACCCTCTCGCGATCGGTCAAAGGTTCAACCGCCGTTTGGCCGGAAACGGCGACACCGGCCGCCGCGGTAAAGACAAGGATGAAGTTACCGGCCGCTTTGACAGATCTCATCTTCGGGGGAACCGCTCATCAAGAGCTAGATTCAGCACCAGGACATTGATACGCGGCTCGCCGAGGAAGCCGAGATCGCGCCCTTCCGTATATTGAGCAACCAACTGCTGAACCTGTCCGGGGGCGGCAGCGCGCGCCTGCGCGATACGAGCGGCCTGAGCTTGCGCGGCAGCAGGGCTGATGTGCGGATCGAGACCGCTGCCGCTTGCCGTCAAAATATCCGATGGGATTGGATCGCCAAAGCCGGTGTTTTCTTTGCGCCACTGCTGGGCGGAAGCCCTCACGCGATCGACCAGCTTCTGGCTTGTCGGCCCCAGGTTGGAGCCGCTCGAAGCCGATGCATCATAGCCTTCCGCCCCAGCCGCCGAAGGACGGGGGTGGAAGTATTCGGGCCGCGTGAAGCTCTGCCCGATCAAGATTGATCCCACGATGCGGCCGTCTTTCGAGATCAGGCTGCCGTTGGCCTGACGGGAAAACAGAACCTGGCAGAGACCGGTGACGAGCCCCGGATAGAGCACTCCTGTAAGGATCGTAAGCAGCAGAGTCATGCGAAGACCGGGTAGAAGTTGCTGGAACATATCAATTCTCTTCAGGCAAGCCTCAACAGATGGACAATTTGGTCGATCGCCCAAATCCCGGGAAAGGGCGCGATGAGACCGCCCAGACCGTAAACGAGCAGATTCCGGCGCAGCAGGCTCCCGGCGCTTCCGGGCCTGTATTTGACGCCCCGCAGCGCAAGCGGGACGAGCGCGATGATGATGAGCGCGTTGAAAATGACAGCGGACAGGACTGCGCTTTGGGGATTATGAAGACCCATGATGTTCAGCCGGCCGAGGGCCGGATAGGTCGCCATGAACAACGCGGGGACGATGGCGAAGTACTTGGCCACGTCATTGGCGATGGAGAACGTCGTCAGCGCGCCTCGGGTAATCAAAAGTTGTTTGCCAATCGCAACGACTTCAATCAGTTTCGTGGGATTCGAATCCAGATCCACCATGTTGCCGGCCTCCTTGGCAGCCATGGTTCCCGTGTTCATCGCCAGCCCCACGTCGGCCTGGGCCAGAGCGGGTGCGTCGTTCGTGCCGTCGCCGGTCATTGCCACCAGGCGGCCCTCGGCCTGCTCATTCCTGATGTAGTTCAGCTTGTCGGCTGGCGATGCTTGGGCGAGAAAGTCGTCCACGCCGGCTTCGGCTGCGATCGCCGCGGCCGTCAAGGGATTGTCGCCGGTGATCATCACGCTTCGAATTCCCATGGCGCGCAGTTGGGCGAGGCGTTCCCTCATGCCACCCTTGACGACGTCCTTCAGATGAATCACGCCTAGCACGCGGTCCCGGTTGGCGACGGCCAATGGCGTACCGCCCTGGCGTGCGATTCGCTCGGAAAGCTCGACCAGATCCCGCGGAACCTGACCGCCTTGCTCCTTGACGAATTGGCTTACAGCATCCGTCGACCCCTTGCGCAATTGGCGGCCATCGAGATCGACACCGCTCATTCGGGTGTAGGCCGAGAAAGGGATGAAGTGCGCCTCGTCGCTCACCTCGCGTCCGCGAAGCCCGTACTCCTGTTTTGCCAGGACCACCACGGATCGCCCCTCCGGCGTCTCGTCAGCCAGGCTCGACAACTGAGCGGCGTCCGCCAGCTCGCGTCCGGCGACACCACTGACCGGAAGGAACTCGACCGCCTGGCGATTCCCGATCGTAATCGTGCCGGTCTTGTCCAGAAGAAGCGTGTCGAGGTCGCCCGAGGCTTCGACCGCCTTCCCGCTCATGGCCAGCACGTTGTGCTGCATGACCCGGTCCATGCCGGCGATGCCGATTGCCGACAACAGGCCGCCGATTGTCGTGGGGATCAGGCAGACCAGCAGAGACACCAGAACCGCCACCGTGGGGATCGTGCCGGAGCCCGCGGCGCCAATACTGTACTGCGCAAAGGGTTGCAGCGTGGCAACGGCCAACAGGAAGATGAGCGTCAAGCCCGCAATCAGGATATTCAGCGCGATCTCGTTCGGGGTTTTCCGGCGCTCTGCCCCTTCCACCAGCGCGATCATGCGATCCAGAAACGTTTCTCCGGGATTCGAAGTGATCTTGACGACGATCCGATCTGAAAGGACCTTCGTGCCGCCCGTGACGGCGCTGCGATCGCCGCCCGACTCTCGAATGACGGGCGCGCTTTCCCCCGTGATCACCGATTCATCCACGGTCGCGATACCTTCCACAACCTCGCCGTCCCCTGGAATGACATCGCCCGCCTCGCAGATGACCCGGTCGCCGGCGCGCAGCCTGGATGCCGGCGCCGGGTCGATCCGGCCGCTTGCCGTAATCCGCTTTGCCATCACGTCGGTCCTGGTCTTGCGAAGCGCATCCGCCTGAGCCTTGCCGCGCGCTTCGGCCATAGCCTCCGCGAAGTTCGCAAAGAGCACCGTGAACCAGAGCCAAAGTGCGATTTGGGCGGCGAAGCCGGTTCCTCCCGTTCCTGTCATGAGGTCGCGGATCAGGAACATCGTCGTGACCGCGGCGCCAACTTCCACCACGAAGATGACCGGGTTCCTGGCGAGGGCCGCCGGATTCAGCTTCACGAGAGATCCTCGAACGGCGCGCTTGAGAACCTCCGGATCGAATAAGGGACGGGCGTGCGGTAACTTCTGGGGCAGCAGCTCGGCCGGATCCGCTACATTCGTGCGTGTCATGGCTAAAACAGCCTTCCTTCGTGCATCAAGAAGTGTTCTACGATCGCGGAAAGCGACAGCGCTGGAAAGAACGTGAGAGCGCCTACTATGACGACGGTGCCCGCCAGCAGCCCGGCGAACATCGGGCCGTGGGTCGGAAAAGTGCCGCTCGTAACCGGGACACGTCTTTTCGCCGCGAGATTGCCCGCGGCCGCGAGCATCGGAATGATGATGAGAAACCGGCCGATGAGCATCGACAGGCCGATCGTCAGGTTGTACCACGGCGTGTTGGCGCTGATTCCTGCAAAAGCGCTGCCATTGTTCGCGGCGCCGCTCGTGTAGGCATACAGGATTTCCGAGAAGCCGTGGGGGCCGGCATTATTGAGGTTAGCGGTGGCCGGGCCGTATGGGGCATTCCAATACCCGTCTTTGGGAAACTGAATGACCGAAGAGACCCCCGAGAAAAGCAGGATCGCGGCCGAGGTCGCGATGAGCGCGAGCATCGCCATCTTAACCTCCTTGCCTTCGATCTTCTTGCCGAGGTACTCCGGCGTGCGGCCGACCATCAGCCCGGCGATGAAGACGGTCAGGATCGTGAACAGCAGGATGCTGTAAAGGCCGGCGCCAACACCGCCAAAGATTACCTCGCCGGCCTGCATGTTGAATAGGAGAATGAGGCCGCCGAGCGGTGTAAAGCTGTCATGCATGCCATTGACGGCGCCACAGCTCGCGGCGGTCGTGAGGGTCGCAAAAAGCGCGGAGGCGGCGATCCCGAAGCGGACTTCCTTGCCTTCCATATTTCCACCGGGCTGTAAGTTCGTTGCGCCGGTTTGGACGCCGAGTTCAGCCAGGTTGGGATTGCCTGCCTGCTCAGCGCTATATGTTACAAAAACGCCGGTCAGAAACAGCACGCTCATCGCGGCGAAGATTACCCACCCCTGGCGCGTGTCGCCCACCATTCGCCCAAAAGTGTAGGTAAGGCCCGCGGGAATGACAAAGATCAGGAGCATCTGTACCGCATTGGAGAGAGGCGTGGGGTTCTCAAACGGATGCGCGGAGTTGGCATTGAAAAAACCGCCGCCGTTCGTGCCGAGCATCTTGATGGCTTCCTGCGAAGCAACCGGCCCTTGTGCCAGGACCTGAGTCCGGCCTTCCACTGTGGTCGCTGCCGTGTACGGGCCAAAGTTCTGGATCACGCCTTCCGAGCAGAGAAGGAGAGCCGCCGCGAGGGAGATCGGCAGCAACACGTAGACGGTCGCCCGGACGAGGTCAACCCAGAAGTTGCCGATTACCGATGCCTGCTGCCGCGCGAAGCCCCGAACGACGGCGACGGCGACCGCGATGCCAGCCGCCGCGGAAACGAAGTTCTGTACGGTTAGCCCAACCATCTGGACCAGGTAACTCAGGGTTGTTTCGCCCACATAACTCTGCCAGTTCGTATTGGTCGCAAACGAAACCGCGGTGTTGAAGGCCAGATCTGGCGTCGTGGCGCCGAAGCTCATCGGATTGAGCGGCAGAATGCCCTGGAGCAACTGGAACAAATACAGAAAGAGAAAGCCGAACAGGCTGAAGGATAGAAGGCTGGCTGCGTACTGGGTCCACCGTTGCTCCACGTTCTCCTTCACTCCGCCAAGAGAATAGAGCAGTCTCTCCAGCGGACGAAGGACCGGATGCACAAAGGTTTGCTCGCCTTCGAAGATGCGGGCCATGTAGGAGCCGAGCGGCTTCGTCATGGCGAGGAGTAGCAGAAAGTAAACAGATATCTGGAATATGCCTGACGCCGTCATGGGCATCCTCAGAAGCGCTCCGGTTTCAGGAGTGCGTAGATTAAGTACAAGAACAGCGGAATCGATACGATTCCCGCGATGATGTAGTCCATAATGGGGCCTACAACTGGTCGCACGCTTTGGTAAAGAACCAGCAGCCGATGAAAAACACGGCCGCGACGGCGATGTAGAAAAGATCCAGCATGGTCTTATAGCGATCGACCAACAACCGCTCCCTCACGGTCGCGGCTCTGAAGGACTTACCGAGCCGCGACCGTGAGGAAGCGGTTGCCGAGACGTCAGCGACATCCCACTAGCCTTCCCCTTCAAAATAACCGGAAGGCCATTAGGAAGGCATAAAGATCGCCTAAGGATTCCGTTAGGGACGCAACGCGAACCGGTAGCCGACCCAGGGCTCAGTCAGCAGGTATCGCGGATGGGAGGGATCTGGCTCGATCTTCTTACGAAGCTGATTGACGAAGACGCGCAGGTACTCAACCTGACTGCTATAGTCCGGCCCCCATACGGCCTGGAGGAGCTTGCCGTGCGGAATCGGAACGTTCGGATGGACAACCAGATAGTGGAGGAGATCAAACTCCTTCGGCGTCAGGCGGATTTCGCGGTCCTTGGAAATCACGCGGCGCGTCGCCAGGTTGATCTCCAGATTCTCAAGCTGAATGGACTCCGGACCGCCCTCTCCGGCCGTGGGCACGCGTCGCAGTGCGGCGCGAATCCGGGCTAGTAATTCCTGAGTGCCGAACGGCTTCGTGATATAGTCGTCAGCGCCGGCGTCGAGAGCGGCAACCTTGTCCTGCTCCATATTCCGCACCGTCAACATGATAATCGCCACCTCGGAACTAGAGCGGATCGTCCGGCAGGCTTCCAGTCCTCCCATTCCCGGCATGTTCATGTCGAGGAGCACGAGGTCGAACCGCGCTTCACGCAATTTTTCCAAGGCTTCTTCGCCGGTGCGGGCATCCTGCACTTCGTAGCCCCGCGCGGAGAGCGCTGTCCGAAGAACGCGCCGGATCTGCGGCTCGTCATCCACGACCAGGATCCGGCCCGAACTCATGATCGAGCGGCCTCCAGTGGAAGTGATATGCAGAATTCCGAACCGGATCCCATTTGGCCCTCCACCCAGAGGTCGCCCCCATGGGCTCGAACGATCTCCCGGGCGATGTAGAGTCCGAGTCCGCTGCCCGGAACCTGACCGGGCAGAACGTGCCGGCGGTAGTATCTGTCGAAGATGCGTTCCCGCTCTCGCTCCGGAATGCCGGGACCATGGTCGATAACCCGGATTTCGAGAGCTTCATCCTTCCGCATGCCTTTGATCAGGATCGGCGCGCCCGTGGGAGAGTATTTCAGAGCGTTGTCCACAAGTTGCCGCAGAGCCAGACCGATCAGGTCCGGATCCATGGGAACCTCCGGAATTGCGCTTGGGATCTCGACTGGAATGGGCCGCCCTTCCGTGCGCGATTCGAAGTGTGCCAGGACATCCCGAAGAAGCTCTCGCAGCTTCACTAGACGTCTCTCGACACGCACTTTGCCTGCCTCAATCTGCGACATCCGAACTGCTTCCGTCACCAGGAGCGTGAGGCGGTCCGCCTCTTCGTCGATGATTTGGGCCATCTCACGAGAAGCGGATGAGAGGGAAGCCGAGTCGCTCAATATGGATGTCGATGCCGCTTTGATGGAGGTGAGAGGCGTCTTGAACTCATGGGCAATCGCGTCCAGCAGCGTGGACTTGAACTCTTCGCTCTGCCGGGCAGCCTCGGCCCGGCTTGCCGCCTCCGCTGAACGCGCCCTCTCCAGAGCGATCGCAACCAGATTCACTAACGCCTGAAGGGCTCCATCGGAGCAGGAGATCCCCTTGAGAGCAAGACTGCCGATCGGCCGCCCACCGAGGGTGATGGGCGTCACCATGATATCGGCGGAACGCTCCGCAAGCCTCGAGCCTTCCACCACGACCCGCTTCAGTTTCGTTTCGATGTCTGGCAGATCGCCCGTGCCACCCCTGTAGATTTGACCCGCCTTGGCGTCGTAGAGCGCCACCGCGGGGCAGTCGAAGGTTTGGGCGATATGTTGCGCCGCCTGAAATCCGGCAGGATGTACATGAGAGCTCTCCGTAAGGAGGATCGCGCGGCTGAACGCATAAAGTTGCTCGGTTTCTCGCTGCCGTTCTTTGGCCTCCATCGCTTGCCTCTTGGCCCGGTTCGAAAGGTGGCTCGCGACCAGCGCTGTGACGAGAAATGTCCCCAGCGCGACCCAGTTTTGCGGATCGGCGATCGTCAACCTTCCAACGGGCGGAAAGAAAAAGAAGTTGAAGCAGAGCATGGCGGTTACGGACGCCGTCACCGCTTCCACCAAACCCCAACCCGTCGCGATCGCCAGGACGACGATGAGGTATGCAAATCCCGCCGTGGTCGCGTTCACTGACAGCAGCCGCGAGCAAAGGACCGTGACTATTGCAACCAGCCCCAGACTGGCGGCGCTTCTTGCCGCAATAGCGGACACGCGATGCGCTCTCTTCTCCAAACAGACCTCAATCGAATTCTAACGGAGGTCCGTCACATCTTCGCCGCGCGGCAAGATTTTGTCACCCCCGTCTCTTCCAACCCTAAGAAAACATGGCGGCAGCTCCCGGCACTCCGATTGCCCAACCCACCGCATGCTAGATGGCATCGCTTCCCGGCTGGAGCATTACATGGACCTGGTGAGCAGCCGGCAGCGCCTCAGCGCTGCAAATATCGCCAACGCGGATACGCCCGGGTATAAGACCCGCGATATCGACTTTCAGTTCGAAGTCCAAAGCCTGCTGAAAGGAGCGGCGCCCAACATAATCGAGGTGGAAGGACTGGCGGTGAAGAACGACGGCAACAACGTGAGCGTCGACCGGGAGAGCCGGATGCTGGCTGAGAACGCTTTGCGTTTCAGCCTGGCGTCGAACCTTTTGCGTTCGGAGATTCGCGTCGTGCGCTCGGCCATCCACGAAGGAAGAAGCTAATGGGCCTTCTCTCCGCACTCTCGGTCAGCGCTTCCGGCATGGCCGCCCAGCGCACCCGGGCGGAAGTGCTGGTTGAAAATCTGGCCAACTCGGAAACCACTCGCACTCCCGGCGGAGGTCCCTACCGCCGGAAGGACGTGATCTTCGAAAGCCGGGCGCAGGGTTCGCCTTTCGCCGCGGTATTTCAGAAGGAGCTCGGCGCGCTTTCGACGGGCGTTGGGGTGAGCGAAATCACGGTCGACCAGGGCGAGCCCGAGAAGCGGTACGTTCCGGGCCATCCGGACGCCGACGAATCGGGATATGTCGCCTTTCCGCGCCTGAGTCCGGCCGAGGATATGGTGGACCTGATGGGCGCGACACGCGGTTTCCAGGCCAACGTGGCCGCGATGTCCGCCGTCAAGGACATGATTCAGCGGTCCATCGACCTGATGCGAGGTTAAGCGATGGCCGCACCGCTCCCCTCCATCTCCGCGGTTTCCCCGCTCAAAGCGATCGAGAGCGTTGCGCGCGCGGCCGGCGGCAGCGGCGGCTTTGAAGGCATCCTCAAGGACGCCATCCACAAAGTGGAAGATTTCCGGGGTGACGCCGCACAGAAGATCGAACAGTTTCTCAACGGCGAGAGCGACGACCTGCACCAGACCATCATGTCCGCGCAGCGCGCCGAGCTGGCCTTCGATCTGTTCCTGCAGGCGCGGAACAAGGTCGTGCAGGCTTATCAGGAAGTGATGCGCATGCAGTTGTAGCGACCAGGCCGACAAGTGTTGGAACAGCTCAAGAAACTCATCTCCAGTCTCAGCGTCCGCCAGCGGATCACCATTGCCGTTACGGCGGCGCTGGTCGCAACCGGCCTGTACTACCTGGCGCTGTGGAACGGCGAGCGGAGCTTCAAGCCGCTCTACACCGGCCTTTCGGCGGAGGACGCGGGCGAAGTGGTCCAGAAGCTGCGGGAGAGCGGCATCGAGTACCGTATCGACCAGACCGGAGGGATCGTCCGCATTCCCGAGGATCGCGTTCCAGAAGTGCGGCTTCAGATGGCCACCGCCGGCCTGCCGAAGACGGGGCGCATCGGCTTCGAGCTTTTCGACAAAACCAACTTCGGCCAGACCGATTTCGCCGAGCAGGTGAACTACCGGCGCGCCATTGAGGGCGAGCTGGAACGCTCGATCATGTCGCTGGGCGAGGTCGAGCAGGCGCGCATTCACGTCAGCCTTCCCAAGGATTCGGTGTTTCTGGAGTCGCGGCAGGACGCCAAGGCGAGCGTCCTGCTGCGGCTTCGCCCCGGCGCGCGCCTGGCGCCGCAGAGCGTGCTTGGCATCTGCCATCTGGTTGCCAGCGCGGTGGACCGGCTGGCTCCGGAGGCCGTCACCGTGCTCGATATGCGCGGAAATTTGCTGATGCGTCCCCGCAAGCCTCTGGACGAAGAGAACGGGGTGGCGCCGGAAGCGGGTCTCGAATACAAGGAAAAAATCGAGAGAGCGCTGGTCGCCAAGATGCGCGAAGCCCTGGAGCCGCTGGTGGGCAGCGGAAGGTTTCAAACCGCGGCTTCCGTGGACGTGGACTTTTCGGTCTCCGAGCAGAGCGACGAGATCGTGGATCCCGCGCAATCCGCCATACTCACTTCCCAGAAGACCGAGGAAGTTGCCGGATTGGGCGGCCCGGGCAGCTCCGGCGGCGTTCCCGGCACCGCCTCGAATCTTCCCCGCCCCGCATCCAGAGTTTCTACTTCGGTCTCCGGAAACACGCGGACCACCGAAAACATCACATATCAATCCAGCAAGACCATCCGGCGCGTTCGCGTGCCGCAAGGACTTGTCAAACGAATCTCCCTTTCCGTGCTGCTCGACCACGACGTGCGATGGGAGGGCGCTGGAGCTTCCGCGCGGCGCGTTCTGGAGCCGCCCGCGCCGGAGAAGCTGGAGACCATTCGCAAGCTGGTGGCCTCCGCGACGGGATTCAATACGGAGCGCGGCGACCAGCTTACCGTGGAGAGCCTGCCGTTTGAAATTACCCTGAACTCCGAACCTCCTGGCGCCGGCGGCGCACCCGCTCCAGCCCCGCCCATTGCGGATTGGCAGCGGAACTTCCCCCCCGCGATACAGAAGCTGCTCATTCAGATGAATCTTTGGATCTGGGCGGGCGTCGGGTTACTGTTGCTCGCGCTGCTGCTCGCTCCCATCGTCTGGTTCCTGACGCGGCGGAGGAAGAGAGCCAGGGTGACGGGCCAGGGCGCGCTCGATGGAAGCGAAGCGGGCCAGATCACCGGCCCGGACGGCCAGCTCGTCGATGTCAGCAAACAGTTCCAGGACCAGTTCGCTTCCGCCACCGCCGTGCGGGAACGCAGAGAAGCCGCGGTGCTCAATTCGCTCAAGCTGCCGGGCGAGACCAAAAAGTCCGAGATCCTCGCCAAGCATCTGCGGCAGCAATCCAAGGACGACCCGCAGGCCGTGGCGCAACTGCTTCGCACTTGGATTCACGACACGGAAAGCTGATCTTCGAGGATCATGATCGCCAACGCGCAAAAACCGAACCTCCTGCCGGGCATTCAGAAGGCCGCCATTCTGATCGTGACGCTCGGAGCGGAGGCGGCCGCGGACATCCTGCGCGAGCTGGAGGAAGAGGAGGTCCAACGGATCACGCGCGAGATCGCGAAGATGGGCGCGGTCAGTGGCGAGGAGTCCGAGTCCGTGCTGGAGGAATTCCACCAGATGAACGTGGCGCACGATTACGTCCTGAAGGGCGGCATCGACTACGCGCGTAAGGTTCTGCAGAACGCGTACGGCGCGGAAGTCGCCAAAAAGCTGCTGGACCGTCTGATGAAGACGCTGGGCAACGAGATGGTGAACTTCGATGCCCTGCAAAAGGCCGACCCCCAGCAGCTCGCCAAGTTCATTCACAGCGAGCATCCCCAGACCATCGCGCTGGTTCTATCCCACTTGAACTCCACGCAGGCTGCCGCGCTTCTGATCTCGCTTCCGCTGGAGATGCGCCCGGACATCGCCCTGCGCATGGCCAATCTGGATCGAATCTCCCCCGACGTCATCTCGAAGATCGCCACCGTGATCGACCAGAAGCTCAAAGCGCTGGGCGAGTTCAGCCGCGAAGCGTACGGCGGCGTGCGGGCGGTCTCTGAAATGTTCAACCGTCTCGACTCGACCTCGAGCAAGGAGATTCTCGAAAACATCGAACAGCAGGATCCCAATCTGGTGGAGACCATCCGGCATCTGATGTTTGTGTTCGAGGATCTGATGCTCGTCGATCGGACCGGCATCAAGGAAGTTCTGGCCCGAGTGGACCGCAAGGTGCTCACCATCGCGCTGAAAGGCACCAGCGATCAATTGAAGAATCACTTCCTGCAGTGCATGTCGCAGCGCGGAGCGCAGATGCTGCGTGAGGACATGGAGGCGCTCGGGGCGATCAAGATCAAGGAAGTGGAGAACGCGCAGCAGCAGATCATTGCGATCGTCCGCCAACTGGAGAGCGAAGGTCTGCTCGGCTTGAAGGGCGCGGTCGGCGAACAATATGTGGTCTAGAGTCGTCTCCGAGCAGGACGCCGAGTCAGTCCAGGCGTTCGACTGGAAGACCGCGGGGTCCGCGCTTCCCGAGCAGCCAGTGCGGGGACTGTACTCAGGCACGGCGAATTGGTCCTCGCCCGCGGCGGCCGGAGAGGGCGAGGCCGGGCAGCGGGAAACGGCGCATCGCATCGAAGAGGCCTACCGGAAGGGCGTGCGGGAAGGCGAAGCGGCGGGCACGCGGAGCGCTGCGGCGCGCGTCGAGGAGGCCGTGCAGCGCTTGGCCCAAACCGCGGCCGACCTGGCGCAGCTCAAGCCAAAGCTGCGGCTGGAAGCCGAGCGGGATCTGGTGCGGCTGGCGGTCGCCATCGCGCGGCGCGTTCTTCGCCGGGAGCTGACCGTTGATCGCGAAGCCCTCCTGGGAATCGTGAAGGCCGCTCTCGAACGGATGAACAGCCGCGAGGTGCAGCGCATCCGCGTCCATCCCGAAATGGCGCCCGTGCTGCGGCAGCAGGCCGAGCTTGCGGGCATGGAGATCGTCGCGGATGGGAGCCTGGAGCGCGGCGGCGCGCTGATTGAGACCACCCACGGAGGCCTGGATGCAGGCATCGAAAGCCAGCTCGGCGAGATTGAGCGCGGCTTCGCCGATCTCTGCCCCAAGTGAGGAGACTGTGAGCCATATCGATTTCACGCCGTACCTGCGTTCGCTGGAGCGCATGGACTTGTGCCGCAGCGTGGGCAGGGTAACAGGCATCGCCGGCATGCTGGTCGAGTCCGTCGGCCCGCATGCCGCCCTCGGCGACTTCTGCGAGGTGACAACCCAGGCCGGGCGGTGCGTCCGCATGCAGGTCGTCGGCTTTCGAAACAGCCACGTGCTGTCGATGCCGCTTGAAGAGATGGACGGCTTGCGGCCCGGCGATCCCATTGCCGCCCGGCCGGAAGCGGCGCGGGTAAAGGTGGGGCAGGAGTTGCTCGGGCGCGTTCTGGACGGTTTTGGACGGCCCATGGACGGCGGCGCGCCGCTCGACCTCGGCGACTCCTATCCGTTGTTCGCCGATCCGCCCGGCCCCCTCGAGCGTGAGCACATCACCGAGCCGCTGATCACCGGAATCCGCGCCATCGACGGCCTGCTGCCCTGCGGCAAGGGACAGCGCGTGGGCCTGTTCGGAGGCAGCGGCGTCGGCAAGAGCACGCTGCTCGGCTCCATGTGCCGCAACCACTTTGCCGACGTCAGCGTGATCGCCCTCATCGGCGAGCGCAACCGCGAGGTGCGGGCGTTCCTGGAACACGACCTTGGCCCGGAAGGGATGCGCCGTTCGGTGGTGGTCGCCGCTACTTCGGACCGGCCCGCGCTGTTGCGAGTGCGCGCCTGCTTCGTCGCGCTGGCGGCTGCGGAATACTTCCGCGATCAAGGCGCGCAGGTGCTGCTCGTGATGGACTCGGTCACGCGCCTGGCCATGGCCCAGAGAGAGATCGGCCTGGCGGCCGGCGAGCCGCCCAGCCAGAAAGGCTACACGCCCTCGGTGTTCAGTCTTCTGCCGCGCGTCTTCGAGCGCGCGGGCAACTTCCCGAAGGGATCGATCACCGGCTTCTTCACCGTCCTGGTGGAAGGCGACGACTTCAACGAGCCCATCGCCGACGCAGTGCGAGCCATTCTCGACGGCCATATCGTACTTTCGCGCCAGCTTGGGTCCGCCGGGCATTATCCGGCCATCGACGTTCTGAACTCGGTCAGCCGGCTCACCTCCCAGATCGCGACGCCCGAGCAGAAGCGGTACGCACAGAGACTCCGCGACGCGATGGCAACCTACCAGCGCGCCGAGGACCTCATCAACCTGGGCGCTTACGCGGCGGGATCGAACCCGAAAATCGATTCGGCGATCGGAGTCCGGGAGCGGCTGAACGAATTTCTGCGGCAGGGCCCGGACCATAAAGTTCCGCTCGATGAAACGCTGGGCGGACTGAAAGCACTGGCGGCAATGCTCTCATGAAGAAGTTTCGCTTCGATCTTGAAAGGGTGCGCGAGTGGCGCGGGCAACAGGCCCAACTCGAAGAGCTGAAGTTCGAACGGGTTAACGCCGAGCGGGTGGCGGTCGAAGCCGAGCATCGAAAGATTCGCGCGAGCCGCGACGAAGCGGGGCGCGCGATTCTCGGGCAGGCCGCGGCAAAGGCACAGGAACTTGCCGCGCTGGATGCCTACATCCGCTACACATGGTCGGAGGAGGCACGGCTGGCAAAGCGTCTGGCCGACTGCGAGAAGCGAGTCTCCGAACAGCGCGCCGCGGTGATGGAAGCGCAACGGCGGTTAAAGCTGTTGGAGCGGCTGCGCGAGCGGCGTCTGGCGGCCTGGGAAGCCGGCTTGGCCCGCGAAGAGGAGATTCAGGCAGGCGAGCTCTTTCTTGCACGCTTGGGACGCTAAAGCTTCTTGTCCAGGAAGGCTAGAAATTCGGGCGCCTTCCGCGTCAGGCCGGGGAAGCTGGCCACGATGCGCTCCTCCGCGTCCAGAATGGCGTAATAGGGGATGGCGATGGTGGCGAAGCGTTTCTCCTGCAACTCCTGGTTGGCCTGCGAGGCTTCATCGTTGCCGTCCGTGTACAGCTCCAGCAGGACGAAGTTGCTCATGGCCGCGGCGATTTCGGGCCGCGTGAACATGTTCGCCTTCATCCAGTGGCAGTTGGTGCAGGCGTAGCCGGTAAAGTTGACGAAGACCAGCTTGCCTTCAGTGCGCGCCTGCTCGAGCGCGCCGCGGTAGTCGTTCTTGATCCAGGCGAGCTTGTCCTCGTTGCGCGAGAGCGGACCGGAAGATTCGCGCGCCAGCGGCACGAAGGCGTCCAGGTCGCCCAGACGCCCGCCAAACATCCCGGGAATCAGGCTGATCGAAAAAATCAAGAACGCGGTTCCGGCCAGCAGCCGGTTGAGACTCACCGGCTCGTCCCTGCCAACCCCCTCCAGGCGAAGGAAGCCGAGCAGATACAGTCCGGGAAGCGAGAACAGAACGATCCATGCGGCCAGAAAGCGTTCGCGCGTCAGAATGTTCCACTGCAGAACCTGGTCCACGCTGCTCAGATACTTCAGCATCACCGCCAGCAGGATGAAGCCCATTACCACCTTGACCCGGGCCAGCCATCCCCCGCTCTTGGGTAGCCGCTTCAGATAAGAAGGGAACAAAGCCAGAAGGAAGAACGGGAGCGCCAGGCCGGTGGCGAAGCAGGCCATGCCGAGCACAGGGCGGGTCGCGCCGCCGCCAGCCACGGACGCCGCCAGCAGCGGCCCCACGAACGGACCCACACATGCGAACGAGGTTAGCGAGAAGGTCAGGCCCATTAGCATGGTTCCCGCCATGCCGCCGCGCTGCGATGCCGAATCCAATTTGGTGAGCAGGCCTGACGGCATGGTCAGCTCGAAGGCCCCCAGCATGCTCAACCCGAAGACCAGGAAGATCAAAGCCACAAAGCCGTTGACCCAGGGATTCGAGCCGATCTGCACGATGCCAAACGGACCCAGAATAGCCGTGGCCCCCAAACCCAGTCCCGTAAACAGAACCACGATGCCGAGACAGAACAGCGCCGCCTGGAAGAGGCGGCCGCTGGGCTTATTCAGTAAAAACGACATCGTGATCGGGATCATGGGGAAGACGCAGGGCGTGAAGATCGCGGCGAGACCAAACCCGAATGCGATGGCCAGGAATGCCGGAAGCCCTTGCCGATCCGAAGGAGCGGTAACTGCTCCGGGAACGAATTCGAGGTAGCCGGGAGGAATCGATAGGGCCGCAGCCGGAGTTCCGGAAGCGACAACAAGCGAAGCCGTTGCTGTCTTGCGAACGGGAGGAATGCAGCGCGTATCGTCGCAGAGCTGGTAGCGTATCTGAGCGGTCACGTCCGAGCTGCCCGGCGGTGCGCCGGCGGCGATTTCGAGGTCGAGCAGGAACTCAGCCGACCCCTCATAGGTTTCCGTATCGAGGCCAAAATTCTTGTCGAACGCCCGAATTGGCTTTGTTTGGTAAATCTTGAAGGATGCGACTGCGGGATTGGGAGCTGCCTGAAGGGTGGTTGGAATCGGGCCGCCCGGAGGCGTGGAAAGCGAGTACAGGTGCCAGCCGGGTTCAAGCGTTGCTTTAAGCCGCCCCAGAACGCGGCTGCCGGGAGCGGCGGTGGAAGGCTCCAGTTCCAAAGACCATTTCGCGGGGTCCAGCTTCTGAGCGAAACCGGCGCTCAAGAACAGCAAAAGAAGAAAGCAAACCTTCATGCCCGCAATTCTTCCTCGATGCGCTGGTTGATGTTCCCGTGGGAAAACTCGGCCGCCACGCGGATGGCATTCTTGATCGCGTTCGAGTTGGAGCTGCCATGGCAGATGAAGCACCCGCCCTTGACGCCCAGCAGCGGCGCGCCGCCGTATTCCGAGTAGTCCACGCGCTTCTTGAAATCCGTGTAAGCGCCCTTCGAGAGCACGTAACCGATCTGGCGCGTGATGGTGGCTTTGAGCGAATCCTGGAGCATGTGCTTGATCATCTCCACCAGGCCCTCGCTGACTTTGAGGACAGTGTTGCCGACAAAGCCGTCGCACACGATCACATCCACCGATCCGTTGTAAACGTCGCGCCCTTCGACGTTCCCGATGAAGTTGAAGGGGAGGGCCTTGAGAAGCGGCATGGTAGCGCGAGTCAGCTCATTGCCCTTATGCTCTTCCTCGCCTATGGAGAGCAGGCCGACGCGGGGACTATCGGTGTGCAGGATGACGCGTGAATAAATCTCTCCCATGATGGCGAACTGCCGGAGCATGCACGGCGAGCAGTCGACGTTCGCACCCATGTCCACAATCACGACAGGCTTGCCTTTGAGGGTAGGAAACGCCGAAGCCAGCGCCGGGCGCTCCACACCGGGAACCACTCCCTGAACAATCTTGGCGGTGCCCATCACGGCGCCGGTATTTCCGGCTGAGACCCAGGCCTGGGCGGCGCCGTCGCGCACCAGCCGGGCGGCCACTCGGACGGAGCTGTCGCGCTTGGCGCGCACCGCTTTCGCGGCGCTGTCCTCCATGGTGATGCGCTCGCTGGCGTGCTGAATTTCGATCGGCAGGGCGCGCCACCCCTCGTGCTGTTCCAGTTCCCGGCGTACCACATCTTCCTGGCCCACCAGAATGACTCGAACGCCCAGGCTGCGCGCCGCCCGGATGGCGCCTTCCACTTCGGGTTTGGGGGCGTGATCGCCTCCCATTGCATCGACAGCGATGGTGGCCCCGTTCATGGCGGCAGGCTAATCTTGCGCTACTTCAATTACCTCGCGTCCCTTATATTGCCCGCAGTTGGGGCACACCCGGTGCGGGAGCTTCTGCTCGTGACAGTTCGGGCACTCCGACACTCCCGGTTGCTTGAGAGCGTCGTGGGCGCGCCTCTTCTGCGTGCGCGCGTTCGAGTGTCGTCGTTTCGGATTCGGCATCTTTCTACCTCAAGGAATAATAACAGGAATCGTTCCCACTAGCTTTTAACCGCTCCCTCACGGTCGCGGCTCGGAAAC
>JBBDWK010000065.1:3435-39788 GCA_040902885.1 Bryobacteraceae bacterium | reverse complement strand
GACCGTGAGGGAGCGGTTGTTGATATACGTACACTAGAGCTTCCGTAAGGCGCTCCAGCGGTCGTCCACCAGTTGCGGACGGCAGACGCAGACCGATTCGTTCCGGTTGAGTCCGCAGACCGGGCAGATCCCCTTGCAATCCGGCCGGCAGATCCGCTGCATGGGAAGCGCCAGCAGGATCTGCTCGCGAAGCACGTCCCCCAACTGGAGTCCGGCCCCTTGATAAAAGCCTACTTCGGCTTCGCCCTCGTGAATTTCAATCTCCTCGGCCTCCGGGGGGCCCACGGGCGTGGGGCGGTAAAACAGGTCAAAGCCGGCGGCGAGAGGGAATCGCGAAGGGCGAAGACACCGGTCGCAGTCCGCGCCCATCTCCACCTCGAACTCGCCGCGAAGGCACACCTCGCCTTCGGTTCGCTCGAGCAGCACCGCGCTACCCTTGGCATGCAGCGACGAAAGCTGCCGCACCTCCGCCCCCGAAAAGTCGATTTGCCCCGGCTCAAAGGTCGCTTCAAAAGGGACCTTCCGGAACTCCATTTCTTTAATACTCAGGAACATACGTCCTCCCGGACAAATGGGAGTCTGATGCAATTATTATAACAGGACCGCCGGTGGGCCGGTCTCAAACGGGAAAAGTGTCGCGGCAGATGCTCCAGTTAAAAAAAATCATCCGCTGTCGTGAAAATCGCGTCTCACCTGTCTTAGAGACGAAAGGATGCACAACGCAGCAATATGACATTCAAGCGACTATTCCTGACCACCGCGTTTACCGCAGCCGCGGCTTGCGCGCAGGACGTGGCCATCTATCCGCCCATCCTGCCGCGCGATTTCGAAGCGCTCAGAGCGCACCTCTCGCTGAGCCAGACCCAGGTGGATACGCTCCGGGCCGTGCAACGGGACCGGCAGAACGCCGAACAACAGATTCACAAGGACATCCGTGACAAACATCTTCAGCTTGAAACCCTGCTGAGGGACCAGTCGCAGGATTACGCGCGCATCGGCCAGCTTACCGTGGAGATCCGGACGCTGCAGCGGAAGCTGCCCGTCTCCGGCGAGCCGTATCGTTCGCGGGCCCTTGGCGTACTGACCCAGGAGCAGCGTCCGAAGCTAGCGGCGTTGTCCACCGCGCTGCAGTTACAGCCCGCAGCCTGGGAGGCGGTGAATTTGAGTCTCATCGACCGTCCGGAACGCGGCGGCGACGTGATTATCCAGGCGGTGCCTCCCGTTCGGACGTTGCCTGCTGTCGCACAATAGTGCAAGGAGTCTGAACACTCGGAGGACAGGGAAGCGGTGTCGGGCCGTTTCCCTCTTTTGGCAGCTTGCTGATCACGAGATACGCGGACCAAGCTTCGCGGGCGGCGCTTCATGAGCGGGTGGAAGAGGTCTACCGGAACGCCCGAAACGATCTCTATTACTACCTCATCACGCTTGGGCTTCGCTCCCACCAGGCCCAGGAAGTGACCCAGGACGCGTTTCTCAAGCTTTACGTCGCCATGCGGGATGGCGAGGAGATTCGCAACACGCGCGCCTGGCTGTTTCGAGTGGCCCACAATCTCGGCCTGAATGTACGGGAGAAGGAAAGCCGGCTGCACCGGCTGGATGCGGAGGACTCGATTCCCGCCCAGTCGAATCAGGAGAGTCCGGAGCGGAGCATGATCGAGAAGGAACGGAGAGCGGCGCTGCAACATGCCATGGCGGGCCTGTCGCCCCAGCAGAGGCAGTGCCTGTATCTGCGGGCTGAAGGACTGCGCTACCACGAGATAGCGGCCGCAATCGGAATCAGCTCATCCAGCGTGGGAGAGTTCCTTCGCCGCGGCCTCTCGAAACTCAGGAAGGTTGTCCATGGGTAACGCTATTTCACCTCACGTGGACGAAGTCCGGTTGCTGGCGTACGCCGACGACCAGTTGGCTCCGTCCGAAGCCGCGGCCGTGGGAACTCACGTTCTCGGCTGCGCCGGTTGCCGCACGCGGCTGGAAGAGCTGCGGGGAGATCTGGAGGAATACCTCCGCGACCATCACGCCATGTGGAAGCGGCTTTTGCCCCAGCCCAAGCCCTGGCCCAACCTGGCGCCGCGCCTGGAGAGGCTGGACGCGCCGCGCCGCATGCCGTTGCGCCGCGCCATGACATGGGCCGCTGTTGCCGCTGGAATCGCGGTCGCCGTGGCGGCGGGCTATAGGCTTTCCACGGATCGCACGGTCAGCGCGGCGCAACTGCTGGAGAAGGCTTCCGCCGCGCCCGGCATCTCGAGTCCCGGCCGGCGCATCCAGATCAAGACGCGCGGTCATTCCTTTACGCGTCCGGCGGCCTTGCGGGCGGGCGGACCGGCGGAGACGCGCGTCGCGGGTGTCGATCCCGGTACCGCGCTCAAAGTTCTGTTCGAGAAGGCTAATTTCAGTTGGCAGGAGCCGCTCAGCGCTCGCTCGTTCGCCCGTTGGCGCAACCAGCTTGCCCAAAAGCGTGACCGGGTGCGCATCCTGACAGGCGGCGGCAAGAAGTACTACGAAGTTCGCACCACGACTCCGCAGGGCGTCCTGGCCGAAGCCGCGCTGACCATTCGCGAATCCGACCTGCACCCCGTCAACGAAACGCTCCAGTTCCGGGGCGGCGAATGGGTCGAAATTTCAGGGATTGTGTCCGAGCCGGCTTTGCCCAAGGTCGTACCGCCTCCGAGTGTGGCCTCCGCGCCGGAGCCGGCTGCTCCTGTAACGGCCGGCCCCGCCGAGGAGTTGCGCGTACTCGCGGCCCTCAACCGCCTGGGCGCGGACCTGGGCGAGCCGGTGGAAGTGACGCGGGATGCCGGCGCGGTGCGGGTCAGCGGACTGGGTATAGAGGCAACGCGGCGGCAGCAGATCCTCGACTCGCTGGCCGGCATCCCCGGAGTGATCGTGCGCTTTGAAGAGCCGCAGCCGGTGCGTCTGGAGGCGGCGCCCGTTTCGGCCCCTGCCGCGATTCCGGAGAACGCCCTCCACAACCGTCTGGAAACGCAGCTTGGCGGACGCGCCATGCTGGATCGCTTCATCAACCAGGCGCTCGACCAAAGCGAAGCGGCTCTTTCGCGCGCGCACGCCATCCTCAATCTGGCCCAGCGGTTCCCCCCCGCGGTGGAGCAATCGCTCGGCGCCGCCGATCGCGCGCTGCTGGACGGTCTTCGCCGGCGGCACACGGCCGCCCTCGCCGCTTCGTCCGCGCAATTGGCGCAATGGCTCGCGCCGCTTCTGCCTGCGGCCGCTCCCGTTTCCGGCGCCCCTTGCGGCGTCTGGCAGGAGTGTGCGGCGGCCATGCTCGAAGCGACTCAGGTTTTCGATCGGGAGCTGAACGGCGCTATCGCAGGCAGCAGCCCGGGAGAGCCACAGCTACCCGAGCTGCGCAAGCACCTCGCGCACTGGCAGGAGGCCGTGGCCGCCTACGAAGCCTCCACGGGAAGCGCGCGCCGCTGATGCCATTGCTCCTGGCCGGCCTTTATGTGCTGCTCGCCGGAATGCCGGCCGCCGCCCAGCAGCGCGCCCAGATGGTCGGCGTGGTTCGCGATGGCTCGGGCGCGGTCATCGTGGACGTGGACGTCGCCGTGTTGAACACGGACACCGGCATCCGCCGCGCCACGCGCACCAACTCCCAGGGCTTCTACGCCGTCTCGTCCCTTACTCCCGGCCAGTACAAGGTAACGGTCCGCAAACCGGGATTCCGAACCATCGCTCGGACGGGCGTCGAGTTGCAGGCAACACAGAGCGCGCGCCTCGACTTCCTGCTCGAGCTCGGCGCGATTCAGGAAGTAGTGACGGTGGAAGGCGATGGCGCGCCCATTCGGAGCAACGATGGGGCGTCCCAGATTCTGCTCGGCCGCGACTCGGTGGAGGCCCTGCCGCTCAACGGCCGCGGGCTGCAAGGCGTTCTCGAGTTCGCGCCGGGAGTGCTCGCCACTCCGGCGACGGGAGGCGAGGCGGGGCAGTTCAGCGCAAACGGACAACGGCCCAACACGAACTACTTCACCATTGACGGTGTCAGCGCCAACAACGGCGTCAGCGGCAGCGGGCTTCCGGGAGAGTTCTCCGGCGGCGCGCTGCCCGGCATGACGGCCATCGGCAGCCTCCACGGGCTGGTCGCGCTGGGCGCCGTGCAGGAAGTGCGCATACAGACATCCAGCTTCACGCCCGAGTTCGGCCGGCTGCCCGGAGCGCAGGTGGCCGTCATCACGCGCTCCGGTTCCAACGAGTATCACGGCGAGTTCTTCGGCGGCTTCCGCCATGAGCGCCTCAATGCCATGGACTGGTTCGCCAACCGCGCCGGACTGGACCGTGCGCCCGCGAGCCTGCACACGGCCGGCGGCCTGCTGAGCGGACCGGTGCGCCGGAACCGGACGTTCTTCTCTCTCTCTGGCGAATGGTTGCGCCTGCGTCAACGTGCCTCCTGGGCGATGGCCGTTCCTTCGCTCGCCACGCGCGCCCGCGCTCCCGCTTCGGTTCGGCCCATCCTGGATTCCTACCCTGTTCCACGCGGCAGTGAGCTCAGCGGGGGGCAAGCCGCGCACACGGCGCAAACATCATGGCCCGCGCGGCTCGCCACCGGCAGCGTGCGCGTCGATCATGGACTGGGATCGCGCGGCCTGCTGTTTCTGCGCTACACGGGCACGCCGTCCTCCAGCCGCGTAGGTTACCTGCAAGTCAACGATGCGCGTTTTCGCGCGGATAGCGTCACTGCGGGCGCCCTGGTCGCCGTGTCTCCGGCCGTAACCAATGAAGCGCGCGTCAACGTCTCGCGCGCGTCCGTTCATTCGGCATGGGCTTTCGCAACTCCCGATGGCGCGCAGCCGCTTGATCTCGCCGCGATCCTGCCGCCTTTGACCGACCCCAGCCGGCGCGTGTATGGCATATCGGTGGGCGGCCTGCAGCAGCGGCTTACCGGCGATGGCGGCCGCAGCAGCCAGGGCCAGTGGAATTTCATCGACACGGTCTCCTGGAACCTGGGACGCCACCACGTGCGCTTCGGCCTCGACTACCAGCGGATGACGCCACGGCGCGAGGAGGCGATCAATGGCGTGATCGGCGGATGGACGGACCTCAACGGTCTGCTCGGCGGAGATCCGGCGGTTGTGCAGTATGCCGTAGCCGGCAGAGGATCCAGTTTGATAGAAACCTTTTCCGCGTTTGCGCAGGACACTTGGCACGCTGGTCCGCGGCTGAATGTGACGTACGGGACGCGCTGGGAGGTCACCCCCGCGCCGTCCTTCAGCGGCTCTTCGCTTGGACTCGGCGGCGTCGTGTCGAGCGGCCCGGTTCTGGCGCCGCTTCCCGCGGCCGAGCGGCTGGCCGGTAATGAATCGCCCGCCTGGCAATCGCGCTGGACGCAGTTCGCGCCGCGCATCGGAGCCGCGTACCGGCTGGACTCGGAGGGCTTGTTCGTGCTGCGGGTAGGCGCCGGTCTGTTCTATGATCTCGGCTTCAGCTCTTCCAACGACGTGCTGAACGGCGCGCCCTTCAACCTCTGGCGGACCACGCTGACTGTCGGCGCCGCGGAGGCCGCACCGCAAACCGTTTACCGGTTCGACTCCGACCTGCGGCTTCCATATTCCTGGCAGTGGAACGTGACGCTGGAGCGCGCCTTCGCCGGCGACACCGTGGTCTCGGCCGCGTACGTAGGCTCCGCCGGCCGCCGTCTCTTGCGGCGCGAGAGCCGCCCGCAAGCCGAAACGGAACCGGCCCGAGTTGTTTTAGCGACGAATCGCGGCGCGGCCGATTACCACTCGTTTCAGATTCAGGCGCGGCGCAGGCTGGCGCGCGGGCTGCGCGGGCTCGCTTCCTGGACCTGGGGTCACGCCATCGACAACGGGTCCTGGGATTCCGCTACGTATCTTGTGCATCCGGGGGCAGGAGACTACGGGGCTTCGAACTTCGACGTGCGCCACTCGCTGCAACTCGCCGCAGTGTGGGACGTTCCGTATGCCACCGGATGGACGGTGAGCGGCATCTTTCGCGCCCGAACGGGGTTTCCGGTAGATGTGGCTGCGCGGGAGAATGCGTTCGGCCTGAGTTACGACAATCTGCGGCCGGACCTGGTGGCGGGCGCGCCTCTATGGATTGACGATCGCGATGTACCCGGCGGGCGGCGCATCAATCCGGCAGCGTTCGTGGTTCCGGCCGGCGGGGGACAGGGGAGCTTGGGGCGCAACGTTTTTCGCGGCTTCGGCCTGGCACAGCTCGACGCGATGCTGGAGCGGCGCTTCGCGCTGCGTGACGACGCGTCGCTGACCTTCCGTGCGGAGGCGTACAACGTGACGAACCACCCCAACTTCGCCGACCCGGTGCGGTTCCTGAATCATCCGCTGTTCGGACGGTCGCTCTCCCAGACGAACTTGATGTTGGGCGCGGGAAGGCCGCACAGCGGGCTGACCCCGGCCTTGCAGGCGGGCGGCGCAAGGGCCGTGCAGTTGGGGGTCTGGCTCAGATTCTGAGGCCGTCATTAACACCCGATTCATTGAAATCTCCTTGTCTTCATGCATTCGGCCTTCGACGCCCAGCCGCATAATACACGGGCCGGTACCACCACCATGTTCAAGGTAGTGGATGTAAACAAACCAAACAAAATCACCATGGCCATCGGCGCCTGAATCTCGCTTCCAGGCTTGCCCATGCCCGCTGCGATCGGAATCAGCGCCAGCCCGGCGGCAAGCGCCGTCATCAGGATCGGCGCGAGGCGTTCCGACGCTCCGCGGATCACGGCTTCATGCAAGTCGGTGACACCCTCGACTTCCCTCAAGTGCCGGATATGTGAGATCAGCATGATCCCGTTGCGCGTGGCGATGCCGAATAGCGTGATGAACCCGATCAGCGAGGCCACGGAGAGCACTCCCCCCGCCAGGTAGACACCGGCAACACCGCCCACCAGGGCCAGCGGCAGGTTGAGCATGATGATCAGCGCGTCGCGCGTCGAGTGGAAGGCCGTTGCGAGGATCAGCAGAATGCCGACGATCACTCCGGCGCCCAAGACTAACAACCGGCGCGATGCTTCAGCTTCGCTCTCGAACTGACCTCCATACTCCACCCGGTAGCCTTGCGGCATGGTTACCTTTTCCCCGACCGCAGCTCGAATCTCGTTCACGACTCCCCGCAGATCGCGGCCGGCGACGTTGCACTGCACGACGATCTTCCGCTGGACACTTTCCCGGCTGATGAAGTTGGGGCCGCGGTCCTCGTGAATGTCGGCGACAGCATCCAGCGGCACTTTAGCTCCCGACGGCGAGTCAATCAGCGTACGGCCGATTACTCCCAAATCGTCCATGTCCGTTTCGGGGTAGCGGACGACCATCGGGAAACTGATCTGCCCCTCCAGCACGCGGTTCACTTCGATGCCGACAAAGGCCGTTTGAATCATCGTGGTCACCTCGCCGGGCTGCAAGCCGTACCGAGCGGCGTCCTCGGGACGCACTTGAATACGCACTGTCGGGATGTCGGTTTGCTGCTCCATGGACAGATCGACTACACCCTCGATATCCCTCATCGCGGCTTCGACCTGCCGTGCGAGCGAACGCAGCATCGCGAGGTCGTCGCCGAAGACCTTGACGGCAATGTTGGCTCGGGTGCCGGAGAGCATGTGGTCGATGCGGTGCGAGATCGGCTGACCGATGGTCACGTTCATGCCGGGAAGCAATGTCACCCGATCGCGAATCTCGGCGAGCACTTCCTCCTTCGGCCTCTCCCGCATTTGCAGCGCCACATCGACCTCGGCGGACTCCACGCCTTGCACATGCTCGTCGAGTTCCGCCCGCCCCGTGCGCCGTGCCGTCGACACCACCTCGGGCACACTCAGAAGGATGCGCTCCAATCCGCGGCCGAGACCATCGGAGTCGGCGAGGCTTGTGCCCGGCAGCGTCACCGCGCTCACAGTCAGAGTGCCCTCGTTGAATTCCGGCAGGAACGCACGGCCGGTGCGAGAGAGCGCGATTCCGGCGGCAATCAGCAGCAGCACCGAGGACAGTACGACGATTCGCGGGTGCTTCAACGACCAGCGGAGCGAGGGTTGGAACCTCTGTTTGAGCTGGCGGACCAGCCACGGCTCGTGCCCGCGAAGGACGGATCGAGCGTTCGGTAACAGATAGGAACAGAGCGCGGGCGTGATTGTCAGGGCAACGACGAGCGACGCGGTGAGGCTGACGATGTAGGCGAATCCGAGCGGCGCCAGCAGTCGGCCCTCAACGCTGTCGAGCGCGAACAGAGGGAGAAACACCAGCACGACGATAAGGGTCGCGAAGACCACGGACCCGCGGATCTCGGTGCTGGCCAGGTAGACCACTTTGAGTGCCGGCACCCGCTCGCCGTCCGGCTTGAGCGCATTCTCACGAAGCCTGCGCATCACGTTTTCGACGTCGATGATGGCGTCGTCGACTAATTCGCCAATCGCGATCGCCAGCCCCCCTAGACTCATGCTGTTGATGGTGAACCCGAACCAGTTCATCGTGATCACCGCCGTCAGCAGCGAAAGCGGGAGCGCCAGGAGCGTGATGACCGCCGCCCGGAAGTTCATCAGGAACACAACCACGACGATCACGACAAGGATGGCGCCGTCGCGCAGCGCCGCCGTCAGATTCTCGAGAGATCGCTGTATGAAATCCGCCTGCCGGAATACCTGCTTGTCGATCGCCATTCCCGCTGGCAGACCTTTCTGGATTTCGTCGAGCGTGACGTCTAGCCGTTGCGTCAGCTCCAGCGTGTTCGCGCCCGGCTGCTTTTGGATTCCCAGCACGACGGCAGGTTTCGCATTGTGCGAGCCTTCCCCGCGCTTCAGCGCCGAGCCGATCCTCACTTCCGCCACATCCCGCACGAAGACCGGGCGGCCTTCTCGAGATGTAACGGCGATCTGGCCGATGCTCTCCGGCGTACTGGCGCGACCCACACCCTGAATCAAGTATTCCTGTCCGCCCGCGACTCGGAAACCTGCGGAAGAGTTCTGGCTCCCCTTCCGCAATGCGTTCTCGACTTCGTCCAGCGATACCGAGTACTCACGAAGCAGGTGCGGCGAGATGAGCACTTGATACTGTTTCTGATCGCCACCCGTCGGCACCACCTGCGCCACACCCGGTACCGCGAGAATGCGCCGCCTCAGCACGGTGTCTGCAACGGTGCGGATCTCCATCGCGGAATGCCGGTCGGACTCCAGCGTGATGAAAAGAATCTCGCCCATGATCGAGGAAATCGGAGCCAGGAACGGCTGATCCACATTGGGCGGAAGCGACGCCGAGACAAGCGACAGCTTCTCGTTCACGGTCTGGCGAGCTCGATGGATATCCTGGCCCCAGTCGAACTCGACCCAGATCACGGCGACGCCTACTGCTGTCGCCGAACGCACGCGCCGCACTCCTGGGGCACCGTTGATCGCGGACTCGATCGGGAATGTCACCAGCGATTCCATTTCCGTCGGCGCCATGCCTCGCGCCTCGACCAGAATCGTCACCGCCGGCGCCGTCAAATCGGGAAGCACATCCAGGGGAACGTCGCGGATCGAGTATCCGCCCCAGATCAGCAGCGCCGCCGCGAGAAACAGGACGACCGCACGGTGATGTAAGGACCAGCGAATCAATGCATCTAGCATCCCGGGTCTCCTAGTGGACGTGCCCGTGCGAGGGCACCTGGTTCGACATGGCCGCCAGACGGATCAGGTGCGCTCCACGAGTAACGACTCGCTCGCCGGGAAAAACTCCTTCGAGCGCTTGCACGTAACCGCCCTCTCGGATGCCAAGCTGAACAGGCCTTCGCAAGAAGGTCTCACCTGCGGCCTGGATGAAGACTACTGGACGTCCGCCGTCGTCAACGATTGCCGACTCCGGAACTGCCGGCGCAACCGCCGTGGCTGTTGTGAGCAGACGCACGTGGACCGCTTGATTGATCGCAACGCGGCGGTCGCGGTTGTCCAGCGCATAGATGACTGGAAAGGTACGCGAAGCCGGGTCCACGACGCGACCGATAGAGATCAGACGGCCGAGTCGTCTCGGCTGCTCTGAGCCCGGCACCTCGAGTTGCGCGCCGCTCAAATTCCTTGTCCGCGGCAGTTCTGCTTCGGGAACAACCGCCGCCACGTAGATGGTGTCCAGGTCAACAATCTTGAAAAGGGTTTCCCCGGCTTCGACGTTCGCGCCCGGCGCGGCGTGGGTTTCGACAATGACGCCGGAGATTGGCGCTCGTAGCGCGAACAGCTTCGCGCCTTGCGGATTGGTTTCTGCTGAGCTCGACGCCTCGTATTGGGCGAGGCGAGTTTCCGCCGCTTTCAACCTCGCCTCGGCAGTTGCTTCGATGGTCTGGGCTTCGTCGAGCCGCTTGGCTGGAGCGGCTCCCGCATTCACCAGTCTCTCAGCCCTCTCGCGGTCCTTCCGCGCTAACTGCAGTGAGAGGCTTACCTCGCTTTTTGCCAGCTCCAGCGACGCAAGATCGCCCGGAGAACTCGTCGGTGGAAGGATGCTTGCGAGAACCTGCCCTTGCCTGACACTTGCGCCAATCACGGGCAGAGTGGAGGCGACTAGCCGGCCGTCGAAGGGTACCGTGACTTCAACCTCTCCTCCGGAACGGGCGATCACTTCCGCAGGCACGCGGAGGTTGGAGTTGAGCTGACGGTCCTCGACGATCGCCGTGCCGAAGTCGAGTGTCCACTGCTGCTCTTTGAGAAACGCGATCGTCTCCTGGGTGCCGGGACCGTGCTCATGAGTCGCCGCCGCTTTGGTTGGCGAGGACGTAATCTCCCCAAGGTCGTGAACGTCGCTTGTACCTTCTCCCGTGAAATGCACCGACAAACGGAAGTCGCCCGTACTCGGAGGATTGACATCGACGCCGAAGATTCCCGGACGCGAAGGCCCATCGGACGCGTACACGACGGAATTCCCGCCTTCGCCGATCAGCCGCACTTCTACTCTGCCCTTTGTGACGGGCTTGAAGTTGTCGAGGCGCGTCAGGTGAATGGCAAAGCGGCTGGTGCGGCCAGCGATCAGCGGCGGATACTCCATGAACAACTCGGTTTTCGTGGTCCAGTTCGTGAAACTTTCGGGATGCGGTTCAGGCTCCGCCGCCGAGCTGGTCACAGCGTCTGGCTTTTGACATCCGGCTGTGGCAATCACGAACAACACGCAAGCAACCCGCGTCATCTCACAACCTCCTCTCCCACGGCTCGTTCCAATTCGATCTGCGCGTCCTTAACGGCGGCCTGGATGGCCAACACCCGGAGCCGGGCTTGGCGCTGCACGCGATACGCATCCAGCAGTTGCAGGATTCCGATTTCGCCTTCTTGATACGCAACTGTCGCGATCCGGACCAGCTCCGGACCGGTCTCCGCCAGCTCGCGGCGGTACTCATCGCGCGCGCGCTGGCGGACGTTCAGCGCCTGCAACGTTCCTTCCACCGCCGCGCGAATCTACTACGAGAGCACTGCGAGGCGTGCCGAGGAGCGCTCCTGCTCGGCAGAGTATCGCGCGACTTCCGCCTGCCCCTTGTTAAACAGAGGAAGCGGAACCGTGATGCCGACTACCGGTCCGTTCGCAATGCGCGTCCCGACATCGGCGCGCTTCAGCCCGGCGTATAGAACGGGCTCGGGATAGCGCAGGCGCTCCGCCGCTCGCTGTTCCAGACAATACTGTTCGAGCCTGCGCTGTTCGGCCCGGTAGTCCTCACGAACCGCCAAGGCGCGCTGCATGAGTTCGCTCTCGTTCAAGACCAACGGGGGCGTTTCGATCTGCCCCGAGACTGCCACTATGTCCGTACCGGGGGGAAGGAAGGCAAGCAGTTGCGCGCGTTCCAGCGCGGTTGCCGCCCGGACAAGCGCCAACTCGGCTAGCAGCTCCGCTCGCTCGCGCTCGGTGCGCAGGCGATCGAACTTCGAGCCTTCGCCTTCACGCTCCCTGGCAGCAAGCACCCGGATGACGTTCTCGATGTCCTTTAGACCTGCCGCATAGACGGTCTCGCTGTACTGCGCGGCCAGAACCCGATAGAACGCTTGCCTCAGCGTGCTGCGTGCTTGCCATAAAGAAAATGCTCCTTCAGCCTCGGTAGCGCGAACCTGAGCGCCACCCGCTTGGCGCAACAATCTCAGGCGCCCGGTGACCGGAAGGATCTGTTCGGCCAGGAAGAACTCCGTGCGTCCGGCGCCTTCGCGGCTATAGTTGACACTCGGGTTTATGTAGAGCGACCGGTCACGTGTCTCCGCCTCGGCGATCGCCACCCGCGCACGGGCCTCGCGAGCCTGCGGACTCTGATCGAGAAATCTCTGAACAACGGCAGCTTCCGTCCACTCCTGAGCCGTACAAACACCCGCCAGCGCGGCCATCAACAGCACGGGAGTGGCGGCGCGATTGGGCAAAAGCATTGCGCCACCTCAACTCACTCAATTTTTCGAATCTAAAGGGGAAGAACGCACACGGAGAGTGCGCCTGACGGGTGGGTTAGGCAGGTGGGCCGCGGAGATTCGGAATCAGCCGCCATGGAGGATCATGGTTGTGCGGCGTCAGTTCAGGAATTCGAACGACGTGAACCGCAAGAACGACTTGCCCGGCGGACTTTGCTAGAGCCGCAACAAACTTCGCCGGAGCGGTTCCGTCTCCCGCAAGCCAATCGATCATCCGCGCGTCGGAATCGTGGTCGTCGACTTCGGCGGAATGGCCAGCCTCGGAGTGATCCTTCCAGTGCGTGTGGGTGAACCCTTGCGCGTGTTCGTGGCGCGGGTCGCTTGCGTGCGCGTGCTGGAAGGGAGCCTGGGCGAAGGAAAGCAGCAGGCTCGCTACTACTCCGAGATGGAACAGGCCACGCACCAGGTAACCCATTCTACTCTTTGAGAAGTCGCGGCCGCCAGCACGCGTGCTCGACGGTTAACCCGCCAGGCGCCGGTAGCGTCTCGTCCATTAGCCTCCACGCCAGTATTCCCGACATGAGGGTGAGAAGGCCCGCTACGTGAACGGACCAGACAAGTCCCAACAGCCCGGCCACAATACCCGCCATCAGGGCCCCCACTGCATATCCGAGGTCACGCCAGAAGCGGTAGACACCTACGGACGTTGCCCGCCACGAAGGATGGGCGGCATCTCCGACGGCGGCCAGCAAAGCAGGATAGACCATTGCGGTGCCTACGCCGAGAAGCGCCGAACCGGCCAAGCCTGCCGCGAAAGGGGAGGCCAGGCCAAAACCGATGACCAGGTGACCGAGCGCCTGCGTAATCATGCCCCCGACGATCAGCGGCTTTCTCCCGACTCGGTCTGCCAGTGGCCCAGTAATGACCTGTCCCGCTCCCCAGATCAGCGGATACACGGCTTTGATGATTCCGACTCCCTCCAGGCTTACTCCGCTCGCGACAAACAGGAGCGGGAATACGCCCCAGGACATGCCGTCATTCAGGTTGTTGATCAGCCCGGCCTGAGACACCGAGAAAAGCGTCCTGTTACGCCAGCTCGTCTCAGTAAATACGCGAGCTATGGAAGGTGCGGGCGTTGGGGCTTGGTCGGAGTGGAGCGCCGCCTCGAGCCGGGCGTGCCCCCGAGTGTCGCGCACCAGGAAGACAGAGAGTAGAAGACCCAGCACGGCATAGGCGATTCCGATATAGAAAGGCTCGGGCCGAAGACCGTAGCGCGCTGCAAGGTAGCCGGTTACGAAAGCGGTAACTCCCAACGCTCCGTAGCCCGCCGCTTCGTTTAAGCCCATCGCCAGTCCTCGGTTTCGAGGTCCTGCCAAATCGATCTTCATGTTGACTGTCATTGACCAGGCGAGGCCCTGACTGATACCCAACAGCACATTCGCGCCTACGATCCAGGCCCACGAAGGTCCGTACGCCAGGATAAATGGCACCGGCAAACCCACGACCCAACCGGCTACCAACACCGCCTTGCGAGTGAAGCGGTCGGCCAGCAGTCCTGAGGCAAAGTTGACGAGCGCCTTGACCAGGCCAAAGGCGATGATGAACGAGAAGACGACGACCTCCGAGCCGATGCCGAACTCCTCGGTGCCAACCAGCGGGACAAGCGTACGTTCCAGGCCGACCATCCCACCCACGAAGGCGTTTACGAGCACCAGCAGGCCGAACTGCCGCCAGTTCTGCTTGAGGCCGAGCCTGACTTCGGAACGAGGCGGCAAGGCGCTAGCTCACAGCACAGCGGTTTGCTCCCGCTTCGAGATCAGTCAGATCGGACTCCGGCCAGTTTCCGGTTTCGTTGAATTGCACGATGGAAAGATAGTTTGGAGGTGTGGGTGGAATTCGCGCGAGGATCCGATTCACGAACTCCTCTTCGGACGCTAACCAGTCACCCAGACGATCGGCTATTTCTCCGAGAGATGCTGTCAGCAGCGCCCCATCAAAGGGGATCGGCTCCGATGTGTGCCCCGGACACAATAGAAGTCGCCCGTCAAGCGAAGTCAGTTTTATGAGGGATCTGAAGAGTAAGCGTGCCCGGGCACCGGCTTCTTTTGTGTTCGCGTGCAGATCGGGCCGGCCAACCCCAGCGAGAAACAGCGTGTCACCGGAGAAAACGCCGACATCCGCAATGAGATAGGTTACGCTCTCTTCGGTGTGACCGGGCGTGGACAGAACTTCGATCGAGGTTGCGGCGAAGGGCAGCTTCTCGCCGTCGGCTACCGGCTTATAGGGGTACTGGAGCCGGTTATTCTTGGACAGAATCAGCTCGGCGCCGCTCATGTTTGCCAGCAGCCGGGCACGAGACAGATGGTCCGCGTGGATATGAGTGTCCAACACGTAACGGATACGCGCACCTCTGTTCTCTGCGAGCGACAAGTAAACTTCGGGATCGAGCGCAGGATCGATGACCGCAGCTTCTGTTCCGCCGCAGATCAGATACGATAGACACCCTTTGCCGGTGCGCCGGACTTGCGTAATCTCTATGGAGCCGCACGACCGTGACGCTGTGTTCCAGGCCAGGCTCCAAGCTTTCATTCCGCCGCGAAGCGATAGCGCCGGAATCCCCCGCTTCCTGATGATTTCGGCTGCTTTAAGACTCATGCGTCCGGAGCCGCAGACCGTCACAATCGACTGACCTTCCGGAAGACTCAACTGCTCGAGAGGACCCGGATCACCTGCCTTGAGGGAGTCGTATACGTCCACGTGCCGACTCCCGGGAATCCACCATTGCACGCGATCGTGCACCGGCCGGACATCAAGCACCGTCACCGGCTGTTTTTGCGCAAGCCATTCCTGAAGAGTTCGGACGTCGAGTTCTTCTGTCATGCCGGACCTCCTGGGGCACTGCCAGCCGCTTCGGTAGGCAGCCCGAGCATCTTCCACTCCGGAAATCCTTGTTCCAGCCGTTGGGCCTTGTACCCGTGGGCCCGGAGCAACCTCACGGCTTCATCCGCGAAGACGCAATAGGGTCCGCGGCAGTACGCTACGATTGCCTTCTTTTTCGGAAGCGATTTGAGTCGCCGCGCCAGATCTGCAATCGGCACCGAGAGCGCTCCCCGGATGTGACCGGAGGCGTACTCAGTTTCCGGTCGAACGTCGAGGAGGACAACATCGCCCAACTCCAACCGTGAGCGTAGCTGCTCAACCGTGATGGCCTCCAGCGATTCCCGATCGCTCAAGAAATTGCGCACGACACGCTGTATCTCGGCATTCTCCATTTCCCCGAAGTCACGGAACGCCAACCAGAGCTTCAGCACACGATCGTTGGTCAGACGATAGCGGGCATATAGGCCGTCCTTGCGCATTTCGACGAGTCGTGCCGACCGCAATACCTGCAGGTGTTGGGACGCGTTCGCAACCGACAACCCGGCCTGGGTTGCGAGTTCTTCGACCGTGCGCTCTCCCTGGGCTAACAGTTCAAGGAGTTCGAGCCGGCGTCCGCTGGAAAGCGCCTTTCCGACGCCGGCGAACTGTTCGAATAGCGAGTTTTTGAAGGCGCGCTTCGTGACAGGGTCCATGCAAGTATTCAATCAGATACTTGAATACATGTCAATTGGAAGTGCGCCAAGGGACGGCGAACTCGCACGGGCGCGTGAGGCGGCGCACAACGGGAAGAAGGGAATGAAGTTTCGTGCGGGAGCGTCGTCCTGAAGCTTACGCCGCCAGGAAATGTCTGTCTGCCATCTCAGCCACGCGGTCGTGGAGTGCGTTGGCGATTCGCAGATAGGCGGTGTCGCCCGCGCCCTCCGTCGCGAGATTGCGCGGGAAGAGCGGACGCCCGATGGTGATCGTAATGGCGTGCGGCCTCGGCATCGCCTTCCCGCGCGGCAGCGCCGCGTACGCGCCCTCGATATGGACCGGGATCACGGGAACCGGGTAGCGTTCCAATAACATTCCGATGCCGGGCCGGAAGGGCTGGAGCCGGCCGTCCATGGAGCGCTGTCCTTCCGGGAACCAGACCAGCGTCTTCCCGCGCCGCAGCAGCGCCGCGCCTATCGCCAGGCTGGATGCCGCGGAGCGCCGCAAGTCGATGGGAACCACTCGCGAGATGCGGCTGAAAAAGCGCACCACCGGGTTTCCGAAGGCCGCCTCCGTCCAGCCGGCCCAGTAGGTCTCGCGCAAGCGGCGGTACCCCATCACCGAGGAGATCGCGAACGGGTCGAGATAGCTCACGTGGTTCGGAACCATCACGAAGTGCCCGTCCGGCGGCAGGTTGGAGAGGCCGCGTACACGCGTGCGGAAGGCGCTTCGGAAGAGGAGCCAGTTCACCGCATGGAGCGTTCGCCCCACAGCGTGCATGCCCGGACCTAAGGGCTCCAGCCACCGCTTCTGCTCTTCGGTCAGCACCTCCTCGGGGCGCTCGAGAGCCAGCGCCGGGTTGATCCCTTCGCCTTCCGACGCCTCCGTCACTTCGCGCATCAGGTCGCGCACGGTATCGATCCGCGCGATGGCCTCCTCCGTCAGTTCCAGGCCGGTGCGCTGGCCGATTTCGACCGAAAGCGTGAGCCACTCCATGGAGTCGATGCCGAGGTCGAGCTGCGGGCTGGTATCGGGGGTGAGCCGGCTGTCGCGATAGCGCGAGGCCAGCAGATTCCAGACCTGGCGCGCCGCCTGGTTCTGAAGAAGCACCTGGTCATCGCCGGACATCTCCTCCTCGGCGATGGGGCCCTGCGGGCCGGACTCTTTGCCGGCGCGCGCCAGATCGTAACGTTCGGCCAGCAGGTGGCGGCGGATCTTTCCGAGCCGGGTGCGTGGCAGGGGCTCGCGCGTAACCGCATACTCGGAGATGCGCTGGTAGGAGGGAAGGCTGGGCGAGCGGCCTGCCACCGCCTCATGAATCGCTCGCCAGGCATCCTCTTCGCTCCAGGCACGGCGCATCACTTCGGCGCGGTCCGCCACAATGAGTGCGGCCAGCCGGCCTTCGCGCTGCAGCACGCCCACCTCGGCGATGACAGAGCTTTGCCCGTACGCCTCCTCCACTTCGTCCGGCTGTATATTCTTGCCGGCTTCGGTCACGATTACGGTGGATACGCGGCCGGTGAGATACAGGTAACCGTCCTTGTCGAAGTGGCCCAGGTCGCCCGTGCGGAACCAGCCGTCTTCGGTGAAGGCTTCGCGCGTCTCTTCGGGCAAATTGCGATAGCCCTTGAAGACGTTCGGCCCGCGCGCCTGCACTTCGCCTTCCTGAATGCGCAGCTCGACTCCGGGAATCGGGCGGCCGGCGCTTCCGATGCGCAATTGCCAGGGCACGTTCAAGGTCAGCAGCGGCGCGGTTTCAGTGAGCCCGTAGCCGATGGCAATCTGCCACCCGATGGCTTCGAGCTTCCAGGCCAATGCGGGATCGAGCGCCGCGCCGCCCGATGCCAGAACGCGCAGATCTTCACCGAATTGCCGGTGTATCGGCTTCAGCAGGAATCTTCCCGCCCTCATGCCGAAAGCGCGGCGCAGGCTCACGCTCAGCCCGAGCAGCGCGCCAAAAATATGCTCGCCAACCCAGCCCGCCGATTGCGCCTTCGTCTGAATGCCCTTGTAAAGCGCGGAGTACAGACGCGGCACGCCGATGACTAGCGTGGCCGATCCTTCGCGCAACGCGCGGACCATTTGAGGGCCTGTGACGGAGTAGGGGACGATCAAGGGCATGCCGCCGGCCAGAGGCGTCAGCATCCCGACCACGAACGGGTAGACATGGTGCAGCGGGAGCGGCGCCAGAATCCGGTCGCGCTCGGTGACCAGCCCGGACGCGAGGATGGTCTCGATCTGAAACGCGATGTTACGGTGGCTGAGGGGCACTCCCTTCGGCGGTCCCGTGGTACCCGAGGTGTAGAAGAGCGTGGCGCAGTCGTCCGGTTGTATGTCCGGCAGCGGGCCCTCGCGTTCGGCGAGCAGCCGCCGCCAGCTGCGCGGATCGTCTTCGGCGGCGTCGAGCAGGATGAGACGCAGATTGAGGCCGAGTTGTTCGAGCCTCGGAGCGTGATCCGACGTAGTGAAAACGTGCCGGGCCGCGCTGTCCTGAAGCATGTGCCGCAGCACGGACGTGCTGGTCTGCAGATCCACGGGCACTATGACGGCGCCCGCATGGACGGTGGCAAAGCAGGCGGTAATCCACTCCGGCCGGTTCCCCGCGAGGAGCGCGACGTGATCTCCAGGCCCGACTCCGGTCCGTGCGAGCCCGCGCGCGAGGCGTTCGACCAGATCGTACAGTTCGCGGAAGGAGTGGCGCGCGACAGTATCCTTTTCAAAGACTACCGCGAAGGGCCGGTCGCCTTGGAACTGGAAGGCCTGCACCACGGAACGCAGCGTGATCAGCCGGTGGGAGACGCCCGTTGACGTAAAAATGGCCGCCACTTAATTTCAAGCTACGTGGCGGCCATTGGAGGTGTCAATGACGCGTCTTGCGCGTCTGTAGGATTTCCAACTAACTGCAGCCGCTTGTGCCGCCGCAGTTGCCGCACTTGTAGCAACTGCCGTTGCGGGTCATGATCGATCCGCACTCGGCGCACACGGGCGCGTCGGTGACGGATGCCGCGAAGGGCAGCTTCTCCTGCGGGTCCTCTTCGGTGGGCCGCAGCGCGGCGGCTTCGCCCGCTTCGCCCACCGCGTACTCGGGTCCCAGGAACTTCGCGCCGAGCCAGCGGAAGATGTAATCCATGATGGACTTGGCGTATGGGATCTGCCGATTGCCGGTCCACCCGCTGGGCTCGAAACGTACGTGACTGAACTTATCCACCAGGAACTTCAGTGGAACGCCGTACTGCAGGTTGAAGCTGATGGCCGTGGCGAAGCTGTCCATCAGGCCCGAGATGGTCGAACCCTCCTTCGCCATGGCGATGAAGATCTCGCCGGGCGTACCGTCCTCGTACATGCCGACGGTGATGTATCCTTCGTGACCGCCGATGGAGAATTTGTGCGTAACGGATTGGCGCTCGTCGGGGAGCTTGCGCCTCACGGGGCGGTAGACCACCTTCTCGACCACCTGCGCAGAGGGCTGGGCGGCGGCCTTCTTCTCACCCTTGCCGGAGCTGAGCGGCTGCACCCGCTTCGAGTTGTCGCGGTAGATAGCGACCGCCTTCAGGCCGAGGTTCCAGCTCTCGATGTAGGCGTGAGCGATCTCATCCACCGTGGCCTCTTCCGGCATGTTGATGGTCTTCGAGATCGCGCCTGAAATGAAGGGCTGCACCGCGGCCATCATCCTTACGTGCCCCATATAGTGGATGGAGCGCGTGCCGTTCTGCGGCCGGAAGCTGCAATCAAAGACGGGCAGGTGCTCCGGCTTGATGTGCGGCGCGCCCTCGATGGTGCCGGTGGAGTCGATGTGCGCCACGATCTTTTCCGCCTGCTCGGGCTGGTAGCCGAGCTTGATGAGCGCCTGCGGCACCGTGTTGTTGACGATCTTGATGGCGCCGCCGCCCACCAACCGCTTGTACTTCACGAGCGCGAGATCGGGCTCGATACCGGTGGTGTCGCAATCCATCATGAAGCCGATGGTCCCGGTGGGCGCGATGACGGTGACCTGAGCGTTGCGGTAGCCCGTCCGCTCGCCTAGTTCGAGCGCGCCGTCCCAGCAGGCCGCCGCGCCTTCGTAAAGGTCGGTGGGAATGTTGCCGCGAGCGATTTTGCCGACCGAGTCGCGGTGCATCCGGATCACGTCGAGGAACACGCCCTCGTTCTCCTCGTAGCGCGGAAAAGGGCCGGTGGTCCCGGCGATACGCGCGCTCGTGAGGTAGGCCTGGCCGCACATGACGGCTGTGATGGCTCCGGCGTAGGCGCGGCCCTGGTCGCTATCGTAAGGAATGCCGAGCGACATCAGCATCGCGCCCAGGTTGGCGAAACCGAGGCCGAGCGGACGAAAATCGTGCGAGTTCTGCCCGATGTTTTGGGTCGGGTAGCTGGCATTATCGACGATGATCTCCTGCGCCAGGATCATGGTATCCACGGCGTGGCGGAAGGCTTCCACGTCGAAGCGCCCATCGGGGCCGACGAACTTCATAAGGTTCAGCGAGGAGAGGTTGCAGGCCGAGTCGTCCAGGAACATGTACTCGGAGCAGGGATTGGAGGCGTTGATGCGCGCCGTGTTCTTGCAGGGATTCGAGCGGTTGACCGTGGTATCGAACTGCATGCCGGGATCGCCGCACTGGTGGGTGGCCTCGGCAATCTGGTGCATTAGATCGCGCGCCTTGTACCGCTTGACAGGCTGGCCGGTGGCGACTGAGCGCGTCCACCAATCGGCGTCGCCGGCGACGGCCTGCATGAAATCGTCGTTGGCGCGGACGGAGTTGTTGGCGTTCTGGAAGAAGACGGAGCTGTAGGCATCGCCATCGAGCGAGCTATCGTAGCCGGCATCCACCAGCGTGTGCGCCTTCTTCTCCTCCTTGGCTTTGCACCAGACGAAGGCTTCGATATCGGGGTGCTCGGCGTTGAGGATGACCATCTTGGCGGCGCGGCGCGTCTTGCCGCCGGACTTGATGACGCCGGCAAAGGCGTCGAAGCCCTTCATGAAGGAGAGCGGCCCGGAGGCTCGTCCGCCGCCGGAAAGCGGCGCGTCCTCTTCGCGAAGCGCGGAGAGGTTGGTGCCGGTGCCGGAACCCCACTTGAAGAGCATGCCCTCGGTTTTGGCGAGGTCGAGGATGGACTCGAGCGAATCCTTGACGGAGACGATGAAGCAGGCCGAGCACTGAGGGCGCTGTTGGCCGTCGAGCTTCCTGATCTTCTGCTCGGTTGCGTCGTAGATCCAGCCGTAGCCGCGCGTGTCCCGGACGCCGACGTTGAACCACACCGGGGAGTTGAAGCAGGCCTTCTGGGTGAGCATCAGATGGGCCAGCTCGTCGCGGAAATTCTCCGCGTCCTGGGGCGTGGCAAAGTAGCTGCCGCGCTTGCCCCAGTCCGCAATGGTATCGACCACGCGGTGTACCAGCTCTGCCACGCTGGTTTCGCGCTCGGGACTGCCGAGCTTGCCGTGGAAGTACTTGCTGGCGACGATGTTAGTGGCCGTCTGCGACCAGTCGGCCGGAACCTCGACGTCGCGCTGCTCGAAAATCACCGTGCCTTTATCGTTCCCGATAGACGCAGTTCTGGTTTCCCATATGACTTCGTCGTAGGGAGTGCGTCCGGCTTCCAGCCGGGCGGTAAAATGACGTGGGAAGGCGATGCCGCTTCCCTTATTTGTGCGAGTTCGATCCAACTCTTCTATTTTCGTACTCAGGTGAACGCTCAATAGCCCCATTCATCACCCTCCTGAGAAAATTTGTCGAGCATTTGTAATCTTGCCCCAACATCTTGTACTCCGTCAAGAAGTTTTTCTATATAAAGTATACCTCTTGCGCCGAGCGTGTTGAAGCCGTGAAATCAGCAGCTTCTTGCGGACTCGTACGAGAAAGCGTACGCTTAGGTATGAACACTCTAACGGCGAGCGAAGCGCGGGAGAGATTATATCGGCTGCTGGATGAAACGGCGGAAGCGCATGAGCCGGTTCTGATCACTGGCCCGCGTTCGAATGCGGTGCTCGTGTCGGAGGAAGACTGGCGCGCTTTGGAGGAGACGCTCTATCTGCTCTCGGTGCCGAATTTACGGGAGTCGATCAGGGAAGGGATGTCGACGCCTACCGGGGAATGTGAACCGGAACCGGGGTGGTGAGCGCGTGGCGCGTGGTGTTTACCAGACAGGCGCAAAAGGATGCCAAACGTCTGTCTGCCGCGAATCTCAGGCCCAAGGCGGAGGCTCTCCTTTCCCTCCTGGCAAACGATCCGTTCCGGAAGCCGCCCCCTTTTGAAAAGCTGGTGGGGGATTTGGCTGGGGCGTATTCGCGGCGAATCAATATTCAGCACCGGCTGGTCTATCAGGTTTTGGAAGAAGAGCGAACCATAAAAGTCCTCCGCATGTGGACTCATTACGAGTAGCGGAAGCGCAGGCCGAAATTCCACTTGAATCGTCACCGGAGTTGCAATCCAGCGGACCGAAGTTTCCGTATTGATAAAACGAACGCAAACCCTCGTTGCTGCTGTTGCGCACTTAAGGAGGACCGATGCTTCGTGCTGTTTTTCTGTTCGCGACCGTTGTTCATGCAGCGCTCGCAGTGCCAATCGACTGCCTGCCGGGCACGCTGGCCGACTACATTGCGCTTCCGGCCGACGGATGCCAACTGGGCCCGGCCGTCTTTTCCGACTTCGTTAACCCAGGTGTCCTTCCCGGCAGCACGGAGATTTCCCCCGGATCGATTGGGGTCAATCCATTGTTCGACCCTCTCCAGCCGGGTCTCCTCTTCACTTATGGCGCGGACGCAGCCGGCCCGACAGTGCTCCAATCGGTGGTCGAGTTCCTGGTTTCCTCGCCAAGCCCGCCGGGTTTCGTCTTCGCTTCGCTGGAGATTACAGGTAATTCCGTGACGGACCCCGGTCTCGCGCTGGCGACGTCCGAATTATGCTTTACCGGGTTCATCGGCGGCATCTGCACCGGCTCGTCCCAAGTCCTCGCGGCGTTCGACATCGGCTTCGACAGCTCCACTTTCGATAGCCGCGGTCTCGCTCCGCTGTCTGCGCTCGCCGTTCGTCACGACGTAGTGGTCGACGGCGGCCTGTCTGGCTCGGCGTCGCTCGCGACGGCGGAACTCCGCTTCGGTCGCCTCAACGCTGTGCCTGAACCCGCGACTGCCGCGCTTGTTTTCGCCACGCTGGTGGCGACGATTGTTTCCACTCGCCGCCGCCGGCGGCACTGAAGACCCTTTCGGGATAAACAGGAGGAACAAGTGAAAAAACTGTACCAATTTGTTGCGCCATTTCTCGCCTTATCGTTGGTCCTGCCCGTTCTCGCCGGCGCCGCCAACCATCGTGAGGCGCCCATCACCGCGCTGGATCACAAAGCCGACATCACGGACGTTTATGCGTTCCGCAGCTACGAGCCGGGCCAGACGGATAAGGTCACGCTGATTCTCTGCGTGGACCCGCTGCTGGAACCCGCGAACGGTCCGAATTACTTTCCGTTCGATCCCGACATCCTCTACGAGATCAAGGTTGACAACAACAATAACGCGGTGGAAGACATCGTTTTCCAGTTCCGCTTTTCCACCGAGCAGCGCCTGCCGAATCTGTTCCAGGTTTACGCCGGCGCCGGCACCGGCATAACCGCACCGGCGAACTCGCCTCCTCCGGTTCCACCCGGCACGCCGATTGTTCCACCCCAGATCACAAGCTTCACCTCGATCGGTCTGGGCCAGCGGCAGAGCTACCGGGTGACCATGATAAAGGGTGGGATTGCCACGGACCTGTCTTCCGGCCTGTCGCTGTTCGCCGTCCCGGCAAATCCCGGGCCGCGAACCATGGACTATAACGCGCTGTTCAACGCGGGCACCTATTCGCTTCCAAACAGTACCCGCGTGTTCGCCGGCACTACCGACGATGCCTTCTGGATCGACCTCGGCGGCGCCTTCGACACGCTGAACACGTCCAAGTCTCCTCCCGTCCTCTCTCCGGCGGAGGATGCGGCGAACGTCAATCTCGCCGCGGACACAGTGTCCGGCTATGCCGTGAATTCGATCGCCATCGAAGTTCCCATCAGCCTGCTTACAAGAACCGGCGCGGTCGAGGCCGCGACATCCACGGCGGCGACCATCGGCATATGGGCAACAACCTCCCGCCCGCGCCTGACCGTCCGCCGCTCGCCCTTGCCGGCGCAGTCTTCCGGAAGCTTCCTTCAAGTGCAACGGATGGGCAACCCGCTCATCAACGAACTCCTGGTTGGCACTGGCTACAAAGACAGATTCAGTATGGATCAACCGAAAAACGATGCCCAGTTCGCGTCGTTTTTCCTCGACCCGGCTCTGGCGCGCGTCGTGAACGCACTCACCGGGGGCGCCGTTGCGATTCCGACCCCGCCTCGTACGGATTTGCTGCCGGTTGTGACCTACGCGCCCCCCATCGCCGCGGCGGGAACGCCGGCCGGGCCGGTGGCCGATCTCCTCCGGCTCAATACCGGAGTCGCACCCACGATTGGCACGTCCCAGAATCGCCTTGGACTGCTTGGCGGGGATGCCGCGGGCTTTCCCAATGGACGCCGCCTTTTCGACGACGTCACCGATGTCGCGCTTCGGCTGGTGGCTGGCGGAGTGCTCGCCGGCCCGCCGTTCAGCTCATCGCCACTCAATACCCGTTTGGGTGACGGAGTCAACGTGAATGACGCGCCGTACCGCACTTCGTTCCCATACCTCGCGAACGCGCCCTCCGGACGCGGCCGCCGCCACATTGACCCGGGCGAGCCGGGCTGCACAGCAGGTTTCGGCGCCGCCTGCCTGCCGTGAGGATGCCCATGCGTCAATCGATAGTGCTTCTCTTCTTCTTCACCAGCCTGTTCGGCGGGCAGCCATCGCCCGTCGAACAGGCAATCATTGCGGCGCAGCGCGCCATAGAGAAAGACCCGGGGCAACCCGATGGTTATAACGCGCTTGCCATGGCTCTGGCGCGCCGCGCTCGCGATACGGCCGACACAACTTACTACGACCGGGCCGAAGCCGCCATCAAACGGTCGCTCGCCGTTTCGCCCGATAATTTCGAAGCGCTCAAGGCGCAGTGCTGGATTCGGCTCGGCCGGCATGAGTTCGCCGACGCGCTGGTCCTCGCAAAGCAGCTCAACCGCCGGGTGCCCGACGACCCTGCCATGTACGGATTCCTGGTGGATGCGAACGCCGAACTCGGCAACTACAAAGAAGCCGAAGAAGCCGCGCAGTGGATGCTCGATCTCAGCCGCAACGGAGTCCCGGGTCTGACCCGCGCCGCTTACCTCCGCGAGATCTTCGGAGACAGGGATGGCGCCATGGAATTGATGCGGATGGCCTACACCCGCACGCACCCGGCGGAAATCGAGGACCGCGCCTGGATGCTCGTCCATATCGGGCAGCTTTTCACGGCCGGCGGCAAACTTAAGGAGGCCGCGGAGGTGCTGAACGAGGCGCTGACGCTGGTGCCGGACTACCATTACGCGCTGGCGGCCCTCGCCAAAGTTCGGACCGCCGAAGACGCTCACAGCGAAGCGGTGAAGCTCATGCGCCGCCGTTACGAAGTTGCGCCGCATCCCGAGAACCTGTTCGATGTCGCCGCCGCGCTTCACAATGCCGGAAAGCGCGCTGAAGCCATGAAGACGTTCCTGGAGTTCGAAAAGCTCGCTCTCGCGGAATCCGCGGGCTGGGATAACGCGAATCGGGAATTGATTTCGTACTACGCCGACTATGCCCTCAAGCCAGCCAAGGCGCTGAGCATCGCCAAACTCGAAATCGCGCGCCGCCGCGACGTAGCGACCATCGATGCCTACGCATGGGCGCTCCACCGCTCGGGCATGCATCGGGAGGCGCGCGAGGAAATCAAAAAGGCCCTCGCGATCGGCGCGGCGGACCCGAATATTTTGAAGCACGCCCGAGCGATTGAGGCGCGGGACAGGATGGCTAAGCGGTAGCGTTGCGGCCTATTTCGGTGTCATCGAGAAATGAACAGTGCGTCAAGGCGCCACAGGTAGTAGTTCTTGATGGCGAAGTCCCGAACGTCGGTGGGCAATTCATTCGAGGGGACGGATGAACACAGATGAACGCCGATAAGAGCTTCGTCTTCAATCGGCGTTCATCGGCGTTTATCGGCGGCTTCAATTGTTTCACGCCTTCTAAGCCAGCGGATCCCGCCCCGAAGCAGATCCCCATCTCCTGCATGCTACGATGAAAAGACACCCTAGCTCCCAATGGACTTTTTAGAGGGGTTGAACCCCCAGCAGCGCGATGCCGTGGTCCATATCGACGGCCCGGTATTGATTCTTGCCGGGGCTGGAAGCGGCAAAACCCGCGTCATCACTCACCGTATCGCGCATATCATCCGCAACCACCATGTGCCTGGGTCCGCCGTGCTCGCGGTGACATTTACCAACAAGGCCGCTCAGGAGATGCGCGCCCGCGTGATGTCCCTGCTGGAGTACGAACCGGGCGGCTCCGGCCCGGGCGTTTCCACCTTCCACTCCTTTTGCGTCCGCCTTCTGAGGCGCGATGGCGCGCCCCTCGCGGCCATCCGTCTGGGCTTCAACACCAGGTTTTCGATTTACGACGAAGACGACCAACTCTTGGCCATTAAGGCCGCCTATCGTCATCTGGGTCTCGAAGAGAAGAACTTCATGCAGTACCGGGCGGCCCTTTCGCGCATCAGCCATGCGAAAAATCTGAAGAAGTCGCCGCAGGATTTTTACCGGGACTCCGCCGACCCTCAGGCCCAGCGGCTCGCAGTGGTTTTCGAGGAGTACGAGAAGACTTTGCGCAACGCCAACGCGCTGGACTTCGACGATCTGCTGCTCGAAACCGTCCGTCTCCTCTACCACGACGAAACCACCCGCCAGATGTACAACCGGCGCCTGAGCCACCTGATGATCGACGAGTATCAGGACACCAACCGGAGCCAGTATGAGCTGATCCGGCTGCTGAGCACTGGGCATAGCAACGTTTGCGTGGTGGGCGACGAGGACCAGTCCATCTATAGCTGGCGCGGCGCGGACATTCGGAACATTCTCGATTTCGAGCGCGATTACCCGAACGCGCTGGTCATCCGGCTGGAGCAGAATTACCGCTCCACGAAGACCATCCTGGAAGCCGCGAGCACGGTGGTGGCAAACAACCAGGAGCGCAAGGGCAAGTGGCTGTGGACCGAATCTGGCGCCGGCGAGCGGGTGGGCCAGTACTCCGGTTATGACGGCGAGAACGAAGCTCTGTTCATTGCCGACACCATCGAGCGCTGGCTCTCGTCGCATCCCGGCGAGCGGGTGGCAGTCCTCTACCGGACCAATTTCCAGTCCCGGCAGATTGAAGAGGCTCTGCGCCGCTACGGCCGCAAGTACCTCGTGGTGGGCGGCACCAGTTTCTACCAGCGGGCGGAAGTCAAGGATGCTCTGGCCTATCTGAAACTCGGCGTCTCCACGCGGGATTCGGCCAGCCTGCTGCGCATCGTCAACACTCCTGCGCGGGGAATCGGCAAGACTACGGTCGAGCAGGTGGAGCGCTACGCCTCGCAACACGGGCTCACCGTCTTCGATGCAATCGTCCGCATGCTGGATGGTCAGGAACTCGGCACGCGCGCCGAGGCTGCTATGGCGGCCTTCCGCGGTTTGGTGGAGGAGATCGCCGAGGCGGTGGCGACACAGCCGCTGGCCGGCGCCATTCGCTTCATTATCGAGCGCACCGGCTACCGCGAGATGCTCAAGCAGGAGGACACGCCCGAGGCTCAGGGACGGCTGGAGAACCTCGGCGAACTTTTGAACGCCGCGGTGGAGGCGGGCGAGCGGGGCGAATCGGCCTCCGACTTCCTGGATCACGCCGCGCTGGTGGCGGACGCGGACTCCATCGACGAGCGGGCGCTGGTCACGCTGATGACCATGCACAACGCTAAAGGTTTGGAGTTCCCCCTGGTCATCATGGCCGGCATGGAGGAGGGGTTGTTCCCCCACAGCCGGTCGTTCGCTTCGAAGACCATGCTCGAGGAGGAACGAAGGCTCTGCTACGTCGGGATGACGCGCGCCGAGAAGCGCCTGATCCAGACTTCCGCGAAGCTGCGGCGCCGCTTTGGCGGAGGGCAGCAGGAGGAAACCATTCCCTCGCGCTTCCTGCGGGAGGTTCCGGAGAACCTGACGGTCAAATTAGGCGAAGGCAGGCGCACGCCGCAGGTGGACCTGTCCGCGGAGCGGCACGAAGTCCGCGAGAGCGCCCGGCGAAACACCTACACCGGCAAAACATACAACTCGCTCGACAACATTTCCCAGTTTTTCTCCGACCGCGGCAGGCAATTTCCGCAGCCGGGCCAGAAAGCCGCTGGTCCGCCGCAGGCTTCCCCAGTCCAGCCTTCGAATGTCCCGCAGTTTCCAAGCCAGGCGCAGGGCGCCCGCGCGGGAACCGTCGTGGAGCATCCCAAGTACGGCACCGGAACGGTGCTGCGGCGCGAAGGCGACGGCGAGGACGCCAAGCTGACCATCAATTTTCCGGGTCACGGCCTGAAGAAGTTAATCGCAAAGTACGCGACAATCAAGAGAGTGCGATGAATACCAAGAACGTTACGGATCGAGAAGAACGCAAGAAACTGAAGCGGGCGGCGCGCAAGAAGGCGGCGCCGAAGGCCAAGCGGCCTTCCGACGTGCCGCGCGGCTCCCACAAGAAAAAAGTCAGGAAGATGACGCAAGGCACGCGCAAACGGTAATCGGTTGCGCCGCGGCCCGGGCTCGTGAACCGCTTACTCCGCACCAAGAGTATCGACGCACTGATTGCCGCTTCGGAGGCGCCCGAGAGGCGTTTGAAGAAGACGCTCGGGCCGTGGAGTCTCACCGCTCTGGGCATCGGCGCGGTGATCGGCTCCGGCATCTTTATCCTTACCGGCACGGCCGCGGCGGGAGAGACCCTCAGTTACCGCTCCATTCTGCACGCGCCGGTGCTGGATCTGCTGCTGCACGGCCGTGACGCCGTCTCCACCATCGGCCGGCCGGGCGCGGGGCCGGCCATCTCTCTTTCCTTCCTGCTGACCGCTGTGGTGTGCTGCTTCGCGGCCTTGTGCTACGCGGAACTGGCGTCCATGATTCCCGTCGCGGGCAGCGCCTACACGTACGCTTATGCCACGCTGGGCGAAATCTTCGCGTGGATCATCGGCTGGGACCTGATTCTCGAGTACGCGGTGTCGAACATGGCCGTCGCGGTTGGCTTCTCGGCTTACTTCAACGACATGCTGGAAAGCGTCTTCGGAGTCCACCTTCCACCGCAGTTATCCGGCCCCATGATCGCGGGCGGCGAGTTTACCGGCGCGTGGTTCAACCTGCCCGCGGTCGTGATTCTGCTGCTGCTGACCTGGATTCTGGTGCAGGGCGTGCGCGAGAGCGCGCGCACGAACAGCGTGATGGTGATCGTAAAGGTGGCGGCGATCCTGATCTTCGTGTTTGGCGCCGCCGGCGCCGTCCGCAGTGAGAACTGGCAGCCATTCATGCCCAACGGCTTTCCCGGCGTGCTTACCGGAGCGGCTATCGTCTTTTTCACTTACATCGGCTTCGATTCGGTATCCACCGCCGCCGAGGAGTGCCGCAATCCGGGGCGCGACCTGCCGTTCGGAATTCTGTCCACTCTGGTGATTTGCACGGTGCTGTACGTTTCCGTGGCATTGGTGCTCACGGGCATAACTCATTGGCGGGAGTTGGACAACGCCGCGCCGGTGGTCAATGCGCTCAAGGATCTGGGGTACGACGGGATACGCCGATGGGTGGGCGTAGGCGCGCTGGTCGGCATGGTCTCTTCGCTGCTGGTCTTCCAGTACGGGCAGACCCGGGTGTGGTTCGCGATGTCGCGCGACGGTCTGCTGCCCCGAGCCTTCTCGCGCGTGCACCGGCTGCACCGCACGCCGTACTTCAGCACCTGGGTGGCCGGCATTGTGGTGGCGGTCCCCGCGGCCGTGTGGGACATCGGAACGTTTGCCGACCTGGCGAACATCGGCACCCTCTTCGCGTTTGTCGTGGTGGCGGCGGGTGTGCTGGTATTGCGGCGCACGCAGCCTGACCGCCCGCGCGGCTTCCGGGTTCCCGGCGCGCCGTGGCTGCCGCTGTTTTCGATCGCCTCCTGCCTGGTGCTGATGCTCGGTCTGCCGCTCGAAACCTGGGTGCGCTTCGTGGTCTGGCTGGCGGCCGGCCTCGTCATCTACTTCACGTTTGGAGCGCGCCGGGCCAGGGCGTAGGACTTGCTCTACATCGTCGCCACGCCTATCGGAAACCTCGAGGACATTACGTTTCGGGCTGTTCGCATCCTGAAAGAGGCGGATATGATCGCCTGCGAAGACACGCGGCAGACCCGCAAGCTTCTCGACCGCTACGGAATCGACCGCCCGCTGGTCAGCTACCACGGCCACAATGAGGCGTCTCGCACGAAAGAGCTGATTGAGCGCCTCCGCGCCGGAGAGCGGATCGCGCTGGTATCCGACGCCGGCATGCCCCTCATCTCCGACCCCGGCTATCGGCTGGTCTCCGCGGCAATCGAAAACGGAATCGCTGTGCAGCCTGTTCCCGGTCCCTCGGCGGCGCTTTCCGCGCTGGCCGCATCGGGCCTTCCAGCCGATCCGTTCTACTTCGCCGGGTTCCTGCCTCCCAAGCGCGGGCAGCGCCGGAAGGCCCTGGAATCGCTAAAAACACAAACCGTCACGCTTGTTTTTTACGAAGCCCCGCACCGCATTGTCGAAACCCTAGCGGATATCGACGAGCTACTGGGACCGAGGCCGGCCGCCATGGCGCGCGAGCTTACCAAGATTCACGAGGAGATTCTTCGCGGAACGGCTGCGGAGATTCGGGCGGAGCTGGAATCGCGCGATGCGGTGAAGGGCGAGATCACGCTGGTTGTGGGCGGTTATGCCGCTGGCGCAGAGGAGGACGATACGCCCATCGAGGAAGCGGTGGAAGCGTGCATGCGCGAAGGGTTGAGCCGCATGGACGCGATGAAAGCCGTGGCCCGCCGCAGGGGCCTTTCGAAGCGCGAGGTCTACCAGCGTTTGGAAGAGCGCAAATAGCACTATCTCACGCTCAATAACCGCTCCCTCAGAAGGCGTGAAACAATTGAAGCCGCCGATGAACGCCGATGAACGCCGATTGAAAACGAAGCTCTTATCAGCGTTAATCGGCGCTCATCCGCGGCCTCATAGCGCGCTTGCGACGCGTATAGTATCCTCGCCGGTTAGGGGGGTGTGATGCGTGCGTTTCTCGTTCTCCTCTTCGCGGCGGACGTGCTTGCGCAGACGTGCCAGTTGTCGGTGGCGGGCCTCAATCGGAATCGCCGGGTGATCGGCAACGTCAACGTGGAATGCCCGGGCGGGAATCCGCTGCATACGCCTCCTTTCGGAAACTGGGGCGTCACGTCGAACTTCGGACAGAAGTTCGATGGACATCAATTCGATGGATGGTGCCACGATACGCCGGTCTGCGACGCGGCTGGGAACTGCCGCACAGAGTGCCGCGACGGCTGGTATGAGTGGAACAGTTGCACCGACCACTTCCTCTTTCGCGCGCCGAATTGCACGCTTTACAACGGCGAAAGCTGCCAGCAGCAGGTCACGACGACCGGAGTCAATGTCCATGGAACCCGGGCTGTGAATTTGCCGGCGTCCTGTCCCTCGGATGCCAACGGCGACGGGATTGCGGAGTCCGGCGGGTGTACCGCCGTTACCTCGTACTCGACCGGTGTTTCGTTTATGACGCTCTACGAACTCGATCCCGCCGGCGGAGACGAGCTCGTGCAGACCATGTATTTTCCGGAAGCGACGCTGCCGCTGCGCTGCGGCATATTCGGCTGTCTTTCCGAGGGGACCGCGTGGCTACAGCCAATAAGATATGACAGCCCGGTATCGCCGCCGCGCGTCTCGGCCGAGATGGCGGCGGTAGTGAATCACGCCGTGTTTCTGGACACTGCGGGCGCGTGCCGCGTTGCAGTAGCATCCGCGCCCACCGTTTCGGCGGCGAGCTTTCGCGCGGGAGGTCTCGCCCCCAACTCGATCGCGTCATCCTTCGCACCGGGCTTCACGCCGGAGACCGTGAGCGCTACTTCGACCCCGCTTCCCACGGCGATGGGCGGGGTGTCGGTGTCGGTCGCGGACAGCAACGGGATATTGCGTCCGGCGCCGCTGTTCTTCGTGTCGCCGTCGCAGATCAACTGGCTGGTCCCCGAAGGAACGGCGCGGGGCCCTGCGAGCGTGACGATCGTGAGGAGCGCGACGATCCGATGGACGGACCGTACTCAGATCGAATCGATTGCCCCGGCGCTGTTCTCCGCCAATGGCAGCGGCAGTGGTGTGGCGGCGGCCGTCGCTCTCACCGTAGCCTCTAATGGAACACAGCAATCGCGCACTATATTCGAATGCCCGGCAGGAGCGGGATCATGCCAGCCGGTTCCCCTTTCGATGGGAGGCGCAGGCGATCGGATCTACCTGCTTCTCTTCGGTACGGGTATCCGCGGCGCGAGCAGTCCCGCGGCCGTTACGATGAGGATCGGCGGCGTTGTGGCGCCGCTGCTGTACGCGGGTCCGCAGGGTCAGTACGTGGGGCTCGATCAAATCAATGCGCTGGTGCCGCGGACCCTCGCCGGGAGGGGCGACGTGGAGATCCAGCTGACGGCGGACGGGCGCGAAGCAAATCCCGTACGCGTGACGTTGGCGAATTAACTTTATGATCCCCGCTTACTTCCCACGCTTCTTCACTTCGTCCAGCAGCAGCGAGAGGCGTGGAGCATTCGCCGTCCGGCCGCCGAATCGAAACTCGTTGTACGCTTCGGTGAAGTTTCTAGCCAGGTCGGCGGCGTCCGAGGAGGTCGCCATTGCGAACAGGGATGCGGAAAAGCGAATCTCCTCGGCATTCGAGAGTGCGTCGGCAGAAGCGATTCTGAGCAAGTTGTGTGCAAGCGATGGAAGGTACACGTATGGTTATGACGAGGCGCGAATGAATTTTCCACGGTAGCAAACGCTAGTGGCCAAGTATGTCCGCGCGAGAGAGCGCATCGCGCTGGTGTCCGACGCCGCATGTACTCGTCGTGCCCGACACTCGCGAAGAAAGAGGAGCTATCTCGCAAGCGCTATAACGGCGGCGCGATCTCTCTTTCCGTAGCGACGCTGCCGAGCCGTGCTTCGGCATGGCAAAAGGCCTCTTGACATACGAAGTCTTTACTAGTAACGTCTTCGTATATGGCAAGCGGACCGCCCAGACCGACTGATGCTGAACTCGAAATCCTGACCGTGCTGTGGAGCATCGGACCAGCTACAGTGCGCGATGTCTATAACGTGATAAGAGAGCGGCGTCCGGCGCAGTATAGTACCGTACTGAAATTTATGCAGATCATGGCCGAAAAGGGCTTGGTACGCCGCGACGAAACTGCGCGCGCGCACATCTACAAAGCCGCGCGGCCGCGCGAGTGGACCCAGCAGCAGCTCGCCGGGGATCTCCTAGCACGCGCATTCAGCGGCTCCGCCAAAGCACTCCTGATGGGAGCGCTCTCGGCGCGGAAGGCAACCAAGGAGGAACTCGCTGAGATGCGGAAGCTGCTGGATGAGTACCGAAAGGGGGAGAAATGAGGCTTCTCAAAACCTGGGTTGAAACGCCGCTTGCTGGCGCGATCGGTTGGACGCTGCTTCATTCACTGTGGGAAGGAGCGATCATCTCGGCTGCGCTGGCGGCAGCCTTGTTGGCGCTCCGTTCGCCGCGTGCCCGCTATGCTGTGGCCTTTGTGGCGATACTCGCAATGCCCGTCGTTTTTGGCCTCACTCTGGTTCGCATGATTCCGGAAGGTGCCCACAGCCTGGCGACCTTAGGAGCGCCTCCTTTCCCCGCATGGAATGTTCGAACCGGCGTGGATGCCCTTAGCCATTCAAATTCGGGTCTCACCGCAGTCGTGCCCTGGCTTGCACCGTTCTGGATTGCAGGCGTCTGGACTTTCTACCTGCGGCATATCGCCGACTGGATATCGGTATGCCGGCTGCGCCGGCGAGGCGTGTGTTGTGCGCCCGAGCGCTGGCAGAAGGAGCTCGGCCGTTTGAGCACACGGCTGCGTATCTCACGGCCGGTCCTGCTGCTGGAGTCCTGCATGGTGGATGCTCCGATGGTGCTGGGCCATCTGCGGCCGTTAATTCTGATGCCGATCGGGCTGCTCGCTAGGCTGCCCGGGAGACAGATCGAAGCCATCCTGCTGCATGAGCTGGCGCATATCAGGCGCTACGACTATCTCGTGAATCTATTGCAGCGACTTGTCGAGGGCCTGTTGTTTTATCACCCGGCGGTTTGGTGGATGTCCCGGGTGATTCGTGCCGAGCGCGAAAACTGTTGTGATGATGTTGTTGTTCGAATGAGCGGTAACGCCCACGAATACGCCGTGGCACTGGCCGCGCTGGAACATAACCGTTGGTCGGGCCGCGACCCTGCGGTTGCCGCTACAGGAGGGAGTCTCGTGAAACGTATCCGTCGTCTGCTATATCCAAAAGGGCCGAATCGCGCCTGGACGCCATTGTTCGGCAGCGTGGTCCTCATAGTAATCGCCGCGGTTGCTCTGGCTGCGTGGCAGTCGGAGCCGCCTCAGCAAAGCTCCGTCGCCGCGCAGCGGCAGACGGACCGCACCGAAGCGTCTCCGTATGTCAAATGGCTGAATGAGGACGTCACCTATATCATCACCGATGAAGAGCGGGCTGCGTTCCAGAAACTGACTACCGATGAAGAACGGCAAAAATTCATCGAGCAGTTCTGGCTGCGGCGCGATCCGACCCCCGGCACGGTTGAAAACGAGATGAAAGAGGAACACTATCGCCGGATCGCGTACGGGAATGAGCGTTTTCGGACGTCTGGCAGATCAGGTTGGCAGACCGACCGCGGCCACATGTACATTGTGTACGGTCCACCAGACGAGATCGAAAGTTACCCCAGCGGCGGGGTGCAGACGGTGTATCCATTCGAAGTATGGAAGTACAGGTGGGTGGAGGGCATTGGCAATAACGTGTCCTTCACGTTTGTAGACCGGACGCGGACGGACGACTATCGTCTTGCGCCCGGAAACGCCCGGTGAGACGGTGGACGGGCGCGAAGCAAATCCGGTCCGCGTGACGTTGGCGAATTAACTTTATGATCCCCGCTACTTCCCACGCTTCTTCACTTCGTCCAGCAGGAGCGAGAGGCGTGGAGCATTCGCCGTCCGGCCGCCGAATCGAAACTCGTTGTACGCTTCGGTGAAGTTTCTAGCAAGGTCGGCGGCGTTCGACCGCTCCAGGGTTCGGGCGAATTCCACCGCCGTATACCAGGGCGGTTTCTCGAATCCTTTCTTGCGAAACGTTTCCAGAAACTGCTGGTAAAGCATCGTGGCGTCCGAGGAGGAAGCGATGCCTCGTCTGACCCGCCGCAATTTCCCGTGAAGCCGGAGCCGCTTCCACGCGTTTGGACCGGCAAGGAGCGTGGCCATGCCGAGCGAGAACAGCGCCACCGCGGCCACATTATGTTCCTCCCAGGCCGTAACCAGCTTCCTCGCCCAGCCCGCCGACCGCTGCAACACCTGCTCGCGCCACAAGTCGCTGAACCGCCAGGTCGAGTGCCCGATCTTCTCTGCCAGTGTCACCTGGCGGCCCTGGTTATAACCGACCACCCACTCCTGCCAAAACGTCTCCGCGGCGTCCGCGAACAGCATCAGCGTGGTCAGAAGAGACGACGGCCGCGGCGAGGGATCGGGCGGCGTGGGATCGAAGGTGGTCCATCCGCGTCCCGGAAGATACGCTTCCACCCAGCTATGGGCGTCGGAGGCCCGAATGACAAACTGATCGGAGATCGGATTGTAGGTGCCGCTCTGAAAACCGTTGACCAGCCGCGCTGGAATGCCCAGCGTCCGCAGCATCACGGTCATTGAAGACGCGAAATATTCGCAGTGGCCCTTCTTTCGTTCAAAGAGGAAGTGCGCCAGCGGGTCGGCCACCTCCTTGCTTGGCAAATCCAGCGTGTAGCCGAAATCGCGGCGCAGACGGTCCTCGATGGCCTGCGCTTTCCCCAGTGGAGCAGGATATCCGGCCGCCATGTTGCGCGCCAGGACGGGAATTCGGGGATCGAGCGGCGGCAGTTGCAGATAGTTGCGCCGCAGCGCCGCCGGCGCTTCGTAGACAACGTCGGCGGCGGCATCCGCCCTCCGTACCAACGGGAGGTCTGGCTCCTGGTAGCTGGAAACTTCGTAGCGCACCCCGTTCGGCGGCGCGAGCCCCAGGCGGAAGCCGTCGTCTTCGGTCTGAATCAAGCTCGGATAGCTGAGATAGTTCAATCTCTCCGGCAGACCGGCCAGAAAAAGGACGTCGGAATCGATGGCCCGCAGATCCACACGGTAGACCAGGTTCCTGCCGCGCGGGCGCAAGGGATCGAAGCCAAGCAGGACCTGCCCCCGCTCGACCTTCAGCAGCCGGGCCGCGTTGGAGGGATTGAACCACTTCTTGCCGTCGAAATGAGTGAGCGCGGCGCCGCCCCCCAT
>JBBDWK010000065.1:0-3425 GCA_040902885.1 Bryobacteraceae bacterium | reverse complement strand
CCCCCCCCCCCGCCACTTCAGATTGCCCTCCTTCTCGTCACCGTAGAATCGAACGTGCATCACAGCCGTGGAGCGGGTCTTGACTTCGCCGATCGCCCCCAGATTCACCTGGTTGGAAAACCCCGGCAGGTAGTAGCTATGGGAAACCAGGTGCCGCAGGGCCGCATCCGCCGTGCGGGGCAGCAGAAAAAACAGGCCCGCGGTAAGCGTCAGTATGCCCATGGTGAGCGCGAAGGCGGCAAATGCGAGCCGCGGCGAAAAATTGCGCACCGGCATGCGCGCAATCTGCTGGCGATAGTCCATGGCACGCCGGATCTCCGAGCTGATAAAAGCCGCCGCGGTGAACAGCAGATAAAGCGCCAGAAAGACGAAGAAGCTCAGGTTCACCGAGAGCAGCGCACCGGCCAGCAGCTCAAGGAAGGCGATGATCGCCGTGAACAGGTAGGCGCGCGGCGAGTTCGCGGTGAGGATCTGCAGCACGGCCAGGAAGAATACCAGGTGCACGGTCGCTTCGAGTACGCCGCCTGAGATCCAAAAATAATCGACGGGATAGAAGCCGGCGTATGCGAGAGCGAGAGAGGTGGTGAGACGCGGCGGGATGTGCAGCCGGATCGCGCCCGTCACCACCAACGCCCGGAGCAGCAGCCCGCACGCCGTGAGAATGACTGTCGGCAGGTCGAGATAGCCCGACCCCGCCACCGCGAGATATCCGCTCGCTACCAGGCCGAGCAGGCTGAACTGGAAGAAGCGCTCCACGGCCAGCACGGCGGAAGGAGGCCCGGACGGTGCTCGCGCCATGCCTTTATTGTAGCCGGACGGAATGCAACACTACACTTTCGCGAGCCGGTTCAGCCCGTTAAACGCCGCCGCTTTATAACATTCCGCCAGGGTCGGGTAGTTGAATACCGTGTTCACGAAATAGTCGACGGTGCCTTTCAGAATCAGCACCGCCTGCCCGATGTGCAGCAATTCGGCCGCTCCGTCGCCGATGATGTGTACGCCCAGAATCTCGCGCGTCTCGCGGTGAAAGATGAGCTTCAGCCGCCCGGTGGTATCGCCCCGGATCTGTCCGCGCGCGATCTCCCGGTAGTACGCCACGCCGACCTCATAGGGCACGTCCTGTTCGGTCAATTGTTCTTCGGTCTTGCCAATGAAGGACATCTCCGGGATGGAGTAAATTCCGTACGGATAGTTGGCCGGGTTGGAACTGACCGGGATGCCGAAGGCGTGCGAGGCCGCGAGCCGCCCCTGCTCCATGGAGACCGAAGCCAGGCTGGGAAAGCCGATCACGTCTCCCACGGCGTAAATGTGCGCCTGCACGGTGCGATACTCGGTGTCCACCGCGATGCGGCCGCGCTTGTCGGCCTCGATTCCCGCCGCGGCCAGATTCAACTCGTCGACGTTGCCCTGCCGCCCCACGGCATAGAGCAGCGCGTCCCCGTTGATCTTTTTGCGGCTCTCCAGATTCGCGATCACTCCTTCGCCGGTCTCTTCCACGCTCTCGACCTCTTCGTTCAGGCGCATGGTGACGCGGATGTCGCGCAAGTGATAGGAGAGCGCTTCCACCATTTCGGCGTCGGCGAACTCGAGGAGACGCGGGCGCCGCTCCACGAGAATCACGCGCACGCCGAGCGCCGCGAACATACATGTGTACTCCACGCCGATCACGCCGCCTCCCACCACGATCAGCGTCTTCGGGATGCACGGCATGTTCAGGATCTGGTCGCTGGTCATGATGGTGCGGTTGTTGATGGGAACCGCGGGACACTCGGCGGGTTTGGTGCCCGTGGCGATCACGATGGTCTCGGCGGTGTAGTCGTCCTGCCCTCGCGAGTCCGAAACGCGGATCTGGTGCGGATTGACAAAGGAAGCGACACCGGTCATGACGTCGATGCCGTTGCGCGACAACTGCGCCCGGGTGATGTCAATCTCGGACTTGATCACGTGCTGCACGCGGAACAGCAGATCCGCCATCGTGATCTTCTCTTTTACGCGGTAGTTGAGTCCGTAAATGTTCTTATAGTGGTAGCCGGAGAGGTGCATCACCGCTTCCCGCATGGTCTTGCTGGGGATGGTGCCCGTGTTGACGCACGTTCCCCCCACCACTTCGCGCTTCTCCACCAGCGCAACCCGCTTGCCGGATTTAGCCCCTTGAAAGGCGGCTCGCTGTCCGGCGGGGCCGGACCCAATTACAAAAAGGTCGTAGTTCTGCATCTATGCTTTCGTTGATAGTGCTCTCCGTCCATGATAACGTCACGGGGCGGAAATCGACGGAGAGACGCTATGTTCGCATGTATCGGCGGTTATCTCACGATTAACGACCGCTCCCTGACGGTCGCGGCTCGGAAGAACTTTCGGAGCCGCGACCGTGAGGGAGCGGTTGTCGGGCGCCAGCGATATCCGAGGCCTAAGGCAGCGCCCTGGGAGCGTCAAGGTGGCGGCGGAAGAAGGCGATGGTCTTGGCCCAGGCGTCGCAGGCGGCCTCCGGGTGGTAGCTGGCTCCGGTGTCGTTGTGGAAGGCGTGCCGAGCGCCCTGGTATAGGTGCAACTCGTAGCTTTTCTGGTGTTGGTGGAGCCCGGTCAGCAGACGAGAGAGGCCGGCGTTGATGTTGCGGTCTAGCTCGGCGAAGATGCCGAGCAGGGAAGCGTTCATGTTCTGGAAGGCGTCGGCGTCATTGGGAACAGAGCCATAGTACACGGCAGCGGCGGTGATGTCCGGGCTGTTCAAAGCCACATCGAAGCAGTTCTGGCCGCCGGCGCAGAAGCCGATGGCGCCCAGGCGGTCGGCCTGGACGTAAAACTGCCCCTTGAGCGTGAGAATAGCCGAGCGCATGTCCTGGAGGCGCTCTGCTGGCTGGGTGCGGCCATAGGCGGCGGCGGCAGCGGCGGGATCAGGGAAGGCGCCCGTGCCGCCCTGGCGGGAGAGCAGATCCACGCCGAGCGCAACATATCCGGCGCGCGCCACGCGGCGGGTAACGTCCTTGATGTGATCGTTGAGGCCGCGATTTTCGTGGATCACCAGTACGGCAGGTCTCGGAGACTGGCGGGGTCTGGAAAGATAGGCAAACAACGGTCCGCCCTCTCCGAAGAGGGTGACGTTGGTGTTTTCAAGGTCGGGAGCGTCCGCGGGGACGCGGACCCCTTCGGGGCAGGCCAGCGTTTGGGCATGAAGCAAGCCGGCTTTTTCGACAATCGCGGTAGCGGCCACGACGCTGCCCGTGTACTTCACGAGGCGGTCGAGAAGTTCGCGCCGGTTGAAGGCGCCGTCTTCGTGCAGATGAATGAGACTTTCAATGGTGGTATCGTCCACGGCGAGCAACCTCCTTGCAGGGTGCAGCCAGTGTATCAAGACTTGGCAGACATAGGAACGGCTGTGGCAGCAAAGTGATAATGTCCCCTTTGAGCAAAGTAGAAATGTCCTCTTG
>JBBDWK010000064.1:0-23717 GCA_040902885.1 Bryobacteraceae bacterium | reverse complement strand
GGTACGCAATTCAAAAGGGTCGCGGTCCATAAACACTTAACGTAGTAATACTAATATACTATCCTTAGTTCGCCGAAAGCCCGGATCATGAGGCGCTGCGTGGTTCCAATTCTCCGGTGGTTGCCGATCCTCGTTGTGACGGGAGCTATCGATCCGTGCCGCTCTCAGCAGCTCGATCAATACTGCGTTGGCTGCCACAACAGCAAGGTGAAAACGGCCGGACTTGCGCTCGATACCATGAGCGCGGAACGAGCCGGCGAGCATCCGCAAGTCTGGGAGAAGGTTGTCCGGAAATTGCGAGCCCGCCAGATGCCCCCCGTGGGATTGCCTCGTCCGGACGAGCGCACCTACGACGCTCTGATCGCCTCGCTTGAAACCTCCCTGGACCGCGCGGCCGCCGCCAAGCCCGATCCCGGCCGGACCGATACATTTCGCCGGTTGAGCCGTACCGAATACCAGAACGCCATCCGCGACCTCCTGGCTCTGAAAGTCGATGTTTCCTCCCTGCTGCCAAGCGATGAGTCCAGCCACGGCTTCGACAATGTTACGGTCGGAGATCTCTCCCCGACGTTATTGGAGCGATATCTTGCGGCGGCACGGAAGATCAGCCGACTGGCGGTGGGAGCGCCGATCCGAGCTCCGGGCGGCGACACGGTTACGCTTCCGCCCGACCTGACCCAGGAGGAGCACTTCGACGGGCTTCCACTCGGAACGCGTGGCGGAGCAGCCGTCAACTACACCTTCCCGCTCGATGCCAGCTACGATCTCCAGATCCGGCTCGCAAGGGACCGCAACGAGCACGTCGAGGGGCTATATGGACCCCAGGAAGTGGATCTGATGCTCGATGGCGAGCGGGTGCAACTGTTCACGGTCACGCCGCCCAAGCGGGGCGCCGATCATTCCCTGGTGGACAAACATCTCAGCGTGCGCATCCCGGTGAAAGCCGGACCGCACTTGATTGCCGTCGCATTTCCAAAAATGCCATCCGCGCTGCTCGAAACCGAGCGTCAGCCCTACCAGGCCCACTTCAACATGGACCGGCATCCGCGCATCAACCCGGCCCTCTACTCAATTTCAGTCAACGGTCCTTACGACGCCAAGGGAGCCGGAGACACGCCCAGCCGCCAGAGGATTTTCGTGTGCCAGCCCGCTAGCCCGGGCGAAGAGGAAGGCTGCGCCAAACGCATCCTTACCACTCTGATGCGCCGTGCCTATCGGCGGCCCGTGACGGACGCAGACCTGCGAGTTCCGCTACAGTTTTACAAAGACGCGCGGACGAATGGCGAATTTGAAACCGGCATCGAAATGGCCCTCCGCGCCGTGCTGGTCAGCCCGGAATTTCTCTTCCGCGTCGAGCAGGATCCCGCCGGTGTTGCGCCAAAGACCGCCTACCGCGTCAGCGATCTGGAGCTGGCATCGCGCCTGTCCTTCTTCCTATGGAGCAGCATTCCCGACGATGAACTGCTGGACGCGGCGGTCCGGCAGGAACTGAGAACGCCGGAGGCGCTCGAACGGCAAGTCAGGCGCATGCTGGCCGACTCCCGTTCCCGCGCCTTAGTGACGAACTTCGCGGAACAATGGCTCTACCTGCGCAATCTGGCATCGATGACCCCGGACATGCGCCTGTACCCGGACTTCGACGAGAATCTGCGGCGAGCCTTCCGCCGGGAAACCGAACTCTTCTTCGAGAGCATCATGCGCGAGGATCGCAGCGTTCTCGATCTGCTCCGGGCAAACTACACCTTCGTCAACGGACGTTTGGCTAAACACTACGGAATTCCCAATGTCTACGGCAGCCGCTTCCGGCGCATCGACTTTGGAAGGGACAGCGTGCGCGGCGGGCTGCTGCGCCAGGGGAGCGTTCTTACTGTGACCTCCTACGCCACCCGGACCTCGCCCGTGATCCGCGGCAAGTGGGTACTCGACAATCTGCTCGGAGTTCCACCGCCGCCGCCGCCCGCCGTAGTGCCGGCTCTCAGAGAGAACGCCGGGATAGGGAAGACGGTCTCCATCAGGGAGCGCCTGGCCGAGCACCGCGACAATCCAGCCTGTTCCGGCTGCCATCGGTTGATGGATCCAATCGGCTTCGCCATGGAGAACTACGATGCCGTGGGCCGCTGGCGAGCTGTGGAGGATGGCGTGCGCATCGACGCTTCCGGAAGTCTTCCCGATGGCAGCAAGTTCGAGGGCGTATCCGGACTCCAGCAGGCGCTGCTCAGCCGCCCGGAGCTCTTTGCCTCAACCTTCACCGAGAAACTTCTCACGTACGCGCTAGGCAGGGGCGTCGAGTATTACGACTCTCCCGCGGTCCGCAAGGTCGTCCGCGAGGCCCGGACGAATGACTACCGCTTCTCGTCGATGATTCTGGGGATCGTTAACAGCACACCGTTTCAGGGGAGGAGATCACAATGATCGTGACCAAGAAGGCTCTGCCGCGGCGGACGTTATTGCGGGGGATGGGAACTACGCTGGCGCTGCCACTGCTCGATGCCATGGTTCCGGCGATGACCGCGCTGGCCGCGACACCGGCGAATCCGGTCCGCCGCCTGGGCTTTGTCTACATGCCGATGGGTGCGCACATCGCCGAGTGGACTCCCGGCGGCGAAGGCGGACTCACGGAGCTTTCGCCCTCGCTCCGTTCGCTCGCTTCCGTTGTGGATCACGTCACCGTCATCACCAATCTGGAGTTGAAGAACGCCTATCCCGGAACGCACGCGACTTCCAACGCCGCCTTCCTCAGTGCGGCCAAGGCGAAGTGGACGGAAAGCACCGACTATCACCTTGGCACCACGGTCGACCAGGTTGCCGCGCAGCACATTGGCGGCGACACTCGCCTGCCGTCGCTCGAACTCGCGATGGATCTGCTGACCACCGTCGGCCAGTGCGACAACGGCTACGCCTGCGTCTACCAGAACAATCTCTCCTGGTCGTCGCCTACGACGCCGCTGCCGGCCGAGGCGCACCCGCGCGTCGCCTTTGAGCGTTTGTTCGGAGACGGCGGCAATTCCGCGGACCGGCTCGCGGAGCTCAAGCGGAGCGCAAGCCTCCTGGATTGGGTGCGCGACGACATCTCCCGCCTGCAAAGGAAGCTCGGTCCCTCCGACCGCACGAAAGTCGTCCAGTATCTCGAAACGGTTCGCGAAGTGGAGCGCCGCATTCAGAAAGCCGAAGCGGCGACGGCGGACTCCCAACTGCCCGATCTCGACCGTCCGGTTGGCGTGCCGGCGGCTTACGCGGACCATGCACGATTGATGTTCGACTTGCAGGTGCTGGCCCTCCAGGGCGATGTCACCAGGGTGATCACGTTCCAGCTCGCCCGTGAGGCCAGCACCAGAACCTATCCCGAGGTCGGCGTAGTCGAGCCGCACCACCCGCTCACGCACAACGGCGGCGACCCCGAGAAGCTTTCTAAAGTGGCTAAGATCAATGCATTTCATGTGTCGCTCTTCGCCTACTTCCTGGAGCGGCTGAAATCCACTCCCGATGGCGCCGGCTCTTTGCTCGACCACTCGGTCTACTTGTATGGCAGCGGCATGGGCAACCCCGACGTACACGACCACGTCAATCTACCTATCCTCGTCGCCGGCGGAGGCGCGGGCAGGATCAAGGGCCGGCGTCATATTAAGTACGCCGAACCCACGCCGCTGGCCAATCTTCATCTGACGCTCCTCGACAAAGTTGGGGTCCGGCTCGAATCCTTCGCCGACAGCCAAGGCAAGGTGAAGGAACTGCTCGATCCCGTTTCTCTGTAGCCATGCGTCCGACCTGGTTGGCAATCATTTCGTTGTCCGCAAGCTGCCTGCTCGCCGGGCCCAACGAAGGGAACGCTCCGCGGACCGACGGGACAACAGCGCTGCATTGGGCCGCACGGGACAACGATACGGAAACCGCGGCCGTGCTGATTCGCGCCGGCGCGAAAGTGCAAGCCGCGAACCGGTACGGCGTCACGCCGCTCTCGCTCGCCTGCACGAATGGGAACGGCGTGATGGTCGAAATGCTTCTGAAGGCCGGCGCGGACCCGAATGCCGAACTGCCCGGGGGCGAGACCGCCCTGATGACAGCCGCCCGTACGGGCAAGGTTGAAGCCGTGAAGGCGCTGCTCTCCCACGGAGCCGACGTGCACGCAAAGGGAGGCCTGCGCGGCCAGACGGCGTTGATGTGGGCCGCGGCCGAAGGCAACGTCGAGGTTGTGGAAGCCCTGATCGAGGCGGGAGCGGATTTTCGTACGAGCTTGAATTCCGGGTTCACGCCTCTGCTGTTCGCCGTACGGGAAGGGCGCACAGGCGCCGTTCAGACCTTGTTGAAAGCGGGAGTGGATGTAAACGAAACGGTCCAGGCCCCGTTAGTGAAATCGAAGCTTGCCTCCGGCGCGGGAGCGCCCAAGCCCGGCACAAGCGCGTTGTTGCTGGCGGTCGTCAATGGCCACTTCGATCTCGCGGCCTACCTGCTTGACCAAGGCGCCGATCCGAATGTCATCGGCCCGGGCTACACGCCCCTGCACGCCATCACATGGGTCCGCAAACCTGGCGGCGGCGACAACGACCCGGCGCCGCAGGGCTCGGGGAGCATGACCAGCCTGGATCTCGTCCGGAAGCTTGCCGCGAAGGGAGCGAATCTGAACGCGCGCATGACCAAGCGGGTGAATGTCGGGCTCACGGGTCTGAATACGCTTGGAGCGACGCCTTTTTTGCTGGCCGCCAGAACCGCGGATGCCGGACTGATGCGCGAGCTGGCTGCGCTGGGCGCCGACCCGCTGTTGCCGAACGCCGACAACAGCACACCGTTGATGGCGGCCGCCGGGCTCGGGACGCGTTCTCCCGGTGAGGATGCCGGAACCGAGAGCGAGGTTCTCGAGGCCGTGGAAGCCGCACTGGATCTGGGCAACGAGATAAACGCGGTCGACAATAACGGCGAGACCGCTATGCATGGCGCCGCTTACAAGAACCTCCCGGCCGTGGTGCAGTTCCTCGCCGCTAAAGGAGCGGATGTCGAAGTCTGGAACCGGAAGAACAAGCACGGCTGGACGCCGTTGATTATCGCGCAGGGTCACCGGTTTGGGAACTTCAAACCCTCCGCGGTGACAGAGGCTATGTTGCGCCGTGTGCTGGCCGCCGCGGGCGTATCGGCTGCGGATGGGCCGAAGCCACCTGGAGCGGGCAGGAACAGCAACTACGTTCCTCGCCCCTGACTGCACTCGTCTCGCGTCCTACCGCCGGGGGCGGCCGAGCAATAGGAAAGCGCCAGCCGGGCCATACCACCAGACTGCCGCGTCGGTGCTTGTGCGACCGGCGCTTGTCCACTACAATTCAAATGGAACTTCCGGCGCAGCCCACGCATCCACTTGAGTAAGGGTGTCGCTCTCGTCTTCAGAGGGTGATTTGGCAACCGCCCGGAGAAAGGGGCAAACCGTGGAAGAACGTCTGAAGCACCTGATGCAGGAACTCGGTAATGCCATAAATGAATCGCTTTCGGACTCAGACCGGATTGCGGAAGCAATCGGAGAGATCAAGCGCGCCGGGTACGACGTCTTCCTGGTGTTGGAAGCCACAATCGGTTTCAACAAGCGCGAAGAGGACGACGATGACGAAACGGGAGTAGGTCGTCAAGCCGAGCCGCATTTCGAATCGGCGGGCAAAATCAAGTTGACGTCTCAAGATCAGAAGTTTCTGAGGGCTTTGAAGATCGCAGTGGACGACGACGGCCGCTAACCGCTCCGCACAAATAGTTCCCGGTAGACTTGCCAAGTTTGCTCTACCGCCCTGTCCCAGCTAAAATCCCCAATCCGGCCTTTCCCTGCCGCGGCGAGACGAGCTCTGGTCTCCTCGTCGCGGCATAATTTTTGCAGAGCCTCCGTGATCGCGGCTTGGTCCTCGGGGTCTACCAGAATCGCCGCATCCCCGGCCACTTCCAGCAGCGCCGAGCGATTGGAGGTAAGCACGGGGACGCCGGCCGCCATCGCCTCCAGGACCGGTATTCCGAACCCTTCATCCAGCGATGGAAAGGCGAATATCATAGCCCGTGAGTAATAATCCGCCAGCCGTTCCCGTGAGATATATCCAGTGACCTCGATTCTTCCGCCTGCCGGACTGGAACCAATCTGCTTCAGAATTTCCTCCGCCCCAAAGCCAGACGAACCGGCGAGAACCAGACGCCACTCGGGGGGCGCTGTCTCAAAGGCCGTGACCAGGCGGGAAAGATTCTTGCGGCGCTGAATGGCGCCTACATGCAGGATCAGCTTCTCTCTTGTGCCGCCACTGGGGATATTCGTCCAGCCCAACCCGTGATGCACTACCCGAATCCGCTCCGGATCCACCCCCAAAAGTTCCCGCACCTGTCCGGCCGTGAAATGGGAAACGGCGATGATGCGGTCCGAGTTCATGGCGGCGTGGCGCGCCTGTTCGGTAAATCTGCGGCGGAACTCTGGCGTGGAATAGTCGCCTGTCAGAACGAACAGATCATGGAAGGTGGTCACCGTCCGGCGAAGTTTTCCGCGGGGCAGGCGCTGGTTCAGGCCGTGAAAGAGATCGGCGTCGCGCGGAAGGAACGGCTCCTGGAGCAGCGCTCGCCGGCAGTTGGCGGGCAGCGTGGTCGAGAGCGCGCGGACGAAGCGGTTGGCGCGATAGCAGAACAGGAATCTGATGTCCGCGTGGGCCTCGGCCATCCCGAAGAGCAAAGAGCGTGAGTAGACGGCCACGCCGGAAAGTTCCTCGCCCACGCTATAGGTGGCGTCGAGAGCGATTTTCAATTGACCAGCCGGTAGTCCTTGAGCTTTCGATAAAGAGTGGTGCGTCCGATGCCAAGCAGGTGAGCGGCCATGCCGCGGTCCCCCTTCGTGTACTCAAGAGCATTCAGGATAGCGCGTTTCTCCACTTCTTCGAGAGGGACGATCGGAGATGGAACCGCCGGCGACTGTTCCGTGCCGGACCGGAAAGATGCCGGGCGCGCGGGAACCGCATGGGCGTGCGTGGCCGCCGCGGCCATGGAGCGGTAGTCGATGGCGACCGAGTTCGTTACGTTGGAGGGAAGATCGCCTCTATGGAGGAGCGGACCGGAGTTCATGGTCACCATGTGACTGATGCAGTTTTCCAGCTCGCGCACGTTTCCGGGCCAGTCGTAACCGAGGAGGGTATCCATGGCTTCCTTCGCGACGGTGTGCCGCTTGTCGTGCCGGCTGAGGAAGTGTTCGATCAGGACGGGGATATCCTCCTTGCGCTCGCGAAGCGGCGGAAGCCGGAGCGTGACCACCTTCAGACGGAAAAAGAGGTCCTGGCGGAAGCGATGGGCTTCCACGTCGCTTGCCAGATCGCGGTGAGTGGCGGCGATGATGCGGATGTGAACTTTATGGCGCTGCACCGAACCCACCGGCCGGTACTCGCGCTCCTGCAGGACCCGAAGCAGCTTTACCTGCATCTCCAGCGGTAGATCGCCAATCTCATCGAAGAAGGCCGTGCCGTTGTTCGCAGCCTCGATAAGCCCTTTCCTGCTTTCGGACGCTCCGGTAAAGGAGCCTTTGATATGGCCGAACAACTCGCTCTCGACGAGCGGGCCGACCAGCGATCCGCAATCGATGGGAACAAAGTTGCCCTCGTTTTCGACCTGGTGGATGGCCTGGGCGACCACTTCCTTACCGGTGCCGCTTTCCCCGAGCAGGAGAACCGGAGAACGCGACCGGCCGATTTTCAGAATTTTTTCACGGATTTCGCAGATCCGGGAAGACTGACCCAAAAGACCATGGGAAGGTCTCACGCGGTAGGTATCCACGCGAATTCAATTATACGCGATGGCGCGGGGACAACGGGCGCTCAGGAGTCCAGGCGGACGACGAAGGCCGAGGATGTTTCCTTGGATGTCCGCAGCCGCTGCGCCAGCGCCCGCGCCCCATCCAGAGTCGGCTCCACTCCCACCAGGACGCGCCACATCGGCGGCTCCCCCTCGCGCATCACCGTCTGGGCCGTGCCGTAATCGCGCTCCATCTTTTTCTTCAGACGTTCCGCATTCGCCCGGTCGCGGAAGGCGCCAATCTGCACCGCGTACCGTTCGGCAGCCTGCCCGGCCCGCGGGCCGACGATCTCGACGCGCACGCGCGCAGTGCCCGGCCCGATCATATCGATGGCGCGGGCGCCGGCGCGCGAAAGGTCGATGATGCGGTCATCGATGAAGGGACCGCGGTCCGTGATGCGCACCTCGACCGTCCGGTTGTTCTCCAGGTTCAGAACGCGGACCCAGGTGCCGAAAGGCAGAGTCTTGTGCGCGGCGGTCATTTCTTCCATATCGTAGACTTCGCCATTAGCCGCCCGGCGGCCGTGGTAAGGATGTCCGTACCAGCTTGCGATGCCTTCCTCGAAGCGGGCTGCGGGCGTCACCGGAATCCGGGCCGCCGGTTTCTTCTTCCCGCCGCAACGAACGAGAAGCCCCGCAAGCGGAATGACGATGAGTGAACGGCGGTGCATCTGATGTGATGCTACCGTGCCCTTTTGTACAGGAGCAAGCGCATTCCGAGCCGGCGCGGCGGATCGCCTGCCAACGGTCGAATTTGGATTCCCCGCGAGCCGGTGGCGGGTCCGGCAGGTAAAACATTTTTCACAAGTTTCGTATTTGTGCATTTTTCTCTTGACATTCCTTGCGAACAACTTTATATATGAATCACATTGCGATTTTGCGATCGCAAAATTTGATGTAAGGGAGAATCATTCGATGAAGAGCGCAACCAAGAAAGCCGCCGCGAAGAAGAAAGCTGCTCCGAAGAAGAAAGGGAAGTAGCCGGCGCCGTCCCTGATACGGGACGAAAAGGTTCCCTCCAAAGGCCCGGATGCGAATCCGGGCCTTTTTATTTTTGCTCTCTCCTCTGCAGCAGCGTTCGAAAACTCTCTCCCATCCCGAACAGCAGCGTCTTGAGTTGCCCTCTTCTTTCGGGAGCCCCGCCAAGAGCCGCCGCGAACTGATCTTCCTCACCGGCGGACAGTAGCGTTTGCGCCAAGTTCTCGAAGCGAACGGTGCGTAGACCGACCTGACCGCCGAATTCGCCCAGCGCGGTGAAGCAGACGTGTGCCGTAATGTCCTGGCCGCCGGGATCGCGGAGAACGTCTTCAATCGCCGAGTGGCGGCGGTAGCTCATCAGCGTTCCGGCCGGGAAGCGCGGCAGCTCGCGGCTGGTGTACCCGTAGTCGATGGTGAGAACGTAACCTTCCTGGAGCGAGCGAGCGATCCGCTCCATCCACGCGAGGGCTTCGAGACCGATCTCGATCGGCTGGCCTTCGGCGAGATTCGGAAGATATCGCTCGACCCAGGATTCCAGTTCGGGCGCGGCGCGATCGCCTTCCACCCAGATGAAGGCCTCTTCCGTCCGGCCAACCAGCATCTCGCGCACTACACCCTCGCGCTTAATCGCGCGGTGGACCGGAAGAGCGTCGAAGAATTCATTGGAGAAGACGACACCGCGAAGGGCACCGGGGAATTCCGCTTCTCGAGTTTCAACCGGAAGATAGTGGAACTCGCGGAGCGCCGGCGCCATCTCGGCCCGTCCCGCTCCCAGTTCGACGACCTGAAAATCAGCGGGCGAACCCATCTCGTGGAACAAGCGACGGACAACGGAGGCAATAAGAATGCCGAAGACAGGCTGCATCTGCTCGGCGGTAAAGAAATCGCCGTGTTTCCCAAAGGGCGCGGAGGTTGGCTTCCGGTAGTAGCCGAAGTCCGGGTGGTAGAGCGCCGCATCCATGAAGCGGTGGAAGGAGATCGGTCCTTCGCGCCGGATCTCATCGCGGAGCAGCTCGGCGAGCGGCGTCATGCCGGATTGACTTCCCGGCTCTGCGGTGTGCGGATGAACATTTCCACCAGGTAGTCGTGGAGGCAGTCGTACAGGTACCGCTGCATGGTCCAGGGAAACTGGGTGTTCTCGATGTCCCTCGGATGGATGGGGGCATAGTAGGTGTGCGTTTCCGGAGGGGCGTTCTTGAGCTCGATTACCAGCTCGACGGAGCCGTTGTGCTCGCGCGCGGAGAACTTCATAAGAGCGTGCTCGTAGCGCGCCAGCTCGGCCTCCACCTTCTGAAGAGGGGTCACGCAACTATGCTAGCTTGAGTGGAAGATCCATGTCCCTGCCGGAGAAAATCCGAGTAAAACTGAGTTCGGAGGCGGCGGAATCCATCTCGATCACTCCCGTGGTTGTGCGGGAGATGCCTCTCAAAGAGCTGATCGAGAATATGCTCGGCCTCACCGGCAAGGACGTGCCGCGCATTCGCGAGTTGCTGCTGCGCGGGGCCCTGGTGAGCGGCGCATCCCGATTCCGATGGGATGGCTGGCAGGCCGACGCGGAGAGCTTGCACCAATTGCTGGCAGATTTTCCGGACCCCGACCCGCGCCGGCCGTTCCAGCCGGAGCTGTGTACCCGGGTCATACTGACAGGCGCGCGCCATAGGATCGAGATTCCGAGAGAAGCAGGCGAGCGGATCGGTCCGTGGAGCCGTCTTCTGCGGAGACGCAGTTTTTGGGATGTCCTGATGGAGGAGGTTTCCAGCCCCAATCCGCGGTATACGGACTACTCCTATAAGGAGCGCGCCGATTGTTACCGGCAGGAGCTCTCGGCGCCGGCGGCGCAACGGCTGCGTGGAAGCGCTCGGCTGGTGCGCTATACCACGCTGGCCGAACGGCTTCGTGCGTCCCCGCTCAGCTCGGCAGAGCTGTATGTAGAGCGGGTAAAATAACAGACAGAGGCTACTGCGTGGACGATAACCAGCCGGTTACAAGACAAGAGTTGAAGGAGGAGCTTCAGGCGCTCGAAACCCGATTCGATGCGAAGCTCGAGCGCCTCCTGGAGCGGACGCAGGAGACGATCCGGGATTCTCAGACCGAGGTCCTGCGCGGCTTCGAACGGTACGCCTACGGGAACGAGATACGCCTCCGAAAAATGGAAACCGGTTTGAGCACGCTTGACGAGAGCAGCACCCGAAGATTGGCAATGCTGGAGGAGCGTATATTGGAGGTCGAGAAAAAGCTCCTGCTGAGGGGCGGCCACTAAGCCACGCGCCGCTTGCGGACTTCGTCCAGCGTCACCGCAAGAATGATCACCCCACCGATAATCGCCTGTTGCAGATAGGGCGAAACCCCTAGAAGATCGCTGCCATTGGAAAGCAGTCCCATAATGAACGCGCCTACCAGCGTTCCCATCACGCTGCCTTCTCCGCCATGGAGGCTGCCGCCGCCGATCACCACCGCGGCTATCGCCTGCAGCTCGTAGCCCTGCCCGGCCGTCGGCTGCCCCGTCATGAGCCTGGATGCCTCAATCATCCCCGCGAGTCCCGTCAGCATTCCTCCCAGCGCATAGACAGCGGTCGTGTGGAATTTGACCGGGATGCCGGCATAGACCGCCGCTTCCGTGTTGCTGCCGATGGCAAAGGCGTAACGGCCCAGGCGCGTGTGTTCCAGCGTCAGGTGCGTTAGCAGCGCGCAGACCACCAGAATCCAGAGCACGAATGGCACTCCCAGCAGATTGCCCTCGCCGAGAAAGGAGAACTGTTGCGGGATGCGATGCACGGGAAGCCCATTGGAAATGATCAGAGTCAGGCCGCGAATAATTCCCAGAGTGCCGAGCGTAACGATAAAGGGCGCAATCCGGAGCCGGGTGGTGAGCATGCCGTTCACCGACCCCCAGAACAGCCCAGTGAGAATTCCAATCCCGACGCCGGCTGTAATCGGGAACCCGCGTTCCATGGCCATGGTCCCCATCAGGCCTCCCATGGCCAGGATCGCTCCCACCGAAAGATCGATGCCGCCGGCGATGATGATCAGCGTCATCCCGAGCGCCATGATGTTGATGACCGCTGTCTGTCGAATGACGCTCGAAAGATTCGTGTTGGTCAGGAAGTGGGGCGACGCGATAGCCAAACCGGCGAACAGAAGGATCAGGCTCAGAAAGGGCAGCAAGCGCTGCATCATTGAATCGTCTCCCCGATTCCCGAGGGTTCGGCCAGCGTCGCCAGCCGCATGATCTCCTCCTGAGTGGCGCCGCGTCCGGCGAGATGCCCCGTGATTTTCCCCTGCCGCATCACCAGGATCCGGTCGGCCACCTGGAGCAGTTCGAGCAGCTCCGAGCTGACCATGAGCAACGCGGCGCCGGAGCGGGCCAGCTCATCCATCACCGCGAAGACTTCCGCCTTGGCGCCCACGTCGATTCCGCGCGTCGGCTCGTCGAACAGGAACACCCGCGCGTTACGAAAGAGCCACTTGGCAATGACCACCTTCTGCTGATTTCCTCCGCTGAGGCGCAACGCCAGTTGGTGAGGAGAAGATGCGCGGATGCGGAGGCGGGAGATATAGCCCGAGGCGGCGCCTGTCTCGGCTTTCCGGTTGAGGATGCTCCGGCGGCTGACTCCGGCCAGATTGGCGAGCGTGACGTTATGGGCGATGGGCAGCCGAAGCGCCAGGCCCGTCTGCTGGCGGTCCTCAGTCACCAGCGCGATACCCGCTTCCACCGCCTGACGTGGCGAGCCGATCTTCACTTCGCGTCCGGCCACGGAGATGCGGCCCGTATCCACGGGGTCCACGCCGAACAGACAGCGGCACAACTCCGTACGGCCGGCGCCCACCAGTCCGGCGAGACCGACAATTTCTCCCGCGCGGATGGAAAGGTTGATATCGGCGAGCTTTCCGCGGCGGCCAAGTCCCTCCACGCGCAACAGCTCATCGCCCGGCGGAACAGGCTCGCGGCGGTAGATGGCGGAGATCTCCCGGCCGACCATGTGCTGGATGATGCGCTCCGTGCTCAGGCCTTCGAGCGGTCCGGTGTGGATGGTCTTGCCATCCCGCAGGATAGTCACGCGGTCGCCGATGGCGCGCAGCTCCTCCAGCCGGTGCGTGATATAGATAACCGCCATTCTGCGCTCGCGAAGTTCTTTGACGATTCGAAACACCTCGTGCGTTTCGGCTTCCGAGAGCGAGGACGTGGGTTCGTCGAAAATCAGAAGGCTGGAGCCGTGCTGGATGGCGCGGCAGATTTCCACCATCTGCCGGCCCGCCGGACTCAGCCTTTCCACCCGCCAATCCGCGCGCAACGGGAACTTGTGCCGCTCAATCAGGCCGGCGGCCCGCTCGACCATGCGCCTCCGGCTCACCCAGCCGAACGGGCGCCGTTCCTCCCGGCCAAGAAAGATGTTCTCGGCCACCGAAAGGTGCGGGGCGAGCAGAGACTCCTGGTGAACCATGGCGATGCCGATGCCCGCGGCCTCGGCCGGCGAGCGGAGGTTCACTTCCCGCCCATTCCACAGCATCCGTCCGCCGTCGCGCTCCTGCATTCCGGCGACGATCTTCATGAGCGTCGACTTTCCCGCGCCGTTCTCGCCCAGAAGCAGATGCACCTCTCCCGCCTGTACGTCGAGGCGCCCGTCGGAGAGTGCGGCCACTCCGCCAAATCTTTTCTGTATACCCTCGAGCGCGAGCATGGGAAAACGAACCAGTGTACAACGTCCGCTTGCTCACGCGCGCGGTTCAGTGCTGCGTGTGCGCACCACGCCGTGCGCCCTCGGCACCGAACCGCGACCGTGAGGGAGCGGCCGGGGCTAGCGTCGTTCGACCGTGCAGATGCCAGAATCGAATCGTAGCGGGAACGATGGCGCTTCCGGGCGCGCCCTGGGTGCGGGGGGCGGAAACTTCGGATCGAGCGCGTTGGCGATCTGCTGGCGTGCGTCCTCCAGGTGAAAGCGCGTCGGACGATCCAGCTGCGCGTTCGCCAGGGCTGAACCGATGTCCCCATCGAGCGTGCTCAGTTCTCCGCGCGCATATGCCCGGATAGCAGCACTATGATGCAACCGCTCGGCCATCAGTTCCAGATACGCGCGCTGCAGAGCCGCGCGATAGGGGTCTACGGGCCGAGACGGCCCGTAGAGTTCGGCCCAGACGCCCCGCCGCAGGTCGGCAAAGAACTCCTCGGGCGGATAGACGCGATGCTCCAAGAGCCGAACCAGACGGGTTTCGCCAAGAAGGCCGCTCAGAATCCATGTGTGCGCCTCGCTGATGCGCCCCAAGCCGCCAGAAGGTTCTATACGCCCGAGCACGTTCGGATCGAGCAGGAAGTTCGGCGTGGGGAAGGCGTTCTCATTCAGGAAACGCATGGCGGCCTGTTGTCGCTCTTTCGAAACGGGCTGGAAGCGGGGACCAGTCTGCCCGCCATGCAACTGGCGGCTCTCAACACCACCCACGATGGCGGCCACATGCATCATTTCGTTGGTCCACTGGCCGACCACGCGGCCGTATACTTCTTCCAATAGGTCCCAGTTCTTGCCCTGCCGGGTAGTGGCAGGCAGCAGCATCTCCATGACGCGGTGGAGGTTTTTCAGTCCGAGCGCGCTGGATTGAATGGCATCGGCGTCACCCACGGATTCGACAAGCTCGCTGGGATCGGATTCGTGCGCCCCGACGGTGTCGCTGCGAAGCCATGGCGTCCGGTCCTGCTCGCGTGCCCACCGGTCCAGGATAGGCAATTCCTCCTCGGGCGTGCGTGCTTCGGGGATGGGTTTGTAGCCCCATATGACCGCCCAACGATCCCAAGGTCCCACCTTCGGAACCAGGTCGGCGGGGTCAAGGTTGTCCTCGGGCTGGGCCACGTAATTGAACCGCGCATAGTCGAGGATAGACGGAGAATGCCCCATTTTCTTGACCCACTCGCGGTCGCGGACTTTGTCCGCCGGATACATCGCACTCGCCTTCATGTTGTGCGGGAGGCCAAGGGCGTGTCCGACCTCGTGCGCGACAACGTACTCCACCAGCGAGCCGACCACCTCGTCCGGCAAGGGGAACGTGCGGGCGCGCGGATCGAGAGGACTGGCCTGTACGAAGTAGTTGCCGCTCATGCGCGTGAGAATACCGTGAAAGAACTGAAGGGTCACCGTGAGAATCTCTCCAGTGCGCGGATCGGCGTGTGGGGCCGCGAACGCGGTGGGTCCGGGAGCAGCCTGCCAGGTCATGACCGTGTATCGTGCGTCCTCGGCGCTCCAGGCCGGGTCTTCCTCGGGCGTAGGGGCCTGCCGGGCGACGATGGCGTTCCGGAACCCGGCTTCTTCGAGCGCGCCTCGCCAAGCCTCAATGCCCCGGCGGACGTAGGGACGCCATTTCAAAGGAGTGGTCCAGTCGATCCAGATCTGAATGGGCTTCACCGCTTCGGACACGGCAGCGTTCGGGTCCTTCTTCTCCAGACGCCAACGAAAGATATACCTTCGCTTCTGCGGTCCAGTATCGCTGCTATAGTCCATGTAATCGGTACCCATATAGCTGACGCGATCGTCGGCATAACGGGGCCGCATCGGGTTCTCCGGTAGCGCGACCATGCTATGAACCACGGCTACCGTAGCGCTGCCGGGCCGCATACCGCTGAGCGAGCCGTCCTGGTTTCGTGTTGGCTCGGGAGAATCAGACGGCAACGTGTAGGTCTGGAACGCCTCGACATTAATGTTGCGAGAGAAGGCGGCGACCCGCTCAATGTAGGAGCGGCTGCTATCGAATCCGCGGGCGCCCAGAAAAAAGCGCGCGCTGAACTCCGGAATCTCCGTCGTAAACAGTTTGGTCACGTCGATGACGGGCGCATCGCCGGACCCCACCGCCTCGATGGGGAACGACGCCACGATGGTCGGAGAGTTCACGGCCTCGACGCCCCGCGCAATCGGCTGGCTGGGCTCCGCCACGGCATTAAACCGCATCGTCTTCAGCAGTATGGTGTTCCCGCGCCGCTCCCAGCGGACTGTGTGCCTGCTGACGGGAATGTTGCGGATGCTTACACCGGAGATGGTCCGGGCCAGCCGGCCAATCCAGAGGAACTCCTTGCCGAACTGGTTAGACGGGATCTCGTAATACAGTTTGTCTTTAACCTGGTGGGCGGTGAAGATACCCGGCTTGCTAACCGCATCCTTCGTTATCACGCTCTCGTACAACTTCGGAGTGTCCTGCCCAGTCAAAAGCGCGACCGACAGAGCCAAGCTGAACACGATTCTCATACCTGTCTCTTGTATAGCATTGCACGGAAGCGAAACTCGCTTTGAGGAACAGTCTATCCCGCCGCTTCGCCCAAATCTTCGGCGCGGTTCTCGAACTTGGTCATGCTGTGAAGAAATACCAGGTCGATTTTGCCGATCGGTCCGTTGCGCTGCTTGCCGAGAATCAGCTCCGCCGTGCCGCGAAGATCTTCCCGGTCCCGCTTGTAGACTTCTTCCCGGAAGATGAAGCCCACCAGGTCGGCGTCCTGTTCGATGGAGCCGGATTCGCGCAGATCGCTCAATTGCGGCCGATGGTCGCCCTGCCGGGTTTCGGGAGCGCGGCTCAACTGGGAGAGCACCAGCAGCGGAACGTTCAACTCCTTGGCGAGCTGCTTCATGCCTCGCGACAGCGAGCTGATTTCCTGGTTGCGGTTCTCGTAGCGGCCCCGGCCGCTCATCAACTGCAGGTAGTCGACCACAACCAGGCCGAGATCGCCGCGCTCGGACCGCAGGCGGCGCAGCTTGGCGTGCATATCCATCAGGTTGACGCCCGCTGTGTCGTCGATGAACAGAGGCTCTTCCACCATCTCCGCCGCGGCGGCCTGCAGCCTCCGGCGCTCTTCACCGTTCAGGTAACCAGCGCGGAACCGCTGGCCATCCACTCGCGCGGAGGCGCACAGCATGCGCGTGAGCAGGGATTCCTTGGACATTTCGAGCGAAAAGACGGCAACTGTGCGCGCCAGCCTGGCCGCAACGTGCTGGGCGATATTGAGAGCCAGCGCGGTTTTCCCCATGGAAGGGCGTGCGGCAAGAATGATCAGCTCGCCCTGATGCAAGCCGCCGGTCATTTCGTCCAGCTTGTAGAATCCGGTGCTCAGCCCTTTGACGCGCTTGCTCGGATCGAGGAACGCGTTCAGGCCGCCCTGGTATTCGTTGATGACCTGGGCGGGATTGGCCAAACCCGCGCGCGTCCGCGACTCGCCGAGACGCAGCAGCGTCTCTTCGGCCTCGGCGAGAAGCATGTCGGGTTCTTCGTTTCCGGCCAGCGCCTTGTTCATCAAGGTCTGGGAGGCGAAGATGATGCGGCGCAGGCTGGCCTTGTCCTTGACGATCCGGATATAGCTTTCCAGGTTGGATATCTGGGGAAGACCGTCGTCCAGCGAAACCAGGTAGCTGAGCCCGCCCACGGATTCAAGCTGACTCTTCCCCAATAGCGCATTGGCCACCGTGACGCGGTCGATCCGCTCGCCACGGGCGTGCAGATCTCCCATCCGGAGAAAGATGCGGCGATGAGCTTCCAGGCTGAAGTCGTCTTCTTCGAGAATCCCGGCTGCGTGGATGAAACACGAGTCGTCCAGAAGAATGGAGCCAAGGACGAATTTCTCGGCATCCAGGTTTGCGGGAAGTCCTTTATCGAGGGTGATGGTGGTCGATGACATGAGCAGTCGTTTTACAGTAGACGACGAAGGGTCATCTTCTCCCCAGACTTTTTCGGCCGTGTTTTGTTCCCGTTAGCCTGTGCGAAAACAAAGCCGCCGCGGCGCTGCCAACCCGCGCGCCTAAGCCTTGCGGAATCATCCGCAAAAGATGCCCCACCGAGCGGCATCCAGAAAATTTCCACAGAATATTCTGCGGAAACAAATCACTCCCTACCTGTTTTACAACATCCGGCCCGCGATGCCAAGAGGTTTTCGCTATTTCGGGTACCGGATAATTCCGGCCGGCGATAGCGGCGGCGGTCCCTGCAGGAGCGTGGACACCACTCCCGAGGGAGTGATGCGCACGAGGCGCGCGTCGCGGTCGAGCGTGGCAAGAATGTTGCCGGTGTCCGGTTCGAGAATCAGCCCGGAAAGTTTGCAGCACGCCGAGGCGATGGTGGAGATACGCCCGGTTGCGGTCAGCCGGATGACGCCGTCCTGCCGGGGATCGCCAACGATGTAGTCGCCCGCCGGATCGACAAGGATCGCGCGGGCGCCCTCCAACCCCGCGGACAAGACCGAGGTCACCGTGCCGTCGGCCTTCACCCGCGCGACCCGGGCATTGCCTGCGTCATCGTCGCTCGCGACCACGACCTCGCCAGAATGGAGCGTGAGAGCCATGTTCTTGATCCCCGGAAATTCCGGGAGCGCGGCCAGCACGGAAGTCGCGAGGGTGATGGGATTGATGCGCAGCAGCGAATTCAATGTGACATCTCCAACGATCAGGTCGCCGTTCGCGTCAAGGACGACCGCTACCGGCGCTTTTAGCGGATCGCCGGTCAGGACGGCCGTAGCCACTCCGTTCCCGCTCACTTTCCAGATCGCCGCTTTGCAGGCGTCCGCTACAAAGATGCTTCCCTGGCCGTCGCCCGCGAGTCCTGTGGGACAGCTTCCGGGAAGTTCCGCGATGGGGCTGGTGTTCTGGCCGGCCGGGCTCGTACGGTAGATGAAGCCGCTCCTGGAGTCGGCGATTATGTAATCGCCGGAGGTTGGCGGAACTCCCGCTGTAAAGTCTCCGGTCTGGTGCGAGCCGAGCGTGGAGAATTGGCGCCTTGAAGGAAGGAAGAAGAAGCCTTCTCTGGAGGGCCTGACCGCATAGGAGCCGTTGACTGGAACATTGCGGAACGTGTACACGCCGTTGACGTCCGTCTGTGTGGTGGCGGTCACGGCCCCGGAAAGGGTGACGGTCACACCGGCCAATCCCGCATTCGCCGTCTGTGCGACACGCCCGGTGATGGTGAACCCGAGATTGGCCAGGAAATGGGCGGTCCGGCTGACAGCGAGGTTGGGGAACGAGTAGCTGGGCGGCGAAAATCCGAAGTCGGTTTTCGACGGCGTTACGGTGTAACTTGCGCCCGCGGTCAGATTCCGGAACGCATAGACGCCGTAGCTGTCGCTTTTGACCGTCTCCTCGCTCGAGCCTGTCAGCCTCACCTCGACGTCCGGAACCGGGGCGCCGGAAGGGTCGGCAATGCGCCCGCCGATGCCCAGCGCCGTAACCGTGGGAGAAAAGGGCTCAATCGCTCCCGGAGCGCGGAAGGGTACGGTGGCCACAGTGCTGATGGCGCCCGACGGCGTAACACGAACCACGGCGCCGCCAACATCGACGGTGGCGAGGATATCGCCGCTTGCCTCTTCAAAAACCAGGCCGGCAATGCGGCAACAGAGCTGGCTGCTGGTGGCGATCTGCGAGATACTGCCGTCCGGGCTCACGCGGATCAGCGAGTTTTCGGCGGCGCCCACCCTGCCCGAGTCGCCCACGATCACGTTGCCGGCGCCATCCAGCTCGATGGCGCCCGCGCGCGCGATCGCAGCGCCGCTGTATACGGTGGACACGGTGCGATCCGGCTTGATGCGGATAATGTCGGTCTTCTGGCCATCGTCGTGCGCCAGAATCAGGTCGCCGCGGGCGTCCAGCTCCAAGGCGACGCTCTTGAACGCAACCTCCGCGTTGAGGGTGAACTTCGCGTACTCGGTGGGGTTCCGGCCGTCGGAAGAGAAGATGAACACGGAGTCGGTCTCGTTATCCGCGACAAAGATGGCGCCCGTAATATCCACGGCGATCGCATAAGGCGACTTCAGCGGCTCTCCAGTGTGCAGGCTCGATATGCCGCCGTTCGCATTAATCTTCAGAATCGATTTCTGGCAAGGATCGATGGCGTAGACGTTGCCGAACAGATCCGCGGCCATGTCGGACGGGCAGCCGGTCAAGGCCGCCAGCGGGCTGATTCGCCGGCCGTCGGTCGTCATGCGATAGATCAGCTTGCCGCCATTATCGATGACGATGTAGTCGCCTGGACTCGCCGGTGGACCGCCGGTGAAGTTCACGCTCACGTCCGCGTTGAGGTTCGGGATGCTATGCGAGAAAGGCGTGAAGATGAAGCCGCCCTTCGACGTGGAAACGGCGTAAGCGCCGACCGGAAGATCGCGGAAGGCATACGCGCCGCGGACGTCGGTTCGTGTGGCCAGCGGCAAAGCGCCCGTGAGAGTGATGGCCGCATCGGCAATGCTCGAGCCGCTGCCATCCAGGACGAAGCCCGTAATGCTGTAGGCCTGCGCCCCGGAAAAGTCGAGGCGTTCCAGGGTAATCAGATTGGAGAAACTCTGGCTCTTCGGGACGAAAGCGTAATTGGCGCGCGAAGGCGCCAGCGTATAATTGCCGCCGGGGGCGAGATTGCGGAACTGGTAGAGGCCGGATGAATCCGTCTTGACCGTGGCCTCGCGTGTTCCGCTTAATGTTACGGTCACGTCCGCCAGTCCGTTCCCGCTGAGATCTGTAACCCGGCCGCCGATCCCCGGCGTAGCTGTATTTCCTGGCGGGCTGAGAATGCCGTACGGAAACTGAAGATCCGGTCCACGGTAAGCCACGAAGGTGGAGCCGTTGGACCTGATGCGCACAATCTTGTTGTCGGTATTCGCGGATACGAGCGCCTCTTGGGTGACGGGATCCAGGGTAATTCCGGAAAGTTCGCAGCAAAGCGCCTCGCCGCTGGCAAGCTGGCTCACCACGCCCGCCGGCGTGACGCGCAACACGGCCCGCTCTTTCACGCTCGCGATCAGAAAGTTGCCGCTGCCATCGAGCGTCATGGCGCTCGCGTTCTGAATGGCCGGTCCCGAATAAATCGTGGACTGCTTCCCGTCGGGCCGGATGCGCACGATGGAGGCTTTGGTGTCGTCGTCGTTGGCCAGGATGAGGTCGCCGCCGGGGTCGAAGACCATCGCGACATTTTGTTTGTTGGGCGGTGAAGCCAACGCGAACTTGGCGAACTCCGTGATGGCTGCGCCGCTGGGCCGGATCTGAAACACCGAATTCGTTCCGTTGTCACCGGCGTATACATTTCCCGCGATATCGACCGCCACCGCCACCGGAGACTTCATCGGTTCGCCCGTACGAAGGGAGACAACGGTTCCGTTAGGCGCGACCTTGTGAATCGCCACGAGGCACGGATCGGCTACATAGATGTAGCCGCCCGGATCGGCCGCCAGCGCCGTGGGACAGGACGTCTCCGATGGAAGCGTGGCGATGTCGGTTATGGTACGCCCGTTCGCGGCGACTCGCTGAATCTTCCGGCTCCTGCGGCTGGCGATCACGTAGTCCGTGGCTGCGACGGCCACTGCCGCGGAGAAGTGAGCGGTTTGCTTAGCCGCGAGGTTCTCGAAACTTTGGCGCGCGGGGGTCAGGACGAAGCCGGCCTTCGAAGCTGAAACCGCGTAGCTTCCTCCAGGCGGCAAGTCGGGGAACAGATAGTCGCCATTGTTGTTGGTTCGGACCGTCGCCGCATTCGAGCCGCTCAGCACGACGGCAACATCCGCCACGCCAATCCCGCCGATGCTCACCTTACCGCCGATGTTGAGATTTTCGACGCCTTTGAAGTCGGCCTTATGGTTTCCGTCGAGGCTGGAGATAGCCTCGGACCTGGGAGTGAACGAGAAGCCCTGCCGGGAAGGCGTAATGATATAGCCGCTGCCGGCGGGCAACTCCGGGAAGGAGTATTCCCCTTTTGCGTCTGTTTGAGCGGTTGCCGTGCGCCCGCCCGTGAGAGTCACCGTCACGCCTTCCATGGCCCGGCTGCGATCATCCGCAATCCGTCCGGAGATGGCGAAGGTCACGAACGTCCCGGTGAAATCCGCCGTCTGGTTCGCCGAAAGATCGTTGAAGGAATGAGTCGCCGGGCTGAAGCGGAATGCCGTTTTCGAAGCGCTTACTGCGTAGTTGCTGGCGGGAAGATCCGTGAAGGTGTACACCCCAACGGAATCCGTTTCCGCGGTACTCCTCCGAACGCCGTCGAGTGTGATCGTCGCGCCGCCGATGGGTTGGCCCCCGGCGTCCAGCACGCGGCCCGAGATGGAGAACAAGTCTGCGATGCGGGCCACGAAGGCGTCCGAGTCCCCGCCCCGGAAGGCCGGTTGAACGACTCCCGGACCAGCGGTAAGCTCGCCGGTGTTGATGGCGCCCGTCACATAGGCGTTACCGGATGCATCCAGCGCGACTCCTGCGCCGCGAGTTCCGCCGCCCGCACCCAGGAAGGTGGAATAGATCAGTCTGTTGCCGGAGGCGCTCAGCTTGCTCGCGAAAGCCGAGCCTCCATCGCCCCGCGCCGGCCGGATCGCCCCGCGCGTCACTGGAAAATCCGTGGAGCTTGTCTGTCCGGTGACCACGGGGCTGCCGGCTGAATCCACCGCGACCGATGCTCCGTATTCGCCGCCGCTCCCGCCCAGAAAAGTTGCGTAAGACAAAGCATTGCCGGCGGGAAGTAGCTTGGCGAGAAAGGCCGTACGATTCGCGCTGCCCCGCACCTGGAGGGCTCCGGGGGTGACCGGAAAGTCGCCGGAGCGCGTTTCGCCCGTGATATACGCGCTGCCGGTATTGTCCGCGGCAACGCCGAGACCGGCGTCTTCCCCGGCGCCGCCAACGAACGTCGAATAGACCAACGCGCCGCCTGGGTCGAGCTTGGTCGCGAACACATCGTTGCCGCCCGCCTTACCGCTGCGGAACGCACCTTGCGTGGTTGGGAAATCGGCCGAATCCGTCTGGCCGGTGACGTAAGCGCCGCCCCCCGCGTCCACCGCGATGGCCCAGCCCGTGCCGACGCCGCTGCCGCCGAGATAGGTGGAGTAAACGAAGCTCGACCCGTCGGAGCCCAGGCGGGAGACAAAGGGGACATAGACGCCGCGCTTCCCGGTCTGAAAGGCGTTCCGAGTCGTCGGAAAGTTCGAGGAATCGGTAGCCCCCACCAGGAACGCCGTCTCGAGTCCATCAACGGCGATGCCGTTCGCGTTGTCCTCGCCCGAGCCTCCGATATAGGTGGAGTAAGTCAGAGCCGTTCCAGTGGGATTCAGCCGTACCGCGAAAGCGTCGCGGAATCCGCCGCCATAAGTGGATTGCACCGCGTTTCCCGCAACGGGAAAATCAATGGAATCGGTAAAGCCGGAAATGTAAGCGCTCCCGCCTGCATCCACGGCAATGCCGGTTGCCCGGTCCGAGCCCGACCCGCCCAGATAGACGGAATAAAGAACTGCGGTGCCGGTGGGATTCAGCTTGGAGACGAAGACGTCCGAATTGTCCTTTCTGGCGGACTGGACCGCGCCTTCGGAAACCGGGAAGTCGTTGGAAGTTGTAGTGCCGGTGACGTAGGCGTTTCCGGAAGCGTCGAGCGCGATGCCGGCGCCGGAGTCGGCGCCCGTTCCTCCCAGGAAGGTTGCATAACTGAGAACCGGATCGAGGACGAGCGGAAGGCTTGCGTCGTAGGAACCCACGGCAAAGCTTGCTTCGGGCCGCGGGGTTTGGCGCAGGAGAAACGCTGCTTCGACAGGGACGCGCCGTCCGGCCACCTCCTGGTATGCCACTGGCTTGTGGAGCTTGACCTCACCCCCATCGAGTTGAAGGATCAGATCGCCATTGGCGGCCAGACGCACAGATTCCGTGCCTTTGAATCCAAGACGAATCTGGCCGGGATCGGCGTTCGGAGCCACGACGAAGTCGTACTCCAGTTGTTGTCCATGGCCATAGTACAGCAGGTCAACTCCCGGATAGACGCTGTTATAGCGGACGCTGGAAAACGTGGGAACAGACCGGGTCCATCCGCCCCGGAAGTAGTATACCGGCGAAGACTGGGGGTTGACACTCCTAACATCCGGTTTACTGGATGCCCCCAGCAGCTCCATGCGCAACACGCTTCCGCGTTCCGGCCCTCCCGTCGCGAGCACGGCTTCGAGCGAAGTTAGACCGAAGTTCTTAAGCCTGGATGAGGCTCGGCTCGGCGAATCAAACGCTTGGCGG
>JBBDWK010000063.1:43760-114343 GCA_040902885.1 Bryobacteraceae bacterium | reverse complement strand
ATCGTGATCGACATCAGTTCGGAACGCTGATCGCCATCCCTCGGAATCCGCAATCGGGTGCTGGTCTGCGACAACATGGCCTTCCACGGCGACTTTACGCCCGTGCTCGCCAAGCATTCCAAGAGCTTCTCGCTCGTCGATGCGCTTTCCATCGGAGTCGATCGGATGCAGCGGAACTTCGATCCGATGCAGAAGCAGATCGAGACCTGGCGAGAAAGCCAGATTAGCGACGTTGCCGCAAAGCTCGTCATCTACCGGGCCTTCGTTGAAAGCGAGCTTGAAGTACCGAAGCACTTGGCCCGACCCGTTCATGACCACTACTTCAATCCGCAACTAGAGGAGTTTCAGCCGCGGACCATTTGGAGCCTGTCGAACGCTTTCACATCCGCGTTCAAGGAGATGGATGCGGTTCCGCAGTTCCGAGCAACGGCCAGACTTGGGAGGTTTCTGCAACACGCCCATGCTTGAGGCTCTGAAGGATCAGCGGAGCATGAACTTCTCGCGGATTCAGGCACACATGGCACGGTGAGGACGGCACTTCGCCGGATGGTTCCTTCCCTTTCTTAGACCCTCGCATGCGAGGGTCTTTTTTTGGGAAAGATACCGGAATAGGTGTTCCGAGTCGAAGATCTCTTTTGAAGTTGCATCTTGCCCTGCGTTCGAGGCTGCTATACCATCATTTGTGCAGCGAGGTTTCGTCGATGCCCAAAGACCGATTTCCCAATCCAAGCGACCCGAAAACGGTTGGCATCTGGATTCGAGTTTCCACCGAAGATCAGGCGAGGGGCGAGAGCCCTGAGCACCACGAGAAGCGCGCCCGCCACTACGCTGAAGCTAAGGGCTGGAATGTCCGTGAGGTCTATCACCTGGAAGCCGTGAGCGGTAAGTCCGTCATGGGCCAGCCCGAGACCCAGCGAATGCTGGAACACATCCGGGCTGGCCACATCACGGGCCTCATCTTCTCCAAACTGGCCCGTCTGGCCCGGAATACCCGTGAGCTTCTGGACTTCGCCGACATCTTCCGCGCTCATGACGCCGATCTGATTTCTCTCCAGGAATCGATCGACACTTCAACCCCCGCGGGCCGGCTTTTCTACACTATGATCGCCGCCATGGCCCAATGGGAGCGTGAGGAAATTGCCGAGAGGGTGGCGGCATCGGTGCCCATCCGGGCCAAACTAGGCAAGCCTCTGGGCGGAGCTGCACCCTTCGGCTATCGCTGGTTGAATCGCGAGCTTGTACCTGACCCAGCCGAGGCACCGATCCGCAAACTGCTATATGAGTATTTCCTTGAGCATCGCCGCAAGAAAAGTGTGGCGCGGCTGCTCAACGAAGGAGGGTACCGAACGCGAAACGGATCGAAGTTCACCGATACAACAGTTGACCGCCTGTTACGTGATCCCTCCGCAAAGGGCGAGCGACGAGCGAACTACACCAAGAGCTTGGGTGATAAGAAGAGCTGGCAGCTTAAGCCAGAGTCGGAGTGGGTGCTCTTCCCGATAGAGCCTATCGTCTCCGAAGAACTTTGGACGCAGTGCAATGCGCTCCTGGAAGAACGAAGGAACGGCAAGAAGCCGGGACGGAAGCCCGTTCAGCTATTCGCCGGAATCGTCTATTGCACCTGCGGCCAGAAGATGTATGTGCCCTCAAACACTCCCAAATACATCTGCCAGAAGTGCCGCAACAAGATCCCCGCTGGTGACCTCGAAACTGTTTTCCATGAGCAGCTGAAGGCGTTCGTGCTCTCTCCAACTGATGTAGCAGCTCACTTGGCCAGCGCTGACGAGGCAATCAAGCAGAAGGAAGAGCTTGTCGATTCGCTTGAAAAGGAACGCCGTCAGGTCGTAGAGCAGATGGACAAGGTCTATCGAGCCTATATCGCGGACGAGGTCTCGGTCCAAGGGTACGGCAGGCAGTACCGCCCTCTTGAAGAGCGCCTGAACCAACTCGAGTCAGAGATCCCCAAGATCCAAGCCGATCTGGATTTTGCCAGAATCCAGTTCCTGTCGAGCGACGAAATCCTGTCGGAAGCGAGAGATCTCTACACTCGCTGGCCGGAGCTTCCGTTCCAAGACAAGCGCACCATCCTTGAGAACATCACCGAGAAAGTCGTTATAGGTAAAGACGATGTGGCCATCGACCTTTGCTATCTGCCTTCTGCAGCTAGCAAACTAGTAGCAAAAGGGCAACGAAACTTCAGGGGTTCATCGCGCCGATCAACATAAAAGACGCCGGAAAGGTGAGCGTCATATTGGCGCGGGCGATGGTGACCGAAGCGTCCTCGAGGGGCTGGCGCAACAACTCGAGCACGTTGCGCGGGAACTCGGGCAGCTCGTCCAGAAACAGGACCCCGTTGTGCGCCAGGCTGACCTCTCCCGGCCGTGGCGCGCCCGCTCCGCCTCCGATCAGGCCCGCATCCGAGATGGTGTGATGGGGCGCGCGAAAGGGCCGCTCGCGCAGCAGGCCCGAACCCGGAGGGAGAACCCCCGAGATGCTGTGAACCTTGGTGGTTTCGATCGCCTCGGTGAAAGTGAGGCCCGGAAGGACGCCGGCCATGCGCTTGGCGAGCATGGTTTTGCCCGAGCCGGGCGGGCCGATCATGAGGACGTTGTGTCCTCCCGCCGCGGCGACTTCGAGAGCGCGCTTGGCCGTGGTCTGGCCGCGCACGTCGCGAAAGTCGGGCGCGTCGCCGTTAACGGGCCCGTGCGGTTTGTGGGCGGCCTCCATGGGAGGGAATTCGGCCGGCCGGGCCAGCAGAGCCATCACGTCGGCGAGGTGGCGCACGCCGAAGACGCGCACGCCTTCGACAACAGCGGCCTCGGCCGCGTTCTCGAAGGGAAGGACCAGGTTGGGGATGCCCTGTTGGCGCGCGCAAACGGCGACGGAGAGTGCGCCCCGCACGGGACGGATGGCGCCATCGAGCGAGAGCTCGCCGACGAGAAGATGCTGATCGAGGCTCGCGACGGCGCCCATGGCGCCCAGGATTCCCATGGCCATCGGCAGATCGAAGCCAGCGCCCTCTTTGCGGACATTGGCGGGAGCGAGATTGATGGTGACGGCTTTGTTGGGGAATCCGTAGCCCGAATTGATGAGTGCGGACTTGATGCGCTCCCGGCTTTCGCGGACGGCCGTATCGGGCATTCCCACGGTGATGAAGTCGCGCGCCGACCCGGACTTGTACATGTCGACTTCGACGTCGATCAGATGAGCATCGATGCCATACACCGCGGCACTGCGTGTTCGGAACAACGCCATGAGAGGAACCCCAGTATAACGGGTTCCCGTTGGAGGCGATGATATACTGAGGGGGATATTCCCCCAAGCGCTGGAGTGGCGGAACTGGCAGACGCACGGGACTCAAAATCCCGCGACCTTCACTGGTCATGTGGGTTCGACCCCCACCTCCAGCACCATGGCCTGTCAACAATCAGCCAATGAAGGGCATCGAAGGTGGGGTGGGTTTTTAGCCCGCCCACCGGTTTCAACCGGTGCCGAATAACTCTCACGGCCCGCGGAGAAGGGGACTGAAGTCCCCCAGCGGGCTAAAGACCCGCGCCACTCACTTCGCCCTGCGCGCTTCCCCGGCGTATTTGATCACCGTATCGACGATCCCGATCTCCACGCGCCGGTTTTTCTCGCGGGCTTCCGGAGTAGTCGCCTTCACGCGCGGGCTGGATTTCCCGAAGCCCTTGTGCGTGACGATTTCGGGCGGGATGCCCGCTTCCTCCAGATAATCGCGCACGGCCTTCGCCCGCCGCTCGGACAGGCCGCGGTTATACTCCTCCGTGCCGATGTCGTCCGTGTGCCCGTAAACGTAGAGTCCGTATCCATGTGAGGCAAGCAGGATGCCCGCCAGCCGGCTGAGCAGCTCGCGGTTCTCCTGGCCGAGGGTGGCCTTGTCGAACTCGAACCTGAAGGAGCTGCCGGTGAGATCGACGACCATTCCGTCCGCGGTGCGGCGCGTGGTGGCCACCTTGGAAAGAGCCTCCTGCATGCGGTTCAGCTCCTCTTCGCGGGCCTTGCGGATTTGCTCCAGCTCCTGGCGCGCCGTTACCGCCTCCTCGCGGGCGCCCTGGGCCTGCCTTTCAGCCACCGCTTTGGCGGATTGGGCTTGCTCGGCGTCCTTCAGCGCTTGGGCGCGTGCCTGCTCGGACTGGTTGGCGCGCTCGTCGGCGGCGTGGGCCTGCTGGCGGGCCTGGTCTGTCTGATCGAGAGCTCGTCCCAGATCGGTCGCGAGACTCTCCTGCTTCCCGGCCAGCGATTCCAGTTGTGTCGAGAGGGCCAGAAGCCCGCGATCCACCTCCTGCAACTTCCTTGAGAAGAACCAGGCCACGAAAACAATGAGAGCCAGCACGGCGACGAGAGAACCAAGCAACTGGCGGTTTGGAGTGGTTTCGGACACTATGTTTGCTCCTCTTTATATTGTGCACGCTTGATATAATTGACGCGCACGACGATGCTCCCTGTTCCGCGGTGCTTTGCCGGTCTGATGGTCGCGTTGGCGCTCGATGCCGCGCCGGTCATCCCTCCGCTGAGGCCCGACGTTCAGGGCGTGTTTCCGCATGGCGGGCAGCGCGGGACTGAAGTAGTCGTGTCCATCAAGGGAAGAAATTTGCAGAATGTGAACGCCATCGCGTTCGCGACACCCCGCATTCAGGCCGCCATTCTGGAGAACACCCATAACTTTTTGAAGGCGCGCATCCGTGTGGATAGCGCCGCCGAGCCGGGCCGGCGCGATTTTCGTATCGTCGCGCCGCAGGGCTCCACTATCGCCTGGTTTGAGGTTTCGGACCGGCCCGAGTCCTTGGAAAAAGAACCGAATAACAGCAGGGACACGGCGCAGGCGATTCAGTTTCCCATTCTGTTGAACGGCATCGTCAAGCCGCGCGACTACGACTACTTCCGGTTTGAAGCGCGCAAAGGCCAGACGCTCACCTTCGACGTGACGGCTCGGCGGAACAATGCGCCGCTCGATCCGACCATCGATCTGCTGGACGATAAGGGGAGCGTGCTCGAGTGGTGCGACGATTACTACGCATTCAAAGACACTCACCTGGTGTACACTTTCGGCCGCGCGGGCGTCTACTTCCTTCGGCTCTACGGGACCGGGGAGAGCGGCAACGATAACGGCGATTACCGTCTGCGGGCGGGCGAAATGCCTCACGCCTATTACGCCATGCCTATGGGCGCGCCGAGCGGCAGCGTGGTGGAGTTCCGGCTGGCAGGCGTGAACTTACAGGACGTGAATCGAGTGGTGCTGGGGGAGGACCTGGCGAGCGGCGAGGTGCTCGCCACATCGCCCACTTCGGCCACGGTGCGCATGGCAATCCCGGGCAGCCTTCCTCCGGGCAGACACAAATTGCACATCGACGGCGCCGCCCTTCCCGTGCCCTTTGTGGTGGGTGACATTCCCCAGGCAACCGTGGCGCGGGCCGGCCGCCAGCTTGCCCGCGGCAAGCGCGACCCTTACCCCGTAACGCTGCCCGTGGTGGTGAACGGCGTGATCGACGAGGCGCGCGCCGCGGACTACTTCTCCTTCCGCGTGGATGGTCCGGAGACCGTCTCGCTCACTGTGGATTCCATGCAGCTCGGTTATCTGCTGGACCCCATGGTTGCGCTGTACGACGAAGACGGAAAGCGCCTCGCGTGGCAGGACGAGCCGACCACCAACACGGGGAGAGATCCTTCAAACTTCGATCCGCATCTGGTCTTCCAGCTTCCCAAAGCCGGCCGCTACACCGCCATGGTGCGCGATTCGCAGTTCCGCGGCGATGCGAACTATGCCTATCGCCTGACCCTGCGGAAGGCGCGGCCGGATTTCCAACTGACGGTGATCGGCACCGACGAAACCCTGTACCGCGGCGTGGAACGGATCGTGAAGGTGCGCGTGCGCCGCCTCGACGGGTGGAACACTCCCGTTGCGGTGTGGGCGGAGAATCTGCCGCCCGGCGTCACGGCGTCGAAGGCCGTCGCACAGCCGGAACCCACGCCGTTTAAGAACACGTGCGGGGAAGAGCATCTGATGGATGGGACCAATGTAGAGCTGTTGTTTGCGGTCGCCGCGAACGCGGAGGCGTCCTTCCAAACCATTCGCATTCGCGGCCGCGGTGCGATGGAAGGCAGGACGATAGAGCGCGAGGCCCACACGCGATACTGGTGGCGCACGAATCAGAGCGTGCGAGGGTTGGCGGAAACGGCGGACATGCGCGTGACCGTCGCCGAAGCGCCGCAACTGGTGCTGGCCGTCCCGGCGCGTCTCAACCTGCCGCCCAAAGCGCCGGGCAAACTGGACGTCGTGGTGACGCGGCTCGATTCGGGCCAGGCGCCGTTGCGCATCGAGGCCGCGGAGGCGGCGGAAGGCCTGTCTCTCGATCCGGCTGATGTTCCCGCCGGCGCTACGCAAGCCCAGTTGACAGTGAGCCTTGCGCGCGAAGGACGCGTCTCGCTGGTTTTGGTGGGGAAGTCGGGCGGCAAAATCCTGGGCCAGTCGCCTCCCATCGTGGTGGAAACGTCCGCAAAGGGAGCCTCTTCGGCAGCCGATGAAAACTGAACTTCTCATCCTGACGCTGTCGGCTCCTCTGTGGGCCGCGAAAGTCTCCGTCTACCCGCCAAAGGTGGAACTATTCGGCCGGGGCGCGACGCAGGTGCTGGCCGCCTCGCTCGATGACGAGGATCTCACGGCAGGCTGTTCGCTGGCGAGCGCAAATCCGAAGGTTGTGAGCGCTGCCGGAAGCGTGCTGACGGCGGTGGCCGACGGAAAAACATCGGTGACCGTGAACTGCAAGGGACAGCAGCAGGCGGTTCCGGTGACCGTATCGGCCGCGGGCGAAGCGCCCCGGCTGAGCTTCGTCAAGGATGTCGTGCCCATCTTCACCATGGGAGGCTGCGCCGGGTCCAACTGCCACGGATCGATTCGCGGCCAGCGCGGATTCAAGCTCTCGCTGTTCGGCTATGAGCCGGAAGTGGATTACGAAGCCATCAAGAAGCGCATCGACCTGCGAGACCCTGAGAAGAGCCTGATTCTGGAAAAGGCCGTGTTCCAGCAGCCGCACGGAGGCGGCTTCCGGTTCGCCGTGGGGTCGCTCGAATACAGGACGATTCTGAACTGGATTCGCGACGGGGCGACGTACGACAGCGAAGGCTCGCCGAGGATCGCATCGCTCGATGTGTATCCGGAAGAGCGTTTGCTGGTGGGCGTAGGCGCAACCCAGCAGTTGGTCGCCACAGCGCGCTATACGGACGGCACGGTGCGCGACGTGACGCACCTGGTGCAGTACAGCTCCAACAACGCCGACGTCGTGCAGATATCGCCCGATGGGACGGTGAAGGCGCTGCAGCCGGGCGAGACGGCCATCATGGTGCGCACGCTGGGAAAAGCGGTGGCCAGCCGGATCGCCGTCATCGAGCGGAGAGCCTCAAAAGACTATCCCCGCGTTCCGCGAAATAACTACATCGACGAGTTCGTCTTCTCGAAGCTGCATCGGATGAACATCGTCCCATCCGGACTATCCACGGACAGCCAGTTCCTGCGCCGCGTGTATCTCGACACCATCGGGCTGCTGCCCACGGAGACCGAGGCGAGGGAGTTCCTGGAATCGAAAGACCCGTCGAAGCGCGCTCACGTCATCGACCGGCTGCTGGAGCGGCCCGAGTTCGCGGAAATGTGGGCGCTGAAGTTCGCCGAGCTTTTCCGCGCGGGAACGCGCGAGGCGGGCGCGAAGGGCGGGCGCATCGTCTACGAATACATGAAGCGGTCGTTCTTCGAGAACAAACCGTGGGACAAGATCACGACCGAGCTGCTGCTCAGCCAGGGCGCGCATATGTTCGGCCGCGCGCCCGCCAGCTTCTACAACATCAGCTTCGATAGCAACGCGCCGGATCACGCCACCAACATCAGCCAGGTATTCCTGGGGCTGCGCATCGAGTGCGCGAAGTGCCACAACCACCCCTGGGAGAAGTGGACCCAGGACGACTTTTACGGCTTTGCGGCGTTCTTCGCGCGAGTGGCCATTAAAGAGGCGTACGAGAACGACGAGAATACGCATTACTACAAAGAAGAGGGAACCGTGGAGCATCCCCGGACGAAGAAGCCGGTGACGCCCAAGTACCTGGACGGTCCGGAGGAGCAGGACGCGCCGGAGAAGGACATTCGCTTCGACCTGGCACGGTGGATGACCGACCCGAAAAACCCCTTCTTCGCGCGCGCGATCGTAAACCGGATGTGGAAGCACTACATGGGCCGGGGCCTGGTGGAGGAGGTGGACGATTTCCGCGTGACCAATCCACCCACACACCCCGCTCTTTTGGACGCGATGGCGAACGACCTCGCGCAGAACGGCTACGACCTTCGCCACCTCATCCGCGCCATTCTGAATTCGCGCGCCTACCAGTTGACCGCGGAGCCGAACGAATCCAACCGCGGCGACGAGATCAATTATTCGCGCTACATCATGCGCCGGCTGATGGCCGAGCAGATGCTGGATACGATCTCTCAGGTGACGGGGGTGGCGGAAAAGTACCGGGGATATCCGCCGGAGACCCGCGCCATGCAGGTGTACTCGGGCGCGCCGCACTATATGTTATCGGCGTTCGGGCGTCTGAGCCGCGACATCATCTGCGAGCGCGACCATCAGCCCGACATCGTGCAGACGCTGCACCTGATCAGCGGCGACACAATCCAGAAAAAGATTGTGGCGAAGAATTCCACCATCGAAGCATGGCTAAAGGAATCGCCGGACGAGACGATCATCGACCGGATCTTCCTCACCACGCTGACACGATATCCGGAGGACGCGGAGCGGGCGCGGATCGCGGCGTCGCTGGGAGACAATCCGGAGGCAGCGAAGCGGCGCGGCGTGTACCAGGACGTGATGTGGGCCATCCTGAACTCGCGCGAGTTTCTGTACAACCATTAGAGGCGGGCATATGCACAAGTTCGATCGTCGTGGTTTCTTGAGGGCGGGCTCGATCGCCGCCTTTGGCGTGCTGCCCTGGGGCGAGGTGCTGCGCCTGCGCGCGCAGAACCCGGAGAAGCCAAAGAAGGAGATCTCGGTCATCCACATTTTTCTCGCCGGGGGAATGAGCCAGCTCGATACCTTCGATATGAAGCTCGAAGCGAACCCGAAGCACCGGACTGTGTTCAAGCCGATCCCGACGAAAGTGGATGGCTTGCAAATCTGCGAGCATCTGCCGCTGACCGCGAAGCAGGCCGGCAAATTCCTCCTGATCCGGTCCATGACCCATAAAGTTTCGGCCCACGGCGCCGCACGGACACTGATGATGACCGGGCACGAGTTTTTGCCCACCATCCAGCACCCTTCCATCGGCAGCGTGGTCACCAAGGAACTGGGGCCGCGCAACGAGCTGCCCGCTTATGTCGCCATTCCCGCCGGTGAAGGTCCGTATTCGCGCGGTGGATTCCTGGGGCCGCAGTACAACCCGTTCAACGCCGGCGAGGTGAATGTGGAAAAGTACGCCGTGCGCGATCTGAACCTGCCGATGGGCGTGGACTGGTCGCGTATGGAGGGGCGCTATTCCCTGCTTTCACTGGTCGATTCGAAGATCCGGAAATGGGACACGGGAGACACGTTCGAGTCGCTGGATTCGTACTACAAAAGCGCATTCGAGTTGATGCGCTCGCCGCGCGCGAAGAAGGCTTTCGACGTCTCGCAGGAGCCCGAAAAGCTGCGCGACCGGTACGGACGCACGACGACTGGGCAGGGTTGTCTGCTGGCTCGCCGGCTGGTGGAGGCCGGCGTCCGGTTCATCACCCTGGGACGCGGAGGCAATGCCTGGGACCATCACGGCAACATCTTCCCCAACCTGGCCAACGACTTTTTGCCGGAGCTGGATAAAGCCTATTCGACGCTTCTCGAAGACCTCGCGGAGCGCGGCCTGCTCGATACGACTCTGGTGCTGGTAACCGGCGAGTTCGGACGCACCCCCGAGATCAACGTGAACGGGGGCCGCGATCACTGGCCCAACTGCTTCTCGCTTACCGTGGCCGGCGCCGGCATTCAGGGCGGGCGCGTGTGGGGCGCCTCCGACGCGGACGGGATGTTCGTGAAGGACAGTCCGGTGGAGGTCTCCGATTTCGTCGCGACGCTGTACCACAAGTTTGGCATCGACTATACGAAGGAGTATGTGAGCAACATCGGACGGCCGATCAAACTGGCGAACGACGGCAAACCGCTCCCCTTTATGGTGTAAACGTGCAACTGGTCGGCCTCGTCTGGGGAATTCTCGCGCTATTGGGCATGGTGGTGGCGTTTATGCCCTGCCTGGGCGCGTTGAACTGGCTGCTTATCCCGTTCGCCGGCGTGGGCCTCGTGATTGGGGTGATCGCCTTCGCTTCTTCGCCCCCAGGCCATCGCGGACCGTCCGTGGCGGGCATCGTGTGCTGCTCGATTGCGACGATGTTCGGCCTGATCCGCCTCATCCTGGGCGCCGGAATCTTATGAAGGTCAGCGCGGGGCGTGTGGCATCTGCGCTCTTCCTGGTCTTCGCGTGCGTGGCGGCTCTGGCGATCGGCCTTTCGTTCGTGCTGACGGAGGAGTCGCTCCAGGGCGGCCTGCTGGCGCGCCTGCCCCAGTGTCCGGCGAAACTGGCGGGCGGCGCATGCGCCATGTGCGGCATGAGTCACAGCTTCGTTCAAATGTCGCGCGGCGACTTCGGCGCCGCTGCCGTCTCCAATGCTTTCGGGCCTTGGCTATACTTGCTCTTCGTGGCTCTGTCGGTTTTTTACTTTCCCACCACTATCCTATTCGGCGCCGGGTCTGTGAACCGCCTGCCGGAGGAACTTGCGCCGCGGGGCGTCCGCCGGCCGCTGCTGGTCACGGATGCGGGCTTGGCGCGAACGCCGGTATTCGAGAAGGTTGCCGCGCTGGTTCCGAACGCGCCGGCGTTCACCTCGGTGGAGCCCAACCCGACGGAGCAAAACGTGCTCGACGGCGTGAAGGCTTACCGCGAGCATGGATGCGACGGGATTATCGGTCTGGGAGGCGGGTCGCCGCTCGATGCCGCCAAGGCAATTCGCCTGAAGGCGACGCATGAGGCGCCGCTGACCGAATACGACGACCTGCTCGATGGAGCGAATCGCATCTCTTCCAACCTTCCTCCGTTTCTCGCGATCACAACCACGGCGGGAACCGGCAGCGAGGTGTCGCGGTCCACGGTAATCACCATCCGGAAGACCGGCCGCAAGACGGTGATCTTCAGCCCGCACCTGATTCCCAGCCTCGCGATCGCCGATCCCGAGTTGACGCTCGCGCTGCCGCCGCACATCACCGCGGGCACGGGCATGGACGCATTCACTCACAACGTGGAGGCGTATATTTCGCGCGGGTTCCATCCGATTTGCGACGCCATCGCGCTCGAAGGGGCGCGGCTTGCCTGGGAGAATTTGCCACGCGTGATGGAGCGGCCGGGCGATCTGGAGGCCCGCTCCAACATGCTCCTGTCTTCCATAATGGGCGCGATCGCCTTTCAAAAGGGCCTGGGGGCCACGCACTCCCTTGCGCATCCGCTCTCGTCGGACTTCGGGATGCACCATGGAACGGCGAACGCGGTGCTGCTGCCGTTTGTGATCGAGTTCAACCGTGAGCCTGTCGCGGAGAGGCTTATGCGCCTGTCGCGGGAATTTGGCGGCGGCGATGTGGCCGAACGCGTGCGCGAGTTGAATCGTGCGGCCTGCATCGCGCCGCGGCTGCGCGATTACGGCGTGACGGAAGCGGCGCTGCCGGCACTGGCGGACAAAGCCATTCAGGACGGATGCCACCAGCTCAACCCGCGGCCGTGTACGCGGGAAGATCTGCTGGCGCTCTACCGCGCGGCGCATTGAGGTTTGTTATACTCCGTGCCGATGTGGCACAAAGGCGCGATTGCTTTCCGCATATATCTGCTCGCCGCTTCGCTCGCATTGAGTCAAAGCCCTACCGGCGACATCGCCGGCGTGGTTCGCGATGCGACCGGGGCAGTAGTTCCGAACGCCGAGATTCAGGTGGTGAACCAGAACACCGGCGAACGCAAGGCAGCGGTCACGAACAGCTCCGGCGAGTTCGTTGTGCCGCTTCTGCCGGTAGGCGTTTATACCGTGTCGACGAGCATGGCGGGCTTCCGCACTGCCGAGCGTCACGAGGTGGCGCTTAGCGCGCTGCAGAATCTGCGCGTCGACTTCTCGCTGGAGGTGGGCGAGGCGACGCAGACGGTCACCGTGACGGCCGAGACGCCGCAGGTCGACACGCGCAGCGCTATTCACGGCATGCTGGTGGACGACCGCCGCGTACGCGACCTGCCGCTAAACGGCCGCAACGCTCTGGACCTGGTCCGCCTGATTCCAGGCGTCAACTCAGTCGGCACGACCATACGGCCGAGTTTCGGACAGCAGACGATGCGTTTGAACGGCGGCCGCCAGACGGGCGTGAACTATCTGCTGGACGGCGGCTCGGTGGGTTACTTTCACCGGGGCCAGGGGCTGGGCCTGCCGCCGCCGGACGCCCTGCAGGAGTTCAAGGTGGCCACCGTAGGCACGCCCGCCGAATACGGTCGCGGCGCGGCCGTGATCAGCGCCGTAACGCGCTCCGGCACGAACGAGTTCCACGGCAGCGCCTGGGAGTTCTTGCGCAACGACGCGATGGACGCGCGGAGCTTCTTCGCTTCGGACGTCTCGAAGCTGCGGTTTCACCAGTTCGGCCTCGCCGGAGGCGGCCCAGCGCTGATTCCGAAACTTTATAACGGCCGCAATCGCAGCTTCTGGTTCTTCTCCTATCAGGGCCTGCGCATCCGGGAAGACCAGATCTCCTCGTCCGGCATTCCGCCAGCGGAAGCCGAGCTTCGCGGCGACTTTTCGCGCGTTGCCGGCGGCATCCGCGATCCGCTCACGCAGCAGCCATTCCCCAACGGCCAGATCCCTCAGAGCCGGTTCGACCCCGTGGCGGCGCGCGTCTTACAGCAGTACAGCCAGCCGGCGAATCGCCCGAACGGATCGGTGGTTTTTCAGGTGAGCCGCCCGACCGACGGCAATCAATACCTGGGGCGCTTCGATCAGATACTGAGCGACAAAAACCGGTTCAACGTCCGCTACTTCATCGACAATAACGCGGGCGCCGACCAGTTTCCCCAGGGGACGACCTTCCCCGGCTACAGCCCCTTCGTGAATTCGCTGCGGATGCAGACGGCCACCGTCGAAGACACGCACACTTTCACGGCCACGCTGCTGAACTCCCTGCGCGTCACCTATACGCGGTTCAACTACCTGGAGAACAACACGGTCAATCTCACTCTTGTCGAGCTAGGCGGCACGGATTTCACGCACGCCGGAGGCGTGGCGACTCTTCCGCGTCTGGACATTACCGGACGGTTCCTGCTCTCTCCCGGCCGCGACCGCCAGAGGCTATCGGACAATCTGGACTTTTCCGAGAGCCTGAGCTGGTCTCAAAGCAGGCACCAGTGGAAGTTCGGAGCCGACGTGCAGCGCAACCGTTTCCTCTATCGCGACAACAACAACACCGGCGGGCAGTTCCTTTTCGACGGCACGCAATCGAGAGACTCGCTGGCCGACTTCATCCTCGGCCGGGCTCGTTCCATGCAGCAGGCCTCGCCGCTCGATACGGATCAGCGCTACACGGTGATGGGATTCTACGCGCAGGACGCCTGGAAGGTGAATCAGCGTGTGACCCTGAGCCTGGGGCTCCGCTTTGAGGTGTTTCCCGCTTGGAAGGAGCGTTACGGCAAGCTGACGAGCCTGGTGCCCGGAGCGCAGTCGTCGCGATTCCCGAACGCGCCCGCGGGCTTGGTGTTCCCGGGCGACGGCGCCTACCCCTATCGGGATGACCGGAACAATTTTTCGCCGCGCTTCGGCATCGCTTGGGACGTCTTCGGCAATGGCCGTACGGCTGTCCGCACGAGCTTCGGCGTCTTTTACGAGCCGCTCACGGCGGAGATGGCCGGAGGCGTTCTAGCGCCGCAGCCATTCGGGCTGGTGGTAAATCGCGACGTGGTTCAGTTGAGCTCGCCTTATCTTGGCGTGGCCAACCCGTTTCCTTACACGGTGGATCCCGCGAACGCGCGATTCGTAACGCCGGTCAGTATTCCGAAGTCATACAGTCCGGACGTCCGGATTCCCTACTCGATGAACTACAACCTGGGTGTGCAGCAGCAGCTTGGCGGAAACTACATGGCGGAGATTTCCTATGTGGGCAACATCGGCCGGAAGCTGCCCATGCTGCGGGAGCTCAACATCGCTCAGCTTACCCCCAACGCTTCGACGGCCAATACGAATCAACGCCGTATCTATGCGCCGGCCTACGTAAGCGTGGGCCAGCTCTACACCGACGCGAACGCCAACTACAACTCTTTGCAGGTGCAGTTGCAGAAGCGGTTCAGCCGCGGCTTCACGCTAAGCAGTTCGTATACGTGGGCCAAGGCGATCGACGAGGGCTTGGGAACGGCGGCGATGGCGCAACTCTCCCAGCAGACCTATCAGGATCCCCTGAACCGACGGGGAGAGCGGGGCTCATCCAATGTGGATATGCGGCACCGTTGGGCTACGTCGTTCCTGTACGAACTGCCTCTTCTGCGGGGAAGGCAGTGGTACTCACGGCTGGCGGGCGGTTGGGAGCTCGGCGCCATCATCATCGTGTCGGGCGGCGCTCCATTTTCACTCGCCAGCGGCCGGGACAACTCGCTTTCCGGAGTGCAGAACGACCGCCCGAACGTGGTGGGAGACTGGCGGTTGCCGGATGGCCGCTCGCGAGCGGAGCGCATTACCCGTTACTTCGAAACCTCCGCGTTCCAGCCAAACGCGCTGGGAACGTTCGGGAATATGGGCCGCAGTGTTCTCTACGGCCCGGGCTCGGTTGGAATCGATACCTCGTTCACGAAAAACTTTCATCTTCACGAGGCGCACCGGCTGCAGCTTCGGTTCGATGCGTTCAATCTGCCGAACCGGCCCAACTTCGGCGACCCGAACGGCACGCTGACGTCTCCCGCGTTCGGCCGGATTTTGACGGCCGGAGCGGGCCGAATTCTTCAGGTCTCGGCGAAGTATCTGTTTTAACTCAGGCCGGCAGCGCCTGCTTGTCCCCGACGCGCTTCTGCCAGGCTTCAATCTTCTGGCGTAGGCGGCGAATTACCGGCGCCGACCCGTCCCGGTAGTAGAGGTTTCGCATTTCGAGCGGGTCGTCGTCGCGGTGGAACAGCAGGCAGTTGTCCTTGTCGTATAGACCCAGTTTCCAGCCGTCTGGTGAAACTACGGCGCGCGCGTTGGGACCGTTTGGCGGCGTATGCCACTCGATAAACACATGGTCCTCTTGGCGCGCGGTTCCGTTCACGTAGCTCAGCAGGCTTTCACCGGGCAGCGACTCGGGCGGCTTCTTCCCCATCAACTCCAGCAAGGTCGGAACAAGGTCGATCTGGCTGACGGGCGGCTCGACCCAAATCTTTCGGCTCTGCCGGAAGGGCACGTGCAGCAGCAGCGGGACGTTTACGGACTCTTCGTAGAGGACGCCCTTGCCGTACAGGCTATGGCTCCCCATCTGTTCGCCGTGATCGCTGGTAAACACGACGATCGTGTTGTCCGCCTGCCCGGAGGCTTCAAGCGCGTTCAGAATCTGTCCAACCGCCAGATCCACCTGCGTGCATAGCCCCGCGTAGTTGCGATTGAGCCTCTGCCAGCCGGCGCGCGTCTTCAGGTTTTGTCCCTCGAAGCCGTTTTCCAGTTGATTGCCGCGAGTACGGCGATACCGCTCCGGCTCGCGCTCCACGGCATCTCCCGGGTAGTTGGCCGGAACGGGCGCTTCGGCCTCGTCGTGGAGGTCGTTCAGCGGGCCATAGAACGGCATGTGCGGTTCGAGAAAATTGATGTTGAGCATCCACGGCTCGTTCCGGCGCTCCATGATGAGCCGGGATGCTTCGCCTGCCATAAACGCCGGTTTGCAGTGGTCCAGACGGCGGCGCACGGCAAAGCCGCGCGAGAACTTGCCGTCTTTCGCATCCGGCTTGTAGCCGAGTTGGGCGAGGAATTGGTGATAGCTGCTGCGAGTGGAAGCGTCCCGTCCAGGCGAGAAATAGCTGGTATAGATGTCCTCGATGCTGATCCAATCCTGAAAGCCGTGCTGCGCGAAGACCTCGTCGCCGAGATGCCATTTCCCTATATAGGCGGTCCTGTATGCGGAGTCGTTCAGAAGCTCGGGCATCGCCTGGGTTTGGCGAGGCAGCGGGATGTTATTCGTCACGCAGCCGGTGGTGTGGGGCCACTGCCCGGTCATGACGGAGGACCGGGCCGGAGTACAAACCGGCTGCGCGTCGTAGCATCTGCCGAAAACGATGCTGCGCGAGGCCAGTTCGTTCAGCACGGGCATGCGGTAGCGGTGATTGCCGTAGGCGGCCAGCGTGTCGGCGCGCTGCTCATCGGTCCAGACGAACAGGAGGTTAGGCTTATCGCCCGGTCTCCGCCGGGCCCCGCCGCGGAGCACCGCCGGCGCAAGCCCGCCCGCCATCATCCCCAACGTCTCTCTGCGGGTGATCATAAGACGCAAAGTATATCGCAGGGTAAAGGGCACCCAGAAAAATCAATCTCCTCCGCCGCCGAGCCTGCGCAGATGGGGTGCGAGCAATCCCAGAACGGAGTGTTGCGCTTCGTCTTCGCTCAGGAGCACCCGCGCCTTAGGATGATGCGGCGTCGAGTGAGGAGAGTCCGCAGGCCTCGCGTACATCATCAGTCTCGATGCGCCTCTGTCTCTTCGCCATTCGGCAAGCACCTGCCAATGGTCCCAATCCATGGTCGCGATGTCTCCGCCTGCCAGGTCCTGAACTTTCAGCGCCCGCGTCATCGGCGCCGTTTCCCGCCAGCCCTGCCGGAGCAGCAGCGGCGCCGACGGCGGCGATGGATCCGCTCCGAGTTCCCCGGTTGCGCCGAGGGCCATGAGGCACTCGCGGCCCCACCGCCAGGGCCACTGGAAATCCGGCCATTCGAACAGAAGGTGCCCGAGCTCGTGAACAACGGTGCCCAGATTCGCGTGTCCGGAAAGGACTGCGTAACGGCAAGGATGCGTACCGGGCAGATGCCATGCATGGGGAAGCCAAATTTTTTCCCCGACGACCAGAAGCCGGCTTGCGCGGAACGACGGGCCCAATGCTTCGATCGCGTCCGCCACCAAGGCTTGCGAATTGCGCGGCAGCGGACCCATGCCGCCGCCCGCCGCATACCACGCGGTTGGCTTCGGCAAAGTCAACGGACCCATCAACTGCCATGACAGGCGGCACTGCCCGCGGCTGATCTCCGCGTACCAGTCACTCGCGGATTGCAGCCAGTCGGACACGTCGCGGATGTCGCCTGAAAGGACGATAGCCGGCAGCTCGAACGAGCCGCTCACAACACGATTTCCAGCCGGAACTCGCCGCTGCTATGACGGACCACGCGAAGCAGAACCCCTGTGCCCAGGTCTATCCAGTAGCGCGCCCGGTGCACGAACACCTGCGTATCGTCGTTCGGGTCCACTCCCGCGGAAACGATCATCTCGCCGCTGGCGTCATAACCGGTCGTAGCCGCCGCGTGCGCCCGCGCGGCGGTCCAATAGATGCCGCGGGGGAAGAAGAGCGATGCAGCGGTGATGCCATTGGCATCGGCGGGCAGGCGCACCCACTGCGCATCGTCAAACTCGTCTTCGTTCCGGCTTCCGAAGCGGTCGCGGGCATACCGGACGGTGCGAGCTTGAAACGTCTGGCGCCAGCCCAGGGCGGGTTCTTCCTGCAATTCCGGCGTCTCACCCGGCCGCTGGGGAACGCGGACAGGCCAGGGTGTGCCGTTGATCGACAGTACGAGGGGCGTCGGACCGGCCTCGACATAGAGCGTTCCGTCCGGCCCCAAGGCGCATATTCCAATGCGGCCATCGGGAACCGATGCCAGGGCGCTGTCCACCGTGCTCTGGATGTCGCTGAGAGTCTGTCCGGAAGTAACTGGAATGGGTGTCGTGCTTCGGGTAGTTCCTCCGACCGTAAAGACCCATTCCGCATCCGAACGGGCGTCGCTCCTCACGCTGCGAAGGCCGTCTCGTACGGTTCCGAAGCCGATCCCCGGCCATCCGCGCACGATCACGGGCTCCGTCGAGCCGAGCAAACTCTCGAGGACGGTTCTGTCGTTCCCAGCAGTGGCCGTACCCGGAGCTGGTATGCGGACCGTTCCAGCCAATCCCGGGACGCTGGTCTCGATGACGACCGTTCCGTCCGGATATGCGGCCGCCTGCCCTATGTCGAGATCAAACAACGCTTCATGGATCCGCCGCGCAACCTCGCGAGCGTTGTAGCCGCCGTTGGGGAAATTTACCGCGATGACTACCGCGGGAGGCAGATCGGCGGCGCCGGCATTATCGTTGAACTCGATGTGCAGATTGCCGTTCAACGTTTTCTCGTCAAGGAAAGCGGGCAGAGCGATGCTCGCCCGGCACGCCGGACCATGTGGCAGTACCGGGCCTAAAGCGAGTGCCTCGGACAGATTCACGACCGGATTCACGCGAGACGTGCAGCCGATGCGGTTGGAGGCAATCGACAGGAAGGTCGGCGTGGCACTGGTGTCGACCGCGTCATAGCCGCTCGAATTGATTGCAGCTCTCGCGAAGACGGCCGAGTCGTCCCCGGCGGCGTCTGAAATATGGGCCCTCAACAGAATGCCCTGAAGTTCGTCCGGTGCGACCGCGTCCAATGCCGACACGGGGCCGTCGCCGGCGGCGTCGATGGGGAGCGCGGACGGCGCGGTGAAGCCAGTTGCCGAATTGCCGGTAATCGCGTTCGGAGTCGAGCCTGTGGGGACGTCCAGCGTCAACTCCTTTCCCGATCCGATAGCGCGTGTTTCGACGATGAGGTTCGTGCCATCGATCCGCGCACGCACGGCCCACGCGCACTGCCTCTCAACCTGCGAGGCGATCTCCGCCGGAGTGGTAGCCGCGTTAGCCGAGAAGACCACCGCGAACACATCGGCGCCCACCGTCAGTCTGAATCCCCTGAGGTTGAGAACGCTCATGGCGGTTGGCAACACCAGCGCGGGAAGCCGAGCGGGCCGCGCCGCGATCAGCGCTGTCACTACACGATCCCGGATGCCCACGTCGGCGGTGAGCTGAAATACCCCCGGCTCGCCCAGGTCGATGCCGGCCGGCACCTGGGCCTCCAACACGCTTTGGTCCACCGCTCCCGCCGGCCGGACGAACGCGATCGAGTTGGGTCCGATGGGGGCTTGGACGTACCTCAGACGCGCACTGTTCAAGTGCGCTCGCAAGCGAACGATGGCTGGCGTTCCCGGCTCGAGCTCGACGTCGTAAATCGCCTGCGGCGCGGCGGTTTGGATCGCCGCCTGCCGCAGCAGGTCGAACAACGAGGAGCTCGAGCCAAGCACTGGAATGTTGTCCGTGCGTTCGACGCTCCCGGCGCCTTCATCTCCGATGGCAAATGCATCGTTCAACTGACCAACCTCGAAGCCAAGGACGGTTCCGGCCGGATACGTGCCGCCGGAAGCGAAGTTCGAAAAATCAACCACGATCTCGCTATCCGTTCCCGCCCGGCGGCTCTCGAACACCACCACGCCGCCGACAATGCCGATCCATGCTCGAGGAACGTGGCCGGCGAGAAACTGAATCGCTTCCTCGATGGTTGCCGTTGAGGCCGGAACGGGCGGCGGGGCGTGCGGCAAGCCGTCCACCTCAATAAGGATCGACGCGGTGGAGAGCAGGGTCAGCATGGCCGTCAAATCGGCCGGGGCCAACGCGGCTACATTCAGATTGCCCCTGACGAACGCATGCGCCCCCCAAATGTGGGCGACCGCCCTGGTAGTGGCGCCCACCTTGACGATGATCGAGCCATGGTCCACGTTCAGAGGGCCTCCGGGCGCCAGTGTCGTCTGGGCCGCGGCCTCGGTCACGTTCAGCGCCGCCCGCAGGGAAGACGGCTCGGTCTCAATAGTAACCGGTCCTCCGGTAGAACTCAGAGCGATACCAGCGCCATCCACCGCTACACGAACTAAGCGCGCGGCGACGCCGGTGAGCGAGGCCACCACTCGGCCGAAAGCATCCCGAATCTCCGTGTGCGTCACGGCACGGCCGTTGGCCACCGTACCGCTGCCGGAAACGCTCAACGTCCCAGCGCTCAGATCCATCCCGGTCCGGCTGAAGCCGAGAGCGAGCAGAAGCGGCAGATTGTCGATGCGCAGTCCCCATGCCTTGCCCGCGCCCGCCGTTTCCACGTGAAGTTGAATGCCGCCGACCCTTACCGTCCACGCCCGCAAGTCCGGAGTGGCGTCAGTGATGCGCTGCGCCAAGTCTTCCAGATTCCGCAGGCCGGCCAGCTCGATGGGATAGGTCCGTTCCGGCGCACCGGGCGCAATCACGGTGACGTTCAGAAGGGTCGGCGTCACACCCGCCGGCAGCAGGAATGGGGCGCTGATGGTGCGAAGGATCGCCGGACTCGCCGCGATCTGCATTCGTGAACGGGCAAGAACATCGTCGTTCTCGGCCAATATCTCGAAAAGATACTCGCGGCATTGCGAGCCCAGATCGGTCTCCGTAGCTAGCAGGACGGTATCAATGCTTGTGGCGGCGGCGGTCGGAAGACCTAGCGGATCCGGCGATTGGGCCACGTCGACGTGGGTCGCCTGAATCCTGAGCGGCGCCGCGGCTTCCAAGCGCCAGACTATGCCGGAGCCGGAAGGCAACTCCGTAACGGTGATGGTCTCCATTGGTCCACCGTCTTCGCGCCGCTTGTAGGCGCCGGAGGTCACGTTCAAGAGATCTCCCGTGAAGCCGATCGCGTCCGATTGGAGCGTTGCCGAAGCGCGGCGCAGGAAGCCAGCGGCAGTGAGTCCGGTCGACTCTCCCAACTCGAGAGCGTGCGCCGGATCTTCATACCGCTCATTCTCGATCGAGAGCCTGTAGGCGATCCGCACCACAAGATCGTCCGAAGCAATGCCGATCGCCGCCGCGACCTCGCGCAGACTGGTTTCCGCTCCGCTGAACGTCACCGTCTCGGTAGCGCCGCCGTTTACTGAAAACTGGAGTGTCTCGCCGTTCGCCGGCATGCGCTCGAGGACATTCAGGTCGATACGCGCGGCCTCTCCGTCGATGGGGATGCGGGTGGGTTGCCCGGCGACCGTCAGGTCAATCCATGCGGGTCCGGTAAACGCGAGGGTGGCGGGCAGCGGATCGGTTTGCAGGCGCTCGCCCGAGGCCGGCGATAGTGTGAACAGGGGTGTGCCCGTGAAGAAAGCCGCCGGGTCCCCAATCGACTGGCCGGCGGCAACTTCAATCACTAGGCGGCCGCCGTCGACCGAAGCTTGAGGGTTCACTACGGCGGGATTGTACGGCGGCGTGTCCCGAGAGATGGCATCGTCGAGCACGCCTTTGAGCGTGTCCGGGAGCACCGCGGTGGTGTCCGATAAAGCCGTGACGCCGGCGGGAAGCGGTGCGGAGGCTCCGGTGGCCGATCCGAAGGAGGTGGTCTTCGTGGCGGCGAGGCGCGCGTCGCTGCCGCCGGCGACCGTCTGCACGACCACCGCGCTGCCCTCGGCCCAGGCGCGTACGCCCTCCGCCTGCAAATTGATCTGCCGCGCGATAGCGGCCGCGGAGTTGTCCGAAGCGCTAAGAACCACGGGTTGGTCCGCTCCGAGAGCGGATATGAAGAGCGGCGAGGCGGTGAGGTTATCGCCCGTGAACGCCGCATTCGTGCTATCGATTCGAATTTCCGCCGGCGTGGCCACGATCGGCGCGTGCCACGGCGTACCGCCGCCGATGGCGACCCTGCCGGTGCTCAGCGGCATTGCGCCCGTGGCTTGAAGAACTTCGAAAATGCTGTAAAGACCCGTGAGCACCTGAGAGATTCGGCTGCTGCTGGGAGTAAAATCCACGGCGGCGCCGCCGATATCGACGGTGACCTGACCCAACAAAATTCCGACGTTCAGGCCGGCGGGAACATTCGCCCAGCCCGTTTGCAGGATGCTCGTGATATGGGTCGCCAGATTGGCGACTGGAACCTGAGACAGATCGCCGAAGACGCCGGTCCCGCTGGCGGACTGAGCGGCTGTTCCGAACGTCACGTTCAGGCTCGCGCTGCTGCCCCGCCTGCGCGTTTCGATCACGATGGCGGGAACGCACCGCGCTATCACGCGTACTCCCGGAGAGGGCGCGGATCCCGCCGCCCACAGCGAGCTCAAGTCGCGTGCGCTCGCCCGAGCAGCTGTGGCAGTGAGGGCGGCCGGCAAAGCATAGTCGTTGGAATCAATCCGCATCACCGCCCCGGGAAGCAGGCCGCGGTCCAGCGCGATATCGCCGAGCAGCGCGGGGCGGTGCGCACCGCACAGCACGAACTCGGTGGCGCGCTCATTGATGCGCATCACCAGTTGATCCCCAAGCAGCTTGTAGGGGAACGGTCTTGCCGCGAGCCACTGGGCCGCGGGTGGATCCACGATGCTGATCGCCGGAGAGGGCGCCGTGCCTCGCCGGCGCGCGATCGACCCGAAGCCGTGCGTGTGGCCTCCCGCTTCGGTGACGGCGAACGTGTCCGGCGATCGCATCGCGAACATCTTCTGCAGGTCGGCGCGGGTCAGCGTCACCTGATGAAAATGATCGGGGCCCGCTGGGGTGCCTGGCGCTGCCGCGACCGGACGCACAGTGCCAACCGTGAACACGGTGACCGAGTCGGGAACCACTCTCAAATCGAAAGCCCGGCGGTCGAGCTCCACGAAGTGCGCGTGCGGCGGTGTACCGGCGTCGGATGTGCGAACGCGAATCGGGTTCGGAACGGCGTCGGCCTGGGTGTTCTCCGATATATAGAACGCATTGGATACCGGCTTGCCCTCGATGTGCCAACCGCCGGGCCAGATCGGCCAGGAAACCAGAATCGGATACGAGCGGAACCGGCGCACGTTGTCGTCGCGGAAGATGGCCGGGTAGGTCCGGTCCACCGTCGTCTGATCTTCGGCGACATTGAAGTGGAGGTGATTCACCGCGCTTCTTCCTGTGCTGTCGATATCGCAGATGTGATAACCCTGCACGATGCGATGGCCGGTATCAACGTGGGCTGAGTTCAGCGGTGAATGGATATACTCGCCCCGCGTCAGAACTCGTTCCAGATCCACGCCCGGATCATGGCCGGACACCCAGTCGATGTGCTGCACGTCAATCGAGTTGCCGGTAAAACCGGAGGTTGCGGAGGGCGGCCTGGGTTCACCGGTGAGCACGTCGTCCCGATACTCCACCACGATGCCCCCGCGCGCGGCCAACGCGGGATTGCCTTCCTTATCGTTGAAGTCGTAGGAGTAGTGATTGTCGCTCTCTGTCGGAGGCTCCGGATAGTGGCTGAACAATCCATGTACTCCCTGGCTGCACACCAGGTTCTTTTCGCTCGGATACGGGAGCTTGTACGGAGACGTATCGGGGTCCATGCCGTCGAAGACCCCCTCCTTGTCTCGTCCGTCGTCGATGTAAAACCACCACAGGAAGTAGGGCAGGATTCCAGCCAGAAGAAGGCCGGCTACGATCACGACGATGTGCAGAAAGACCGAGTTCGCCGCGCCTCTCGTTCTGGAGAGCGCCAGGCTCGCCAGTACGATCAGGGCGATTCCCAGGAAGATGGACACGACGATGAACGCGATGGTAGCTCCGCCAACGTCGTCGCTTTCCACGCCGCTGAGGATGATGCCCACCCCGATGGTTCCCAGAATGAACAGAACCCCGATCAGGATCAGCGCGGGCCAGTCCGGTTCCAGTTCGAGCCCAAACGCAGCCTTGCCCATAACCAGGCTTGGAATCACATAGCCGCAGATCGCCCCGATAGCGAGGCCAATGATCAGGCTCGAAACCGTTCTCGCTTCGCCAAGACCTTCCTCGAGAGTGAAGTGCTCCCAGGCCGGTACCAAGCCAAAGAGCGACGAGAAGAACCACCAAGGGCCCCAGATGCCCCAGAACGCATTGCTGATATTGACAGTAGAGTCGTTGCCTTCCTGCTTCCGGCGATGGAAGTAGCGGTAGCTTCGCAGCGACCAGTAAGGCGCGCGATAGTTCACCATGTTGGAGTAGTACTTCAACATGGAGGGCACGAAGCTTTGGGCCCAGTTCGAGGGCGCGACCATGTCGTGAATGGACCCGAAAAAGCGGAACGCCGTATTGACTGCGAGGTTGCCCTGATCGGTGAAGATCCAGTTGACGAAACGCTTGTCCAGGCTGGCATCCTGAGGCGGAAACGTCTGCAGGTTGATCTGGTCGCGAAAAGCGGCGCGCATCAATGTATGCGTGACATGCCAGAGGATGCCGATGATGTTCAATACGCCATCGCCTTCGCGGCCTTTCCAATTGCCGGCCCGCACCATCTCCCAGATGGAGGAAAACGTGGCGAAGATGCCGGTAATCAGGTCCAGGACCCAGAGCCAGTGCCCCGGAGGATCGGGCGCCGCCTGCCATTCCTGCTGCTCCGCGGTGAGTGTGCCGTTCGCCATCCCGGACGGCCCGCCGCCCACCGAAACCGACACCGAGAAACTTGCGTTCAGATTTCCGAAGGCGCGAATCATGCCCCCGAACTTCAGCCGGAGGTCCGCCACGAGTCCGGCGATGCGCTCGAGTTCCGGGAGCTGTATGCGGATCAGCAGATCGTCGATAAAGCGCAGCAGGAAGGCCTTAATGTCAACCGTCAGCCCGGCGGTGAGGACTTGCTCGAACAGAGGCCCGAACACCTGCCGGAGAGTAACGGCAGCGCGGAAGCCGCGATGCGCCGCGTGGTCATTCTGCCCGTTGCGAAGCGGCGTCTCCAGGATCTCGGTAAAGGCGTTGAACTGTTCGCGCAGAGAGACGGAGATGGAGGCGCTGGCGTTGTCGGGAAGCAGGTTGACGACGCCATGCAAGATGCTGCGAAGCTGTTCCTTGAACGCGGACGGGCTCGATAGCGAGTTCGCCAGCCGATCGAGCAGCGCGCCGAAGTCCGGCAGTTCCGTGCGGTCTTCCGCCAGGACCCTCAAAAATCCCAACGGACCGGAAGGCTCGATGAACGAGCGCAGTTGATCCACCAGGCCTTCGACGAAGCGGACGCGCGACGCGGCGTAGTCCTCAAAGCCCTGGCCGAAGTGGGAGGAAGCGCCCATGGCGCCGAACACGACGTCGGTCATCTCGTTCATGAAGCGGCGGTCGCCGGTGATCAGCAGCGCTTGTTCAACCCGGCTCGGATGCAACAGAACGTAACCCAGCGACACAGTCGTGTTCTCCTTCTCCTCAGCCCACCGACACGGACCCGCTCACCGAAACGCTGGCTGAAGCGCCGCCATCGAGCGGAATGGCTTGCAACATACTGTCGAACGCCGCCTCCACGCGCGCCAGTTCGCGAGTGGCCTCCTCGCGCAGGTCGCGCCCCGCCGCTTCGATCCGCACTCGAAGCTGGAGCGGCAGATCGAGTACCACGAGAAAGTCCGCCATCAAATCCTCGAACACCGGATCGAGCGTCTGGCCGATCAGCACGCTCGGCGAAAGTCCTTCGATTTTCGCCAGCGCCTGCGCGTAGGCTTGATCCAGCGCATCGATGTCCTCCTGGTTAATCAGCGATGTCACACTCAAGAGGTTGGTGATGGCGTCGCGCGCGGCGATGAGCGCGGCCCGGAGCGGCTCGGGATTCACGGCTTCGGCCGCGGCCTCGATGCGCGCGAACAGCTCGTCGAGAGGCTGCGTGATCGGCTGGAGATCGATGCCGCGAAGCAGATCCGCGGCCTCATTGAGCGCATCCACGGTTCCGCCCACACCGCCCGCGCCCACCAGCGAATCGATCTTGGCATGCAGAGCGCCCAATACCCGCGCGATGCCGTCGGCCGCCATACGGACATACGGGCTGAGCGCCTGGAAGCCGAGAATGACGACCGTCAGCGGCTCGGTGAGAGCGTCGGACAGAGCGCGCCGCACCGCTTCTTTAAGCTCGGCGGTGGTCCGCGGCGGATTGAGAAACTCCGCGAACAGGCTATCGGCCTGGATGCGCGTCACGCGGTAGTAATCGAGCAGCCGCTCCTGCACGTCGCCGGCCGCGCCTTCGAGTTCCGGTCCGATATGCACCCAGCGGGGCCGTGCCGCTTCGATGCGATCCGCGCAAGCCTGCCACAGGACCACCGCGGCGATCAGCCGCTGGCGGGCGGGGGTCGGCCGGTTGGCGCGCAGTTCGTCGAGAGGAAACGCGCGTCCCATCTGAATCAGCGCCGACAGATCGGACGACGCCAGCAGACCCGGCCCCGCCCGTCCGGCCGCCTGAAACGCATTCGCTACGTCGCGCGCCAGCGCATCCCGTTCGATGGAAGCCGCCGCTGCCGCCGTCGCGGAGAAGGCCGCCTGCAGCCCGCTCATATCCACCGAATCGAGCTTGGCCAGAACATCGTCGGTCAATTGCTGCACGCTTGCGGCGGCGTCGCCCGGCTGATCGAGCAGCGCCGCCACGCGATTCAGCAGGTCCCGGGCGTCGGCGAGGAGGCCGGTCCACGTCCGGATGACGTCCATGATCTCGTTGATCCCGGCAAAAATTGTGTCGAGGCCGGACGCCTGAAACACCTTCTCGATCGCCGCGGCGATTGCGTCGTTCACCGGTTGCAACAGATTGGACGGACGAGCCGCTTCGATTTGCGCGGTGATGCCTGCGTGCAGCCCGATAAGGGGATCGACGACCGCGCCGACGTCGAGCACCTGCAACCGCCCGGCGAGTTGATCCAGCGCCTCCTGCAATCGGTTGAGCAGATCAGAGGGTTGGAACTGGCGCAGCGTATCGGTCAACTGCCGGAATGGCTTGTCCAGTTGCGCTCCGATAGCCACCGACGGCTTGAAGTTCTCGACGCTCGCTCGGAAACTGTCCATGCTGGCTTCGAGCGCATCGAGAACGGTCGCCGGTCCGCGCTGCGCGGCTTCCTCGATCCTGGTCAGCAGCGGACCGCCGACCTCGGCAGTGAAGTCGATGTTGGTCACCACTTGCACGGCCTGACTCAGTAGCGGCTTGGATGCGTCCGGAATGGATGCGGGATCGATGGCCGCGATCTTTTCTTCAATGCCGCCGATTAGATCCACGCTGGCATCCGCCGCGATGCTCAGGTCCAGGTTTTCAAGGGCCGATAGCGCGCTGTCGAGAACGCGCTGCAGGTCGGCGAAGAGGCTGCGGATCTCTTCGGTCTGCAAGAGTGCGGCGGCGTCTTCCACCACTTGCCGGATGGGGTCGATCAGCGCCTCCGGATTGAACTGATCCGCGGCGTTCGACACGGTGTCCACGGCATCGCCGACGGCGTTTCGCACGCTCTCGAGATTCGGCGCGATCTGCGAATCCACGAACTGCTGGATCTGAGCGGGCAAGGCTTCGAGCGCGGCCGCGATCTCCTGGAAGCCCGCGGCGGCGAGGGCAGCGTCCAGCGCGTCCGCCACCGGAGCGAGCGCCGAAACCAGGGCCGCGCGAACGGATTCCTTGGCCGCGTTGACCTCATCGACTGCCGTCTGGACGGCTTCGGTGACCGCTTGAATCGGGTCGATGAGAGCGGACAGATTGAAGTCGTCGATCTCGGCGACCACACCGTCGAATACGGCCGAAGGCACGGCCGGAATTTCTTCGATCACGGCTCGCATCGTCGGCCCCGCGGCGCCCAAACTATAACCGGGCTCGAGCGCGCGGATCACGACCAGGAGCTGTCGCGTCAGCCGCTCGTCGGCCAGATCCCACCGTGCCAGCGGCGACGCAGTTGGATCGACGGCGTCGGCCAGCCGCTTGAACAGCGCCGCGGCGTTTTCCACCGCAACCACTTCGCTCGTGTTGGGCTGCGATCCGCCGCCGGTGATCTTCCGGCGCAGGCTGGCGACGACAGGCGGCAGATCCCTTTGCAGCGCCGCGACACTGGCCGGGCCGCCGGCGACCACCGCCGCCGCGTCGAGGATCGGCTGTGCAACCAGCTGGCGGGGCGTTGCCATCAGTTGGGCCACCCGCGACAAGGTGCGGGCCAGGTGCGCCGTGAGTTCCTCGCCGGTCATGGTCTGCCATGCGGCAACCGTCGCCAACGCTTCCATCAGGTCGTCAAGGAACGGGATGGGCGGCGCCATGAAGTTGGGTTTGCGAAACGCGCGCGCGGCCTGTTGCAGCAGTTCGAGAATGCGGGCGGCGTCGATACGCGGTCCCAACCGATCGATGAACTCGTTCGCCGGACCGAAGAGCGCGTGCATCTCTTCCGGACTCGGCAGGTCCTGCAGCGAAAACGCCGGAGCCTCGGCCGGCATCCCGCTAGGACCGCCAATCGGCCGCCCGGTGGCGAAGGCGACGATCTCACGAATCAGACCGACAGCGGCCACTGTGGCGCTTGCGCTCGCCGTCACCTGGAGGTTCAATCCTGTCAGCGGCGTCAAGATCGGCGCAAGCACCGAGGAGAGGTCCGTGGGCAATTGAAGAGAGCCCAGGCTGGCGGCCAGGTTGCCGATCCCTCCCAGGCCGGGCGGCGAGGGTAGCGAACCGGCGGAGGCTTCCAGATCTGCTAACGCCGATGGCCCCGCGATCAACGCTTGCACGGCTGAGGTGACGGTGTCCAGGCCGTCCACCTGAACCGAGATCTGGGCGCTCAGGCCGGAACCGCCGAAGAGATCGTTGAGAGAATCGAGTAAGCCGGGCATCGCGGTGGTCTATAGGATTCAGGGGTTCCAGGGGTCGTAGGTCAGCACCGCATCGGAGACGTTGAGATCGACGTCGCGCTGGCACGAGAACGAGAGCCGCAACCGTCCGCCCAAGCCCGGGATGTTCTGCAGGAACGTAGCATGCTCCGCGCCCTCGGCGATCCAGAAGCGACGGAAGTCGGGCGGCACGGAGGCTTCCACGCCGGCCACGCCGACCACGTCGGCATTTAGCAAACCGTTCTGCCATGAAAGCGCCAGTGGATGGACCGGACTCGGCAGGCCCGTGGCGGAATCCACTTCACGCACGGATACATGTGCGCTGGGCCGGCCCGATACCTCGGTGAAAGTCGCGCCTTCGTCGGGTGAGCGTTGGGTATCGCCGGAGACGTCGAGCGGTCCGTGCCACCAGAACGTCCCCCGTGTTGTCCGCGCGACCAGCCAAAGCGCGGCGGAATGAGGGGGCAGCAGTCCGGGCGCGGCGAATTCCTTGCGATGCCATGACGCGTCGGGCGTTGGTGCGATTTCCAGCGATAGCGGCTCCCCGACCCGTGGACCCACGCGCACCGCGTCTCCCTGGTGCAACGTCAGCAGCAGTTCGCATTTCTCACCGGAGCGCCCGTACACGGCCAGCCGTGTGATCGGAAGGTTCGCTTCCGCCGCCGTGAGCGCGATCCGCCGCGCCACCCACGCTGTTCCACCGACGCGAAGGCCGCGCCGCGAATCCGGAACCCCCGTGTCGCTGTCCAGTGTCAAACGCGAAGGTCCATAAGTGCCGTCGATGGTGAAACTGATGGCCGCCGGCCGATAGGCGTCCGAAACCGCCAGATCGACGAACTCGGCCGCGCCCAGCAGCTTCAAAGGCGCGGGGCCGTGTTCGAGAGGACGCCCGAGGAAGCGCGCCGCCGCCGACCCGAGTGCCACGCGGAGGTTTGCCGGCGAACCGGCGGTGAACAGCAGCTTCAGCCCCATGTCGTCGCCGGTGCTGTTCGGATAGGCCTGCTTGAGCAGGCTTCGAGCCACACCCGCGAAATCCACCGCCACGAATTTTCCGCCCGGATCGCTGGGGAACTCCGCGACCACCGGCTGCTCCGGAGCGGCCTCGCCCGCCGTCGCTTTCACGCTGACCGACTGCGCGCGGACGTCGAACACCCCTCGCACATTCGCGGCGGACCAGTTGACCGCGGCGACTTCATTCGGCAAACCCGCATTGGCCGCCATCTGGTTGGCATGTCCGATCAGAATGGCGAAGCGGTTTCCTGGAATCGGCGGGTGGAAGCGGCAGATCGCGTTGACCTTGTCGTCGCCTTCTTGCGTCACTTGCAGCGCCGCGCCGCCCAGCGCCGGGCCGTAGAGTCCGCTGCCCGCGCCCGGCATCGCGAAATGGGGAGCGGCCGCCGCCGGCGGGCCAAACCCGCCGCCGGAGCCAGCGCGCACGAGAAGGTGCAGGTGCTTGGCGGTTCCCGCCCCTCCATCCAGCACAACAATGGACTCCGACTCGTCAACGTCCCACTCGTACCAAACACGAAGGAGGCCGAAGCCCGCGTTCCGCTCCAGCACGAACGATTCGGCCTCGGTTGCTTCCACGCGCAGGTTCTCAATCTCGACGCTTTCAAGGGAGGAGGCCGCGGCCGACGGACCGCTGAGCGCGATCACCACCTCGCCATTCGCCGGCGAGCCCGCAACCGACACATCCTGCGATCGCGCTTCGCTGGCGAGCCGAAAGTCCACACGGTCGAGTTCGATATCGTCGAGCCCCGCCAGTCGCGGAATCGGAACCGGCAGGTCCTTCGTCTCGCCCGCGGATTCGAACTCGAGCGGCGTTCCCTCGGTCAGCACGCTCAATTCGGTCTGGAATGGCGGCATCAGCTCCGCCGTCGTATAGGCGCTTCCTGTGGCCGCTTTAGCAAGACTGTACGTGGGCGCGACGATCGTCTTCATGCGTTTGCCACCTCGATGACGAAGTCGGCCAAGTGCGCCGATGGGCCTTCTTCGCGGCTGAGCGCGGTCGTGACGCGCACCCGCGTGGGCGCGGCCAGCACCGCCGGCGGCCGGTACACCACGGTGAGCACTCCGTCGGCGGCCGGCACAAACGCCGTCCAGCCGGCTGGAACATTCACCGTATCGCCGACGAGACTGCCGGGAGGCGACGCGCCGCGGAGGCGTGCCAGAACGCGCGGCGACGCGCCGTTCATCGCCCGCAGGTCGAGCCCGATCGGAATATTGACGTCGGCCCCGCCGGCGGTTGCCCCGATCCGCTCCGGAACCTGCGCGGGCAGTACGGCCAATCGGGTTGGGAGAGCCGCGATGTGGAGGCCTTCGGGCTCCGCCTCCACCGGCCAAAACAAACCGGAAAAGTCATACAGCACTCGGATGCCTTCGAACTCGGTGGGAATGCGGAAGCCGCCAGGCGACGGCTCCAGTTGCGAAAGGCCGGCAAAACGGAAACTGTCGAGTTCGAAGCCGAGATCCTCGTCCGTGCGAAACCCGCGGCCGGTCCGAAAGTCTTCGTCCTGCATCGCGACGAGCAAAGCGTCGATCGCGCTCATCAGGATTCGCCGCCGCTCATTGACCTCGGCGCCGCCGCCGGGCCGGATCACGGCGTCGATGGAAACCTGGCCTCGCAACCGGATCACCGTTCGCAGCCGATACTGCCCGCGCGCGCCGCGCCGCTCTCTGGCATCGTCGCCCATTACGCGCTCGGACGCCGCCGACATCGTCTGCACAACCAGGACAACCCCATCGGCCTGACCCGCCGCGGCCGCCAGATCGTTTCGCGGGCGAGCCACCAGTTGGACTGTGGCCGGAGGGAGCTCATCCGCGATCACGTCAGCCAGCCGCGTTTCGAACGAATCCAGCATCGGACTATCCGATCGGTCTGACCGGGCGCACGATGAGGTTCGGGTCGATGCGGTCGATTCGCCCGGTAAGCCCGGAAATATCGGTATTCACGCGGGCCAGACTGTTTCGATTCTCGGCCGCCAGGCGTTCGGTCGCCGCCACCCGTTCCGTCAACACCGCGAGCCCCGCTGTGCGCGTGCTCAATTCATTCAGCCGCTGCGTCGCGCTGATCTGGAAGTCGCTGAACCCTCGCAACTGCGCGGTCATCGAGTCGATCTGTGCGGGAACCCGCGCCAGGTTGTCGAGCTGGGCTTCATTCGCCTGGAGCCGCGTATTCAATTGCCCCAGCGTGGCGGTATGCTCGCCGACCGTCACAGCGGCGCGGTTCAGAGCGGGCAAACCTGCTTCAATCGCCGCCAGGCGAGACGCGTTGCTCTGCGTGCTCGTCACCAACGTGTCGATTGCGGCCGTTGAAGCTTCCACTTCGCCCATACGTCCGTCCAGAACCGCAACCGTCGCATTCAAGCCTTGGAGGCCGGTCACGTCGGTTCGGACCTGATCGAGCTGCGTGCGGAGCGCGGCCACGTCCGCCAGCGCCGCCTGGTTCGCTTGTGTCCGGGCCTCGACGTCGGTCAGCCGGGCGCCTTGTTGATTCAGTCGTTCCGGGAGCACGGCCAGCGCGCCGATCTGTCCTTCGGCATTCGCCAGCCGGCCTTCCTGCTGGCCAAGCCTGGTATCCTGCGCGGCGAGCGAACCTCGAACTCCGGCGATCTCCGTGGACAGAGCGGCGGCCGCCTGGTCCAGCCCGGTCAGCCGGCCCGACAGCGCTCCTTCCACCTGCTCGCGCACGGCGCCGATCAGCCCGGACTGCTCGAGGGTGGCGGGGTCGCGCAGCCGCCCGGTGACGGCATCCTCGATGTCGCTACGCCCGATGGCGTTCTCCTCCAAACGCGCGATCGCGCTTTCGATGGAGCGAATCTGCACCAGCTCTCCGTTGGCGGTTTGCAGGTTGGCGCGCAAGCCCTCCAGTTCGGCGATCCGTCCGCCGAATGCCCGAATGTCGATCGGCTGTCCAGTCTCGTCCTGCAGCTCATTGCGAAACTCGAGCGCCGCCTCCACGTTCGTCGCGATGGAACCGAGCCGCTGGTCCAGCGTCGAAACGCGCGTCTCGACATCCCGCAACGATTCCACGCGCACCGCGACCCGGCCGACCTCGTTGCCTCGCGCCGCATCGCTGTCCCGCAGGCCGTCGAGATCGATGCGAAGGTCGTTCAGATTCCGCTTCATCTCTTCCACGGAGCCGCGCAGCTCGGCCAACTCGCCGCGGGTTCGCTGCACTTCGGCGCGCTGTGTGACCGCGCCCTGAATGTTCTCTTCGAGCAGAGCGCGCGCCGGCGGGTCGAACCATTCGAGCGTGATCTGCCCGAGATGTCTGTGATCGCCGCGCGCATAGCGCTCGTCCAGGAATTGATCCGTGGTGCGCTCTCGCGCCACCGCTACCCGCGCCACCGTGCGAACCGCGTCCACGAGGCTGTTCCAGTCGTCCGCCCGGATCGGCTGCGCAGGCGACATTCGGCCGAGGGGCTCCAGCCTGTCGATCAGGGAGCCAAGCAGTTCCAGCGTGTCAGCTCGCGCCATGATTTTACCCTCGCTGCCGGACCTTCAGAGCGTCAAACACCAGGCCCGAGGTGGATTTTGAGCCGGTCCTCTGCTGCTGCTGGACCTCTTCTTCGTACGTGCGCACCGGCGCCTCCGAACTCATGGCTTGCGTGAACTCCTGCAGGTCGCGCACCTCGGTCTGGTCGCGGACCTCGGGAGTCTGGGAAGCCAGCAGTTCCGAGAACTGCTCCAGAACCTGCTGACCGGCGCGCCGTTTGATTGCGCCGTAAACGCCGGGCGCATCCGACCAGGATGTCTCCAGATCCTGGATGGAAGCGGTCAACCGGACTCTGGTGTTCTCATCCACCGCGGGAATCCGGTCCAGGGCGGCGTCCAGCTTGCTCCGCAGGGCAAGCTGCTGAATCTGCCGCTGGAACTGCGCCAGGCTGGCGCCGAAGGAGTCGAACATGCGCTGCAGGTTGCGCTGAACCTCGTCCAGCTTTGCCTCCAGCTCGGGGTGATTGTGTCCGCGAGGCGAAAGCAGGCTGCTCATCTCCTTAGCGGCCTTTGATACCGAACCGACGGTCTGCGCCAGTTCGTTCCAATCGTCGGCGTAGATCGGCTGGCCGGCCTTCTTGACCGCCTGCTGTTCCGCCGCGAGGGCCGCTTCGTCGAGATGCTGCTGCACCGGTCCGAGATCCGCGTCCGGTATGTCCTCAATCGGCACGTTTTCAAAGATCGTGCGCGGAATGAGGATGGGCGTGATGGTGGGCCGGTCCGGCAGCACCTTGATGGGCCTGTCAAACGCGTCGAAGATCAGGTTGGGATGCTTCACCTGCACGCGCCACGGCCCAGCCGCGACGTTCGGCAAGGTCACGGTGCCGTCCAGGTACGGAGTGGCGGTCCGTTTCTCGCCGGTCACCTGGTTGGTCATCTCGACCTTCAAATCCCGCGTGATCGACGCCGGCGTGTTCAACTGCAGCTTCACGTAACTCCCGTTGACGGCCATTCCGTTTACCTCCTGTCCTTCATGACGGCTACACCCCGTAGGGGAAATCGATCTCCCAGTACAACGCCAGTTCCTGATCGCGCGCCTTCGGCACGGGCTCGAAGACCACCCGATTGTAGATCTGCGCGAGACTGTTGCCGTCGGGAGCAAGCACCCCGAGGGCCGCCTCCGCAATCTCGACCGTGCGCACATTGTCGTCGGGGCTGACCGCGCGATTCGGCCCGATGACGCTCCGCAGCGAGACTCTGATTCTCAGTTGATCTTGCAGCGCCTGCGTCTGGATCGTGGCCGGATCGATGGGAGCGGCGGAAGCCTGCAATATCGGAGTGCCGTCGGGCGTGGTCACCGTCAGAGTGGCGGCTTCGTACGGGACGCTCGCCGGGGTCGCATTCACACCCACCCCCACGCCGTTCACCGGAGTGCTTGCTCCGCCGCTGAAAAGCGCGGCTACCAGTTCCGCTCCCGAGCGCAGGACCACATTGGCGGCCCTTCGCTCCAGCACGATCGCTCCATTTGCGTCTCGCAGCATCAGCCGCATCCGGCCTTCGAAATTTTCTGCGCGTTCCATCGGCGTTCTTCCCTTGCCTCCCTAGGCGAAACGTGAACCTTCGGCAGCCGTCGCGTCGAACAAGGCTGATAAGGCGCGGAGCCTGTCTTCCATTCGTGCTTCTTCCTGCCCGACGACGGCGGGAAGGACGCGGACCCGATCCTTCTGTCCCTGGGATTCTCTCAGCGGCCGCGCCTCCACGGCGCCATCCACGCCGGCCGCGCGCATCGTGCTTACCGTTTGCTGCAACAGATCGAACAGGCGAAGGCGCTCCTGGTGCGCATCGCCGCTCCGTGCGTCCCGCAGCGTCACTCCGGCTGGAATCTCGAACCGGAAGCTCGCGGGCCGCGCCTCCCGCCACCAGATGTCGGCCGACGCTGCGGGCTGTTGCTCGAACAGCGAATCCTCGAAGTAAGTCCCGCTAAAGACCTCGTCGGACTTGCCGCCGAAGCGCCCGTGGCGCACCTTCAGATCCGGCATTCCGAGCACGCCGCTTCCGAGCGACGGGAAATCGAACAGGGCCAGCGGAAAAAACCAGACCGTGTTCGTTCCGCGCTCCAACATCACCGGCTCTGGCGTGGGATCCGGGATGGCGGGCGTGAACTGCGCGCCCGGCACGAAACCCGTGCCCGTATAGACGCGCGAGGCGACGTCCACGTCGTTCAAGGTCGCCAGCAGGTTTCCGTTTGTGGATACATCCAGCCGCAGCTCATGCCCGCACGCGACATCGCCGGCATAAACCAGCACTTGGCCGTTGGTCAGATTGATGAGAACCGGAGTTGTGCAGAGCCTGCCCGCGACGCCGCGAATCACGGCGCGCAGTGGCGCCGGATGCAGACCCCTGTTGACCAGCTCGAATCGATCGAGCGGGCGCAACAAGCCGCCCTTCGCCGCCAGTTCGCTCGGCCGGCGATCCACGAGCGGAAACTCGACAAATGCCGGCCGGCCCGGGTCGTCCGTGGGTCCGCTATGGAAGCGCACCCGGGCCGACACGGGCATATATCGAGTTCCCAAGGCCTCCTGAGCTCCGCCCAGTATTTGAATCAGGACGAACTCGAGCACGTCCCGGGTCACCGCGCCCCGAAGCCGGGCCGCGATGGTCGCCTTCAAGCGGGTGCGATATAGATCGGCCGGCTCCCAGGGCATCATGGGGATGTCGAACAGGGCTCCAATGGCCCGGAGGTCCGCGGCATCGAGCGCCGTGTCGATCCAATGCGAGCGTTGCACGCGCTGCATGTCCTCGTCGTAGGCGGCTTGGTGATTCGCCTGGCACGCGAGGAAATCCCGCAGCAGCGCGCCTGCTTCAATGCGATAGATCGGCGGCAGCCGCTCGAGCATCGAATCGAGCCGGTTCATGAGGCGGTCTCCGTAATCCGCAGCGCCCGCACCTGCACCGTGCTGTTCAAGGGCGCCGAGTACGCCGGATCGTTGTCGCGAAGCTCCGTGAATCCGCCGCCTTCCTCGTCGAACGCAAACACGGTGCGGCTGCGGACCATCGCGTACTTCGCGTCGTCGCGCACGGCGCCGGCCAAATTGTCGAACGTCACCGGAGCGCCCGGTTGCAAGCCGCCGGCAAACGTATCGAGCGCCGCCTTGAGCTGCGTCTCCAGGGCGGACCTGTCAAGGCTAAGCGACGTCGCCTCGATCTCGGCATCCAGGTGAACTACCACGGTCTGGGTCCCGGCGCTCTGCTCGAAAGCGATGCCGCCGAACGTCACCGGGGCCGTGCTGTCGAGCGCCGCCGCCTTGCCAGTCGGCAAAATGTAAGAGTCGCCCGAGATCGGCGCGCCGTCCGCTGTCGCCGCGATCTTCGCTTCCACGATGCGGTCGTCTTCGAGCGCCAGCGCGATCAGGCGCGAAGTGCGCAGCGTTTCTCCAGGACCGAGATGGCGCGCGAAATTCGATAGCCGCTCGGTGATTCCCGATTTGATGTCCTCCACGGCGGAGGTAGGCAGGGACGATCCCGCCAGCAGCAGGTCGACTTTAAAAGCGAGCGTGACCTTTCCCGCCCAGTGGCGCTCGACGTATATGCCCGCCGGCCGGAGTTCTTCGACGCGAGAGTCGGCGATGCGGCGGTTGAGTTCGTTGTCCTCCGATAGAGCGATATCCACGCGCAGCATTCCGGGCAAGGGAACGGACGGATCGGGATACTCCGACAGCGTCACGGCCGAGACGAAGGTCAGCCCCTCCAGACCGTAGCGAAGGGCATCCAGCGTGCCCTTGCCGGTGGCGTGAATGGCGCGGCGCGCGCGGTTGCGGAATTGGTCGTCGGTCTCCGCCTCGGTGGCGCGGTAGGTGGCTTCGTCGTTGGTAACGCGATCGATGCCGGAGATCGCCCGCTCGAGGACCGTCAGCTTGCCGGCTTCCACCGGCTTGCCGGTGCGGGATTGCCCGTGGACCCAGACCTCCACCGTTGCCTGGTTTGGCAGCAGCGTGGCTTCGGTGCTGGTCAGATAGCGGTTCCCCTCGCCGTCACTGACGGCAGTTGACACCGGGATGAACACGCTGCCCGGCGATCCGGAACGGCGAGAGAATCGCACCTTGCCGACCGGGTGACCTTCCAGAAGCCGGAGCGTATCCACCAGGGCCGCCACTTTGTCGAGCGAGTCGCCCTTGGCCGTTTCCACGAACGCCGATTCGTAGACAATCTGCAACTGCTGGTACTGCGTCGCCAGCTCGCGCGAGACGGTTTCGATCAGCGTGCGTGCCACGCTGCCGATATTCACGTCCGTAAGCGGTGTCGGACGCAGGCGTTCGGGGTAGTAGTTGACGGTTAGCACCGAGTTCAGCGCCGGCTTGTTGCCGCGGGGACGAAAGCGAATGGCCACGAACTGGTTCGGATTGGCGTCGCTTCCCACCAGCTCGAAATCGCGTTCGGTAAAGCGATAATCGATCTGCTTCTCTCCGGCCATCACGCGGCCTTGCAGATGACTCACGCGCCGCACCGGCCTCTGATCGAGCGAGATGATATCGGGCAACTGCGATCCGATGGCGTGCGATTCGGACACCGTGCCGCCGGTGAGCACAGTCAACAGGTCGCGCACGATATCGGGATAGGTACGGTCGCCGAAATTCACAGGCCGACCTCCAGGCCCAGAGCTATAGGATCTCCGCCGCCAACCGGCTGTACGCGGGCGGAGATGCGCAGCCGGTCCGGAGCGTCCGCCGTCACCGGCGCGATCTCCAGCGCGAGCACCTTCTCCACGCGCCGCTCCTGCGCGATCGCCTGCAGCACGTAAGCCCGGGCCAGAAGCCTCGATGCATCCACGTTCTCTCTTCCAATCAATTCATGGAGCCGGCTGCCGTATTCGACGTGGCCGAGATCGCGCAAACTGCCCTGCGGCGTCAAAAGCCGAAGGATCAGAGCCTGCTGCAGGTTCTCCACTCCGCGCGCCATTTCCAGATCCACCGGCTCGTCGCGATAAGCCATGCCGCGCGGCCGGGTGGTCAGATCGACGGTGTCCCACTCGTCCGCCTCGAACAGCGGCGTCACCAGCAGGTCATTGCCAAGGTGCGCGAGCGCCACCGGTTTCGCCATCTCAGCCTCCCACCAATACCGTGCCCGCGGCGATGATCTGACCGACCGGAGCGTCCGCCGGATCGTTGCAGGTCTTGACCGTATCGCCTGCGCGCGCCGCCGGCTTTCCGCCAATTTTCACGGTGGCGCTGCCGAGCATCACCGTTCCCTGGTTCGCGGGCGGCTTCTGAAAAGACGTTCCCGGCGGCGTCGGCAGGTGCGGGGGCTGGTTCTGCGCGATGCTGTCCACAGTGGCGACGGGTTTTCCGTTCGCCTTCACTGTGGTCGACAACGCGTTGTTGAGCTGCCCGGAGAACGGGTGCGGCAATGGAGTCGGCACGGGACCGCCCGGAGTGGGCACGAGGACGATATGCGTGTCCACCGCCACCACCTGATCTCCCTGCCGGGCGATTGGCTGGCCCATCAGTTGATTCCCACTGTCTGCCCGTTGATCGTCACCGAGCTGTCGCCTTCGATCTTGATCGACGAGCCCTTCAGCTTCAGCGTGCCCGCCGCCTGGATCGTAATATCGCCGTTCTGCGCCAGCTCGATCTTGCTGCCGCCGCCCGCGATGCTGATTTTGCCGTCCGAACTCGAAGAGTGGTTGAGCTTGATCTCTACTCCTCCGGCCAGCAGTTGAATCGTCCCGTCGCTCACCGTCAGCTTTGCGTCTTTGTCGCCGCCCAGCGCGATGGTGAGGCTGCGGCTGGAGCCGTCAGCCCGGATGCGAAAATCCACCGCGCCTGCCTCCGGATCGTCCGCGTCGCCGGGCCAAACCAGCGCGACTTCGTCGCGTGTGAAGGTGGGCGGGCGCCGCTGGTCCGAGTACACCTGCCCGATTACCACCGCCGACGCCAGATCGCCGCGCGGGATGGCCACAACCACCACGTCGCCTTGCCGGGGCAGGGCCGCCGCGCCCGTCGCGAAGCTGGCCACGGGAATCCGCGGCACGCTGACGCCGCTGTCTTTCAATGTGACGTTCACGCTATGGCTGTCCGGTCCGTCGCCATCGTCGAAGTTCGACGTCACCACTGCCAGTTCGCACCACGGACGCTGGTCCGCCTCGTGCCGGGCGATTGCCTGGATGGCCTCCACCACGCGGCTCATAGCAGGCCTCCGATGGCGCCCGCCAATTCGCCGAGCAGATCCGCCGGCCCGCCCGTGTTCCCCGAAGCCCATACTTCCGTCGTCATGGCGCCGTTTGGAACATAAGTGGAAACCAACTGGCGCACGCGGCATTCGCCTAGCGGTAAACTGGCCGGCATGTCGGCGAGCTCGAGGCGCATCCCCGGCTCGATCTTCGGATTGAGCCAGAGCTTCAGCTTTACCGGCGTCAATGCCGAGGTGCGCCGGTGCGTGAGCGCGGCGGCAGCGGCGGACGCATCGTCAGTGGTCCGGATCTCCGGCCTCGCGATCACTCGATCCGAGAATCCCGGCGCCGGCCCTCCGGAGAGAAAGGTTTGAATCACCCATCGTCCTTCCGCCGAAGCTGGCGCTCCGCCGCCTTCACCAACCACCGTGATCCGCGGATACTCGTCCACAACCTGGCCGGTTTCGATAGCGAGCAGCTCCCGCCCGTAGCGCAACGCCATCTCGCCCGCCGGGCCGCCTTCTTCGGTTACGTACAGTTCGTCTTCGCCGCTAAACGCCCCGGCTGCTCCCGCATCAAGCGCCAGCGCCGCGATCTCTTCCGCCGCGGTCGCCCGGCCGTCGGTGACCCGCAGCGCCAGAGTTGGGCCGCTCACCACGTTGCCCACCGAAACTCCCGCTTCGCCGCATAGGTTCTCGATCACCTCTCCAATCGTCAGCTTCTCGAAGGCGCCCGCCGGCCGAAATCGCGCCAGCCGCAGCCCGCCGTTGTGCGCCGTCAGATCGAGGGATTGCGCCGAGCGCCGCACCTCGGAGATGCGTCCTGTAAACACAACCGCGGCTCCATCGCCGCCGTCTATTTCCAGGCTGCAATCCTCGCCCGGGCCGGCATCGAATTGAACGGCGGCCGGCAGGCTCACCTCCAAGCGGTCGAGCGCCGGAAGCTGCGTCCGCCGCAGACGAAAGGCGAGCGCGTGCCGATCGTACAGCTTGCTTCCGACCGTGAGCGAGATCTTCGGCTGGAGCACTAGCCGCCTCCTCCCAGCAGGTTGGACAGCCGGCCGGCGACATCGCCGCCGCCCTCGCCGGCCGACCCCAAACTGTCGGCGGCCTCCACCATCGGCGTGAGCGGATTGTTGAGTCCCAGATCCGCCAGGCCCGCCAGCGCCTGCAAGGTGTCGAGCGCTCCCGCAACCTGCTCGATGGCGTTCTGAAGGTCGCCGGCAAGGTCCGCGATGTCGCCGAGAAGGTCGGTATCGAAGCCGAGATCGAACCCGTCCAATCCGCCGAAAGGCGACAGTTCCGCCGGCGGAGGCAGCACCGGCGATTCACGGATCAGCAGACGGTAGTCGTAATAGCGAGGCCGCCCGCCGCGCTCCTGGAACTCCGCCGACACCACCAGTACCTTGTCCAGCTCCAGTGCGTTCGCGATGTCGGCGGTGAACGTCGCCTCCGTGCCCGCGGCCACTTTTTCCTGCAAAGCTTTCAGCTTGTCCGCCGCATCGTCGCCGACAATCACGCCGGTAAGGTCGATCTCGTAAGAAGCGCGTCCGGTTACCTGTTGCACGTCGCCGGCGAGGCCCGGAATCGCCAGAGACAGTGAGCGGTGCACCGTGCGCTGGCGCGCGTGCGTCACATAGTCCAGCGCGAGATCGTCAATCACCGGAATAGCGCGAGCCGCGTCGCTCATCGCAGATCGACTCCCGCTTCGCGCGCGGCCCGCTCGAGCACGTCCGCCATTTGCTCCTCAAGCTCGCTCAGGCGAAACGGGTTTTCGGGCTGGAGAGACGACGGAACCGGCCCTGGCTCGGCGGCGACGGCCTCGTCTGCATCGCGCCGGAATGTCTCCTGTCTGCCAACCACGGGCGCATCTTCGGGCCATCGCACTCGCACGCGAACCGGCGGCAGAAAATCCTCCGATGCCACGGCAGAAGGCGCGGACACAGGCTCGGCAACCCTCCACTCGGCCGGCCGGTCGAAGGTTTTTTCGGCCCGGGCGGTCTCGGTTGCCTCCCTATTGACTTTAGGCGCGCTCCGCTCGGACGAAGAAGACCGAGGGCGCGGTAAGCGAGCCGCGCCCGGAACGGTCGGCGTGAAGCTGTCGTGCGGCGGCCGGCGCGGGACATCCCCGGAACCCGATGCCACCGAAAATCCTTTGGCGTGTTCTTCCAGCCGCTCCAGCGTTGCGTCCAAATGCGCCGCCGTTTCCTTCGGGGGCGACGGCGGTCCTTCGACCAACACGATCCGCGTCCAACTTTCTCCCAACGCTTCCGCATCTGCGGACCCGCTCCGCTGCGAACCAGTTTCCGGGAATCGTTGTGCCTGCCGCCCCAGGTTCTCCAGCACCGCTTCCAAACGTGCGGCCGTCTGGCGCGGAGGCGAAGGCCGTCCTTCCACCAGCGCGATCCGTGTCCAATCCTCGTCCAGCTTCCGCGAATCGCCCGGCGCGGTTTCGGACCGTAACTGGCCGATCAGCCGGTCTACCGCCGCAGCCGGCTGCGCATCGAGCTCCGCCGGCCGCCAGCCGAATGTCCTCGCCATCAGCAGTTCCGTCTCGGCTACCGTCAAAAGTCTTGTGTCTTCGCGAATGCCAAGTAGGTAGAGGCACACGAAAGCGATTTCTGTCGTATCGGCAAACTCGGGCGCCGGCGCCAGCAGCGCGTCCAGCATGCCGTGAACGAACACCTCGCGATCGAACTCCCCGCCCAGAACGGCGCACTCCAGCAAACGACGCCTTTCGCTCCAACTCCACGGCCGGAGCGCGAAAGCCTGTCCGCCGGCCAGCGACAGACGCCACGTCTCGTGGCGCGCATCGCGCTCCACCGTAATGGTCGCTACAGGTGAGTAGACCCTGATCATAGGCCGGCCAGCGCCAACTTCAGGCGGCTGGAGCTGCGCCCGCATCCTCCTCGCGCAGGCGCGTGGCCGTAAACATGTAGATTGTCTCGGCGTGCCCGCCGGAGGTCAGCGCGAACTCCTTTTTCGCCATCCGGCAATCGTCGAATGCAAGTGTCCGGCTCTGGTCTGTGTGCGCCAGGTTCCCAATAATCTGGAACGAAGCCCCTGAGTTCACCAGCCCGTCCAGGGTCGCGTTGGCGGAAGCCACAGTGATGCGCCCGTCCACTCGCGTCGCGCCATAGTACATCGTCAGGCGCTCGGTCGAGCCGAGTGCGAATACATCGCCCTGCTGCCGCGCCACGCGGAAGTCGATTGTCTGCACGCCATCGACGGGTTGCCCGTCAACCAGAACGGATGAACTGTGCGCGGTGAAAATAGTTGCTGGCATTGTGTCCTGCCCGTCTCCTCTTAGTTGGAAGTAATCAGTTCTTGACGCGGATCGTGGCGTAGATGTAATCGATCGCGCGGACCGGACGAACCGCGATATCGATGCGTGCGTTTCCTGCGGCGACATCGTTCTGCGAAGCGTATACCTCAACTTCGAAGGCAGGGCTCGATCCGTCCACCGAAGGCACCAGCGCGCCGTCCCGTTCCATCTGCGTGAACACCGCCACAATCATCTGTTTCAGCGCGGTGCGGGAGTTCTCGTTGTTCAGCTCGCCGATGAACTTGTCCGAGATCTTTTTTACCTCGCGAATGCACCGGTCCGCGACGCGCACCACCGAAATCTGAAAACCGTCCGTCGCGATCCCCTTGACGCAGATGGTGCCGCGTCCGCGCCGCTGAGTGATGACGCACACGTTGCCTTCCGGACCCACCAGCTTGTTCAACTCGCTCTCGGTATACTGAACCAAAGGCACACCGGGCAGGGCGATCGTCTTGAAGGTCGGCGATTGGAAATACTCGAGATGACCGAGCAGGCCCGCCAGCGCTCCGTCCGCTCCCGCGGGCGCCACCAGCACGGACCGCCGGTCGGCCACTTGGCCGGCATGCTCGATAATGCCAGCGATATCCTCATTCTGCCCGGGCTGAATCGAGAGCAGCGCAATCCGCGGCTTGGCGTTGTCGGCCTGCGTGCGCGCGTGCGCCACCAGAGCCTGCTGGACCGCGACCCCATTCAAGTTTGGATCGCCGAATTCCTGGAGACCCGCCAGAACGAGATCCACGGCGTCTTCACCGCTCAGACGGTCAATTGCGGTTTGCCACCCGCTCACCGGCGGAACCGCGCCATCCTGCAACGGCCGAGGCGAAGCCGTCGCCGCCGGCCAGTGTGACGAGCGCTCGCGCCTATAAAGATCGATGGCCCGCACGAAGGCGCTCTCCTGCGCGAGCGTCGCCTGAAGATAGCGCGGATGGTCGGGATCCATCGACAGGTTATCGTGCAATTCCTGCTGCTCGAAGCCCGTGTCGAACTGAAGCCCCACCGTCAGCCGTGCCGTTCCGGTCTCGCTGCCGTTCTGGAAGCGAATGCGCAGCCGCTCCGCGGCCACGCTTTCGACCGCGCGAATCTCCAGAATCTCGGCTGCGGGGTTGTTGCGGCCCGCATAGCGGCGCGCCCAGCCCGCGTCCCGGCCGCCGGTGAGATACGCGGTGTTCGCCGGAACTTCGTCCGGCAGCGAGTCTCCAGGGCCTACCAACTGGGCCGTTAGACCTGGATCGCTGTCCAGCGCCGCCGTCAACGCGGTCGCGTTCGCGTGGTCCGCATAGTCGACGGTTCGCACGCCCTCTTCGCGAATCGTCACCGTTACCGTAGGCGCAAGCGCCACCGGGACAGGGGTCACCGCGGGAAGCAGGTTGCCCGCGCGCTCGGCGAGAATCGCCGGGTCGCTGGCCAGCGCCTGAACCAGCGCCGCAATGCCGTTCTGATTGTTGTACGCGCGGGCGGGGTTGCCGGGCGCTTCCACCGTCACGTTCACTCCGCCGGCTCCACTGTCGGCGATGGTGATGCGAATGCCCGTTCCGGCCGCTCCGGCTTCGCGGGCCCGAATTCGCAGTGAGGGTTGGTTGCCGGCATCGTTCAGCGTCGCCAGCGCATGCCCGGCCCGGGTCTCAAAACTGACGAAGTTCCCCGCCTCTCCCGCAGCCGCCGCGGTGAGCTGGATCAGGTCGCCTCCGCCCACGGTTAAGCGCCCCGTCGCCGCCGCGGCCGTGTGATTGATCAGACTCACCAGATCGGGATCGTTAACCGGCAGGTCTTCCTCAAAGTTGGGGTCGACCGCGACGATGGTGCCGCTATCGCGATTGATGACGGTGAAGAAGTCGTTATCGTCGCCCGGCCGGAGTACGAGATTGTCATGCCTCTCGACGGGGCGCCCTTTATGAAGCACCTCGAGCGTAATTCGGCGTACTGTACGCCGATCGCTCGACAGATTGCGGGTAATTCGCACGGACAAGTGATTGCCCCACGGCCCCACGGCCCTCGCGCGCAAGATCGCCACTTCCTGGGCCTCGTCGTCCAGCAGGCGCGCCGACGCGGCTACACCTCCGGCCGCCGGAACCGGCGAGACCACCAGCTCCGAAACACCATTGACCAATCCGGCCAGGGCTTCGGGAAAGCTGAACCGGGTGGCGGGCCCGAAGATGTCCAGCAGCTCTTGAGTGGTGGTTACGGCCTTCACGCCTTCGGGCGGAATGCGATCGACAACGCCGACCGCGCCAAGGATTCCCGATCGTGCCGGCAGGGGTGGTGGTACATCAAACCGGGCTTCGACACTGACACCCGGAACGATGAGGGTACGGGGCATCTGCTCCTCCTCTGGAGTGGGTTCTTAATTTCGTCTTAGAACGCACAAACAGGTATACACCGTGTCTAGGCCAGCTTGCAAGAAAATATCCTGAGAGTTGTTATAACCACATTGTGATCGATGTCTGGATTACATTGCATAACTGGTTGGCCTCCAAAACCGGCCATAGCGTAGGAACGTATACAATGGCCGTGAGTCCCAAATTAATGACTTCGACGTCTGTCCGCAAAGCCCCAATCAAAAATCCTTACGATTTTCATAAGGAGGACGTCGCCGAGCCACCCACTACATTTCTGCGTGCTTTGCGGCGTATCGGTCCCGGCATGATCCTGGCCGCTTCCATCGTCGGATCGGGCGAGCTGATTGCGACTACCACGCTAGGCGCGCAGGTCGGCTACCTAGCGCTGTGGATCATCCTGCTGAGTTGCGCCGTGAAGCCGGTAATTCAGGCCGAAATGGGGCGTTACACCATCGTCAGCGGTCAAACCGGACTGGAGAGCTTCAACTCCATCCCCGGCCCGCGGTGGAAGGTCAATTGGGTTGTGTGGGCCTGGGCCGGCATGGTGCTGATGACGCTGCTCCAGATAGGGGCCATGTTCGGAGGCGTGGCGCAGGTGATGAACATTCTGCTGCCATCGGTGCCCGTCAACCTCTGGGTGCTGCTTTTCTCCGGGGTTACGCTGGCGCTCCTCCTGGGAGGAGGCTATGAGCGCATTGAAGGGCTCGCAACTATAAAGGTGGGCCTCTTCACCATGCTCACGCTCCTGTGCGCGATGCTCCTGCTAAGCCGTCCCGAATTCTTCTCGTGGGAACAGCTCGCGGAAGGGCTGAAGCTGCGCCTGCCCGGTAACGGGATCGCGACGGCCGTTGCCGTGTTCGGCATTACGGGCGTGGGCGCCGCCGAGTTGTTCATGTATCCCTACTGGTGCCTGGAGAAAGGCTATGCCCGCTTCACCGGCAAGCGGGACGACAGCGCCGAGTGGCTGCGCCGCGCACGCGGGTGGATCAGGATCATGCACCTGGATATAGCCTGCTCGATGGTGATCTATACGGTCGCGACGATTGCCTTTTATGTGCTGGGGGCCGGCGTTCTGAACGGAATGGGTCTGGTGCCCGCGGCTTCGGACATGATAAAGGTGCTGTCCAACATCTACACGCAGACCCTCGGCCCGTGGTCTCTGCCGATCTTCTTCGCGGGCGCCATCGCAACGCTTTACGGCACCATCTTCGCGGCTACGGCTTCCAACGCGCGGCTGTTCGCGGACATGATGCGGCTGATGGGCCGGTTCGAGCGTAATGATTATGCGGCGCGGGTTCGCTACCGGCACATCTTCGTGGTGCTTTTGACGGTTATACCGGTGATCCTGTACCTGTCCTTCCAGTCGCCGGTGAAGATGGTGGTCATCGGCGGAATCTTTCAGTCCATGATGCTGCCGGTGATCGGCTTTGGCACCGTCTTTCTGCGCCATAAGAAGCTTCCGGCCATCGCCGCGCCCAGCCACTGGACAACCTTCTTTCTTTGGTTTTCTTCGATACTCATTGCGGCCACCGTGGGCTACGCCGTGTTTTCCGCTGCGTAATCGACTGTCCGAAGACCTTGCATCCCGCTGGAACTTTTCGGCTGCCACCTGCGTTTGATAGCTCATGGCGGTGCTGTCCCCAGCCTCTTCGGGGGAATCGGCGGTTGTGACGCGTCCCATGGTGAAGGGCTTGTTCGTCGCGAGCTGTCTCCTCTCCATCGTTTCTTACTACACAACGCAGCGAGGCATGGCGCTGTTTCTTCCCGGGTGGTTTTCGGTAGTCGCCTCACTGGGAATTCAGTTGTCCATGATCTTCGTGGCATGGCTGATCGGGTTCACCAATACCCGGCGGGTTTTGCTCATCGCGGTATACGGGATTACCGGACTGGTCTCAGTCGCGTTCACCTATGTGAGCCACTACACCTGGTTCTCGGCCCGTGAAAGACCGGCGCTTGTGCAGCGCAAACTATACGATGTGCTGAACGAAGCGGCGGGCAAGGCGCAGCAACTTCTCGCGGCGGCAGTGAACGAGGGACAGAAGCACGTGATGGCGCTGGACGAGCTCACCGTCGCGGAAAAGACGCACGGCCACATCGCCCGGGCCGGGGACCCTGATCCATATCTGGCGAAGGTCCGCGAGGCGGTCGCGCGCGAAGCGCACACCTATGACAGCGCATACAAAGAGGGGACGGGTGAAGGCGTTCGCTATACAGCCTTCGATCGCTATACGAAAATGGCCCGCCAGTCGCTGGAGCGCATGCGAGCGGCGCAGCAGAGCCTGATCGACTTCCGCGCGCAACTCAAGCCCCTCGATCCCACCGAAAAACAGCTAGGGCAGTTCCGGAAGGTGTACGATATGGTCCCGTGGCCGGAGGTCGAGGAGTCCCTGCACGGCGCCCGGCTGGAGCGCCCGGCGATCCCAAACTATACCGATTTTCTCGATCGGACGGCCAGCGGCCAGGAGGAAATGCTGATGGCGTTTCAGGAGCTGTTTACGGCGCCGAACGGCCGGCATGCCTTCGCTCTAGTCCTGGCAACCATCGTCGATGTGGTCATATTTCTGCTGGCCTACTCGTCGGGGCCGTTTTTCTTTGGCAGTCCGGAGCAGCGGTGGCTGTCTGGCGGCGCCGCGATGGATGCGCTGGATGGCCAGATCTTCGTCCGCGACTTCTTGCGCAAAGTGGGTCCGGGTCCGCGGGGCATGGCGCGAGTGGACGCCTTGACGCTCACGCCCGGCGAGCAGCAACTGTGCCTGCTCTTCGCGGCCAAAGGCAAAGCCGTGATCTTGGAGGAGGAGGGTCAGCGCTGGTATCTGCTCGAGCCCGAGGTGCACCAGCAGTTGGTGGAGTCGCTGGCAGCGCACGGTTTCCGGCTGAAGGCTTCCACGCCACAACCCGCGACGAGCTCTTAGCGGGTTGCGTTGCGCTTACGATAGGACCTTCTTCACGACGTTGCCGCGCACGCCGGTAATCCTTTGCTTCAGCCCGGAATAGAAGTATGTGAGCCTCGTATGGTCGAGCCCCATCAGGTGCAGGATTGTCGCATGCAGATCGGAAACGTGGATCGGGTCCTCCACGGCTTTGAAACCCAGCTCATCTGTCGAACCGATCGCCTGACCGCCTTTGACGCCCGCGCCTGCCAGCCACATGCTAAAGCCGTACCAATCGTGGTCCCGGCCGGGCTTGCCGACGCCCTCGCTCGTCGGCGTCCGTCCGAATTCGCCGCCCCACACGAGCAGCGTTTGGTCCCATAGGCCCGTGCGCTTGAGGTCGGCGATCAGAGCGGCGATCGGCTGATCGGTTTCTCCCGCGTGCAACTTGTGGTTCGAGATGCAATCGTTGTGACCGTCCCAGGTGTCTTCGATGTGACCTCCACCCGAGTAGAGTTGGACGAAGCGCACCCCTCGTTCGAGCAGCCTTCGCGTGACCAGACACTTTCTGCCGAAATCCGAAGTGATCTTCTGGTCGAGTCCATACATCGCCCGAGTCTGCGCCGATTCGCGATCCAGATCCACCGCTTCCGCCGCCGATGTCTGCATACGGTAGGCGAGTTCATACGATTCGATACGAGCTGCAAGTTCACTCTCATCCGGGCGCGAATGCAGGTGAACTTCATTCATTTCCCTCAGCAGATCCAGAGCACGGCGCTGGGTTCGATCGCTAACACCCTCCGGAGTTGCAAGATCGAGCAACGGCGTTCCGCCGCTTCGGAACAGGGTGCCCTGAAACGCCGCGGGCATATAACCGGCGGTCCAGTTCGACGCGCTGCCAATTGGCCCGCCGCGAGGATCTGTCATGACGACGAATGCAGGCATGTTTTCGTTGCCCGTACCTAGCCCGTACGAGAGCCATGAGCCGAGCGACGGCTTTCCTATGAGGATGCTGCCCGTGTTCATCTGAAGACAGCCGGAGGCGTGCGCCGCGGTATCCGTGTACATGGAACGAAGAACGCAGAGATCGTCGGCGAACTTCGCCGTGTGCGGGAAAAGGCTGCTGATCTCCAGGCCGCTCTCGCCATGCTTTCGAAATTCGAACGGCGACTGCATCAGGTGGCCCACGGCGCGCATATTCGATCCCACCGTGAGATCGCCTTTGTAGGGCTGCCCGTGATGGCGTGTGAGCGCGGGCTTCGGATCGAACGTGTCAACCTGACTGGGAGCTCCGTTCATGAACAGAAACACGACGTGCTTCGCTTTGGCGGGGAAATGCGGCGGCTTGGCCGCGAGCGGGTTTGGCGTGTTCTTTGCGGGTGCGGCCTGTGCGTGTCGGGTGAAAAATCCATCGCGGCTCAGCAGATCGACAAGCGCGAGCATCGGGAAGCGTGCTCCGGCGTTCCACAAGAACTGACGGCGGCTGCGGTCGGGTGTGCACAGGGCGGAGATAGAGGAGTCCATCATGACCTCAATCCGTATAGACGAATTCGTTCATGTTCAGAAGGACGCGGCATAGCTGCTCCATTGCGTTTTGCCCTCCGCCCTGCTCATTGAGAAATCGAAGCATGGAGGCGGTCTCAACAGCCGTAGGCCGGCGTGCAAATGCGAGCCGGTACGCGTGCTCGATTTGCCGGTCCGGCTCAGGTCCGGCGTCGCGCGCCAGCCGCACTGCCAGATGGCGCGCCTGGCGGTTCACGAAATCTCCATTGAAAAGCGTGAGGGCCTGAGGCGCGACGCTCGTGTTGATCCGTTTCGGCGAGCTTCGAGCGGTGTCGCAAAAATCGAGAACCTCCAGCATCGGAACAATCATGGATCGCTTGATAAAGGCGTATATCGTCCTTCGGGAAGCCTCTTTTTCATCGAACGGCTTCCAGATCTTGTCCGGGTCACTGCTGCCTTCGAGCGCCTGGCGAGGGACGAAAGGATACATACTGGGGCCGTACATAGCCGTGTTCAGCTTGCCGCTTACAGCCAGCATGGAATCGCGTATCGCTTCCACCTCGAGACGTGTGTACGGCACTCGCCACAGCAGGCGGTTCTCGGGATCTTCCGCGAGATACGCCGGGTTGGAACGTTTGCTCATTCGATACGTATTGCTCGTCATGATGAGCCGGTGAAGCTTTTTCAAAGACCAACCGTTCTCGACGAACCAGTTGGCAATCCAGTCGAGGAGTTCGGGATGGGTCGGCTTCTCGCCTATGCGTCCGAAGTCGCTGGGAGTTCGAACCAAAGCCTCTCCGAAATGCGCCTGCCAAACGCGATTTACAATGACTCGCGCGGTTAGAGGATTTTCCGAATCCGCAATCCAACGCGCAAGAGTCAGGCGACGCATGCTGGTCCCGTCCGGTGGAGGAAAGACAGGCTGATCGCGGGCCAGGATGGCGGGAACGGCTGGAGCCACTTCAGGGCCGGGCGCTCTTGCATTGCCGCGAATCAACAAGTGAGTCGCTCCCGGAAGCTTCGCTTCGTCAAGGAAGTAGCCGCGCGGCAGATCCGGTGTCGCATCCCGCAGTTCGCGAATGCGGGTTTCCAAACGCTGGATCTCGTCCTTAATATTGGCCGGGATCGCTTGCGCGAGCTCCTGCTCCAGTGCCTTGGCGTTCTTCGCCGCGAGCGCCTTCTGCTCGTCACTCCTCTTGCCGGGTTCCGTCCGGAATGCTTCCAGCACATCCGGCGCCAGGGAGCTTTGCCCACCGGCGAGAAACGTGCCCCGGAAATTGTCCCGAAGCTCGGCGATTTGCTTTGTCAGCGGCTCAATCTTCCGGTCGCGTTGCGCTTCCCGTTCGAGTTCTTCCGGAGTGCCCACGGGCAAGTCTAGTTCTGTTCTGCCCTTGCGCGGACGCTCCAGCCCATTGAAGATCGCAATCATTGAGTAGTAGTCGCGGGCGGTCAGCGGATCGAACTTATGGTTATGGCAGCGCGCACAGCCGAGCGTCAGGCCGAGAAAAACCTGCGAGGTCGTGCTCACGACGTCGTCCATCTGGTCGAATCTATCCGTCTCCGGATCGGCAGGCTCGTCATCCCAGGCGCCCAGCCTGTTGAAGCCTGTAGCGATGAGTGTTTCGGCGTTCCGGTCCGGCAGTTCGTCGCCCGCCAATTGTTCCATGACGAAGCGATCGTAGGGCTTGTCCCGATTGAGCGAGCGGATTACGTAATCGCGATAGCGCCATGCGTGAGGTTTGATAGCGTCCCGCTCATATCCATTCGTCTCGGCATAGCGGACCAGATCGAGCCAGTGACGTGCCCAGCGTTCACCGTAAGTTTCGCGCGCCAGCAAATCATTCACGATGCGATCGAGCGCTTCCGGCGTTGGGTTGGACAAGGCGTCCTGTTCTGCAATCGACGGTGGAAGGCCTGTCAGGTCCATGTGAAATCGACGGAGCAACTGGTATGGCTCTGCCGCTGGAGCAGGCTTCCATTTGCGTGCTTCGAGCTTCGCCAGAACGAAAGCGTCAATCGGGTTGCGCACCCATGCTTTGTTTTTCACCTGTGGGGTCGCCACCCGCGCTCTCGGCAGGAACGCCCAATGTTCACCGGCGGATTCCTGACGAGGTGCCGACTCCACTTCATCGTCCGGCCAGACCGCGCCTTGATCGATCCAATTTCGGAGAAGCTCTATCTGCTCAGGCGTGAGACGCGGACCAGCAGGCGGCATCACGGTTTTCGCGTCCAACCCGGAGACATACCGGATTAGCAGGCTATCGGCGCTCTTGCCTGGGGAGATCGCGGGCACCCCGGATCCACCGCCGCGCAGGGCATCGGTTTTCCGGTCGAGCCGCAACTCGCCGAGGTGCAGCTTGCTGCCGTGACAGCTATGGCAGCGGCCCGCGAGTATCGGCTGAATATCACGTCTGAAGTCGACCTTTTCCTGCGCGGAGCATGGGAACGGCAAGATGAACCACCCGAGTCCGACAGCGGCAACAAGAGTTGTTTCCCGTCGGCGCAGCACGCTCATCTTTCCTCGAAATCGGTCCCGAGCTCTGATGCAGCCGGCTTTCAAGCCAGCGCGCCAAAAGATTGGCATCATACCCAATGCCTCTTTTCGAGTGCGATCATAGCAGGAATTGCTCTGGCTTAGCTCACCGAAGGTCGTCAGTGCGTCCCAGGGCGCAGATCCAGTGGGGGGCAGGCGATTCGCCGATAGGCGTTAACTTAGGCTTGAAGCGTTCAAGCAGGGGTTGCCCGGGGTTCCGCTGGTTTTCGGGGTTCTGGTATGTCGCATAGGGAGTTTTATGATGGGCCCCGGACACAGGCGGCTATTTTTCAGGGTTCACCGGACGTTCACAGAGCAAACAAGAATGGCTCTTCGGCTCCTGCAGACACACGAAGAGTACGGACACGGGAATTGGGACGGAAGGCCGCGGCGTCCGGCTCCATGGTGATTGACCGTTGACTGTGGTGTAATGCCGGTAGCCAGTGCCCGAACCTTCAAAGAGTCTTCGGCGCGATGAACGGCTACGCCTCTCGGCGGGGCTAAACAAGGCACCGCGCCGTGGCGGTTTATGCAGGTCGACCTAAAGAGGAATTAGGCACCCGACCCTGCAGGGTCTTCAGTTCGTATTCCAACGACCAACCTCACCCGTTCAAGAAGGAGGAAAGCAATGCCTTGGGATCCCGTAATTCCCCCACGCTCAAGGGACATGGCTGTGCACGCAGTGTTGCTGCCCGGTGCCGCCCGTGGCCAGATCCTGTATTTCGGTGGATATCGTGTCGATGACACGCACCTGTTCGACGTTGAACCGCCCTACGATGATGACTCCATTCAGGACATCCCGGCGGCGCAGTCGCCGAACTACAACATCTTCTGCGGCGGCCACGCCTTCTTGGCCGACGGGCGCGTGCTGGTGGGCGCCGGCCAGCTCCACCTCTACGACCAGAACGACAACGAGATCCCTCCACCGCCGAAGGAGATGCCCGGCGAGATCGAGCACGCCATCCACGGCGGGATGACTTGGGGCGGCGAACGGCGCTGCTCGATCTACAGCCCGATCGCCGGGATCTGGCAGGAGGTGGAACCACTCAACCTCGATCCGGCGGGCAACCCGGAGTCCGGCGGGCGCTGGTATCCGACACTGGTGACGCTCGAAAACGGCGAAGTGCTGGCAGCCGGCGGACACCCGGATCTGCGCGAAGACTATCCGAGTCACCAGTCTCACCGGCACAGCAACAACGTACCGGAGCGCTACACGCCGGCCAGCGATACCTGGATACTGCTGGGTTCGAACCCGCCCGCGACTAACCAGAAGACCGCCGACGATGCCGATTGGGCCTACGACTATCAGCGCACCCATGTGCTGCCGAACGGACGGGTGTTCTTTGCCAGCCCTGTGCGCGGCAAGAACCGATACTATGACCCCTGGGCCGGCCAATTCCTGAACGCGCCCATCATCGACTTGCCCTCCGACGGCAAATACCAGTCCATCTCCGCGGCCTGGACGTCGGTAATGCTGCCCCTGCTGCACCAGGAAGGATTCCGCCCGCGCGTGCTGCTGATGGGCGGCGTGACGGCCCAACGCATCGACCTTGGAGTGCAGAATCCGGAGTGGGAGCAAGCTGGTGACAGAACCGATGATTGGGCGGGCACGCCGCCAGAGCGCAGCTTCGCCTGTCCGGTCATCCTGCCGACCGGGGCGGTATTCCTCTCGGGCGGCTCCACGGGCGACCCGGATTTACAGCAGGGCGGCGTCGTCAATGGGGAGATCTATGACCCCGGCATCAATTGGGCCAGCGGCCAATACAGCGGCAGCGGCGCCTGGCAGAAGGTCGAGGCGGCGGAGGTGGTGCGCCATTACCACTCGGTGGCGCTGCTCATGCCGAACGGAAAGGTCTGGACCGCGGGCTCGAACGGTCCGAGCGAGGAGGGTGGCGACCGCGAGCTGCGCATTGAGATCTACGCGCCGTCCTACCAGGGAGGCCGCCCGACGATCACCTCGAGCCCGCCGAACATCGGCTACCTCCACGAATTCCGGATCGACACGCCGGAGGCAAACAGCATCGCGCGAGTCGCGCTGATTCGCTGCGGGTCCTGCACGCACGGATTCAACCCGGATCAACGCTACATCAGCGTCAGTTTCAGCGTGGTGGACAACAACACCCTTCGCGTCCAGGCACCGCCGGACGGGAATGTCGCCCCTCCGGGCTATTACATGATCTGGATCATTGATAACCAGGGCCGGCCGTGCCAGTGGGCGCCGTTCATTCGCATTTCCAAGCAGAAATGTTATGTGACCGCCGACGTCTCGACCTACTCGGTTTATGAAGTCGACGCGCTCGGGCCACCCTCCAATTTCAACGACGCGCTCTACGTGGTCTACGACGGCTTCCTGCCGGATGAAGTGATCACCCCGACCATCGACGTCCGCAGGCAGAACAACTCCTCCGTTCCAGGCATGTCGGTAAGCCTCGGATCGCCGCAGTACGAGGGCGACCCGCAGGTCAAGGACATCGCCCAGCGCATCGCTTTCCCCGTCAAAGTGAGCTTCAGCAACACCGATGCGTTCGACCAGATTCCGGCGAATCAAGACTTCGAAGACGTCGTGTTCTCCGCCAAGATGCGGGACTTCTATTGTCAGACGGACCTGACACTGAGCAAGAACCAGAATCCACGGATGAGCGATGGCAACCCGAACTGGCTGTCGATTGACCTGCGGGCGTTCAAGACCAAACCGGACGAAGCACTCACCGCCGACGTCGAGCATAAGTCGGGCGCCAATGCTCCCTACGAATATATTCAGGCGGTATTGAAGGCTTACAACAAATGGCAGGGCGGCGAGCCGCACCCGTTCGATCAACTTCCGACCGACCAGGAGACGAACCACCTCGCGGTCTATTCCGAGGACGCGGACGGTCATCCGATTTACAACTACGCGGTGGCTCGCGTGCGTTTCGTCGCCCCTGAAGACATCGACGCGGTGGATGTCCGGGTCTTCTTCCGGCTTTGGACGACCGGCTGGTCAGCGCTCGACTATACGGACCCCCACGGATCGAGTGGCAGCTACCGGCGCCACGGTGACGGCCCGAACGCAACGCCGCTGCTGGGCCTCACCGGCGGCGAGATCAACAACGTGCCGTGTTTCGCCGAGGAGCGCGTCGACGACATGGAAATGCAGACCGACGGGACCAACCGGCTGACGTTGGAGGGTGCCGACGCCCAGGAGGTGCACGGCTATTTTGGTTGCTGGCTCGACATCAACCAGGACGAAGAGCGCTTCCCACGGGAACCGCAGGGGAACGGCCCGTACCAGGGAGAACTTGTCACCATCCAGGAGCTGATGCGCGGTCTGCACCAGTGCCTGGTGGCCGAGATCCACTACACGCTCGATCCGATTCAGAATGGCGCGACGCCGGCCTCATCCGACAATCTGGCCCAGCGCAACATACTGCTTGACGAGTCGGACAACCCGGGCGGGTTCGCCTCGCACCTCGTCCACCACACATTCGAGATCAAAGCATCGCCCCATCCTTTCCCGCCGCCGCAGATTTCCGCTGCAGCCACCGGAGCCGCTGCCCGCCTGCATCCGGACGAGCTGGTGATCGGCTGGGGCAACCTGCCGCGCGACAGCCACGTAACGCTCTACATCCCGCAGGTTGATGTCGATGAGGTGCTGCGCTACTCGGCGCGGCGACCCAGTCCCGGCAATCTTGAAAAAGCCGGCCCGGGCGAAATTCGCATCAAAGTGACGAATGTCGCTTACGTTCCGCTACCGGGACCGCTAGCCAAGAATATCGCCGGCCTGTTGAGCGTCCAGTTGCCGCCCACGGTGACCAAGGGCCAGAAATTCAAGATCGTCGTCCGCCAGGTAGACGGCCGGCGACTAAAGGTCGTCGGCACGACCCAGTTCGACATCCATGTCCGGTCGGCCGCGGAGATCCGGCCGCGCCTTGAAAGGAACCTCTCGGTGCTGCGCCATATCCAGAAGGCGATTCCGCAGTCGAACCGCTGGCATCCAGTGTTCGAACGCTATGTCGGCGACCTGGCCGATCGGGTGCGGGCTATGGGTGGCAATCCGGATATGATTGAGGCCTCGCCTACGGGGAGCGGCAAGCCGGTTCCCGTCCCCGTTCCGACTCCCACGACACACACGGGCAAAATCTACCAGCTCCTCTACGACTGTTTTGGCGACTTCGAAGGCTTCATCCTGGAGAATTGTGATGGGTGCAAGCGCTTCAAGACTTGTGAGCGAGGAATCGAAGAGGTTGTACGAAGAGCCTGTAAGGATCGAAGCAAGGTCACGATTCTAACGGATGACCGTACCGACGGCCGGCTGCTCAAGATCGTTACCCACTGTTGTTAAGGAGTATCAGGTCCGTGCCCGGCCTGATCGCTCTCCGGGCGGCTAACAGAAACGGCGTAGCGTTTAGGTTGCGCTCCACATTGATGAAAAGTCGCATCCCGGACTTGTGCCAGGAACCTGACCAGGCTTTAAGTTAGTGCTTATGGGCGATTCGGCTGCCCGGTTTTAGCGCTCCGGGCCCAGGTTCTCATACCATTTGAGGTTGGTTGTGGAGGAGCCGATGCAGGCGAGATCCAGCCGGCGGTCGCCGTTGAGATCGGAAGCCGCGCAGGCGGCTGCGGCAATTCCACCGTCGTCGAGCACCCGCTTCTCCCATCGCTCGCCCTTCCCGTCAGTCGCGTAATAGACGTAGACGCTGCGCTTGCCGCGCCGGAAGCCGGCTACGATTTCGTCGCTGCCGTCGCCGTTCAAATCTCCGGTCACGATGGTGTGGCCGTCCTCCAGCGATTCGTCGATCACTCGCCGGGTCTTGCCGCCGTCGTCATAGACGACCACCTGGTTGCCGTGCCACGGCTCGATGGAAGCCAGGAAGCGCCGCTTGCGGATATGCCCGATGGCTATGTCGCTTGCGCCCGACTTCGGCCACTCCGCCGGATCGCCTCGCGCAATCTCCGTGCGCGTCCACTTGCCCCGATTCAGACGATAGACGTGGATGCCAACGAAGCTCGCGGTCAGAATGTCATCGCGCCCGTCGCCGTCCCAATCCGCGACGAAGATGCCGTGGACGACGCCTTCATTCTCATCGCCGATGGACTGGCGCTTCCACTCTCCGGGACGATAGAAAACCAGTGGCGTGTTGTCCCTGTAATCCGGGGCTTCCGCTTTGGCTCCGGTAAGAGGCGCGTTTACGGCCACTCTGGCCCCTTTGCCTTCGATCGCGGCCCACCGGATGCGGTGCGAGGTGGTGAGCCGATCGATCTCGGTGACTTTCCATGGCTGGAGCGGATCGCCCTGGTGCTGCAACAGTGAGACGATTCCGATGCTGTTCCTGGCTTGATTGGCGAACTCGTGCGCCACGACGATCTCGGGAATGCCGTCGCCATCGGTGTCCCACGCGCCCAAATTGATCATGCGGTTGAAACCGCGCGCGATGACATGGCGTTTCCATGTGGGGTTCTCAAACCAGACCAGCTCCGGCATGCCGGAAGCGAGCCCGATCAGGTCCGTCCTGCCGTCCCGATTCATGTCGACGGCCACCACCTGGTATCCACCTTTCAGATCGGAGGCGATGGTGTGCTCGCGAAAGCGCGCCGGATTTTCGGCAAGCAGGGGAAGGGATGCGCCCGCCAGCAGCAGACGGCCAACCAGATCAAGCTGACGTCGCGCTACGCTGCTTTTCACGTTTCAGAAACTCCAGCACGAACTCGTCACGGCGCGCCTTCACTTCGTCGATACTCTTCCGGGACCAGTCGTAAAAGCCCTTCCCAACCTTGGCTCCGTGCTCGCCGCGCGCCGCCAGGTCGTGCAGCAGAGTGGGGGCGCCAGGATGATTGTACAGGTCTTTGGAGACGTATTCCATGATGCCCAGCACCATGGGCAGGCCGACAGCGTCGGCATGCTCGAAGATGCCGTAAACCGGCAGGCGCAGACCGAAGCCCGCCTTGGCCGCCAGATCCACGTCTTCGGCGGTGGCGATGCCTTCGGCCACAATGTTGACCGCCTCGCGCCACAATGCCATCTGAAGGCGGTTGCCAAGTTGTCCCGGCCGGTCCTTCTTCACCACCACCGCTACTTTGCCGCACGCTTCGAGCAACTGGCGCACCCCTACTGCCACGGCCTCCGAGGTCTTCTCGCCTTTCACGATCTCAACCAGCGGCATCAGGTGCGGCGGATTCCAGAAATGCGTCGTGAGAACGCGCTCCGGGCGGGAGCAGAGGGAAGCCACGGCGGTAATGCTGAGGCCGGAGGTGTTAGTGGCCAGCACTGCAGCGGGCTTCGCAATTGAGTCCATGTGCGCGAACAGCTTCTGCTTGAACTCCATGTCCTCGGGCGCGGACTCGACCACCAGATCGGCCTGCGAGATCACTTTTTCGAAGTCGTTGGAAGCGCTCAGAGCCGCCAGCGCCCGCGCGGCTTGCTCGGGAGTGGCGAGCGAGTGATCGGCCAGCAGGCGCACCTGGGATCGCGCCGTATCGAGACCCCGCTGCGCGCCTTCTTCAGTCCGGCTCAGGATCGTGGATGGAATGCCGCCCAGCGCGAGCGTCACCGCAATGCCCGGACCCATCATCCCCGTTCCAATGACCGCGGCACTGCCGAAGGGAGAAATTGACATAAGCAGGTATGATAACAATTCATTTCTCGCGAAAGTTACAATTGCGTTACAATGCCTTGGAGCCGCCTCTGGAAGAAAAAATGTTATCGGCACGCGTCTATTGGATTTGGGTGAGTTGCCTCCTCGCGGGCTGTCTGGCTGCCGTTGGGACCTCGTGTTCGGAGTCCTCTCCAGCGAGCAGTCCGCCGGTGCTCGCTGCCTCGCCTCGCGCTGCCGTTGCGGTGGCCAAGGCTGCTGTTGAGCCGTTGTCCAGGGAGATCGTCATCACAGGGGAGTTCCGGCCTTACCAGGTGGTGGACGTCCACGCCAAGGTAGCGGGCTACATGCGGCAGATTTACGTGGATGTGGGCGACCGAGTCACAGCCGGCCAGCTCCTGGCGATTCTGGACATTCCGGAGATGACGGACGAGCTTGCTCAGGCGAAGGCTACGCGCGGCCGCGCGGAGGCGGAACTGTTGCGCATGAAGGGCGAATTGGAGCGTGCGCAGGCAAATCAAAGCCTAATCGACCTTTCTTGGTCGCGGCTGGTCTCCGTGAACAAGACGGAGAAAGGACTGGTCGCGCAACACGAAATCGATGAAGCGCTGGCGAGAAAGCGCGCTGCGGAAGCTCAAGTGGCCGCGGCCAAAGCGAGCCTGACCTCCGCGGAACAGCAGATCGAGTTTTCCCGCGCGTCCGAGGAAAGGACCAAAACGCTTTCCGGCTACGCTCAGATCGTGGCGCCGTTCGCGGGAGTGGTGACCAAGCGCTATGCCGACACCGGCGCTATGATCCAGGCCGGCACGGCATCCCAGACGCAGGCCATGCCGGTCGTGCGGATCGCCCAGATCGACCGCCTCCGGATGATCATTCCCGTTCCCGAATCCGCGGCGCCCGATATCGCGATCGGAAAGCAGGCGACGATTCGCGTCAATTCGCTCGGCCGGTCGTTCTCCGGTAAGGTGTCCCGCTTCACGAGCGACGTCCGGAGCTCCACCCGCACCATGGACGTGGAGGTAGACGTCATGAATCCGAAGGGAGCGCTGATTCCGGGCATGTATGCGGACGCTGTACTCACGCTGGAGCATCGCCAGAATGCAATCACCGTACCGGTTCAAGCGCTGGTTGTGCGCGACGGGAAGCGTCTGGTGATGGTCGTGAATGCGCAGGGCCTCGTGGAAGACCGGCCGGTGGAAGTCGGCATGGAAAGAGCAACGAGGGTAGAGGTCGTCAAAGGCGTGGCAGTGGACGAGATGGTGATTGTCGGAAACAAGGGACAGCTGAAGGCAGGCGACAAGGTCGAGCCGAAGGTTGTGGGCATCGGGTAATGGCAGGGTTCTCCCTTCGCAATCCCTACTTCATTGTTGTTTGTGCGCTGATCGTCGGAGTGGTCGGCATCACGACCGTGGCGCGGATGCCGGTTGACATGTTTCCGTCCATGGATCTGACGGTTGTGGTAATCGCTACGTTCTATCCCGGGATGCCTCCCCAGCAGATTGAGCAGGACATCGTGGAGCGGCAGGAGCGCTTCTTCACGCTGGCTCCGGGAATCGAGCATATCGAGTCGCGTTCCCTGCCGGGCGTGGGCATCATCAAGATATTCTTCCAGCCCGGCACCAACCCGGACTCGGCGGTTTCCATCATGGGAAATCTGGCGGCCGCGGAGCAGAGGCGGCTGCCTCCGGGAACTCTGCCGCCCATCGTTCTACGGTTTGACGCGTCGAGTCTTCCCGTTTGCCTTGTCGCGTTGAAGGGCGAGGGCATGAGCGAGGCGCAGTTGCGGGAGGTGGGACATTATCGCGTTCGCACCCAGCTCGCGAAACTGGCCGGCGCGGCGGTGCCGCCCCCGTTCGGCGGGCTGTACCGCCAGATCATGGTCTACGTCGATCCTCAAAGATTGCAGGCGCACGACCTGAGCCCCATGGACGTGGTGCGCGCCGTAAACGAAGCCAACCTCATTCTTCCGGCCGGCGCGGTCAAGATGGGATCTATCGACTACCCCATCTACACCAACAGCCAGTACCGGGACATCGCCAGCATCCATCAGTTGCCGATCAAGACGATGGGACAGACCTACGTCACCGTCGGCGACATCGGGACGGTCAAGGACGCCGCGCAGATCCAGTACAACATCGTCCGCGTGGACGGCCAGCCGTCGGTGTATCAGCCAGTTCTTCGCCAGGGCGGGGCGACGAATACGATTTCGGTGGTGGAGTCCGTCAAGAATGAGATCGCCAATCTTCTGGATGTTCCGGATAATGTGGTGGCGCGCGTGGTCTTCGATCAGTCCCGATTCATCAGGAACGCGATCGAGACACTGATGCACGAAGGAGCGATCGGGATCTTTCTCACCTCGCTCATGATCCTGCTTTTCCTGGGAAGCCTGCGGGCTACGGTGGCGGTTTTTCTATCCATTCCGATCTCTGCGCTGGCGGCGTTTATCGCGCTCGCGGCCGGCAGCGGATCCATCAATTCGATGACCCTGGGCGGCTTGGCGCTGGCGTTTTCGCGGTTGATCGACGACTCCATAGTTGTGCTGGAGAACATCTTCCGCCGCATGGATCTGGGCGAAAGCCCGCGCGTGGCGGCCGAAGAGGGAACCCGCGAGGTGGCTCTGCCAGTGCTCGCGTCCACCCTGACCACCGCGGTGGTGTTCTTCCCGGTGACCTTCCTTTACGGAGTGAGCAAAGACCTGTTCTCCGCGCTGGCAATTACCGTGGTTCTGGCGTTGATGGCCTCCTATCTGGTGGCCATGACCATCGTGCCCCTTTTCTGCGCGGTGTTCATCAAGGGACATGGGAAGAAACACGGCATCCCCAGGCAGGGCGCCGCGCGGTTCTTTTTCGGCTTCAACGACGGCCTCCTGAAGCTGCTAAAGATCTATGACCGGTTGCTCGCCTTGGTGCTGCGCAAGCCCGTGAGCGTGCTGGTCCTGCTGCTGGGAGCGTGCGCGGCCAGCCTCGCCATGTATCCCTTGCTGGGCGTCGCGTTTTTCCCGAGGACGGATGCCGGACAGTTCGTCATCAACCTGAAAGCGCCGTCCGGCACGAGCCTGCAAGCTACCGAGAGGAAGGTCGCCCAGGTGGAGAAGCTGGTTCGCGAGACTGTCGATCCGGAAGACTACGACATGATGGTTTCGAACATCGGCGTGGTGCCGGACTTCTCGGCCATCTACACCAGCAACTCGGCGCCTCACACCGCGTTCCTGCAGGTGAGCCTCAAGGAGAAACACAAGATCGGAAGTTACGAATATATGGATCGAGTGCGGCGGCGCATCCGGGCGGAGATGCCGGAGATGACCGCCTACTTCCAGTCGGGCGGCTTCGTGGATGCGGTGCTCAACTTTGGCATGCCGGCGCCGATCGACGTTCAGGTAAGCGGCGCCAACCTGGAGACGATCTATCAAGTTGCGGCCAAACTCGCGGCCGAGGTGAAGAAACTTCCGGGCGTCAACGACGTCCTCATCCCCCAGGACCTGGACAATCCCGCGCTCAGCATCAATATCGACCGGGTGCGGGCCAGTCAGCTCGGATTGAGCCAGAAAGAAGTGGTCAGCAATCTGATTACGGCGGTTTCCTCCAGCCAGATGATTGCGCCCACGTTCTGGACCGACCCCCGCAGTCACAACGACTTCTTCCTCACGGTTCAGTATCCCGAGCACACGGTGAAGGACTTGGCGGATCTCTCGCGGCTGCCGCTTCGCGCTCCCGGGCGGGCGCTGGCCACGACGCTCGACGCTGTCGGGTCCATAGAGCGAACGCAGGCGCCGACTGAGGTCGTGCACTATGGCCTGCGAAAGGTCGTGGACGCGTATGTCAGCTTGTCCACGGAAGACATCGGGAGAGTGGCGTCCAGAATCGAAGCGCTGCTCCGGGACACCGAACTGCCCAAGGACGTTCGCGTGAACCTGCGCGGCATGGTGGACGGGATGCGGGCGTCATTCAAGAGCTTTGGCCTGGGCCTGTTTCTGGCGGTGGTTCTGCTGTACCTGATCCTGGTGGCGCAGTTCCAGTCGTTCGTGGATCCCCTGCTTATCCTCCTGGCCGTGCCGGCGGGATTGATGGGAGTGATGCTCATGCTGTTCTTCTCGGAGACGACGCTCAATGTGCAATCGCTGATGGGGATCGTGATGATGGTCGGCATCGTGGTGTCCAATAGCATTTTGATCGTCGATTTCACCCGGCGCCTTCGAATGGACGGGATGGCTCTGCCCGACGCCGTCGCGACGGCCGGCCGCGTCCGGCTCCGGCCGATCCTGATGACGTCGCTGGCGACGATTATCGGCCTGATTCCGATGGCCATGAAGCTGGGCACCGGCAGCGAAGCGTATGCGCCCCTGGCGCGGGCCATTATCGGTGGAATGAGTGTCTCACTGTTGTTGACGATCTTCGTGGTTCCCGCGGCCTATCTGGTCTGCTACCGGAATCGCGGGGCTTCCGCGGGCCTGCCGCAACCTCGGGAATCCAGATGAAGCCATTGAAGTTTCTGCTGGCCGCGGGGCTGGCCGCGCCGGTTTGCGCGCAAGAGATTCTGACTCTGGCCGAGGCGGAAAGACTGGCGCGACAGAATCATCCGCGCATAACCGCCTCGGTTCTGCGAGCCCGGGCGGCGGATGCATCCACCGCCGCCGCCCGATCGGCTTACTTCCCGACCATCGCGGCCAACCTGACCGGTGTCCAGGTGGACGAGGGGAGCCGCATCGGAGCGGGAAACATCACCACTTCGCGTCTGGACAGCCGATTTGCCGGGGGCGTGAATGTCACGCAACTGCTGACCGATTTCGGGCGCACCGGCAGCCTTACGGAAAGCGCGCGGTCCCGCGCCGGCGCCGAGAGTGAAAACGCGTCTTTTACGCGTGCACAGGTCCTGCTCAACGTCCGCCAGGCTTATTTCAACGCGCTGCTGTCCCAGACCGTGCTCAAGATTGCGCGGGACACAGTGGCCAGCCGGCAGTTGACGCTCAAGCAGATCAATGCGCTGTTTCAGAGCGATTTGAAGTCGAGCCTCGATGTCAGTTTTGCGGAGGTCAACGTGTCCGCGGCGGAGCTGGTGCTGTTTCGGGCCGAAAACGATATCCAGGCGGCGCTATCCGAACTCTCGGCTGCCGTGGGTTTGGATGCTCCGCGCGAGTTCCGTCTGGCCGAAGAAGATCTGCCCCCGCCGCTCCCGCCGGTTCCGGATACGCTGGTGCAGCAGGCGCTTCAGGACAGACCGGATCTGGCCAGCCTGAGGCTGCGGCGACAGGCTGAACTGAGTTTTGCCGAGGCCGAGCGAAAGCTCAAACTGCCGTCTGTCACCGCTCTGGGCGTCGCAGGCTCAATTCCGCTTCGGGATAATCGGGATCTTCGGGGCCACTATGGCGGAGTTGGCGTCAACGTCAATTTCCCTATCTTCAATGGCCATCTCTTCTCTGCCCGGCAGACTGAAGCCGCGTTACGCGCACAGGCGCTGGCCGAAGAGGTCCGGGGAAGCGAGATTCGCATCCGCAACGACGTCAGGGTGGCGTGGCTGAACGCGCAGACGGCATGGAGGCGGTTGGACGTGACGGCGAGGCTGGTCGAGCAGGCCGGCAGATCGGGGCGGCTTGCGCAAGCCCGTTACGATCTTGGGCTGGCTTCCATCGTCGAGCTGAATCAGGCGCAGTTGAATCAGACCGCCGCTGAGATCGAAAACGCCAACGCGAAGTACGAGTATCAGATTCGGCGTTCGATTCTGAATTACGAGTCCGGCACCCTGAGGTAGCGGATAGTCCCACCACCGCGTGGATCCTTGCAAATTCCCTTGCTGAGCGCGCGCGATTCGGTGCTATACTCCCCCTTACAAACCGATGGGAAGAGCAGATCGGGAACGTAATGACTTGCCGGGAGGCGTTCTGGACCTTCTGATCTTGAAGGTGCTCTCTCGCGGAAAACTACATGGCTATGGCATCGCCGAACATGTCGAGCGCCGTTCGGGCGATGTTTTTTCGATCGGCGAAGGAACGCTTTACCCAACCCTGCAACGCTTGTTGGTGAAGGGCTGGGTGGTCGCGGAGTGGGGCGTGAGCGAGAACAACCGGCGGGCTCGCTACTACCATTTGACTCCGGCTGGACGAAAGCAACTCGAGAAAGAGCTGGCACAGTACCGGCGCGTAGCATACGCAATTTCCCGCGTGCTTGAGCCAACATAAGAGGATCTCGTGGCAATGACCGGCTGGTTAGGCGAGCAATGGCGCAGGTTTAAATGCTGGCTGCGCAGAGACCAGATGGCTAGGGAACTCGCGGATGAGATGGCGCTCCACCAGCAACTGAAAGCGGACAGTCTCAAGGAAAACCACGAGCCCTTCGAGGCCGCTGTCGAGGCTCGCCGCAGATTTGGAAGTCCGACGTTATTTGCCGAGGACAGCCACGCCTATTGGGGGTGGAGTTCGCTGGACGGCCTGGCCCGCGACCTGCGACATGGCCTGCGGAACTTGGCTCGTGACAAGAGCTACTCCGCCGCTGTTGCGCTGACGCTGGGCGTTTGCGTCGCCGCGAACACCGTCACGTTCGCTGTCGTGCACTCGGTGCTGCTTCGCCCGCTGCCAGTGCCGAATGCTGAGCGCATGGTGCTGATGGCGAACCGGTATCCAGGAGCCGGGGTCGAGGACCTGAATACGAGCAGCGTGGGGGACTACTACGACCGACTCGAAGCGGTTCCGGCGCTGGAGGAGCAGGCGCTGTTCCGGCTTGGGACCCAAACGGTGGAGGTGAGTGACGCTCCGGAACAGATGCAGAGCATGGCGGTGACGCCCTCGCTCTTCAAGCTGGTCAGCGCGAAACCGTCGCACGGCCGCTTGTTCCAGCCGGAAGAGGGTGAGATCGGCCAGCACCAGAAGGTCATTCTGAGCGATGGTTCGTGGCGCCGCATGTACGCGGGGGAGCCATCCGCAGTAGGCCGGGAACTTCGGGTTGGCGGTCATCCGTTCACCATCGTCGGCATTCTCCCGCCGGACTTCAATTTTGTAAGCCCTGATGTCCAATTCTGGATTCCGCTAGCTTTCACCGGTCAGGTCAAATCGGGCCATCACAGCAATAACTGGTATCACATAGGGCTCCTGAGGCGAGGAAGCAACATCGCGCAAGTCCAAGCGCAGGTGGACGCACTCAACGCTGCCAACCTGGACAAGTTTCCAGAAAGCAAGGACATGCTGATCAACGCGGGCTTTCATACAGTCGTAGAGCCTCTGGAGCACATGATTGTTAAAGATGTGGAGAGCACGATCTATCTTCTCTGGGGCGGCGCCGTCTTGGTGCTACTGATCGGCGTGTTGAACATCGGTAGTCTCATGCTAGCCAGGTCCAGCGCGCGCCGGAAAGAGATCGCTACCCGACTGGCACTCGGCGCCGGCGGTCTCCATCTGACTCGACAACTCACCATGGAGAATCTGGTCGTCGCTTCCTTTGGCGGCTTGATCGGCGTCTTTGGTGGCACGGCCCTGCTGCGGACGAGCGCCGCATTGGGGATTGACAGACTGCCGCGTTCCGGCGAGGTTCGCATCGATGGGTTCGTGATCCTGGTCAGCGTTGGTTTGGCGGTTGGGCTTTGCCTGATCGTCGGCCTGCTGCCGCTCGTCCAAAACCTGCGAGTCGGACTGAGCCCAGCCCTTCACGAGGCGAGTCGGGGTGGAACGGACGGCGTGCGCTGGCGGCTCGTCCGCCGAGGCCTCGTCTCGGCCGAGATAGGCATGGCCTTCTCCCTGTTATTTGCGACAGGCTTGCTGCTTGCGACGTTCCGCAATCTTCTGAACGTTGATCCTGGCTTTGTTTCGACCGGGGTATGGACAGTGTCAACGAACGCACCGGCGACAAGATACCCGGCTGATGCCGATTTGCGCTCCCTGATGAATCGCCTGCTACAGGCGATGCACGGGATTCCAGGAGTGATTGCGGCTGGGGCCACCACGGCGATCCCGTTGGGAGGCGACTATAACGATTCGGTGATTCTCGCGGAGGGTTACGAGATGAGACCTGGTGAATCCGTCGTCTCACCCAGACGTTCGGCAGTCACCCCGGGCTATTTCGAGGCGATGCGTATTCCGTTGAGGCACGGGCGGTTCTTCGGCGAGAGTGACGACGCGTCGGCTCTCCCCGTGGTGATCGTCGATGAGAGGCTCGCCGAGAGATTCTGGCCGAACCGCGATCCGATTGGCCGGCGGATGTACGTGCCGAACAATCCTTCGCTCAGAATCAACGCTGAAACACGGTGGGTGACGGTTGTGGGGGTGGTCGGTTCGGTACGGCTGGAAGACCTTGCGGGAGGCGGCAACACGGTGGGCGCCTACTATTTTCCTTACGCCCAGGATCCCTCTCGCGGCTATACCTTCGCGGTCAAGACCGGCAAAGCAGCTGCGAGTGTCGAGCGCGCGATTGCGACGCACGTGGCCGCGGTTGACCGGGAGCTGGCCCTGTTTGATGGCAAGACGATGCTGGACCGCGGCGAGCTGTCTTTGTCCCCGCGCCGGACGGCCCTGATCCTTACGTTTGGCTTTGGCGGTATAGCGCTGTTTCTTGCGGGGATTGGCATCTACGGCGTTCTGTCCTACCTCGTGGCCCAGCGCAGGCGCGAAATCGGCATTCGCATGGCCTTGGGCGGGACGCGGGCAGGAATTATGCAGCTCGTTATGCGGGAGGGTCTGGTCTTGGTATTCGTCGGCCTGTTGCTGGGATGCTGTGGGGCGCTGGCTTTCCAAGGTGTGATCGCGAAGGAGGTATATGGTGTACGACCACTGAATCCCACCGTCATAGCAGCGGTGACAGTGACACTGATGGCGGTCGCCCTTGCAGCATGTTGGATACCCGCGTGTCGAGCTGCAAACGTCGATCCCGGAAAAGCTCTGTCCGAGAGCTGATGGCGATCGCCTTAGCACAGAACCGCGATCGTGAGTGAGCGGAACTAGGGCGTCACCCGCGCGTCGAAAGCGCCGGTTTGTACGCGGCCGGCGCGCTTTACCTGGACGAAGATCCGGTAATCGCCAGGTTGCGGGAAGCCATACGGAAAAGAGATCGTCGAGGGGCGCGATGCCGTGTGCATATTATGCCCGGCGTGCGGGTCCACAATCGACAGCGCCGCCATGGGCACCGATCCGGAGGGATGCACGTGCGCGAAGACGGAACGGTCCGTGCGAACGAAAGCGGCGTGTCCCGGCATGCCCATATAAAGCTCCAGATCCTGCGCGGGCCGGCCGTCGCTATCCTCCACGCGGAAGCGAAACCACGTCGGCCGCTTCGTGCGCAACGGCTCCGATTCGCGCTCCCATACCAGGCGCCCTCCGTCAGGCAGCACTGCCGAGTTCGTGGCCTGTGAGAAATCCGTCCTGGAGATCCCCGCGCCTTCTCCGGAAGAATCGTCGCCGGTGAGCGGCTGGCCCGGAATGGCCGGCAGATCGATCTCCGCGGTGAGCGTCTCTGGGAGTCCGGAGGCGTGGACGATGTCCGCGAAGAGCTGGTAGCGGCCGGCGGGAATGGCCGGAAGACGATGTTCGAAGACGCCGGCTTCAATCTGCTGCGGATGCAGGTGGAAGATGCGATCCATCTCGGGGATGCGGAGCACGAACAGGTGCATGAGGTGGCCGTGGTCGGGGATCAGGTCGTCGATTCCGCGCGAACGCAGCCAGCCGGGGTCGTTCAGCCGGAGCACCAGGTGGCCGTCCGGCTCGAGCGACGGCGCGAGTTGAAGCGGCTTGTAGATGAAGCGCGCATAGGCCCCGGCCTCGAGCTTCCACCATTCATTCCCCAGCACTAGCGCGAGCAACACAAGGCCAGCGGTGGCCCCCATAAGCACGCGGCTCCGGCGAATGTGACGCTCGGAGGGCGATTGGCCGGGCTCGAGCTGCCCTTCCCGCGCTCCCGCGCCGATAATGCTCACGATGCCCATGCCCAGCACCAGCATGAGCGCGAATAGCACCAGGCCGAGCGTGAACTGCATGTCCTGAGTGGTCCGCGGCAGCGTGGGGACGGGCACCGACATCTCGCCCGAGCCTTCCGGCCCTTCGGCCTTCACACGCACCTGCCACGAACCCGCCGACATCATCCATAGCGATCCGGTGAAAAATTGCGGATCGGCTTGCGACCGCCGCGCCACATCGGGCGTGGGGGTGAACTTCGCTCCGGCGCCGGTAAGCGGCAGCGGGACAATGCGGACTTCGCGCACTCCCGGCGACGCGCTTCGGATCTCGATCTCCGCCACGCCGGGCACAGCGGCCGGAGGCCGGACGGTAACCAGCATCCGGTAGGGGCCCGCGGAGCCTTCATGGAAAACGTCTGGACTCCCGATGTGCGCGAGTCCGGCGGCGCACGAAAGGAAGAAGAGAAAAAAGGCGCGCCGCATGGGTTCAGCGGCGGATGCGCCGCATCCAGTCGCCCCAGCCGAGGCCGACGCGTGTTGAAAGAACGGCGAACACCAGCGCCAGACCCATGTTCAGCCAGAACTCCAAAGGCGTGGATTCGGTGGGGTAATAAAGATGGCGCACGTAGTAAGAAGTCGAGGGAATGTTGTAGTCGAAATAGATCGAGCCAAGAACGGCATTGCGGGCCAGCGGAGAGAGCAGCAGGTCGGCGAGCGGCCACTGTGCGGCAACCAGGACCAGCAGAAAGGCGGGACCCGCCGCCAGAGCCTGCCGCCACTTCCCAGCGTCGTTCATCTTCCGCCGCACAAGGTCGATGGCAAGCGCCGGCAAAACGATGGCCAGCGGGAACTCGGGAGGAATGAAAGTCTTCACTTCGCGGTAGACGGGACCGAGCTTCGGTTCGGCGGGAAACAGGGGCAGGATCCACAGGAACCCGAGCAGGATGACCGTGTACAGCCCCGCCACCGTGGTTGCGGCCCAGCGCTTCCCGCTGGCGTGGGCCAGACCCGCCAGCACCAGAGGCACGGAAAGAGCGAGCGTGCGGTAGAAGCGAGCCCCGTGCATGTAGCTGCGGAAGGTGTGCTCCATGAACAGCACGAGCTGCATCACCAGGACCACCGCGCCCACGTAAAGAAACAGGGCCATCAGCTTGCTTCGCCGCTCCCCGGCCGCACGGTTCATCTCACCCAGAATCAGGATCAGCGCCCCCAGTTGAACGCCGATGATGCCCAGAATGAGAAGCACGTGCGGAGGGCTCAGAATCTTGACGTCGAGGCCGTAAGCGCCGTGCCACCAATTGTCGAAGGGAGCCGAGGTGATCATCGCAAGGCCGCCCCAGGCGGCTATAAAAGCTCCCAGAGGGCCGCGGAAGCCCCAGATGCTTACCGAACATTTCCAGGCTTCTTTGGTTTTGCGAAAAGTGGTGTTCAAGATGAGAAAGCCGCAGGAGAGGCCGGCGAGAACGCCGCAGAAGTATATAGCAACGTGCGCCGGAGTCCAAAAGCTGTCGCGCCCGATGGAACGGTGCCAGGCGATATCCCAGTGGGTGCCGATCATAGCCGAAGTTACGGCGGCGACGGAGCACCAGATGTACCAGGGGATGCTTTGGTCCATATGTTATATCATTGTATGAAACACGAAACGGAGCACAGCGTCACATGCGAATATCTGTATGGTTGCTGCTCCCGTCACTGCTCCTGGCAGGAGACCCGAGCGGCCGGTTGCGGCCGCACTTAATGTCATCCGGTATGGCCCTTCTGCCGGAGCCGGCGGCTGCGATCGCCACCCAGCCGGCCGAAGCTGCTGCCTCTCCCATTGAGGAAGATTTGCTCGTGCAGCTTCTCTCGTTGAAGCGCGTCTATGTGGACCGGCTGGGCGGCGGCGATACGGCCGCGCAGATGAGGGACATGATCATCAGCAGCATGCAGTCCGCCAAGCTGTTCGTCATTACCGAAAACGAGGAGCGCGCGGACGCGATTCTGCGCGGCTCGGCCGAAGACCTGATCTACACCAACACGGAGCAGTCCAGCGAGGGCATTGGGGCGCGGATCAACGCCGGAAGAAGTTCCAGCAAAAACAGCCGCGGCGGTTATTCGGGCTTGTCGGTATCCGACAACGAATCCCATCGCCGCTCCGAGCGGCGTCACGAGGCCTCCGCGGCGGTGCGCCTGGTGAACCGCGACGGCGACGTGATCTGGTCTACTACCCAGGAGAGCACCGGCGGGAAATTCCTCGGCTCCAGCGCGGACGTGGCGGATAAAATCACCCGCCAGTTGGTGGACGATTACCGGCGCGCGAAGCGCGTGCGGCGCTAGGCCGGTGCATCGGCAACCGCTTCCTCCGGTCGCGGCT
>JBBDWK010000063.1:0-43750 GCA_040902885.1 Bryobacteraceae bacterium | reverse complement strand
AAGCGCTTCTGAGCCGCGACCGGAGGAAGCGGTTTGTTACGTGCGGCCCGCTACACTACCGATTCGGCGGAATGATGTGGTCGATCCCCAGTCGGATCCCGTAAGTGGGGGGAAGCTTGCGGAAGTCGTCCGCGCCGCGGCCGTTCCAGTCCCAGGCGACCCGGCCGCCGTTGAGCGTCAGCTCGCAGAAGAGACGTTCCTTGCCTTTGACCCCGCCGCCCGCCGCGTCGGCGAATCCGAAATCTCCCTTCATCAGGTTCCATACGGCTACGTCGGCAACCGCGCCTACGCTCAGGTGGCCCAGCTCGGTGCGCTGGATTTGCTGCGCCGGGTTCCATGTGGAGGCCTTGATCACCTCTTTGAGCGGCATGCCCATGGCGAGAAGCTTGGACATGGTGGTGGGCATATCGATCATGGCGCCGTTCATGCTTCCGGTGTGCAGGTCCGTTGAGATGGAATCGGGGTAGAAGCCCTGCTGGATGGCCGGCACGGCGTTGCGCATGACGAAGCTGCCGCCGCCGTGACCCACGTCGAACTTCACGCCGCGCTTGCGCGCTTCACGAAGATAGTCGTAGAGCTTGCCCTCCTTATCGACGTACGGCACAGGCCCACGGAACATGTGCGTGCTCATGTCGCCGGGGCGGAGACGCTGGGTGACGAGCTGCCAGTAAGGACGCTCCGGCAGAAAGTAACCGAAGTCCACCATGATGGGAATGCCGGCCAGCTTGCCCGCTTCAATAGCCTTGTCCACGGATTCCCAGCCGGGAAGCTGGAAGTGGGCCGACTTCACGCCGACCACTACGTCCTTATGCTTGCGCGCGAGCTTGGCGATCTCTTCGGGCTCAAAGTCGTGGATGGCCTGCTCGGGCACGTCCGTGATCATGCCCAACCCGGCGACGTTGATCAGCGCCAGCACACGAGTGCGCGCGCGGTCGATCACCGTGTGGCGGAAAGTTTCAAAGTTGCGGCGGCCGGAGCTGCCGGCATCCACCATCGTTGTGGTGCCGGTGCGGAAGCTGAAACCATCCGGCAGCACGCTGTTGTCGCCGGCCCATGCGTTCTGAATGCCGGTGGTGGCGAACAGATGCGTGTGCAGATCGACAAGGCCCGGAGTGACGTACAGGCCGGAGATATTGTAAGTCCTGCGCGCCTGGGAGGCGTCGATGTTAGCGGCTACGGCGGCAATCCTGCCGTCGCGCACCGCGATGTCGCGGAGGCCGTCGAGGTTGTTCCTGGGGTCGATCAGATGTCCGCCCTTCAGCAGCAGGTCGTATTGCTGGGCGAAACCAGCGGTTGTTAGCAGGACAAGAAGTAATAGGAATTTCATATTTACGCTCGCACGATACGTTCTCTAGACTTGTCCCACGCCATATATTTGCGTTTGCGATAGGACTGAACTCCCATGTCGGCCGCCACCACGCCGTAATAGCCGAGGTTGCAATCGCACTTGAGCGGCTCATTGTGGCGGATTGCGTTCTGCAGATTGCGGTGATGCAGCTCCACCGACTCCGCGCCGGTCTTCCGGTAAACAATCTCCTTCATTTCCTTTGCGAACGCCCGCTGCGGCTTGATGACGAAGCCCTCGCGGTTGAAATGGAGCGTCGCTTTGTGGCCCCGCAGAACGTGATCGACGGGAGTATCGTTCGCCATGGATGAGACCAGCAGCACCGTGGGACCGCCGGGGTAATCCAGCATCATGTTCATGGTGTCCGGAATTTCAGCGGCGCTTTCCTTGAACTGGAACTTACCGCCGCTGCCGACGGCCGTTTCCGGGAAAGTAAGGTTCAGCGACTTGATGATGCGCGTGACACGGTGGATGAAGAGATCGCTGGCGATGCCCCCGGAGTAATCCCAGTAGCGGCGCCAGGAGAAGAATCGGTCCGGGTCGAAAGGACGCTTGGGCGCGGACCCGAGCCAGGCTTTCCAGTCGAGGTTCTCGCCGGGGCGCACGTCGGGATCGGTCTTATATACCCAGAAATCGTCCGTGTACTGGCGCGAATAGTCGATCTGGGCGATAACCACGGCGCCGAGCACGCCTTCCTGAACGTACTTCCACGCGGTCTCGTACGATTCGTCGGACATGCCCTGCACGCCCACCTGCATCTTGACGCCGGCCTGCCTGATCCTGGGGACCAACTTCCTGGCCTGCTCCGCGTTCTGCGTCATGGGCTTTTCGCAGTAGATGTGTTTGCCGGCGGCGGCGGCGTCCATGGCCATCTGAAAGTGCCAGTGCTCGGGAGTGGCGATGAGCACGTAGTCGATCTCTTTGTTGACCAGAAGCTCGCGGTAGTCTTTATAAGTTTTGCCGCCGGTGAGTTCGGCCGCCTTTTGCAGGCGGGGTTCGTAGACGTCGCAGACGGCGGCGACCTCCACGTTATCCTTCTCCTTCATGCCGACCAGCGCCCTCATATGGCCCGTGGCCATACCTCCGCAGCCGATGACGCCAATACGCAAACGGTCGTTGGCCCCGCTCACCTGGGCGTAGGACCTGGCGGTGGCGAGCGCGGCGGCGGTCGCGCCCACGAATTCTCTTCGGGAGGTCATCTGACGATTATAGCCGCCGGTGTCAGCGGCCCTTTCCATGCACCGGTTCGGCGTAGAGCAGATCCCCGGTCCGGCCGTCGTAGTATGAGATCACCACGTGCGGGCGCGGGTACGCGATCCAGCGCGGCTTGGCAGGATCCACCGGGTTGTTGTAGACGTTATTGATCTGGGCGACGGCGTAGTAGGGCATCTTCCGCAGTGTGGGAGGAATGTCGTCGCGGATATGCGTGGACCACCGGATGTCCACCTTGCGGTCCCGGGAATCGAATTCGCCGTTTGCGGGACGGCCGCCTTCACTGCGTGCGCCATGGTTTTGAGATCCGAGCGGGCCGGAGGCGAACTCCCAGACCCGGTCAGTGATCTTGATCGCCCAACTGTTATGCAGGTCGCCCGTCATCACCATGACCGGCTTGCCGAGCGCGTCCCAGAACCGGATCATTTCGGAGCGCTCTTCGAGGAACGCCGTCCAGGCGTCGTCCTTCCCCGCGATCGGCTGCGTCGACGGGCCGCCCACGTGGGGAATCGTGACGTTGACCGACGACGCCAGGAAGAAGAAGTCGACGTCGCTGGCCGCCATCTCGCGTTTCAGCCATTCCTTCTGGCGTCTGCCGAGCAGCGAGGATCCGGTTTGGCCAGGGTTGTTCGTATCGTGGATGTCCCGCTCGCTGCGCGTGTCGAGCAGATAGAATTCGACGTTGCCGACGCGGAATTTCCCAAACGCGGAGCGGCCGATCGAGTAAGGCGAAGTGCCGGCCGCTCGAGCGGCGGGGCGGATACGCAGGCGGTTCTTGTCCAGCACCGACTCGATGGCATATACGCCGGCGTTGGGATCGCCCGAGCCCATGCGGTCGCCCGGATCGTTGTCCACGCCCGCGAACTGGCCTCCCCAGTGAACGTGGAGATTGGCGGCCTGGGCGAGGTCCAGCTTCGTAAAGTCGGCCTCCGGATCGGTGAGGATGGTGGAGCCCGCTTCCAGCCGCGCTTCGCCGAACAGAACCGGCTGACTGTAGGCCACCGGCTGCGAGCCCGCCAGGTAGTCGAACCATGCCTGAACGCCGATGTCGCGAAACACCGTGCGGCGGTCCCGGCGGCCGACCGTGGCGGTGCCGTAAATGTCGTTGAGAATCTCGTGGTCGTCGGGGGTGTAGTAGGAGGGAACCTGGCGGTGCCACTCGGCGAGTGCCGCGCCACGGTCGAGAAAGATCTTGTAGTTCTCCCAAACGCCTGTGAGGCTAGGGGCTATCTTTAGGACTCGCGGCGGGTCCATCTCGCGCGCGCCCACCTGCCGCAGCCACTCTTCCACGGTAAAGTCGCGCTGGTCCTCGTAAAGCCAGTCGCCGTTCATGATCGAGAAATGGACCTTGTCCTTGAGGTGCGCGAGCATGGTGCGGTAAGCGGGCAGGCTCGGACCGGAATTGACGCCCGTGGGGCGCTGGTCGGCGCACGAGCCAAACTGGAAGCGGAAATTGAACAGGCCCCGCGGGTTGAACCCGGCGTTACGATGGTCCTCTGCGGAAGGCAGCGTGAGAAACGAGCCACCGGGCCTGGAATCGCGGGCGGTGACCACACGATAGTAGTATTTCGTTCCGGGGAGAAGACCGGTCAGATGCGCCCACCCGGTGTTATCGCGATCCAGCGTGGTGCGCACCGGCTCCGACGCCCGATCCAGCTTTGCTTCGGCCAGGCCGTACAGCACGCGAAATTCACCGGGCCGCGCCGTGCGAGCCCAGATCGAGATGGAGCGGTCGCCGATGTGACCCAGAATCGGCCCGTGCGTGAGCCGGCCCTCCGGCTGGGCGTAGGCGGCGGGAAACGTCAGGATAGCGGCGATAACCAGAAGCGTGGCGGTTCGCATAACCCCGTACTATAGCGCGGATCGCGGGGCGCCAATATGAAAAAGGCCGACCCGAAGGCCGGCCTCTTTCAGGTTTAACTAATGGGTTTAGAAGAACAGCTTCAGGCCGAACTGCATGCGGCGCATGGGGGTGCGGATGGCGCGGATCTCCCCGGCGCGCGTATTGTCGTTGACAAGCTGGTTCGGGCTGGAGAAGCCGATGTTGGTCGGGTCGCCGAACCACGGAGTGTTCGTCGAGTTGAAGGCCTCCCAACGGAATTGCATGCGGAAGCGTTCCGTGAAACGGAAGTTCTTGAACATGGAGAAGTCGATGTTCCGCTGTCCGGGACCGCGCAAGCTGTTGTAGCCCGAGCTACCCAGGCGGCAAAGGTCCGGCCGTGACGTAATCTGGCACGTGACTCGCTGGAACGCTTGGGGGTTGAACCACTGGGCCCGAGTCGGATTGTCCAGCTCAGGCTGTCCAACGACATCTGGACGAACCGAACCATTGGGCAGAGCAAGCTCGCCGGCGCCCTGAGTAACGGTGAAAGGGAAGCCGGAAGCGATGGTGAGGATGCCGTTGACTTGCCAGCCGCCGAGGACGTGCCCGGCCGCGCCCCGCAGGTTAGCGCCTGGCAACTCATACACCCAGTTAGCTACGGTGCGATGGGTCTGGTCGAAGCGGAAGAGGCCGCGAGAGCCGCGGCGGTCGCGCGGATTGGTCAAGGCTATGCCTTCCTGACCGCCGTTCTCGCCGTCGCCGTGCGACTTGCTATATGTATAGCCCAAGCCGAAGGTCAAGCCCTTCGCCGCGCGCTTGTCCACTTTCACCTGCAGGCCATGATAAAAAGACTCGCCGAATGAGTCGATGTAGCGGATGGCGCCCGTGCTCTGAACTCCGAGTTGGGGAGTGGCCGGGTCGAAGAACTCTGGGTACGGCCGGTTCTCCTGCCGGAAAGTGGCCTGCGGCGTAATCGGGTCGTTCCAGTTGCCGATGCTGTTGCCGATGTGCGAGCCTTTGCTGCCGGCGTAGCCCACGGTGAGGGCGACGTTCCCTGGCAGCTCGCGCTGCACATCCAAGCTCCATTTCCATACATCGCCATCTTTGTAGTCCGGCGGAAGGTGAACGACTCCCGTTGCCCGGCTCGTGCCCTGGCCGCTGAACGGATCGTTCAAAGTGATTACATTCGAGTTCGGCGCATAGGTGTTGGTAATGATGCTGTAGTTGTTGCCGTCCGCGCCCGGAACGCTGATAGCGGGGCGGGGTTGCATGGAGGTGATGAACTGCTGGCTTCCAGCCTTGGGAGGCATCAGGTTGAAGATGGTCCAGGTATTCAGGTGGTTGATGTTGTCGAACCAGCCAACGCCTGTTCGGATGACCCACTTTTCGGTGGGACGGAAGGCGATGCCGATGCGCGGCATGAAGAACTTCACCTGCTGCTGGGTCATCTTCACGTTGCCGGTTTCGTCTACGGCTCCTGGGAAGATGGTGGGGATTACCGTGCCATCCGGCTTGGTGTAGCCGGCGCCGCGGCCAATGCTGTTGCTGACGCCATTGATGTCGAAGGTGCGCCACAGACCCTTGGCGTCGCTCGGGAAGCCGTTGTAATCGAACCGGAGACCGAGATTCACCGTCAGGCGGGAGGTTACCTTCCAGTCGTCATTCAGGTATGCGCCCCAGCGGGTGGCGCGCGGGAAGGTCAAAGGCAAACCTTCGGGCGTCTCGGTGCTGTTCGGGCGGCCCAGGAGGAACGACGCGACGGCGTGACCGGATTGAGCGGCTGAAAAGTTGAGCCGGCCCTCTTCCAGATTGGCGGCGCCGCGCTCCATGGAGATGCGGTAGACTTCGCCCCCCATTTTGAGATTGTGACTTCCCTTGATCCAGGACAGGTGGTTCCCGATCTGGATGGTGTCCATATTGTCGTAGCCGTTGCCGTTGGTGAGTTCCTGAAGAGTGAAGCCCAGCCCGGTGAAATTTGGGATGCCATGCTCCCTGGTCGTGAGCTTGCGATTTCCGTCGGACGGAATGCGGAACTGGCCGACGCCCAGGGCGTCCATGTCAAAGCTCTCGTTGTCCGTGCGCGGGTTCCGGGTGATGTCGTCGGAGATATTGAATCCCACGCGTAGCTCATTGATCATAGTGGCGCTGAACGTGTGAATCCACTGGGTGGCAAGGTTGGTTACCGCGTGGTCCACGAACACGGGCAGATTGGGGTTGATGTTGTTGCGCGTGAGGCCGGAACGGTCCCAGGCCAGGCGGCCGAAGATGCGATCGTTATTCGAAAAGAAATGGTCGACGCGGGCGAAATAGGTATTGACGTCAATCGGCTGGGGCACAGTGGCGCGGGCGGTAAAGTCGTTTATTGGATCTCCCTGCACGAACTGTGCGCGCGGCACGAGTGTGTTCAGAACATTGAGCGCGCCGGGATGGATGCGGGACTGCGGAATCACATTGTTCGGGAAGGGGTTGCCGGTATCTGGATCGAAAATGATGATGGGCCGGACGAAGCGTCCCTGGGCCGTGTATCCGTTTTGCAAGCGGGAGAAGTTGCCGCTGCGGAACTCGTCGATAGGGAAGTTGGTGGTCTGAACCGCTCCTTCGCGCGTTCGGCGGGCTTCGTAGTTGAATGCCCAGAAGGTCTTGTTCTTACCGTTGTAGACCTTGGGGATGAGGACGGGGCCGCTGACCACGAAGCCGAACTGGTTCTGGCGCAGGCTGTTTTTCTTGAGGGGATCGACGCCGGCAGGACGCTCGAAGTTCAGGAAATAATTTTCGGCGTCGAAGGCATCGTTGCGGAGGAAGTTGAAGAAGGTCCCATGAAAGTCGTTGGTGCCGCTCTTCATGGTGACCGTCACCTGCGCGCCCCCGCCGAAACCGTATTCCGCCGTGTATGCGTTGGTTTGAATCTTGAATTCTTCAATGGCTTCAATGGAGGGAACGAAATTCAGGATATGAATGCGGGGGTCCTTGGCGTCCACGCCGTCGAGGGAAACCACTTGATTGGTTTCGCGCTGTCCATTGGCGCTCACAGAGAAACCCTGGCCGGGAATGGGGAATCCGCCTCCGCCGTCGCCACGGCCGGTGCGTTCCCCGAACTGCACGCCGGGGACGAGGACCGCGAGACTCTGCATGTTGCGGCCGTTGAGAGGCAGTTCAATAATGCGGCGGTTTTCAATGACGCCGCCGACCGTGGCGTTCTCCGTCTGCAGCAGGACCGCCGACGCCGAAACTTCAACCGACTCGGTGACCGCGCCCAGATCCAACTGGAAATCCTGGCGGACCTGCGCGGCGGTCTCGACGCGCAGATCGCGAACGAGACCCGACTTGAATCCCTGCATCTCGCAGCGCACCGTGTAATTGCCGACGGGCACGAGAGCGAAGGTGTAGTTGCCCGTGGCGTTGGTGGATATTGTTTGTGAGACGTTGGTTCCCTGGTTGGTGAGGGTGATCTTCGCGCCGGCAATCACCGCGCTGGTGGTATCCGAAACCAGGCCCTGGACGGTTTGCGTGGTGGACTGGGCGAACAGACCGCCGCAAACGAAAAACGGCAAAAGAAGCGCAACTGTACTTTTTCTCATCTAAAGACACTCCCTGAAGTACTGAGATGATCCAATCGTATGGTACTAGTGTGATTCTGTCAACATAGCCGAAGGGGGGATACGGTACGGTTGACGTTATTCCGGCGGCAAAGCTAAAGTAGAGGAGGCAGTTGCCTTCCGGAGCCCAGTCCCCATCGTCTAGCCCGGCCTAGGACATCGCCCTTTCACGGCGGTAACGGGGGTTCGAATCCCCCTGGGGACGCCAAACCATACTCGCCCGACATGGACTTCTACGCGCGCTGCATCGACCGATGGGAACGGAAGCTCGCCACACGCGACACAAATCGCAAGGTGCGGGACTTCGAATGGGGCCTCGACTGGCTGTCCGACCCCCCCGTAGATGGCAACAACCCTCAGGCGCTGCACACTCTGGTCTCTTCCGCCGTAAAAGACTCGGACTGCTTTTTCTCCTACGACCCTCCGAGGGATTTCCGCCTTGACGGCAGTCTCCTCACGTTCACCAGCCCCAGGCCATCTCCCTACGACATCAATAATCGCGTCCACGCCGACTTCTTTCCGGTTGAGCGGGACGGGAGCCGGGCGGTGGTGGTGCTGCCCCAGTGGAACGCCGGCGCCGACGGCCATGCAGGCCTCTGCCGCCTCTTGAATCGCTTCGGAATCGCGAGCTTACGCGTCAGCCTCGCATACCACGACCGCCGCATGCCGCCCGAGCTGGAGCGCGCCGACTACCATGTTTCGAGCAATCTCGGACGCACCATCGCCGCCTGCCGCCAATCCGTGGTGGACGTCCGCGCGTGCCTGGATTGGCTCGAAGGCCGCGGCTACCGGGAGCTGGGAATCGTCGGCACCAGCCTGGGTTCCTGCATCGCCTTCATCGCCGCGGCCCACGACGCAAGACTGCGCGCCGCGGTCTTCAACCACGTCTCCATGTACTTCTCGGACGTCGTCTGGACCGGCCTCTCGACCAGCCACATCCGGGAGAGCCTGACCGCGCGGATGACCCAGGAGCAACTGCGGGAATACTGGGCCGTCATCAGCCCGGCGGCCTATCTCGATCGCCTCCGTGACCGCGATCTGCGCAGTTTGTTGATCTGGGCGCCCTACGACACCTGTTTTCTGCCGGTCTACTCTCGTCAGGTGCTCGACTACTTCCGCAAGCACGCGCTCGACCACGAAGTGTTCACCTTGCCCTGCGGCCATTACACAACCGGACGCTTCCCGTTCAACGTGATGGACGGCTTGGCGATCTGCAATTTTCTCCGGCGCAAGCTGTAAGCCTACCGCCAAGCCCGCTCTTGGGGATACAATTTTAGGTTCGCAGCGGAAGAGGAAATCCAATATGTCTACACCAGCTTTGCTCGCCGACGCCGGAATCGCCATCCATGCCCCCATCACGGACGCCTACGGGGAGATTCTTACTCCCGACGCTCTGCGATTTCTCTCCAGGCTGGCCCGTGAGTTCGGGCCCCGCCGGAAGGCGCTGCTTGCCTTGCGGGTGGAGCGCCAGAAGGGGCTGAACGAAGGCGGGCTGCCGGACTTTCCGAAAGAGACGGCGGACATCCGGGCGGGCGATTGGAAAGTGGCGCCCATTCCCGCGGATATGCAGAACCGGCGTGTCGAGATCACCGGGCCGGTGGACCGTAAGATGGTGATCAATGCGCTCAATTGCGGCGCGGACGTCTTCATGGCGGACTTCGAAGACGCCAACTCGCCCACATGGGCCAACAACATCGAAGGCCAGATCAACGTCCGCGATGCGGTGCGGCGTACCATCTCCTATGTCAGCCCGGAGGGCAAGCAGTACAAGCTGAAGGAGCAGACCGCTACTCTGCTGGTGCGCCCCCGCGGCTGGCACCTGGTGGAGAAGCACGTTACCGTGGACGGCGAACCTATCTCCGCCTCGCTCTTCGATTTCGGCTTGTACTTTTTCCACAACGCCGCTGCGGCCATCGAGCGTGGCACGGGCACCTATTTCTACTTGCCCAAAATGGAGAGCTACCTCGAAGCTCGGCTCTGGAACGACGTCTTCAACTTCGCCCAGGACTACGTGGGCGTGCCGCGAGGCTCCATCCGCGCCACCGTCCTCATTGAGACCATTCTCGCCGCGTTTCAGATGGACGAGATTCTCTACGAGCTGCGCGACCACTCCGCCGGCCTGAACTGTGGCCGCTGGGACTACATTTTCAGCTTCATCAAGAAATTCCGCGAGCGGAAGGATTTTGTGCTTCCCAACCGCGCGCAGGTCACCATGACCTGTCACTTCCTGAACTCCTACGTGCAGCTTTTAATTCAGACGTGTCACAAGCGCGGCATCCACGCCATGGGCGGCATGGCGGCGCAGATTCCGATCAAGAGCGATCCGGAAGCCAATGAGAAGGCGATCGAGAAGGTGCGGCAGGACAAGCTGCGCGAAGTGGTCGCGGGACACGACGGCACCTGGGTGGCGCATCCCGGCCTGGTCCCCATCGCCAAGGACATCTTCGACGCGCACATGTCCACGCCCAATCAGATTCACGTCACGCGGGACGATGTCCGGGTGAGCGCGGCGGATCTGGTTGCGGTCCCTCGAGGCGACATCACCTTCGAGGGCTTGAAGTTGAACGTGGACGTGGGGATTCAGTATCTGGAAGCGTGGCTCATGGGCAATGGCTGCGTGCCCATCTACAACCTGATGGAAGACGCCGCCACGGCCGAGATTTCGCGCTCGCAGGTATGGCAATGGGTGCGGCACGGCGCGAAGATGAGCGACGGAAGGGTGGTGACCGCCGATCTGGTGAAGCAAACCATTCCCGAGGTCCTCGATCAACTGCGGGGACAGCTCGGCGCGCCGCGCTTCGACGGCGGAAAGTTCGACCTGGCCTCGCGGCTCTTTGAAGACATGATGACGAGGTCCGAGTTTCCGGAGTTCCTCACCACTGTCGCATACGATCACATCGACTGAAGAAAGATAGAACTACCTACCCCAGCCGTTTCCGGCGTTTCTCCCGTTTGCGGATCTGGAAGAATCCGCCCAGCGCGGCTACCAGCGCGGCCAGCGTGAGATACATGGCCGTGGTGAACTCGACGGGTCCGCGAAAATCGTAGGCCGAGAAGAAGAAGCCTCTGACGAGCAGCGTCAGGACAATCAAGGTCCAGAAGAAAAACAGGAAGCGCAGTCTGCCCGCCACGGCAAGCACCAGTGTCGTCAAGCCGGCCAGCGACGACCAGAAAACCACGCGGGCCAAGGTGTCCCCGGCCCAGGGCAGGACCTCCAGCTTGAGCGTCTGCCCCGCTCCGAAGAGTGCGAGGCCCGAAGTTGCCAGCAGAAACAGGCCCAGCATCAGATGGAAGACGTAACTGTAAATCTGCAGCAGGGCTCGCAGAAAAAACACCATCACCTCCGGAAGTAGTAATGCGAACGGCCATTGTAACAATCCACGCGGGCTAGCCGCCGCGCTCTCGATGCACCGCGTCCAGAACACCGTTGATGAACTGCACCGACTTCTCTTCCGAGAACCGGTGCGCCAGCTCCAGCGCTTCGTCGATCGCCACGGGGGCGGGCGTTTCGGTCTGCGTCATCTCAAAAATCGCGAGACGCAGGATGTTGCGGTCCACGGTGGGCATGCGCTCGATGCGCCAATGCTCCGCGTGTTGCGTGATCTTCTGGTCGATCTCCGCGAGGTGCTCCACGGCGCCGCGCACCAGCAGTTCCACGAAGGGGTCGCGCGCGGGCTGCTGCGCCGCGCCCGCCCCGCCGGAGCCGGAAAGTTCTTCCATGGTGAGCGAGTCGTAGTAAGCGGCGATCGCCTCGTCGAGCGGCTGCCGGCGCAGGTCCCACGAAAAGAGGATTTGCAGGGCCTCCTGCCGGGCTCTGCGTCGCGACGGCATCGGCCTATGCCGAGCCTCGAAGCCGGCGCATGAGGTCGGCCATCTCGATGGCGGTCATGGCGGCGTCGAAACCTTTGTTCCCGCTCTTGGCTCCCGCGCGGTCGATGGCCTGCTCGAGGGTGTTGCAGGTGAGCACGCCGAACGCGACGGGAACGCCGGACTCGGCCGCCACCTGCCCCAGGCCCTTGGCCGCCTCGCCCGCAACGTAATCGGCATGCGAGGTGTCCCCGCGAATCACTGCGCTCAGGCAGATGATGGCGTCGTGCCGCTTCTGGCCCGCCAGCTCGCGGGCCACCACCGGAAGCTCCCAAGAGCCTGGCACCTTCACAATATCCACGCCCTCCAGTTCGCAGCCGGTACGGGCGAGCGCGTCCAGCGCCCCGCCCAACAGCCTCTCCGTGATGATGCTGTTGAACCGGCTCACCACAACCGCGAAGCGCATTCCCTGCGATTGCAACCTGCCTTCAATGATCCTCGCCGCCATATTCACCTTCCGGCGAAAGCAGCCTTGCGCTTCTCGAGAAACGCCCGCGTGCCTTCCCGCCGGTCTTCCGTCGCCGCGACCACGCCAAACGCCATGGCCTCGAATCGCAGGCCCTCCTCCAGCCCGCAATCGAGTCCTGCGTCCACGGCCTGCATGGTGAGCGCTACCGCCACGGGCGCGTTTGCCAGTATCTTGCGCAGAAGGGTGCGGCAAAACCCGATCAGTTCGGCCTGGGGCGCCACATGATTTACCAGCCCGATGCGGTGCGCCTCCCCGGCGTCGATGGGGTCGCCGCCCAGCAGCATCTCCAGGGCGCGCCCCCGTCCCACCAGACGAGGCAGCCGCTGTGTTCCGCCGTAGCCCGGCAGAATACCCAGCTTCACCTCGGGCTGCCCGAGCCTTGCGTTCGGCGAGGCCACGCGCATGGTCGCGCACATCGCCAGCTCCAACCCTCCGCCCAGCGCGAAGCCGTTGATCGCCGCGATGGAAGGCTTCCTGCCCGTCTCCAGCTTGCGCAGAATCTGCTGGCCGCGCGCGGCAATCTCTCTGGCATCCACCGGCGTCATGGCGGCCAGCTCGTTGATGTCCGCGCCTGCCACGAACGCCTTCTCGCCCGCGCCGGTGAGAATCAGCCCCCGCAATGAACCGTCGGATTCCACCCTGTTAAAAGCGTCTTCCAACTCACCCACTGTCTCGCGATTGAGTGCGTTCAGCTTGTCCGGCCGGTTAATTGTCAGAAGGACTATGCCATCGCTGTCAACACCGGCTTCAAACAAGATATTGGCGTAAGACATATGGGATAATCGGTCTCAGAGCCTCATCATACCGCATGGACCCCCAATTCATCCGCAACTTCTCTATCATTGCGCATATCGATCATGGGAAGTCCACGCTGGCCGACCGCTTGCTGGAAACGACCGGGGCGCTTTCCCAGCGCGAAATGATGGAACAGGTGCTCGATTCCATGGATCTGGAACGGGAGCGCGGCATTACCATCAAGGCTCATGCGGTCCGGCTGAATTATCGCGCCGACGATGGCAACATGTATCAATTGAATTTAATCGATACTCCCGGCCATGTCGATTTCTCCTATGAAGTTTCGCGCAGTTTACAGGCTTGCGAAGGCGCGCTGCTGGTGGTGGACGCTTCGCAGGGAGTGGAAGCCCAGACCCTGGCTAACACTTATCTGGCGCTGCACCATAACCTCGAAATTATCCCCGTCATTAATAAGATCGATCTTCCGGCCGCCGAGCCGGAGCGGATTCGCGAGCAGATCGAGCAGGTGGTCGGCCTGGACGCCAGCGGCGCCCTGCTGGTCAGCGCCAAGCAGGGCATCGGAATTCACGAAACGTTAGAGGCCATCGTTCACCTGGTTCCGCCGCCGCGCGGAGCCGTCAATCTTCCGTTGCGCGCGCTCATCTTCGATTCCTGGTTCGACCCTTATCGCGGAGTCGTCATTCTCCTGCGTGTGATTGAAGGCTGCATCCGCATGGGCCAGAAGATCCGCCTGTGGTCGAACGGCCAGGTGTTCGAGGTGGAGGGCCTGGGCTACCAGTCGCCCAAGGCGATACCCGCGGACGAGCTTTCCGCCGGCGAGGTAGGCTACCTGTTCGCCAACATCAAGACCGTGTCGGACGCCAAGATCGGCGATACCATCACCGATCACGAGAATCCCGCGGCCGAGCCGCTGCCGGGTTTTGAAGAGATCAAGCCCATGGTCTTCGCGGGCCTGTATCCGGTGGAAAGCCATGAGCACGGGCTGCTGCGCGACGCGCTCGAGAAGCTGCGCCTGAACGACTCCGCTTTCAACTTCGAGCCGGAGAACTCGGTGGCGCTGGGCTTCGGTTTCCGCTGCGGCTTTCTGGGCCTGCTGCATCTCGAGATTGTGCAGGAGCGCCTGGAGCGCGAGTTCAACATCGATCTGATCACCACGGCGCCAGGCGTCCGTTACCGCGTAACGACCACGGCCGGGGAGGTGTTCGAGGTCGATAATCCCACCCGATTTCCCAACCCGAGCGAGATCCAGCAGATTGAAGAGCCGATCATCGACGCCACGGTGATTACACGGGAAGAATACCTGGGCGGCATTCTGAATCTGCTCGAAGAAAAACGCGGCGTGCAAAAGAAGTTCGAGTATATTGGCGCCGGGCGTGTGATGCTGCTGTACGAGCTGCCGCTGAACGAAATTGTTCTGGACTTCTACGACCGGCTGAAATCGGCTTCGCGCGGCTATGCGTCGCTGGACTATCATCTCGCCGGTCACCGTGTCTCGCCCATGGTGAAGCTGGACGTCCTGATCGCGGGCGAGCCGGTGGACGCGCTGACCATCATCGTTCACAAGGATTTCGCTTACGACCGCGGCAAGGGCCTGGTGGAGCGCATGCGCAAGCTGATTCCGCGCCAGATGTTCGAGGTGCCCATTCAGGCGGCGATCGGCAACAAGGTCATCTCGCGCGAGACCGTTCCCCCGCTGCGCAAGAACGTACTCGCGAAGTGTTATGGCGGCGACATTTCGCGCAAGCGCAAGCTCCTGGAGAAGCAGAAGGAAGGCAAGAAGCGGATGAAGCGCGTGGGCCGCGTGGATATCCCGCAGGAAGCGTTTTTGGCGGTGCTGCGCGTGACCGGCGACGGCGGAGAATAGGCGTAACCGGTGAAATGAGCGACGCTCCCCGAAAACACAACGCTCCCCCGATGCCCGCGTCGGACACGGAACGCCCGTCCGTCCCCGAGTCGGCATACGCGGAACGGGCGCGCACGCTGCTGCACCAGCGCGATATCGGGAGCCTTTCGACCCACTCGCGCCGCCGCACCGGATACCCGTTTGCATCCGTAATGCCTTACGCTCTGGGACCGGACGGCCGCCCGGTCTTCCTCATCAGCGGCATGGCCATGCATACCCAGAACCTGATGGCGGACCCGCGCGCGAGCTTGCTGGTGACCGAGGCCGGGGACGGCGCGGACGCTCTCGGCAAGGCACGGGTCACGCTGGTGGGCGACGTGACGCGGATAGACGACGCCGAGCGCGCCGCCGCGCGGGATCTCTATCTGGAAGCGCAGCCCAGTGCGAAATATTGGGTGGATTTCGAAGACTTCGCCTTCTACCGCATGGAGGTGCTCGATCTTTACTACGTCGGGGGCTTCGGCGTGATGGGGTGGATTCCGGCCATGGAATACGCGGAAGCGCGGCCCGATCCGCTGGCCGGTGCGGCGGCCGACATCATCGGTCACATGAATGCCGACCATGCGGATGCCCTGCTGCTTCTTGCCGAAGCTTACGCGGAAGAGACGGCGGACGAAGCGGCGATGACCTCCATCGACCGGCTGGGCTTCCATGTGCGTTTGAAATCGGGCGACCGTGTGCACGGCGCGCGCATCGGATTCCCGCGCCAGGTCCGGACCACCCAGGAAGCGCGTACCGTTCTGGTGGAAATGGTGCGCCATGCGCGGAAGAAGCGGGACTGAAGCCGGGCGGAGAGGCCTAACCTGTCGCCGGGCCTCGCTTTGAGCCCGTATAATCGAACCATGCGAAAGTTTCTCCCGCTTCTGTCCATGGCCGCCGGCGGCCTGCTGTTCGCCGCCTCCAGCGTACATGAATTCACTTTGAACTCGATCGATGGCGCTCCCGCCCCGCTCGCCGCCTATAAGGGCAAAGTCCTGCTGCTGGTCAACGTCGCAAGCCAATGCGGTTACACTCCGCAATACGCCGGCCTCGAGGCGCTCTACAGAAAATACAAGGGCAAGGGGCTGGTTGTCCTCGGTTTTCCCGCGAATGATTTCGGGGCGCAGGAGCCGGGCACGGACGCCGAGATCAAGGCCTTCTGCTCGCGCACTTATAACGTCACTTTCCCGATGTACGCCAAGGTTTCGGTGAAGGGGGATGGCAAAACGCCTCTATACGGCTATCTGACCGGGGCCAGCGGCGATGTCAAGTGGAACTTCACGAAGTTCCTGGTTGGCAAGGATGGCAAGGTGACCGGGCGCTTCGAACCCAACGTCACACCTGAATCGCCCGAACTGCTTTCGGCCATCGAAAGGGCGCTACAGAACTGATTCAGGGAGACTGCCCTTAACGTCAGAGAGTATGCCGCGCTTGACGCCGCAGTCGCCAGCCACCTAGAATTGAAGGATAAAGGAGGCCGCATGAGATCCATTGGCTTGCCTGAACTTCTGATCGTCCTGGGAATCGCGGTGCTGCTGTTTGGCGGCCGCAAGATTCCCGAGGTTGCGAAGGGTTTGGGCGAAGGAATTCGCAACTTCAAGCACGCGTTGAAGGGCGATGACAAGGTCGAAGAGAAGAAGCAGGCGTAGGCTTCGAGAAGCTGCCCGCAAGATGGGCGGATTTCATCTCGGCTTCAGAGTTTCCAGGCAACAAACAAAAACCCCGCTGAGCGCTCCGGCTCAGCGGGGTTTTTCCTTTTTCCGGTTCCGCCTTACTTCTTCGCCTTGGGCGGGACGATGGCGTCCTTGGCGGCTTTCGCCACCCGAAACTTGACCACCTTCTTGGCCGGGATCTTGATTGACTCTCCGGTTGCAGGATTACGCCCTACGCGGGCTTTCCGTTCGACTCGAACAAGCCGGCCCAGCCCAGGCAGAACGAACACGCCGTTCTTCTTCACTTCCGTGACCGCTGTTTTCGACAGCTCGTCCAGGAACTGCTTCGCCACTTTGTTGCTCACCGCGGTCTTTTCGGCGAGGGATCTCATCAATTGCGTCTGCGTCATTCTCTTGTCGGCCATATGCCTCCCTTCGATTCTCCCAAGGGGACGTACTCTCGCGTGAGCCGCCCCGAATCGTATCCAATCATACGGGAAGGTTTACGGCATGTAAAGAGAGAAATCGCCGAAACAGGCCATTTTTTGGGGTTTTTTACGGTTTTTTGCGCTCAACGGCCCCGCGAAGAAGCCATTGGCGCTGGTTTTGGGGATTCCGCCGGCGCTTCGGCCCCCGCCGCGGGCTGCTCCCTCAACAGGCCGAGCTGCTGGCGCAGCGCTACATCGATCTTCGCCCGCACGTCGGCATTGTCCTTCAGGAACTGGCGCGAATTCTCCCGGCCCTGTCCGATGCGCTCGCCTTTGTAGCTGAACCAGGAGCCGCTTTTTTCGATGATGTTGTGCGCCACGCCCAGGTCGATCAAGTCGCCTTCGCGGGAGACTCCTTCGCCGTAGATAATGTCGAATTCGGCCTCGCGGAACGGGGGCGCGAGCTTATTTTTGACGATCTTGACCTTCGTGCGATTGCCGGTAACCACATCGCCGTCCTTGATGGCCGCAATGCGCCGGATATCCACGCGGACGGAGGAATAGAACTTGAGCGCACGGCCGCCGGTGGTGGTTTCCGGACTGCCGAACATCACTCCGATCTTTTCCCGGATCTGATTGATGAAAACCAGACACGTCTTGGATTTGGAAACCACGCCGGTCAGCTTGCGCAGGGCCTGCGACATCAGGCGGGCATGCACGCCCATGTGACTGTCGCCCATCTCGCCATCGAGCTCGGCCTTGGGAACCAGGGCGGCCACCGAATCGACCACCAGCACGTCGATGGAGCCGGACGCGATCAGGGCGCCGGTGATCTCGAGCGCCTGCTCGCCGTAGTCGGGTTGCGAGACCAGCAGATTGTCCACATCCACGCCCAGCTTACGCGCATAGATGGGGTCGAGTGCGTGCTCCACATCGATGAAAGCCGCCATGCCGCCAGCCTTCTGCGCCTCCGCCACAACCTGTAACGCGATGGTCGTTTTTCCGGAAGACTCCGGACCGAAGATCTCGCAGATTCGCCCCCGGGGAAAGCCCCCCACGCCTAACGCCGCGTCGAGAGAGATGGAGCCGGTCGAGATGACCGAGACGGGAACGATAGCATCCTTCGCGCCGAGACGTAGGATCGACCCTTTGCCAAACTGCTTCTCAATCTGAGCCAGGGTCAGGTCCAGCGCGCGATTGCGTTCTTTATCGTCCATGGTTGGGATACTCCTAATAAGGTAGGGGGGCCGAAAGACAATTATAGCAGCGGACGCCTATGTTATTTTCTGAACAGGAACACCGCCACCTCGGCCAGAAGATTGGGCGCGAAATCGACCCGGCGGCGGCCGGCCAGAAAAACGCGCCGTTCCACCACCATCCGCTCTTTGGATACCAGCTCCTCGAAGTCGAAGACGGTCAGGAAGTGGATGTTCGGCGAGTCGTACCAGTCGTGGGGAAAGAGCGGTGTTTTTGGAGCGCGGCCGTGAAGCAGCATGGACAGCCGTACCGACCAGTGGCCGAAATTCGGAAACGCCACAATGGCCCGCCGACCCACGCGCAGCATCTCCCGGAGCACCGTGAGAGGGTGGCGCGTTTCCTGCAGGGTCTGGCTCAGGATCACGTAATCGAAGGCGTGGTCCGGATAGTCCGCCAGACCCTCGTCGATATCGCCCTGATAAACGGAAACGCCGCGGGCGATGGCGCGCCGGACCTTGCCGGCGGAGAGCTCCACGCCGCGCGCGTCCACACCTTTGGTTTCCGCCAGCCAGGCCAGCAGCTCGCCTTCGCCGCAGCCCAGATCCAGGACGCGCGTATTCGGCTCGATCACTTCGCCGATGATGGCGTAGTCGCTGCGCCCCTCCAGCTCCCCGCGCAGGGCCCTGCTGTGCGCGTCTTGTTTACTATCGGACGCCGCCACGCTCATCGCCTAAACCCTCTCCTTGTGGGTGCTGGCGAGAAATCCGCGCAGAATCTCGGTCTGCTCGCCGATGTCCACCAGAAAGGCGTCGTGCCCGTAATTGGAAGGCAGCTCGCAATAGGCCACGTCCCGGTTGCGGCTTCGCAGGGCGCGCACGATCTCCTGCGATTGATAGCTCGGATACAGCCAGTCCGAGCTGAAGCTGATCACCAGGAAGCGCGATTTTGTGTGCTGGAACGTGTCCGCCAGTGACCTGTTGCCGTTGGTGAGGTCGAAATAATCCATGGCCTTGGTGATATAGAGATAGGAGTTGGCGTCGAAACGGTTCACGAACTCACTGCCTCTGTACCTAAGATAGCTCTCAACCTCGAAATCCACCGAAAAGTCGTACCCGACTGCCTCCTTGCTCCGCAGCCGCCGCCCGAATTTTTCGCGCATGGAGTCGTCGCTCATGTAGGTGATGTGACCTACCATGCGCGCCACCGCCAGCCCGCGCGCGGGGGGCTTCTGATTGTAGTAGTTACCTTCGTTCCAGTCCGGATCGGCGACGATTGCCTGCCGGCCCACCTCGTTGAAAGCGATCTGCTGCGCCGAATGCCGCGCCGTTCCGGCGACGGGAATGGCCGCAACCAGCGAATCCGGGTATGCGACCGCCCACTCCAGAGCCTGCATGGCGCCCATGGATCCCCCGCACGCGGCCAGAAGGCGGTGGATGCCGAGATGGCCTACCAGCATCTTCTGCAGCCGCACCATGTCGCGAATCGTAATGACGGGGAACGACATGGCATAGGGGCAGCCGGTCGAGGGATTGATCGACGCCGGACCCGTGGTTCCCCGGCATCCGCCCAGCACATTCGAGCAGATGACGAAGTACAGATTGGTATCGAAGGCCTTGCCAGGGCCGATCATGTTGTCCCACCAGCCCGGCTTGCCGGTCTCGCGGCTGACGCCGGCCGCATGCGCATCGCCCGAAAACGCGTGAAGAATCAGGATGGCGTTGGACTTCGACTCGTTCAAAGCCCCGTAGGTCTCGTAGGCTACGTCCACGGGAGACAACGAGGCGCCGCTATCGAGCGAGAGGGACTCGAACCGAACAGACTGGGTTTCCACCACCATAAGAGGGAATTTTCATTCATGATAGCAGAGCCTTCCCGAAGCGCCTCCGTGTGGGGAAAAGGCGGGGGATTGAAGACCCGGTAGACACTCATGCCGAATGTCTACCGGACGTAGTTCGGCTGCATAATGAGTAGGAGCGGGAACAAGGTCAGCGTGAGGATCTGGGAGAAGACCGAACGACGTGAGCATCGTATCACGCCGGGGGAGCAGGATTCAATACTATTTTTGGGTAATGCGGCAAATCCCTCGCTTGCTCGACCGGACGAAGCGAACCAGGTGGCGCGCGTGTTCGGTGGGGATCTCCGTCTCGATCCTGATGAGCGCTTCCTCCAGCTTCAAACCGGACCGGAAGAGCAACTTGTAAGCGGTCTTTAGACCGCTAATATCGGAGGCGGCGAATCCGGCGCGCCGCAATCCCGTCGAATTGACGCCTACCGGCTCTATGTTGAAGCCCGAGTACAGAAAAAAAGGCGGAACATCGCTGTTTACCCTCGTGTTGCCGCCAATCATCGCCAGGCGGCCAATCTTCGAGAACTGATGGATCACCACGCCGCCCGAGATGAATGCCTGGTCTTCCACTTCCACGTATCCCGCCACCAGCGCGCAACTGCAGATCACCGTGTGGTTGCCGATTCTGCAGTTGTGCGCGATGTGCCCCGAGGTCATGATGTAATTGCCGTCGCCGATCTCGGTCGTCGACTCCGGCGCCGTGCCGCGCGATATGGTGTAGTGCTCGCGGATCCTGTTATCGTTGCCGATACGCAGATAGCTGCGCTCGCCCGTAAAATTCTTGTCGAGAGGGTCGGTGCCAAGAACGGTCCCGGCGGAAATGCTGTTGCGCTCGCCCAGCGTGGTCCACCGTTTCACGTAGACGTAAGGTTCGAGCACGGTCCTTGCGCCAATCGCCACATCCGACTCGACCACCGCGAAGTCGCCGATGACCGCGCAGGGTCCGATGATGGCATCGGGGTGAACGCGAGCGGTGCCGGCGACGACGGCGGAAGGGTCCACGGGCATAAGTTTGTATCATACAAAGATGCGGGTGAAACAACTGGCGGAATGGCTCGGCGCCGGCTATGAAGGCGAAGGCGAGCGCGAACTGAGCGGTGTCGCGCCGCTCGAAACCGCCGGGCCGGCCGATCTCAGCTTCGTCGGCAACCGCAAGGCCGCCGCGGAGGCAGGCGCCTCCAGGGCCGCCTGTTTGATTGTCCCTCTGGACTTTCCGGCCGCCTCCAGCCGGACTTTGATCCGGGCCGAAGCTCCACGAACTGCGTTTGCGCGCGCCGTCTCGCGTTTGCGGCCGGCCATTGCTCCCGTGCCCGGCATTCATCCCTCGGCGGTGGTCGCCCCCGATGCGGATTTGGGAGTGAACGTCTCGATCGGACCGCACGTTTCCATCGGCGCAGGCTCGCGCATCGGCGCGGGCACGTGTATCGGGGCGGGCTGCGCTCTGGGGCGGAATGTGCGTATTGGGGAGCATGGTCTGCTGCATCCGCGCGTCGCTATCTACGACGATGTGACCATCGGCAGCCATGCCGTCCTGCACGCCGGTTGCATCATCGGCGCCGACGGCTTCGGCTTCGCCATGGAAGGGGACCGCTACTTCAAATTTCCGCAGGTGGGCACGGTGGAGATTGGCGACCACGTCGAGATCGGCGCCAACTCCTGCGTGGATCGCGCGGCCCTGGGCGTCACCACCGTCGGCGAAGGGACCAAGCTCGACAACATGGTCCACGTGGGACACAACTGCCGCATCGGACGGCACGTCGTGATTGCCGCGCAGACCGGCTTCTCGGGCGGCGTGGTGGTGGAGGACTACGCGGTGATTGGCGGTCAGGTGGGCATCGGCGACAAGGCGCGCATCGAGTCGCGGGCCGTGCTCGGCTCGGGCTGCGGCGTGCTCACATCCAAGATCGTCCGCGGCGGCCAGGTGGTCTGGGGAACGCCGGCGCGTCCGCTGAAAGAGCATTTAACGCAGCTCGCGAGCCTCGCGCGGCTGCCGGAGATGCGGCGCGCGCTCGATGACGTGAAGCGGCGGCTGGCCGATCTCGAGGGAAGGGCCTGATGCTGCTGGTGGTAGGCGGCCATTCGCGGAACATCGGTAAGACATCGGTTGTGGCGGGCCTGGTAGCCGCGCTTTCCGACCACGATTGGACGGCGGTGAAGATCACCCAGACCGGCCACGGCGTGTGCTCCGAGGCGGGCACGCCGTGCGATTGCTCCGTGGAGTACGAGCATCCCTTCGCGTTGAGCGAGGAAACCGATATCCGCAGCGGGGCCGACAGCGCGCGTTACCTGGCGGCGGGCGCGCGCCGCGCGTTCTGGCTTCGCACGCCAATGGGCGGTCTCGGTGACGCGCTGCCCGCCTTGCGAAGCCTCCTCGACTCCAGCAGGCATGCCATACTCGAATCCAACAGCATTCTGCAGTTCCTGAAACCGGATCTGTACCTGGTTGTGATGGACTACGGCACGAAGGACTTCAAGGACTCGGCGTTGCGTTATCTCGACCGTGCCGACGCGGCGATCATCGTGAAAGGCAAGTCCTGGCGGCCGGTGTGGCGCGGCGTCTCGCCGCGGCTTTGGGAGGATAAGCCACGCTTCGTGGTGCGCCCGCCGCACTACGTCACCGGGGAGATCGCCGACTTCGTCCTAAGCCGGATGGCGGAAAGCGGGGGCCATAAAACGACCGCTCCCCCTGGTCGCGGCTCCGTTACTGAGCCGCGACCGTGAGGGAGCGGTTGTTGATGGCCGCTAATCCGCGCGCAGAGCCGTGATCGGCGAAATGCGGGAGGCGCGGAAGGCCGGGACGAAGGCGGCGGCAATTGCGACGAGCAGCAAGATCGCCGCCGCGCCCGCATAGGTCCATGGGTCGCCCGGCGAGACGCCAAAGAGCAGCGAGGCGAGGAGCGAAGAGAGCGCCACGGCGCCTGCGGCTCCGATTGCAATGCCGGCCAGCGCAAGCCGCAACGTTTCGCCGACAACGCTCGCACGGATACGGCCCTCCGAAGCTCCCAGCGCCATGCGGATGCCGATTTCGGCCGTGCGCCGGGTGACGGAGTAGGAGATGACGCCGTAGATGCCGATCGCCGCCAGAGCGAGCGCTGCCGCGGCGAAGGCGGCGAGCAGGTTGACGAAGAAGCGGCGCGGAGACACGGCGCGGTCAACGATCTGCTTCAGGGGACGGAAACCGATGGTGGGAAGGTCTGGCGCGACCTCGGCGAGGGCCTTGCGCAGGGCAGGCGACACATCGGCGAAGGGGCGGCCGGTGCGCACGACAAGACTCGGCGACATCGTCCCGTCCAGTATCTGAAGTATGGGAAGGTAAAATTCCGGTCCCGCCGATTCCTCGACGCTCAGGTGACGGACGTCGGCGACGACTCCGACGACCTGTAACTCGCGGTTGCCGTTCAGCAGGGTGCCCAGCAACGGATCGCGGCCGGGCCAAAGACGTTCGGCGAGCGTCTCGTTGACCAGTGCGACAGGTCTGCTGTTCGTATCGTCGTGATCGGTGAATTCGCGGCCGGCGATGAGCGGAGTTTGCATCGTTTCGAGCAGGCCCGGGCCGATAACCTTGATCAGCGCGTCTTGACTCTGGTCGGGTGGCTGGCCTTTTGCCCGGACGCTCCAACTCCGGTTGCTGTCGAGAGGGAGGGCATCCGTGATGGAAGCCGCCTCGATTCCGGGAACGACGCGGACGGCAGAGACAAGCCGCCTCATGTAGGCGCGGAACTTCTCTCCGCTATCGATGTTTTTGCCAGGGTCGACGCGGAGGGCATAGGTGCGTTCGGTCTGGAAACCCAAGTTGATATCGAGTACATGCAGGAAGCTGCGTAACAGCATTCCGGCCCCGACCAGGAGCAGGCAGGCGAGCGCGACTTCCGAGACGACCAGCGAGGCCCGCACAAAGCGGTGATCGCCTCCTTCGCTTGAGCCGCGCCCGCAGTCTTTCAAAGCCTCGCCAAGATCTTTGCGCGCCACCGCGATCGCCGGTGCGAGACCGGCCAGCAGCGCGGTAAGAACGGTGACACCCACAGCGACGCTGAGCGCCACACCGTCAATCTCCACGCTCTTGAGCAAGGGGATGCTGAGCCCCTCGAGGCGGCGGACGTAGCCTACGGCAGCATAGGCTAAAGCGATGCCGAGGCTGCCTCCGAGGATCGACAGCACAAACGTTTCGGTGAGGAGCTGGCGGGCTAAACGTCCGCGGCCAGCGCCGAGCGCGCCGCGCAAGGCCATCTCCTTGCGGCGCGTGGCGGCGCGCGCGAGCAGGAGATTGGATAAATTGACGCAGACGATCAGCAGAACGAGGCCGACCGCGGCCCACAGCGTCACCATTGGCTGCCGCATGCTTCCTGTGACGGATTCGCGGAAGGGCTTGACGATCGCGTTGTAGCTTCGCGGACCGCCGAATTCGGGACGCTCGCGCTGGTGACGTTCGACGACCGCGGTGGCTTCGGCTTGCACAGCTTGGAGTGTTACGCCGGGCGCAAGCCGGCCGATGACGGCCATGGTGTTGCCCCAGTTGCGGAGGACGTCGAACACGGCCGGGACGTAGATCTCGATTTGGATGCCGGGCGCGAAGACGTCGCCGAAGTCGAACGTGGGCGGCATGACTCCAACTATCGCGGCGGAGCGGTCGTTGACGGCTATTTGGCGGCCGATCACGCCCGGGTCGGACGAGTAGCGCCGCTCCCACAAGTCATGGCTGAGGACCACCGCGCCCGGACCGTTCAATTGACACTCCTCTATGGTGAACGTCCGGCCCAGCATGGGCGCGACGCCGAGGAAGGGGAAGAAGCTCGCCGGAACTATGACGCCGTTAACGCGCTCGGGATCGGCGTCGCCGGTCAGCTTGTAGCTCGAACGCGCGAAAAAGGCCTCGTAGGTGGTCATTTCCTCGAAGGTCCGCATCTCCGTCAAGGCTTCGTATGTCGAAACGCGCGAAGTACGGCCGGAGAGGCCCGGCGTGTCGCGATTGATGATCCAAGCCAGGCGCTCGGGAGCGCGGAAGGGCAGCGGCTCGAACAGGAGTTTGTCGACGACGCTGAAGACGGCGGTGTTGGCTCCGATGCCGATGCCGAGGATGAGTACCGCGACGAGCGTAAACGATGGCTGTCTGCGAAGCTGGCGCAGCGCATATCGGATGTCGAAGAAAAGGCTTTCGAGAGACCGCCATTGCCATGCCTCGCGCCCGCGCTCTTCGAGCGACGTGACGTTTCCGAATTCCCGGCGTGCCGCCGCAGTGGCCTCATCGCGAGACAAGCCCTGTTGAACGAGCTCGTCGATTTTTTCGTCGAGGTGCTGCCGAATCTCTTCGGAAAGGTCGCTGTAAAGCCGGCGGCGAGCGAAAATCTGTTTGATCCAATTCATGGCTTCACGGGCGCGAGGACGCGCCGAATCCCCTCCAGCATTCGTTCGAAGCTCGATACTTCGCTCTCCAGGTGCTTGGCGCCCGCGGGGGTAAGCGTATAGATCCGGACGCGGCGGTTGGTGGCGGAGACGCCCCACTTCGCCTTCACCCAGCCATCTTTGAGCATGCGCTGAAGCGCCGGATAGAGAGAGCCTTCTTCGATCTGGAGCAGTTCGCTGGAGGCGATCTTGATGTGCTGGGTGAGCGCATAGCCGTGCAGCGGCTGGCGCTTCAGCGTGCGGAGGATCATCATCTCCAGGGCTCCGGGAAAAAGGTCTCGTCGCTCTCGTTCTTTCATCGTCGTTTACTCAAGGCCTAGAGTAAACAAGTATAGAAAGCCATGTCAAGCGCCGAATCTCTCCGCCGCCCGAGCTTTCGCTTTAGCGGCCTCTTCTTCCCGATTCTTTGGCGGCGCGTCCGTTTCGAGCGAACGGAGAAGACGGGTCGAGATGCAGGCTATTTCATCGACTGCGGCCAGGAACGAGCCTTCGTTTGCCCTGGACGGCTTGTTAAATCCGCTGACCTTTCTTACGAACTGGAGCGAAGCAGCTCGAATCTCTTCGTCAGTGACGGGCGGATCGAAGTTGAAGAGCGTTTTGATATTCCTGCACATTTCATCATCCTCGCAGAGTACGGTCTTCGTGCAGGAAAGCCCTCCCCAGACCAGCAAGGCGACATAGACCGGGAAGTGGAGGAATCTGGGGGCGGCGCACCTTGCGGAGATTGGGCGCTTACCCTGACAATTGACAGTGCCAGTAGAGTCAGAACCAGGCTCACCCGAAATCGCGTCATGCTGCGGAATACGTAAGCAAGGAACAGAATGTTCCGGGCTCTACGCCATTCCGGGCTGCGGGCCTGGCTGGCGCGATTCCGGCTCCGGCGCTTCCTGTTTCGGCATCACGATCCACAGGATGATGTAGGCCAGCAGGCCCGTTCCCGCGAAGAACACCAGAAGAACCCAGACGATTCGCACCAGGGTGACATCGATGTTGAAGAAGAGCGCCAGTCCGGCGCAGACGCCTGCAATCTTCTTCTCCCAGAGCGGCCGGAACAGCTTCCTCGACCGCGTAGGGGGCGTCGCCGCGGTTGGGGACGATGTGGTGGAGCGCCCGCACTGGGAGCAGAAGACAGCTTCGTCTCTCAATTCGGCGCCACAGCTCGTGCAGAACATGATGCCTCCCTATGTTGCCATACGAGAAGGGGAGCCGTCTTGTTCCCCGTCCGCGTAAACTGAAACCAAGGTGAGATTCTGGATCTTCTTCGTGGCCCTGTTCGCGCTGCTGCTGGCGGCGCGTCTCTGCCACACGGGGATTCTCTGGGCGGAGGAGGGCCTTCCCATGGCGGCCGCCGCGCAGATGGCCCACGGAAAGACCCTGTACCGCGACGCCTGGTTCGACAAGCCGCCGCTGCTGCCCGCGGTCTACCTGCTCTGGAACGTGCGCGATGGAGTGCCGCTGCGCATCGCGGGCGCGCTCCATGCGCTCGCCGCCTGCATGCTGGCCTTCCTTTTCGCAAGACGCCTCTGGAGCGAGCGTGAGGGCTACTGGGCGGCCGGGCTGCTTGCCTTCTTCCTGGTCTTCGGGATTCCCTCCGCCGTAACGCCGCTGGCCGCGGACCTGCTAATGCTTGTTCCTCATCTCGCCGCCGTTTATCTCGCCTTCATCGGGCGAAGCTTCTGGAGCGGAATAGCGGTGGGCGTGGCGTTCCTCGTCAACCCCAAAGCGCTCTTCGTACTGCTGGCCTGCGCGGCCTGGAATCCGCGCGGGCTTGCCGGTCTCGCTCTGGGCTTCGCGAGCGCGAATGCCGCCGCCGTTTTGGCGCTGTGGTGGCAGGGGGCGCTCATCCCCTACTACCAGCAGGTGTGGCAATGGGGGCGCGTATATGCGGGCGATACGTTCATGGAGCATCCCTGGCTCAACGGCTTTCGCCGCATCGGGAACTGGCTGGGCTTTCACCTTGCGGCAGTAGTGGCGGCGCTGGTCTTCTGGTTTCGCGAAGGCAGCCCGAAGCGGCTTCCATGGGCCGTCTGGGCGCTGGTCTCCATTGCGGCGCTTTCGCTGGGATTGCGCTTCTTTCCCCGCTACTTCTTTCAGCTTCTGCCCGTAGTGGCGCTGGCTTCGGCGCGCGGCTTTGCGTTGATGAAGGGCCGTCACCGGGCGGCGGCGCTGGCACTGCTCCTCGTGCCGCTGCTGCGATTCGGCCCGCGCTATCCCATCCTCGCGGCCGACTTGTTCGCCGGGCGCGAGCACCACTGGCAAGACGTTGCCATGGATCGGGACAGCCGGTCGGCCGCCGCAGCCATACGAGCCATCTCCAAACCAGGGGACACGCTGTTTGTTTGGGGATTCCGCCCCGAGATGTTCGTCTATACGGATCTTCCGGCGGCCGGCATCTTCCTCGACTCCCAGCCGCTCAATGGCGTCCCGGCGGACCGCCATTTGACGCAGTCGCGCAGCGTGGCCCCCGAGCTGGCCGCCGCGAATCGCAAGGCGTTGCTGCGCTCAACGCCGCGCGTAATCGCAGACGGCCTGGGTCCCTACAACCCGGAGCTGGCCATTACGGCCTTCCCGGACCTTGCACCGTGGCTCGCACGGTACAAGGAAGTGGCTCGCACCAAGGGGTACGTCATTTACGTGTTGCAATGACTACCGGCGCCGCCGTGCTGCAAACATTACCGGCGCATACCACGACATTCGCCGTCATATCGGGAAGATCGCCGGGGACCGGCAGGTTGATTTGCTGCACGCCATCGAGGCCAGGCGCGGGGCCGGCATAGTGCGGCGACAGGATGGCACGATCGTGTATCCGCGCCGTGATCGCCGCCCCGGCGAGTCCCGTGGCGAAAACCTGAATCACACTTCCCGCGGAGGCCGGGTTCGCGGCATCGTTGAGCGTATTGTTCTGGTTGAGGATGCCGAAGATGGCCGGCGCGAACTCCGCGAGAGACACCGGCGTCGCCGCGCTCTTCGCTCCATCCACTGTTACCACCAGCTCGGCCGTCGGCCGCGACCCAGGCACAAGCGGAATCAGAACGTTGATCTGGCTCTCGCTCACGAACAGAAGCCGTGCGGGAACGCTATCGAAGGTCACGACGACATTCTGGCCCGCCAGGCCCGATCCGAAGATGGAAGCCAAAGAACCGGGAGACAGCGGCCGGCCTGCTTCCGAGCGCGCCGCGCTGCCGATGCTCCGCACCACGATGCCCGGCGGAAGAATCGTCAGCTTGACCGGCACGGTGGCAGATCCCGCCGGCGCTTCCGCATTCACGGTAATGGTGGCTTCATAGCTCCCTGGAGCAAGAGTTCCCGGGTGGGCATCCGCGCGCACGGTGCGGTTGTTTACGCCGGAGGCCGGAGCGAGTTGCAGCCAGCCGGGCGTGCCTTTGGTGTACGCCACCGTCGCGTTCCAAACCAGAGCTCCGCCGCCGGCGTTATTGACGGTCACGTAGTCCGCCTGGAATCCCGAACCGGCCGTGGCCGAGTACTCGATGGGCGTGGTATCCACACGAAGGCGCGGAAAATGGGGAGCGGTACAATCGCCCACTGTGGCGCAATCGAATTCCGGCTCCACGTCCACGAAGCGCGGAACGGGAGCAGTGGTGGAGGCTGCGGTCACCGTCGAGAGCGGCGCGAAGCGGATCTCCTGCCCCGCGGCTCCGCTGCCCGAAGACAGCGTGTAGAAGGCCGGAATTTGCGCCGACTCGTTGACCAGCCCGCTAGCCTCCATAACTTCATAGACAGCGGTCGCCGAGCCATCCGCAACCGCCACCTCGGTCACCGAGTTGAGCGCCGTAGTTCCAGGGTTGGGCGCGGGAAGGGCGAGAGTGCCTCCGGAGCCGGCGGGATCGGGAAACCGCACCAGGGAAAGCAGGAGCGCTCCGCTGCCCGAGGTGTAAGAACCGCCCGCGGTTGGCGAACCGAATTCGCCGCTCGAAGTGGGAGTGGCGGCATTCGAGCCGGCAATCGCATCGGGAAGGAAGAGACGCGTTCCCGCCGGCAGGCCCGTGTAGCGAATCCGGAAACGGACGCCTGTGTCGGAGGTCGCGTCCTTCTTCTGGAACGCGTCGAGAAAACCTTCGGTGAGCCGCGTGGAAAGGGAGCGCGTCCCGGCCCCAAGGAGGCCTGTGATGCTGAAGGTTTCCGGAAGCGGCGACGGCCCAAGGCGCGCTCCCGAAGTCTGCCGCGCCACGGCCAAACCGCGGGTCGGCGTACCTGCATTGACCTGGCTGGCGGTGAGAGTCAGGCCGGGCAGGTTGGTTAAAGCCAAAGTGGCCGGAATCAACTGGCCGATGGGAAGCTGGTTTGCGGCGACGCGCACATTGGAAATTCTGATCGTGGCCGCTCCGGAAGGTGGAACCGTAAAATTGATGCCGTTGAATGCCAGCGAGTTCGACGAGCCCAATTGAGCCGTCCCGTTGGCCGCCGCACCGCCTCCGGTGTCGACGGTCAGGACCGCATCGGCGGCGTTCGCCGAAGAGATCCGGTTGGTGACGGCCGCCGGCAGCGACAAGATCAGGCTGCCGGATATGGCCGCTCCGGGCGAACCGCCCGCGCAATTGAGAAGGATGTCGCCGATTTTTTCGGCGAGTCCTTCAGAACGCACCTGCGGCACTGAGGAAAAAACCGAGCAAGCCAGGGGCGACTGGGGTTGAGCGATCTCAACTGAAAGCAAAAGGAGTACTGAGGAGATACCGCACTTACCAATCCGCATAGGGGGTCCCGTCTAATCCGATTTGATCGGAACCGCTGCGCACGTCGAATATCCCAGGTTCGGTCTGGCTCACGCTCCGCAGCGCTTCCTCCATGATGATATTCCACGTCTGATTGGATTGGGTAATCGGATCGGCCGGAACGTCGCGCAGATAGCCTTCGGCCACCAGGTCCTCGAGCGACTGGGGCGCTTTCTGCTTGTCGTAAGTATATTCGTCGATGACCGTGCGCAAAGTGAACAGGTTGTTCTTGAGCACGCTTTCCTTGGCGCGCAGGATCGCCTTCTGGTAGAGCGGCACGGCCATAGAAATGATGATGACCAGAATGGTCATCACTACCATCAGCTCGATGAGCGTGAAGCCCGATCGCAACCGCTTCCTGAGAAGCTGTGAGCAATTCATTTGAGGCCGCCGATGAACGCAGATTAACGCTGATAAGAATTTCGTTTTCAATCGGCGTTCATCGGCGTTCATCGGCGGCTTCAATTCTTTCACGCCTTCAGGAGCGGTTGCGCCACGCTACCATTCCGAATACGGAGTTCCATCGGAGGCCCTCTCCATGCTCTTGGTGTAGACGCTGAAGACGTTCTGCCCGCCCCATCCTCTCGAGTCCGGGTCGTCCTGCACACTGCGCAATCCCCAGTCGGTTGAGTTGGTCATCGGGTCTTTCGGAATCCGCCGCAAAAACTTTAGCTTCTTGTCCACGGAGCCCGCCGGTTTCACGCCCTCCACCAGGATTTCGAGGCTCTCCGGATATCCCTCGCTCCCGGTCTTGCCGGGGGGCAACTGGTTGGCGTCGGCCAGGTCCTTATACTTATCGATCGCGGTGTGAATTTCCCGCAACGCATAGCGCAGCTCCCGCTCCCGCTCGCGGCGCACCCTGGAGCGCGCCAGCGGAACGGCCATGGTGGTCAGCAGCATCATGATCGTGAAGGCGACCACGAGTTCGATCAACGTCAATCCGCGTTGCCGCCGCTTCATCTTTCTACTGTACCCGGATCACCATTTCCGGCGCTCCGGCCGCCAGCGTCCGGCCCTGCGAATCGCGCAGCGTCACGGGCGAGGCGCTCACGGTGGCCGTCCCGCGGCCGACGGTCTGGAACTGCAGGTTGAGGAGCACGCCGGAACCGCTGACGCCGGAGACGCCTTGCGGCCGGCTCAGGGTAATGGTCGCCTCGCCCTGGTCATTGAGAATATTCTTCACCGGTACAACGTTCTGTCCGTCCCCGGTCAGCAGCCCTCCGGCGGTTGCATCGACAAGGTTGACCACCTTCGGATCGAACCGGACACGAATGGGAGCCGAGTACAGGTCGGTGGCGTTCTCCACCACCAGGCTGACTGTTACGCTCGCCCCGAGCCCCGCATCCCGGGCGTTTGGCGTTAATGAGATCCGTGCGGCGGTGGCCGGCGAGGCTGGCGCCGGAGCGGGCGGTGCGACTGCCGGGGGCGGCGCGGTAACCGGAGGAGCGGCCGGAGCGGCCTGTCCCGGAGCCTGGGGCGTCTCCTCTTTCGCCGGTTCGGCCCGAGGCGCACGGCTCAGCTTGACGTTTGTCGCATTGCCGACCGCAATAGGCTTCAAGTTGCTATCCGTGAGGGTGGGAGTCCGCACGATATGGGGCACCAGCACAATCAAAATCTCGTTGTCCGCCTGCACCTTGGTCTCGCTCGAAAACAGGCGACCCAGCACGGGAATCTGCGCCAGCCCCGGAATTCCCGTAATCGCCAGCGTGTCCTGGGCCTGCATCAGCCCGCCCAGCACGTTCGCTTCGCCTTCCCGGATGCGAATGTCATGCACTACTTTGCGCTGGCCGATAATAGGCTGCGAGATGCCGCCCAGGTCGATGCGGTCCCGAACGTTGGAGATGTCGATTTCGACATGAAGGGAAACTTCGTCCTCCGGCCAGTGAATCTTGGGCGTAATGGAAACGTTCACGCCCACATCCTGAAACGTGAACTGGGTATTCACCAGGGGATTTAATCCCGTGCCGCCGCCAATGATACCGGGCTGGAAGCTGCCGCTGGCAATCGGAACGCGGTCGCCAATATTTAGTTTCGCCGGCTGCCCGTCGGAGGCTCGCACTTGAGGCGATTGCAGAATGCGCGTATTGCTGTCGGAAAGCACGGCCTGAAGCAGCGCGCTGGGAAGCGTCAGCGAGAAGTCGCCGGTGGAAAGTTTGCCGAGCTGAGATAACGGAATAGAGCCGGTCTTGTTATCGCCTGCGGGTGGCGTGGCCCCATCATCCGAGGGGGGCGTTGTTGTGCCGCCGTTATAAAAGATTGGGACATCCAGCCCCTGCGGAGCGATGGCGGCGGCCAGGTCCCGCGTCTTGGATCGGCTGGTTTCCAGCACGATTACGTCCACTACCACTTCAGCCCGTGGCTTATCCAGATCCGCAATCAGCTTTTCGGCCAGGGCCACGCGGTCCGCTTCGGCGCGCACGATGATGGCGCTCTGCGAAGAGTAGGTGAACAGTTTCTGAATATCGGTCACCGTTCGCAGCGCGGTGACAATCTCCTGCAGCTCCTGGGGCGAGACGACGTTGGTGAGGTAGAAAACCTTCATCACCATCTCGTCGTGGTCGCGGCGCTTGGTGGTGTTGTTAACGGTGACGAAGATAGTATTGTGCGAAAGCGGCTTCCAGAAGGAGTTCGTGAGCACGGAGAGGTGATCCAGCGCCTCTTCGAGCGTGGTCCCGTTGAGCTCCACGTTGTAGTTGCGCGACGGGCTGCCGGCCGCGCTGTAATCGGGATCGAAGATGACGTTGATCCCGGCCAGCTTGCCCACGGTTTCGAACAGCACTTTCGGCGGCTGGCTGTTCATCTTCAGCGTGATCCGGTTGTTCGACAGCGGCTGCAGCTCGGGGATCGACTGGTAGGCGGCCATGCGCTCCTCGGCTTCCTTGCGGGCCGCCTGGGGCGGGGTAAGGCCTCTGTCTTCCTGAGTCGCCGCCGTCTTGGCGCGCTCGATCATCGTGCGCGTGCGGTGAACCTCGGCCTCCGCGATGCTGGAAGACGGGTCGATCGCGTATGCCTTTTCGAACACCGCCAGCGCCTCTTCCAGGCGGCCTTCCGTGCGCACCTTCTGCCCGTGGCTTACCAGGGCATGAGCCGCCCGGAACCGGACGCGGCGCATGGCAAGCTGATACCCGGGGTCGGCGGGATCCTCGCTTAGCGCCTGTTCATACAGTTCCAGAGCCAGTTCGTACTGCTTCTTGTCTTCGGCCGTCCTCCCCTGAGCGAGCAGCTTGTCGCCCTTCTTGGTGCGTGCGTCAGTCGCGGGAGCCAGAATTAGGAGAATTGCCGCCAGCGCGGCCACACCAATACCCGTACGACCCTGAAAAGCCATCCACTGGGTTGACGTATTGGATGCCTCAAGCGTGGAGAAAACTGTACGAAATCTCGCGGCGTACGTCCTCAGGAGAAAAGGCGGAAGATGCTCTCCGTTCCGGCGCGGCTCCAGGTCGACATCCACAATCCCAGATCGGACATGGACATCGCCACGATCAGCAGGACGAACCCGAACCGCGCCAGTTCATCGTAAATGAAGGCGGGAACGCGCGCGGCAAGCAGCAGTTTGGAGCCGTCCAGGGGCGGCACCGGCATCATGTTGAAGATTGCCAGATAGAGACTCAGCCGAACTCCATACGCGGCGAACTCGGCCAGGGGCGCAAAGGCGGTAGCCGCGAAGACGGCCACCGCGCCGAAGAGTACCGCCAGCACCACGTTGCTGGCCGGTCCGGCAAGCGCCACCAGGGCCAGGCCGTTCATTCCGTGGCGCAACCGGTAAGGGTTAGTGTTCACCGGTTTGCCCCAGCCCAGGAAACCGCCGCCCAGCAGTGTGGTGATGGCCGGGAGAATCACTGTGCCGAGCCAGTCCACGTGCGCCATCGGATTCAGCGTCACGCGGCCTTCCTTCCGGGGGGTATCGTCGCCCAGTTTCGTTGCCACCCAGGCATGTGCGAATTCGTGCGGCGCGGTGAGAATCCAGAGCAGCGACACGTTGAGGACCATGGCCTCCAGAACATTGGAATCGAAAATCATTATTGAAAAAACTCTCGCGCTCAGCGGCGCTGGACGATGAATGCCCACACCACAAGCAGTACGGCAACAATTGCAGCGGCGGCAATACGCATTAGTGTTATTACTTAAATCATTGTATGCGTATTACCGCCGTCGAAACCATCCGCCTCTGCCGGGGAGTCACCGTCCACGCCGGTCCCATTCAATGGCTGTGGGTTCGCCTCCACACCGATAACGGCGCTGTCGGCCTGGGCGAGACCTACCCGCATCCGGAGGTCGAGGAGGCGGTGGTGCACCGCTCGCTCGCCCCGGTCCTGCTGGGCCGCGACCCCCTGCAAATCGACCGCTTGTGGAAAGAGATGTTCGAAGCGGTCTCCTACAGCGGCTGGGCCGGGGCCGAGATGCGCGCCATCAGCGCCGTCGATATCGCCCTCTGGGATCTCGCGGGCAAGGCTGCCGGCATGCCTCTATATCAATTGCTCGGCGGCGCTTCGCGCCCTTCCATCCGCACCTACAACACCTGTTACGACCGCATTGATTTCCTGTGCGAGCCTGTCCGCCTAGCGCGCGAGCTGGCCGCCTCCGGCATTCATGCCATGAAGATCTGGCCCTTCGACCCCATCGCCAGGGAGACCAGGGGCCAGTACATCACGCCCGCGCAGATCCGGCGCGGCCTGGAACCCCTGCGGCTCATCCGCGAAGAGCTGGGCGACGTGATGGAAGTCGCCATGGAGTTTCACGGCTACTGGAACTTGCCCTGCGCGATAGACATCGCACGCGCGCTGGAGCCTTACCGCCCCATGTGGCTCGAAGAGATGCTGCCGCAGGACAATCTCTCCGCGTATGCGGAACTTGCCGGCGCCACGTCTTTGCCGTTGTGCGTCAGCGAGCGGCTCATGACGCGCTACGGGTTTCGCGAGCTGCTGGAGAATCGCGCCGCGCGTATCGTGATGCCCGATATCTCATGGTGCGGCGGCATCTCCGAAGCCAAGCGCATCGCTTCCATGGCCGAGACCCACTATCTGCCCGTTGCGCCGCACAATTGCGGCGGACCGGTCCTGCACGCGGCTTCGGCGCATCTGGCGGCGAACGTCACCAATCTGTGCATTCTGGAAAGCGTGCGCCGGCACTACCTGGAGGAGTACCGGGGCATCGTGACCGATACGCTCCCGGCCGTGGATGGCCAAATCCCGCTTCCCAACGGTCCCGGCCTCGGCATCGAGTTGCTGCCTGAAGTGCTCGCGCGCCCCGACGCGACCGTGCGCATCAGTGGGACACCATTGTGAGCAACCCGATCGCATTCTGGCTGAGTGAGATCGCTGGACTGGCGTTACTCGCCGCCGCGTATGGTTTTCACAGCAGGAAGAAAACCAACTTTGCGGCCTGCGCGCTGTTTTTCGGACTGGTCGCGTTCGTTTTCCCGTGGATCGCGGTCTTCGGCCCGCTGGCGGCTCCCGAACCGGCCGCAGCGGCCGGCGCCACGCAATACCAGGTCGATCTGTTAAATCAGCTTCAAGTCGATCTTCTGCGGAGCCGTGTGGTCGCGCAAACACCAGGCGATGCGAAGCGTCTTGAGCGGCACGAGGCAACTGTCTTTTCGCAGAGCGGGCAGGACGGCATCATAGCGGAGATCTTCCGCAGGATTGGCGCCGAAAGCAGATACTTCGTGGAGTTTGGATCCGCCGACGGCAGTGAGAACAACACGGTCCTGCTTTTGATGGGCGGCTGGTCGGGACTATGGATGGAGGGGGCCGAGGCGCACGCCAGTTCCGCGGCATCGAAGTTCAAAACGCAGATCCGGGAGGGCCGCCTGAACGTACGGCACGCGTTTGTAACGGCGGAGAACATCGAGGATCTGCTTCGGTCCGCCAATGTGCCCCGCTCCTTCGATCTGTTGACGATTGACATCGACAGAAACGACTACTGGGTCTGGCAGGCGATCCAATCCTATTCGCCTCGCGTGGTCGTCATCGAGTACAACGCAATTTATCCTCCGGGCATCTCTTGGGTAGTGAACTATGAACCCCGGTCCTCATGGGATGGGACGAGTCACTTCGGAGCCAGTCTGACGGCTTTGGAGGCGCTGGGCCGGGAAAAAGGATACTCGCTGGTGGGCTGCAATCTTACCGGTTCCGACGCCTTCTTTGTTCGCAATGACCTCGTCGGCAGCCGCTTTGCACCGCCATTCACCGCGGAGAACCACTACCAGCCGCCAAGGTATTACATGGTCTGGTACAAAGGCGGACACCCCCGGCGCGTTGCCGTCCCCGGGCGGGTGGAATTGATGCCGAAGCGCTAGGTGGGGTAGGCATTCAGCCTGCCTTTTCCGCGTGAACCGCTACCGCTACTGCTGCGGCTTGGCCTCGGGAGGCTTCGGGGGCTTCACCTCCTGCTGTTGCTGGGTGCGGAAACGCCGCTGCCTCGGTACCGGTTTCGCGCTCGCGACTTCCCTGTATGTCTGAACAATGCGTTCCTTCTGCGCCGGGTCCAGAGTCAGGTACCGATGCTTCCCTTCGGCCGACGGGGCGAATTTCGTGCGGCCGTCGTCGAGCACCTGAATCGTGCCCGGTTCGGATAGTCCGAAGTAGCCCTCCTGAGGACGAACCGCATAGAGCACTGCGCTCATATCCCAAGTCGGCGCGTCATACGGCATCGGCTTGTACGCGCGGTAGGCATCGACAACCGGATGAGCGGGCGACCAGGCGAAATCCTGCTCGATGCTCGCCGCGGGGAACAGCAGCGATTCGCCAACCTCAAAACCGGAAGCGATGATCGGCGTCGGCCATTCGGCAAAGAGTTTTTTCGCCGCCGGAATATCGGTCTTGATGTTGAACTCAGGCTCACCGTCCGGATATGCGCCGCCCATCACGGACAGGAACCGCACCTTGCTCGAGATGAGGTCCTTGACGCCCGGCAAGGCCAGAACTCTGGCGAGATTCGTCGCGGGCCCAACCAGGACGACAATGCAGTTCTGGTCGTGCTGGGCTGTAAACGCGTTCCGGATCAGCGCGGCAACTTCAGCCGTGTCGTTGAGCTTCTCGATGCCGTGAGCATAGGCGGGCACCCCCTCGGCGTTCCGCCTTGCCAGCGCCACATCGAGCAACGGCGTGTCCTCGGGCATCTTGCCTTCCGTGGAGAGACCGACCGGAAGGGTCCTCGAAAATGAATTGAAGGCCCCGCTCACGGTTCCGGCGTAAAAGCGCCCGACTACCTCGCAAAAGGCCGCGGCCTTCAGATTGGATTTGCTGACGCTGACGGATACGACGCGCGCCTCCCGCTTGCCGTCGAAGCCGTAGAGCAGGGCGAGCGCCAGCGCGTCATCGATACTGTTGCCCATATCGGAGTCGAAAACGATTCCGACCGGGGGCTTCGCTTGTCCTGAAAACTGCATCCTGTGCACCGAACCGCGCGCGTACGCGAGCGGGCAAGTCTAGCTCAAATCCAGACCTTCGAGCCGTCCTGTCGAATCGGCGAACTGCTCCACGTGTACGCCCATCCGGTCCATCATAGTCAGGAAGAGATTCGACATGGGCGTCTCCCTGCGGTACGTGACGCGCCGCCCGGTCTTGATGAATTTTCCGCCGCGGCCGGCAATCAGCGTAGGCAGGTCTTCGTGATTGTGACGGTTGCCGTCGCTGAGCCCCGCCCCGTATACGATCATCGAATTGTCGAGCAGCGTCGAATCGCCCTCCTGGATCGATTTCAGCTTCTCCACCCAGCCCGCGAATTGCTGCACGTGATAGGTGTTGATCTGGCTCACCTTCTCCATCAGCGCCGGGTCGTTGCGGTGATGGGTCAGCGGATGATGGCCGTCGGGAATGCCGATTTCGCGGTACGGCCGCGACGTTCCCTCGCGCGTAACCAGGAATGTGAAAATGCGGCTGAGATCGGCCTGAAGAGAAACCGTCAGCATGTCGGTCATCAACTTGAAATGCTCGGCGAAGTTGGCTGGAACGCCATATGGCTTCTCCATCCCGGGATCGATTTGGGCGTTGTCTTTCTCGGCCCTCTCGATCTGGCGCTCGATCTCGCGAATCGACGAAAGATATTCCTCGAGCTTGCGCTTGTCCGTGGGACCGAGATGGGATTGGAGCTTCCTCGTATCGTCGGTCACGAAATCCAGGATGCTGCGGCGGAACCGGTTCCGGCGCTCCCGGGCCTCGGGAGTTAGCCCGGCGTCGCTCCCGAAGAGACGCTCAAACAGGGCGCGCGGGTCGAGAATCGGCGGCAGCGGCTGGGTTTCGCTTCTCCAAGCTAGGTTGTTCGTATAGGCGCAGGAGTAGCCCGAGTCGCAATCTCCGGCCTGCCGGGCGTCCTCCATGCCGAGCTCGAGCGACGGGAATCTCGTCTGGCTGCCAATTTGATTCGCGACGATCTGATCGAAGGATATGCCCACCTTGATATCGACCGCCGACTTCCGGGGCTGCATTCCCGTCAGGTACGAGCCGCAGCAGCGGCCATGATCGCCCGCGCCGTCAAGCAGCGCCCGCCCGTTGTTATGCGTGAGGTTGCTGAGCACGAGGATGTCGCTCTTGTAGGGCTCGAGCGGCTTCATGATCCGGGACAGTTGCCCGAGCTTGCCCTCGTAATCCAGGTTCCAGTTCCGTACATCCATGCCGTTTGGCACGTACACGAATCCCATGCGGACGGGCGCTTTGCCGGGGATCTTGCTCGACGCCAGGGCCGGGGCCATGGCATCAAGGACGGGCAGGGCGATGGCCGTCCCCATACCTCGCAGAAACATTCGTCTTGGCAGCGCCTTGCGCGTGATCGTCATCTGAGAGCTACCTCTTTCGGCTTTGCCACATTTTCGGTTCTCGAAACCTCGCCTCGTCTCGACTGGAACGGGAGACTTCGCACAATCTCGTCAATCAACGTCTGAAGCCGGTAGCCGGACGCCGCCAGTTTCCGGTTGATCTCATCCACGGTTTTCCGATCATACCGCTCCAAACCTCGTCCCAGAGCGTATGTCAGCATCTTCTCGGTGATGCACCGCGCAAAATCCGGAAGCTCCTCTTTCAAAACGGCCCTCATCTCGGCCGGGCTGGAAAAGGATTTTCCGTTGGGCATGGTGCCGCTTGAATCGACCGGAAATTTACCGTCCATCGTGCGCCACTTGCCGATGCCATCGTAATTCTCGAGCGCAAAGCCGAGAACGTCCATCCGGCTGTGGCAGGAGGCGCAGATTGCGTTGCTGCGATGTTTCTCGAGTTGCTGCCGCAGGGAACCCGCGTTGCCCACGGCCTCTTCGTCCAGCGCCGGCACATCGGGCGGCGGCTCGGGGGGCGGCGCTCCGAGGATGTTCTGGAGCACATACTTCCCGCGGATCACGGGCGAGGTGCGTGTCGGATAGCTGGAGACGGTGAGGACACTGGCATGGCTCAGGATGCCCCCGCGCTGGTCCGTGGCGATCTCCACACGCCGGAACTCGGGTCCGGCGACGCCTTCGATGCCATAATGCTTCGCCAGCCGGTCGTTCAAAAAGGTGTATTTGGCGTCCAGGAAGTCCGGGAGCGGGCGGTTCTCGCGCACCAGGGATTCGAAGAACATCCGCGTTTCGGTCTTCATCGCGTCCCGCAGGTCCGGACCCCATTCCGGAAACCTTTGCGGGTCCGGCTTCACGCTGTCGAGATTTCGGGTCTCCAGCCACTGGCCCGCGAAATTTTCCGCCAATGCGGCGGACCGCTCGTCGGCAAGCATGCGCTTGACCTGCGCATCCAGTACGCCAGGGACGCGCAGCTTTCGCGCTTCGGCCAAGCCCAGCAGTTCGTCGTCCGGAATCGAACTCCAGAGGAAGTAGCTCAGGCGCGAAGCCAGTTCGATATCCGAAATCCTGTGTATCTTTTCCGGATCGGTCGGATCCGGGTCGCGCTCGATGCGGAACAGGAAGTGCGGCGAGACCAGCATCGCCGTGATAGCCAGTCGAATGCCCTGCTCGACCGTCTGGCCCTCGGCTTTGGCGACGCCGACAAACTTTACCAGCGGCGCGACGTCCTTCCTCGCGACTGGGCGGCGGTAGGCGCGGCGGGCGAGTGTGGAAACGATCTTCTCGACGCACGCGGAGCCGGAGTTCGGATCGCAGCTCAGGATCTTCTTGCGGCTCGGCTTTTCACCCTCGGCGGCGAACGGCCCGACGAAGGTCATCATGTTGAGGTACTTGTTCTTCTTGCTGCTGTAAGCTTCCTTCTCCGACAGACCTTTGACAAAGTCGTCCGCGATGAAACCAACGCGGAAGGTATGGTCGCCTTCGGGAAGATTCAGCCGCAGCTCCTCTTCCGAATACGGATTGAAGTACACCAGCCCGGACGGCTTGGTCTCGACAGACCTCGAGTGCAAAAGCGTTCCATCCATCCAGAAGCCCATGGTCACGGGTTTTCCGTCCGGGGCGCGTTCTCCGGGCAGTCCGATTCGGACGATGTACTCGCCATCCCATTCGATGCGATGCGTCGCTTCGATGGTGCTCCAGTCCGGCCGCCGGATACTTTTGTCCTTGGAGTGGTACTCAACCTCGAGCGGATTGGGCAGCGGGTCCGCTCCCAGCGCTCTGGCCGCGATCCTCTCGGCGGCCACCATGTACTTCTCCATGAGCACCGGCGAGATGGTCAACACATCGCCGATGTTGTCGAAGCCGTAGCCGGAATCGTCGGTCGGGAAATCCCGCTCCGCGCTGAAGTCCACGGACAGAAGGTCGCGGATGGTATTCGAATACTCGCTCCGGTTCAGACGGCGCGCGGTGACGCGGCCCGGGTCGGGCTTCACGTTGCGGTCGGCCTTCTCGAATTCGTCCCGGACGAAATTCATCAGGGCGTCGATCTGGCCATCCGGCGGCCGCGGAACGCCCTTGGGGGGCATTTCGCCGGTGCGGATCTTCTGGAGAATCCTCTCCCAGTCGCCGCGATGTTCCGCGATGGAGCCGGGCGTCGAATAAAGGCCGATGTTAAGGCCTCCCGAGGCCATCCGGTCGTTGTGGCACGCCGCGCACGAATTCGCGAGCACGGGCTGTACAATCGTCTCGAAAGACCTGGAGGGATCGGCCCGGAGCGGGATGCCGGCCGCGAACAGCGTGATCAGGAGAATGAGAACTTGGAGGCGCACGCCCTCGACCTTTATTTCGAAATGGATGCTGTACAGATTCTACTCTAAGTTGTAGCCGGTTGGCTGCACTAGAATTTGATTTGGCCTTAGGCGAGGCCGAATGAGGAACACATCATGCTGAGACTGCAAGGAAAGAACGTTCTAATCACGGGCGCATCCTCCGGCATTGGACAGGCGATCGCGATCCGGTTCGCTCAGGAGGGGGCAAACGTCGCCATCAACTATTTCCGCGGGGATGAGGAGGCCGAAGCCACGAGAGCACTTGTACGGAAGGCCCGCACGAGCGGCGGGGGCAACGATCTTGTGGTTCAAGCGGATGTCTCCCAGGAGGAGCAGATCCAAGCCATGTTCGCGAAGGTGCTGGAAGCGTTCGGCTCGCTCGACGTGCTGGTCAACAACGCGGGAATTCAGCAACCATGCCCCAGCCACGAGGTGAAGGCGGCCGACTTCGACCGCGTCATGGGCGTCAACCTGCGCGGCGCGTTTCTATGCGCGAGGGAGGCTCTGCGTCACTTTATCGCGCGAGGAGGAGGCGGCATCATCCTCAATAATTCCAGCGTGCATGAGATGATCCCCAAGCCGAAATACCTGAGTTACTCCGTCAGCAAAGGCGGGATGGAGAACCTGACAAAGACCCTGGCGCTCGAGTACGCGGGACGCGGCATTCGCGTGAACGCGGTAGGTCCCGGCGCCGTGGTCACGCCGATCAATCGGGCCTGGATCGACGATCCCAAGGCGCGCGCGGAAGTGGAAAGCCACATTCCGATGGGGCGGGCGGCCGGGCCGGAGGAGATCGCTTCCGTGTTCGCATTCCTCGCTTCGGACGATGCCAGTTACATCACCGGCCAGACCATCTTCGCCTGCGGCGGCCTGACCCTTTACCCGGAATTCCGTGTCGCGTGGTCCTCGGGCGAATAGGGCCCAGGCGTTGATGGGTCGGCGAACAGGGTAGGGCTAACGGACTTCCCCGGTTCGCAGGGAGTCGCGCACTTTCAGATACCACTCGCGGTGCGGGCCCTCGGGCGGGCGGCTTTCGCACCATCCCTCAAGGTCGTCGGTGCCCAACTCGGCCAGGAACAGGCCCGCGACCGTATCCGGCCCCTTGCTATCCTCAATCGTCCGAGCGAGGGCCAAATCCTGCAGTACGTTGCGGCGGATCATGCGCCGGACGGTCGGCGGCGGATCGTCCGCGGGCTCGTGCAGTCCGCACAGGAATGCGGCGACCGGGCTCATGGCGACGGCCTCGACGGCCGATTCCACGGGAGCGAGACGGCCGGGAATCCAGCCGTGCTTCGGAACTCCCACGGATTGAATGCGCACTTCCAGGGGGTAGATAATCCATCGGCCTTTAAAAAAAAGCTGCGCCTCCACCCGCACGCGCCCGGGCGGCACTTTGGGCGGTATCCAGAGATCGAGCCAGAAGGGCAGCGTGTTCTGTTCCTCGATCGCGTTGGAGTTCGTGATAACCCCGTTGTAGGGCAGCGATATCGGCGTCAGGGCGTCGGGAATCCAATCCTCGCCGTGCTGGACGAAACTTTCGCGGTACAGGGTCGCCCCCAGCGTGTCGTCCGGGTTCTGCGCGATGTGCAGAGTGAATGGCACGTCGCGCGGCATGGTGACGGCCAGATGAAACGACGCAAAGCCGCCGCGGGCTACGGCGGGCGAGAGAATCTCCCTGGGAGTTCCTCCCCGGTCCGCGCTTACCACATTGCCGAATGGATCGATCCGCCGGAATTCGGAGTAGACGTGCAGACTCTGGGCCGCCAGCGTGCCGGGCAGGCACAGCAGCCAGAGAATCGCAGCTCGTCCGCTCAGTGTCCCTCCATGAATTCCGTCCACTATTATGCGCCCTGCGCCACTTTCCGGGGATGGATCTCTTCCCACATCCCGTATACGCGCAAGCGTTCGTCGGGAAAACCGCCGGCCGCGAGTTTCCGCCGGATCTCTGGAAGATGGGCTGCATAAGCCGGAAACTCGACGATGGTGGCCAAGCGGTTTTCTTCATGGCCGTCCATGCCGGGCGAGGCCCAAGCGGCCTTGTGGAACAACCGGGGATTTACGGGAAAGGGAAGTTCGGCCAGGATCTCGAGCACGTCCTCGAGATCGCGCGGCTCAGCCGCCAAGGAGACCGAAACCAGCTCTCCTCGCAGGGGATGGGACAGGGATTCCTGTTGCCAGACGCTCATTTTTCCTCCAGCATCCAGCGCAGCCGGCCCGAAAAAGAAAAAACCCTGCTGCTTTGGCGTCGCATAACCAAAGGCCGCAGGGCCGACATTCCGTATTGGGCAGACTCGCCTTTAGCACTTTTTTTTACGTGGTTGCAAGTAGCTACCTAAATCACTCCACGTCTGTCTCACGTTACCACCGGGCCGGCGGAAATGCAAGGCCAATCTTAGCGCCGCAGCGATTCCGCAACCGAGAGTGAGCCGAAGCGGGAACTGCTTGTCTCGGCTC
>JBBDWK010000062.1:0-23901 GCA_040902885.1 Bryobacteraceae bacterium | reverse complement strand
GTGATTTTGGAGGCTGTACGGCGAACCAGACGTCCGCTGCTTCGATCTGCTTTGACACTGGATACGTTAGAGTGACCGGCGAATGCCGCCACGGCCGGGATCACCGCAAGGAGAACCAGCCGGGAAGAAAAACGATTAAAACAATAATACATACTTCTGTTTGTTATGCTCCGTGGAATTAACTTTCATTATAGCCGACAGGGCCGTAAATGTTATGCTTTTTACATGTTCCGCGGGGGAAAATGCGCGGGCTTTGTTCTGGTCGGCGGCAGAAGTTCCCGCATGGGACGCGATAAAGCTTTGTTGCGTTACAAGGAAACGACTCTGGTTAAGCATGTCGCGCATGTCGTCCTGGAAGCCGCGGGCTCGGTGGTGTTGGTAGGGCGCCCCGAACGGTACGGCGATCTCCAACTGCCTGTGATTGCCGATACTTGGGAAGATGCGGGACCGCTCGGCGGTATACACGCGGCGCTCAAATCGACCACTGCCGAATGGAACCTGATTGTGGCCTGCGATATGCCGGCTCTTACCGCGCCGTTTCTTCGCGGGCTTCTTGCCGGCTTGGAAGCCGCTCCAGACATCTTGATGCCCGTAGGCCCTTCGGGAAAGCCCGAACCGCTTTGCGCGGTCTACCACCGCCGGTCGTTTGCCGCCATGGACGCAGCCCTCCAGAAGGGCCTGCGGCGCATTACGGAAGCTATAGCGGGGCTCGTCGTCCGCTATCAGCCGTGCGCCGACGGCTCGCCCTTCGCCAACCTCAATACGCCCGAGCAATGGCTCTCGCATTCCGATGCCTGAACTGAATCCGCACTACATTGAATTCCGCCATGTGTATAAGACGTTCGACTCCCCCGTTTTGGTCGATTGCAATTTTTACGTGAATGGCGGCGAGACGGTAGCCATCATCGGACGGAGCGGCGTGGGCAAGTCGGTTTCGCTTGCCCACATCATGGGATTTCTGAAGCCGGATGAGGGACGCGTGATCGTCTCCCACGAGGACATCACGGAATATGAAGAAGCCGACCTGCGCCGCATCCGCAAAAAAGTCACCATGGTATTTCAGTCCGGAGCGCTGTTCGATTCGCTCACTGTGGGAGAGAATATTCTCTTCTCCCTCGAATTGCGCGAGGATTACGATCCCGAGAACAAGCGCGACGTAGTACATGGCCTGCTTGACATGGTGGACATTCGGGAGCACATCGACTCCTACCCGTCCGATCTATCGGTCGGCCACCGCCGCGCCGTAGCCATCGCGCGCGCTCTGGCCGCGCAGCCCGAGTGCGTTCTCTACGACGAGCCCACCACGATGGTCGATCCCATCATGTCGAACCGGCTCGCCGAGTTGATGTTACGGCTCAAGGATCACCTGCAGCTTACCTCGGTTGTGGTGACGCACGACCTGGATTTGATGCGGCGCGTGGCCGACCGCGTCGTATTCCTGCACGACGGGGGAGTGATTTATTTCGGTCCCACGCAGGAGATCGAGAAGGCGGACCATCCGCTGATACACGAATTTCTCGCCATGGATCGCGTGTGAAGCTATCAGCCATCAGCTCTTAGCGATCAGCGTTTTGGCTGACGGCTGAAAGCTGAGCGCTGATCGCTTGATGGCTTACTGGTTGCCTAAACCGATGCAGACTACTCCGAGGACGATCAGGAACAGCCCGAGGGCCTTCTCCCTGGTGAACGGTTCTTTGAAAAACAGGCGGCTCCAGAGCAGCGTCCAGATATAGCCGAGGGAGACCATGGGGTAGAGCACCGTCAGCTCGCCTTCCCGAATACCGAGGACGAAGAAGTAAGAGGACGCCAGGAACAGAGCCACTCCGGCGGCAAGCTTCGCGTTGAAAAACAGGTGGCGCATGCCATGCCGCAGTTTGCCCGACCCGGACTTCAGAAATACCGCCCCGAACGAGCCCAGAAAGGAAGCCAGCAGGACGAGCAGCATCGAGGAAAACGGTGTTGTCACTTGCGGCTTCCCCGCCCGAGCACTCCCACGCCGATCACGATGATCGAGATGCCGACAATTTTCAGAGGGTTGACCGACTCGCGAAAGAAGATCCGCGAGCAGATCGTGACCCATACATATGTAAGCGCGATCACCGGGTAAAGAATAGAGAGTTCCCCGTCGCGCAGCGCCAGAACCAGCAGAAGGGTGCTCAACCCGTATAGCGCATAACCTGCCAGCAGCGCTGGATTTGTAAGAAAACCCAGGGGTCCCGGACCGGTCAGAACGTTCGCGCCGGCCTTCATCAGAATCTGGGCGGCCGCGCCCAGCAGGGTGCAGCAAAAAACCAGCGCGATCGACTGCCGTCGGGAATGGGGTTTGGGTGGAGTGACAGGCACTTGGGCAGTCGCTTGGGTCAAGCCGGCTTCCTCGTCAGGGATCGCAACCGCGATAGACCGCTTCGGCGGCGTCCATGGAACTCCCCATAATAGCCGTGCAAACGGCCCTCCGGCAATCGGTTTTTCGCTACAATGAAAGCATTGTGAATCAAGAGAAGACCTTGGAAGCGGAGCAGACCTCCGAGCCGCCCAAATCCGGCAAGACCGACAACCCCCGAGGGGTGATCGCCGAGTGGACGGTGACGATCATCCTGCTGCTGTTCGGCACCACGACGCTGGTGCAGGCCTTCGTCATTCCTACCGGCTCCATGGAGGACACGCTCCTCATCGGAGACCATCTTCTGGTGGACAAGCTGGCTTACGCGCCTCCGGGCCCGGTGAGCAAGTATCTTCTGCCGTACACGGAAGTCAGACGCGGCGACATCATCGTGTTCCGGTACCCGGTGGACATCCGGCAGACCTTCGTCAAGCGCGTAATCGGCGTGCCGGGCGACCGCATCCGGATCGAGAACAAGCAGGTATACCTCAACGGGCGGCTGCTCGAAGAGCCGTACAAGTACCACAAGATGGATTACATCGACTCCTATCGCGACAACTTCCCGGGCGAGCCCAACACCCGCGTGAGCGAAGGAGCCGAGATCATGCTCGAAAAACACGTCGCCGATGGTCAGGTCGTGATTCCCGCAGACAGCTACTTCGCGATGGGGGACAACCGCGATTCATCGCTCGACAGCCGCTACTGGGGATTCGTGCCGCGTGAGAACATCATCGGCAAGCCGCTGATCATCTACTGGTCCTACGACGCGCCCACCGAGCGTCTGGCGGATCCGGCCATCGGGCTGGATCACATCCTCGACCTGGCCCAGAACTTCTTCAGCAAAACGCGCTGGGGGCGCACTTTCCAGTTGATTCACGGCCATCCAATCCCATAGACCGGGATTCCGGCGGTCGAGCCCAGGCGCGGATCTCATGCCCAAGCCTAATCAGTACGCGCTCATCCTGGGCGGCGGACGAGGAACGCGCTTCTGGCCTCGCAGCCGCCGGCGCAATGCCAAGCAGGTCCTCAGTGTGGCCGGCGAGAGGACTTTGATTCAGGCTACGGTCGACCGGCTGGCGCCGCTGGTCCCGCCCGAGCGCATCTGGGTGATGACCAACGAATATTTGCGCGCCGAGATCGCCCGGCAGTTGCCGGAGGTTCCGGCCGGCCAGATTCTGGCAGAGCCGGCGCAGAGGAACACGGCTCCGGCGATCGGACTGGGCGCTGTCGTTCTGCAATCCATCGATCCGGACGCGGTGATGGGCGTCTTTCCCGCCGATCACGTCATTGGCAAGCCTCGCCAGTTTCTGCGTTATGTGCGCTCCGCCTATCGGGAGGCCGAAAAGGGCAGTTTAATGGTGCTCGGACTTCAGCCCAGGTGGCCGGAGACGGGCTACGGCTACATCGAGATGCCCAACGGAACCGAGCCAGGTTCGCTGAATCCTCAAAAGGTGGTCGGATTTCGAGAAAAACCCGACCTGGCGACGGCCAAGCGCTACCTTGCCGCGGGCCGCTACTTCTGGAATGCGGGGATGTTCTTCTGGCGGGCGGATGTGTTTCTGGCGGCGCTTCGCAGGCATCTTCCCAAGTGCGCCACGCTGCTTTCGGCGTTGCCTGCGTTTGGCAGCCGGCCGTTTCGAAGCCAGGTACAGCGCGCTTTCCCGGTGTGCCCCAACGTCTCAGTGGACTTCGCGATTCTGGAAAAGGCCAATAACGTCATGGGTTTGGCCTGCGGCGACTTCGGCTGGAGCGACGTGGGAAGCTGGGATGCCGTCTACGAGCTGCTTCCCAAGGACGGCGAGCGAAACGTTTCGCGCTCCGGCCTGCTGGCTGTGGCCAGCCGCGGAAATTACGTCGATGCCGGAGACAAGCTGGTAGCGCTGCTGGGCGTGGACGATTTGATTGTTGTGGATACTCCCGACGCGTTGCTGGTCGCCAGACGGGACCGCGCGCAGGGAGTCGGCGAGCTGGTGAAGTTGCTGGAGCGGAGGCGTCGTGAAGATTTGCTGTAATGTTCAACCGGTCCCTTTGAACGCCGCGTAAGAGCCGCCTGCCAGTTCCTCCAGTACCGATCGGCGCTTCGGAACCCATCCGAGCAAACGTCCTGCTTTCGTGCTGCCGATGCACTGGTCGAGGAGCAGCGCATCGGCCAAAGGCCCCATCTCCTTGCGGGCTTCCTCAACAGGCAGGAATCGCACAACCGCCGGGGGGTCGGCCAGTCCGGCGGCGGCCTGGGCAACTTCTCCTACCGGAACGGCGGGGCCGTCGGCGGCCAGGAACAGCTCTCCCGCGCCGGCCTTCTCGAAAGCACGAACGTAGAGATCGGCAAGATCGTCGACGTGAACCCAGCTCCATCGATTTTTCCCCTCGCCCACGATGCGCACCACGCCCTGTTCGCGCGCCAACCGCACGAAAGTGCCCGCCATCCCGCCATTTCGTCCGAATACCACCGCCGGGCGGATCACCACGCCTCGCACGCCGCGTTCGGTAGCATCGAGAACGCGCCGCTCCACAGCCTGGCGCCACGCCACTATCTCCGGAGGCCTCAGCGGAGCCGACTCCCCGGCGATTCGGTCGCCGGTGCTGCCCATCACCCAGGCGCCGCTGGTGTAGAGGAACGGCTTCCGGCTTCCCTCCAGGGCCTGCAGCATGGCGTCCACGGCGGCTCCGTCAACCTGCGGCGCGTCCGCGCCCCAACTAAAGGCCGCGTGGATCGCTCCATCGGCGGCGCGAGCCGCTTCCGCGAGAATCTTCGGATCGGTCAGGGCGCCGATACGGCTTCTGCAGCCTAAAGATGCCAGTTGTCCGGCCTTTTCTTCATTCCGCGCCAGACATATTACATTGTGGCCCGCGGCGATCATTGCATGGGCCACAGCTCCGCCGATGTACCCGGTTGCGCCGGTAAGGAACACCTGCATCTTCGTCCTCCAGTCCGTGATTTTCAGACCTTGCGAAAGATACGCTCCAGTATGCGAATCGCCGAATCCACCTGCTTCTCGGTGACGATGTAGGGCGGCAGGAAGCGCAGCACGGTCTCGTGCGTGCAGTTGATCAGGAGGCCCGCGGCCATGGCATCCAGCACCATCTGTTTTCCCGGGACATCCATCTGAACGCCAACCATTAGGCCTTGGCCCCGTACTTCACGAAGGAAAGTATACTTTGGGCACAAGGCTTCCAACGCCGCGCGGAAGCAACCGCCCACCTTGCGGATCGGAAGGAGCAGTTCTTCCAGGATGTCGAAGAACTCCAGCGCCACCCGGCAGGCGAGCGCGCTTCCTCCGAAAGTGGAACCGTGCATCCCCGGGGCGATGGAGGCCGCGGCGCGTTCGTTGGCCAGGACGGCCCCGAGAGGCAGCCCGCAGGCCAGGGGCTTAGCCACCGTGACGATGTCGGGTTCAATGGCCGGCTCGGCAAGCTGATAGCCAAAGTAGACTCCCGGCCTTCCCACGCCGCACTGAATCTCGTCGAAGATCAGTAAAGCGTCGTGCCGGCGCGCAAGCTCCGCGGCCTTCTGAGCGAAGGACATCGACACCGGAAAGATGCCGCCCTCGCCTTGAATCCACTCGAGCACAATCCCCGCGGTCCGCTCGCTGAAAGCCTGTTCCAGCGCCGCTTCGTCGTTCAGGGGAACGAACTTCACGCCGGGCAGCAAGGGTTCGAAATCCTTCCGGTACTTGGGCTGTCCGGTGATGGAGAGAGCGCCCAAAGTGCGGCCGTGGAAGGAGTTGTCGATCGAAATGACCTCGTGCTTCTCCGGAGAGATGCGCGAGCCGTGGGCGCGCACCATCTTGAGGGCGGCCTCCATTGCCTCCGTGCCCGAATTCGCGAAAAACGAACGCTTCAGGCCGCTGATTTCGCTGAGCCGTTTGGCAAGCGGTCCCTGATACTGATGGTAGTAGAGGTTGGATGAGTGGATGAGGGTTGCGGCCTGCTCCCGTATCACGCGGGTGATGCGCGGATGCGCATGGCCCAGCGCGTTTACACCAATCCCGGCAATGAAATCCAGGTAGCGCTTGCCGTCGACATCGTATACGTAGCTTCCGCGGCCGCGCGCCAGGACCAGGGGATAGCGGCTGTAGTTCTGGAGAAGGTACGCCCGCTCCAACTCCATCACCTGATGCGAAAGGGTTGCCGTGGTCTCGACGGTGGACATCCTTACATCATAGATGAATCCTCAAAGCGCCTTCCGGCAGTGCATCAGGACGCCGGGCTTGCGAGAATTTCGACGTGAACCCGCTGCCGCCCGAATTGAACGGCTTCGTCATAGCTCTCGACGAAGATGTCGATGCGATTGCCTTTGATCATCCCGCCCGTATCCCCAACCAGATACTCGCCCGAGTACCGGCCCAGGTTATGGATGCGGATCCGCGAGCCCAGCGGCAGCACCCTGGGATCGGCGGCCACCATGCCGGTCCGTGCCGGCTTCCCGGAGGCGGAAATGCCGCGAAGGGCGTAAGCGGTTGCTGTAAATCGGTGCAGAACAGCGCGCCGGACGTGAGCGAATGCTTTGAAGGGGAGCAGACCGGCCAGCGCTGTCAAAAGGCAGCGCCGTTTCATCGGATACCCGCCAGGCTCTTATAGGTTTTGACTACGGCGTTTTGAAAGTCCCACGCATCGGACATCTCCCCTGGAGGTTGCTGCCGGTATTCCAACATATAAGCCGCTCCTTGATACAACTGCCGGCAGACGAGGCGTGGTCCGAAATCCGCGAACTCGGGGAATCGGTTCAGCCCGTGCCGCATAGCCTGCTCGGCAAGTTGGGAATCGATCTCCATGACGTACACAGAATAACGCAACCAGGGCATTTTACGCCTCCTACCAGTACTACGCGTACGGGATAGCTTTCCTCAGTGTTGGCTTTCGAACTGCGCGTGGCGTCCGTGCGGTGATACCGCGTTATCATGGAGTTAGGTTCTCACGTCGTGCCTTTCTCCCCACCCAATAGGGACTCCGAAGTGAGTGACTTGCAGCACATCGCCGACACAATCCCGGGGATGATTTGGGCGGCTGGGCCCGACAAGCTTCGCTACTACTTCAACCAGCACTGGCTGCATTTCACCGGCTGCAAACTGGAGCAGTTGACTGGCAACGGTTGGCTGGAGTGCGTCCACCCGGACGACCGCCAGTGCTGCCAGGATACTTATCTCTCCGCCTGCGAGGCCCGGCATCCGTTCACAGTCGAGTACCGTCTCCATCGTCACAATGGGGGATACCACTGGGTTCTGGACAAGGGAGTTCCCCAACTGGACCAAAAGGGAGAGATCCTTGGTTTCGCCGGTCTTTGTATCGACATTCACGCCCGCAAGCAGACCGAGAGGAAGCTGCGGGAGAGCGACGATCGGTACCGGATGTTGCTGGAAAACCTGAAAGACTATGCTGTCTTCACTACCGACCGGGAAGGGCGGATCATCACCTGGAACGCGGGAGCCGAGCGGATTGTGGGCTATCCCGAATCCGAGATAATCGGTCAGCCATTGGAGATTATCTTCACGCCAGAGGACCGGGCGAATAATATCCCGAACAAGGAGGTCCGCAGGGCGATAGCCGCGGGAAGCGCCGAAGACGAGCGATGGCACGTGCGCAAGGATGGCAGGCGTTATTTCGCTTTTGGGATGCTCTCGGTCCTGCGCGATGAAGACGGCAATCTGCACGGATTCTCGAAGGTGATGCGGGACATGACCGACCGCAAGCGCCTGGAGGAACAGCTTCAACAGACGCGAAAGATGGAGAGCCTGGGGGTGCTTGCGGGCGGGGTGGCGCACGACTTCAACAACCTCCTGATGGGCATTCTGGGAAACATCGGTCTGGTTCAGGAAGCGTTGGCCGACGGCGATCCCAACCGGCGGTTTCTGGACGAGGCGATCCGGGCGAGCGAGCGGGCGGCTCATTTGACCCAGCAGATGCTGGCCTACGCGGGCAAAGGAAGGTTCGTCACGAAGCTGGTCGACCTTTCGGAGACCGTCCGTGAGATGGCCGGCCTCATTCACACCTCGGTTCCCAAGAACGTCGAGTTGCGGCTCCAGCTTGCGCCCGATCTGCCGCTCATCGAAGTCGACACGGCGCAGATACAGCAGGTTGTCATGAACCTGGCCGTTAACGGCGCCGAGGCGATTCGCGAGGAGGATTCCGGCGTGGTTGCCATCACGACCGCGGCTCAGACCTTGAACGAAGAGGATCTCCGCGACAATCTGCTTTTCGAGGAATTGAAGCCGGGGAACTACGTTCTCCTGGAAGTGCGGGACACCGGCGTGGGCATGAGCGAGGAAGAACGGACCAAGATTTTCGACCCGTTCTTTACCACTAAGTTCATCGGCCGCGGTCTTGGACTGCCGGCAGTTCATGGAATCGTGCGCGGGCACAAGGGCGCCATACAAGTGAGCAGCGAGCCGGGCCAGGGAAGCGTTTTTAAAGTTCTGTTTCCCGTGGCGGCCGCCAAACCGGCTGGCCCACAGAAGCCGGACGAAGAAGACCTGCGCGGCAAAGGGCGGATTCTGGTGATTGAGGATGAAGAGAGCGTGCGCCGTGTTGTCCGCTTCGCCCTGGAGCGATACGGGTATGAAGTGCTGCTGGCCGGGGACGGGCGGGCCGGCGTCGAGGTTTTTCAGGAGAACGCGTCCCAGATCGAGCTAGTGCTGCTGGATATGACCATGCCGGGCATGAGCGGGGAAGAGACTTTCGGGGTTCTGAAGAAGATACGGGCCGACATCCCCATCATGGTCACCAGCGGATACGACGAAGCGGAGACCATCCGGCGATTCGCGGGGCGGGGAGTAACCGAATTCATTCACAAGCCGTACACAGGGGCTCAGTTGGCGCGGAAGGTGAAGAGCGTTCTCTTCAAAAAATAGTCACTCGCCAAACTTCACGCGCACCGGCCAGCCGGGGAACTGTTTTGCGCCGGCAGCCTTCGGGTCCACGTCCCAGGACCAGCATTCCAGCACAAACTCACGCGCTTTCCGGTCTACGTGGACAATCCCGTAGCCCTCGCTCTTCAGGCTGCGGTCGCCCAAACCCTGTCCGGTGGGCCCCTTGTACTTGCGATAGTCGTTGAAGCTCACCTTCGGGTTGGCCACCGCCAGCACCCGGAATTTGTTGCCGAAACCATCCGTGAAGTTGCCATTCGGCGACGGCGCGGCCGGTTCAAACCAGCGCTGAAAGCTGGTGCCCCCGCCCGGACCGGAAAACTGAACCACGCCATCGGTGAACGTATCGATGCCGTGCCGTACCACGCTTGCCAGATGCTGGTCGCCGGCCAGCAGCAGCGCCTTCGCATCCCGCAACAGCCGGATGGCGCGGTCGCGGCCCGGTTTCGGGTAGCCGTTCGAATCGAAGTCCCGGCGCGGAGCGCCTTGCGGGTCCGTCTGCACGCAGGCGAAGGCGGTCTGCGTGAGGCAGATTTTGGCGATGGCGCCGTCGCGCTCCCGCGCCCACGTCTCCAGAAACTTCTCCTGCCGCTCGCCCAGCAGCACCGCATGCGGGGACTCATTGCCCTTCGGGGGCGCTGTCTTGAACTTGCGGTCTTCGAGCACGGCGAAGCTGATGCCGCCGAATCGGAACGAGCTGTAATAGACGGTGATGCCCTGCTCCACGGGGGTGGGGTCGAACGCATCGGGGTTGTGCCCGCACTGCGTTCCCTGCACGATGTTGACGAACTCGCTCGTGCACATGTAGCCGCCCAGGTTCTGCACGCGTTCCGGCGCGCGGCGGCCGCCGTGGCCCCAGATGTTGCCGTGGAAAACGTCGTGGTCGTCCACCATCACAATGGACGGCGTTCCGCGCGTCAGATCCCGGAAGGAGAGCACCCACAGGTACCACTTGTAAAGATAGTCGAGCGTGGGGGCTTCCGACGGGTCTTTCCGCGTGGGATTGTTTTCATAGAACTGGTCGCCGCAAAAGACGTTCAGGTGCGCCTGGTGCCGGCTCACGTTTCGGACGAGCTGGCTGTGAGGGTAGTACAGCGCCTTGGTCGTGTACCGGCCCAGAAACTGTTCTCCCGGTATTTGAGGTTTGAATACGCCGCCGTCAATGGAACGCGCCGTTGACAGAGTGCAACTGAACAGAGCGATGGAGACGGTGGAGGCATCTACCGGGTCTTTGCGAATGATGCCCGCGTATTGCTGGCCCCCGTAGACCACACGGTACTCCCATTCGCGGCTTGCGTCCCACGGCTCCAGGCGGAACTGCGCCACGAAACCGGGGGAGAGCCGCGCGGTCGCGCCGTTCTTCCACGCACCGCCCTTCACCCGGTACTCGAGCTTCACGTTTTGCGGCTCGCTTTCGCCTATTGGTGTCAACTGCGCGGAGAGTTTCAGCACCTTGCCGTTTAGCGAATACATGGCGCCCAGGATGGGACCTATGGAGCGTTCCGGGTGAAGGGCGATCTTCGCTCCAGCCGTCTCCTGGTTGCCGAACCAGTAGCGGGCGCCGGCCCGGCCGGGCATAGGCGACGAGACCAGCGAAATGCCGCCCAGGATATCGGCTTCGGCAACGTTCCGGAGGACTGCGCTCGCCGCATCCGAAGCGGTCATCTCAAGGTCGAAGCGGCCCGCTCCCGTTGGCGTGATATTGAGCTGCAGAATCGCTTCATCGCGATAGGAAGACTTTCCGCTCCGCTCTCCCTCCAACTCGGCGAAGCGTAAGGGCTGCTCCTCGGAAGTATGCTCGCGGAACCGGACTATGCCATCGGACTCATAGACGCACAGGATGCCGCCGCCAACGCCCGATGACTTATGTACCAGCGCCGCGGCACGGTAGTCGAGAAGCCCGCCGCCCGCGCCAATCAGGAAGCCGCGGAATCCCGGGCCGCTTTCGATGGCGCCCGTCCGCACTTGAATGTGCGCCGGCCGGGCCCCTTTGACCATCTCCCGCGTCAGCAGGGCAACCGCGCGCACTTCATCGCCGGGTGCGCCCGTCAAACACTCCAGCCGGCCCTCATGCAACCGCCAGTCCTGGAGCCGGTTGGCCCAGAAGGACGGCCCGAGCCATGTGCGGGTCACGTTTGTGGGCGGCGCCTCGACGGGCGTCCAAAGAAGTTTTTCGTTCTGGGGAGTGCCGGAGGCGAGCACGGCCCCCGCCAGCCCGGTACCTGTACCGCGAAGGAATCTGCGTCTGCTCGGCATGAAGACGTCCATCTTATCAGGGCGCCATTGCTATGATCTGAATGGGTGGGGCAGGCATTTAGCCTGCCTGGGCCTTGTTCCGCATCCTGCTCATGGGAATTCTGCACCGCTATGTGTTCCGAGAGATCTTCTCGAGCGCCTTGCTCGGCACGATCCTCGCCACGTTCGTCATTTTTCTGCAGAGTGTCGGTCAAACCCGCCTCTTCGAGCTTCTCGTCCGCAGTTCTCCTAAGTGGGAAACGGTGGTCTACCTGCTGGCCCTTTCGCTCGGCCCGGTTCTTCCGCTGACCGTGCCGTTCGGCGTATTGATCGGAATTCTCATTGGCCTGGGGCGCCTCTCGAGCGACGGCGAGATCACAGCCATGCGGGCGGCGGGCATCCCCAGCCGCAAGCTGATCCTTCCCGTCGTGGTCTTCGCGCTGATGGCTACCTCTCTTGCCGGGGCCGCTTCGCTATGGCTCTCCCCTCTGGCCATTCGGGAAACTTACCGTATCGTCAACGAGCTCGCGCGCACGCAGTTGACGGCCGAGATCCAGCCCCGCGTCTTCCAGGAAGAATTCCCCAACACGATTCTCTATGTCGGCGAAGTTCGCCCCGGTCCGGTAGTGGTCTGGGAGAGGGTCTTCATGGCGGACCTGACGCCGCCGGAGCACCGCCAGACCGGTTTGCGCGAGAAGGCCGAAGGACCGCGCATCACCGTGGCCCGCGAGGCCATCGCCGTCTCCGATCCCGAGCACAACCGCATCCAGCTCCGCTTCAAGGACGCCAGCTCGCATGAAATCGATAAGGAAGCCATAGCGCACGACAGCACCTTTCCCCGCGGCGACCAGGCGCTGGTGGCCAATCCGCCCAATCGCAGGCAGGCGCGGCCCTTCAGCGAGATGGACACCTACGAGCTGCGGCCGCACGTGGCCGACAAAAAACAGGTGGACGCGCGCATAGAGCTGCACCGGCGTCTGGCGCTGCCGCTGGCCTGTCTCATGCTCGCCTTGGTCGGCATGTCGCTCGGCATCTCGTCGCGGAAAGGCGGCAAGTCGGCAGGCTATGTGATGGGCATCTTCCTGGCGTTCTTCTGCTACCACCTGGCATTCATTAGCCTGACTGGCGTGGCCCGCCAGCGCACGCTTCCCGTGGAGGTGGCCCTGTGGATTCCCAACGCGGCTTTCGCGCTCGCCGGAATCGTGATGTTGCTCCGCTTGGAAAGACCCGGCGAGCGCGACGTGATTGCCGCCCTCGGCGCATGGTCGCGCCGCTTCCGGGCTCGTCCTCCGCGGCTGCCCCAATCGCTCAATGGACGACCGCGCATAGCGCCGCCGAGCTGGCTTCCCCCGTTTCCGCAAATCGTCGATAAATACGTACTCACGCGCTTTCTCTTTTATTTCTTCCTCCTGCTGGCCAGCTTTGTGCTGATGACGCACGTCTACACCTTCTTCGAGCTGCTCGGCGACATCATCCGCAACCGCATCCCGATGTCGCGCGTGCTCACCTACCTGCTTTTCCTGACGCCGAAGCTGATTTACGACACCACGCCCATCAGCGTGCTGGTGGCCGTGCTGGTGACTTTCGGCGTGATGACCAAGCACAACGAAGTGATCGCGTTTAAAGCCTGCGGGGTGAGCGTACACCGCCTGTCCGCTCCGGTCCTGCTGGTGAGCGCCGTGCTGAGCGTGGCTCTGTTTGCTTTCGACCATTACTATGTGCCGGAGGCCAACATCAAGCAGGACGCCATCCGGGACGAGATCAAAGGGCGCCCCACGCAGACCTACCTGCGGCCGGACCGCAAGTGGATCTTCGGCAGCGGCTCGCGCATTTACTATTACCGGCACTTCGATGCGGCCGGAGACATGATGGTGGGAGTAAACGTTTACGAGCTGGAACCGTCTACCTTCGTGCTGAAGCGGCACATCTCCGCGGAGCTGGCCGAGTGGCAGCCGCAGACCAAAGCCTGGGTGTTTCACAACGGTTGGAGCCGGGACGTGGGCGGCCAGGCGGGCTGGAACTTCCAGACCTTCGAAAAGACTACGTTCCCCGAACTGGACGAGCGCCCCGAGTATTTTCTGAAGGAAGAGAAGCAGCACAAGCAGATGAACTTCCAGGAACTGGACGCCTATATCCGGGACCTTCAGCAGAGTGGATTCGGCACCGTACGGCTGCGCGTCCAGTTTCACAAGAAGTTCTCCGTGCCTCTGTTCGCGCTGATTATGGCCATGATCTCGGTGCCCTTCGGTTTTCTGGTGGGGAACCGCGGGGCCATGGCGGGCATCGGGGTGAGCATCGGGGTGGCCATGGCGTACTGGGGCATTGGGAGGCTCTTCGAGGAGGCGGGCAATTTGAACCTGCTGCCTCCGGCCGTGGCCGCATGGTCGCCGGACTCCGTCTTTGCGCTGGCGGGCCTCTACCTGCTGCTCCGTATGCGAAGCTGAACGCTGTAAGATGTTAGACAGGCGCAAACCGCTCCCTCACGGTCGCGGCTCAGTAACGCGTTTCAGCGTGTAGCTTGCAAGCTGAGCCGCGACCGTGAGGGAGCGGTCTGGGAGGAGTTCAGGTGCGGCTTTTCTTTCGATTCTGGATTGTCGGTTGTATGTTCCCGGCGGCCTTCGCGGCGGTCGATTTCAACCGCGAGATCCGGCCCATCCTGTCCGACAACTGTTTCGCGTGTCACGGGCCGGACGAAAAGCAGCGCCAGGTAGGGCTCCGTCTGGATACGCGCGAGGGGGCTTTCGCGGAGCGCGGCGGCAGTGCTGTCATCGTTCCCGGCGACAGCTCGAAGAGCCGGCTCTTCCAGCGCATCAGCACCGAACAGAAGGCCGTGCGCATGCCGCCCGCAGGCGCGCAGCGGACGATGACCGCCCCGCAGATCGAGCTAATCCGCCGCTGGATCGACGAAGGCGCGAAATGGGAGACGCACTGGGCCTATGTGCCGCCCACGCGGCCCGAACTGCCCGCCGCGAGCAAGGCTTCCTGGGAGCGCAACCCGATCGATCGCTTTGTTCTGGCCCGTCTGGAGCGGGAAAACCTCAAGCCCTCTCCCGAGGCCGGCAAGGTCACGCTGCTGCGAAGGGTCAGTTTCGATCTGACCGGCCTGCCGCCGTCCGTCGCCGAAGTGGATGCCTTCCTCGCCGACAAATCCAAGGATGCTTATGAGAAGGTTGTGGACCGGCTGCTGGCCTCATCCCGTTACGGAGAGCGCATGGCCATGCACTGGCTCGATCTGGCCCGCTACGCCGACACGCACGGCTTCCACATCGACAGCCATCGCGACATGTGGCGCTGGCGCGACTGGGTGATCGGCGCTTTCAACCGCAACCTGTCCTTCGACCGTTTCACCATCGAGCAGCTTGCCGGCGACCTGTTGCCCGGCGCGGGCGTCGAGCAGAAGATAGCCACGGGCTTCAACCGCAATCACATGATCAATTTCGAGGGCGGCGCGATTCCCGACGAATACCTCACCGAGTACGTCGTCGACCGCGTGGAGACGACCTCGACGGTGTGGATGGGCATGACCATGGGCTGTGCCCGCTGCCACGATCATAAGTACGATCCAATCAAACAAAAAGAGTTCTATTCGTTTTTTGCATTCTTCAATACGGTCCCGGAAAAAGGGCTCGACGGCCGCTACGGAAACGCCGAGCCGATGCTGCCCCTTCCCTCCGCCGGGCAGCGCCGCCGCCTGGACGAGGTGAACGCGCGCCTGGAAATTACCGAAAAGGCGCTGCCGGACGAAGAGTTGAACGCCTTACAAGCGGAATGGGAAAAGACGCGCCCGGCCACGCTGCCGGAGCCCAGCCACGAAGGCATTGTGGCGCACTACGAGCTCGATCATAACCTGTCGGATATCTCCGGCTTCTACCATCCCGCCCGGTCCGTGCGCGGCGAGGTGACGTATGGCGAGGGAGCGGCCGGCGAGGCGGGCACTCTGAGCGGCGAAACGCAAATTGATCTGGCCAACGCGCCCGCCGGGGACCACAACGACCCTTTCTCCATCGCTCTGTGGGCGAAACTCAGCAGCATCCGGGAGATGGCGGTTTTCCAGAAGATCGATTTGGCGCAGGGGCGTCGCGGCATGGAGCTGGTTTTCAGCGAAACAACGCCTGCTCCCGATTTGAAGCGCGCCGCGTACCTGCACTTCCGGCTGATTCACCGTTGGCCAGATCAGGTCATCGAGATCAAGACGAAGGAACGGCTGCTACAAAACGAATTTCATCATGTCGTCCTGAACTACGACGGATCGGGCAAAGCGTCGGGATTGAAGCTGTACGTCGGTGGAAAACCGTTCGCGGTGGATGTAGTGAGCGACAACCTGACCGGTTCCTTCCAGAACGCGCAGCCGATGCAGATCGGCAACAAGAGCCTGGGCTTGCCCTTCAAAGGGCAGGTGGACGATCTGCGCGTCTACCGCCGCTTGTTGGGCGATAACGAAATTGAGAATCTGGCCATCCATTACCCGATCCGGAGCATTCTTTCCGGCCATTCCGCCAAACGATCGAAGGACCGCAGCGCTAAGGTTCGCGAGTATTTTCTGAGCTACGATGCGCCTGAGAAGTTCCGTAAGCTGCACGCCGAATGGAAGAGTCTGACCGCGGAGAAGGCGGAGATCGAGAAGGCCATCCCCACGGTCATGGTGATGGATGAGATGGAGAAGCCGCGAGAGACCTTCATTCTGGGGCGCGGCGACTATCGCAACAAAACCGAAAAGGTCGCCGCGGGCGTTCCATCCGCTCTGCCGCCGCTGCCCAGCGACGCGCCGCCCAACCGTCTCGGTCTGGCCAAATGGCTGCTTGACCCCAATCACCCGCTCACCGCGCGCGTGGCCGTGAACCGCTATTGGCAGATGCACTTTGGCATGGGCCTGGTAAAGACCTCCGAGGACTTCGGCTCGCAGGGCGAAGCGCCCAGCCACCCCGAGCTGCTGGACTGGCTGGCCACGGAGTTCGTGCAGTCGGGCTGGAACGTCAAGGCCATGCAGCGGCTGATCGTGACCTCCGCAACCTACCGGCAATCTTCTCAGGCGACCCCGGAGTTGCAGGAGAAGGACCCCGAGAACCGTCTTCTCGCTCGCGGCGCGCGGTTCCGCCTGCCGGCCGAGATGGTGCGCGACAACGCGCTGTCCGTCAGCGGCCTGCTCAACGGTGACATGTTCGGCCCGAGCGTCTTCCCCTACCAGCCCAAAGGCCTGTGGGAGGAAACGGCTTACGGCGACGTTTACTCCGCGCAATCCTACACGCCCGGCACGGGCCAGGATCTCTACCGCCGCAGCATGTACACCTTCTGGAAGCGCACTTCGCCGCCGCCGTCGCTCGCGACCTTCGACGCGCCCGACCGCGAAAAGTGCACGGCCCGCCGCGCCCGCACCAACACGCCGCTTCAGGCGCTGGTGCTGCTGAACGATCCCACGTATGTGGAAGCCGCGCGGGCACTGGCGCAGCGCATGATTCTGGAGACCGGACGAAACCCGGGCAGCCGCATCCGGCATGGCTTCCGGCTGGCGACGGCGCGCAAACCCGAGTCGCGCGAGGTGCAGGTTCTGCGCGATTTGGCCGAGCGCCAGGAAGCCGTGTATGCCAGAAACCCGGAGGCGGCGAACGAGCTGCTCGGCGTCGGCGAATCGAAGTTCGACCCGAAGCTGGAGCCCGCGGAGCTGGCGGCCTGGACAACGGTCGCGAGCGCGATCCTGAATCTGGACGAGACCATTACCAAGGAGTGAAGCGATGAACCTGCAAGACGAATTCCGGCTGGCCCTGACTCGCCGCCACTTCTTCTCGCGCGCGAGTGCCGGCATTGGCACGGCCGCGCTGGCGTCGCTGATGGCGCCGGAGGCCTTCGCCGGCCTTTCGGAGCTGCCGCATTTCGCCCCTAAAGCCAAACGCGTAATCTTCCTGCACCAGTCCGGCGGCCCCTCGCAGATGGACCTCTTCGACTACAAACCGAAGCTGGACAAGCTGCAGGGCAGTGAGCTGCCGGACTCCATCCGCAAAGGCCAGCGCATCACCGGCATGACTTCGGGGCAGAGCACTCTGCCCGTCGCGTCCTCCATGTTCCGGTTCCAACGGCACGGCCAGTCCGGCGCATGGCTCAGCGAGCTGCTGCCCCATACGGCGAAGATCGTCGACGATCTTGCCATCATCCGCACCGTTCACACGGACGCCATCAACCACGACCCGGCCATTACGTTCATCCAAAGCGGAAGCCAGCAGCCCGGCCGGCCGAGTATGGGCGCGTGGGTGAGCTACGGCCTGGGCAGCGAGAACCAGGACATGCCGGCGTTCGTGGTGCTGATTTCGCAGACCAGCGGCTTGAATACGGACCAGCCTCTCTTCTCCCGCCTCTGGGGCGCGGGCTTTCTGCCTTCGAACCATCAAGGCGTGATGTTCCGCGCGGGCGGCGATCCCGTGCTGTACCTCTCCGATCCTCCCGGACTCGGGCGAGATACGCGCCGCCAGATGCTGGACGGCATCGCGAAGCTGAACAAGATGCGCGCGGAGGCATATGGCGACCCGGAGATCGAGACGCGCATCGCGCAGTACGAGATGGCTTACCGCATGCAAACCTCGGTGCCGGAGTTGATGGATCTTTCCAAGGAGCCGGACCACGTTGTCGAGATGTACGGGCCGGAGGCGCGCAAGCCCGGATCCTACGCGGCCAACTGCCTGCTCGCGCGGCGCATGGCGGAGCGCAACGTGCGCTTCATCCAGCTTTACAAGCGTGGATGGGACCAGCACAACGACCTGCCGCGCGACCTCGCGCTGCAGTGCAAGGCTACGGATCAGGCATCCGCGGCGCTCATCACGGATCTGAAGCAGCGGGGCCTGCTGGACGAGACGCTGGTGATCTGGGGCGGGGAATTCGGACGCACTGTATATTGCCAGGGCCGGCTGACCGAGACCAACTACGGACGCGACCATCATCCGCGGTGCTTCACGATGTGGATGGCGGGCGGCGGCATCAGGCCGGGAGTGAATCTCGGAGAGACGGACGACTACTGCTATAACATCGTCTCCGATCCGGTGCACGTACACGATTTGCAGGCCACCATCCTGCACTGCATGGGCGTGGACCACAAACGCCTGACGTACAAGTTCCAGGGCCGGCATTTCCGGCTCACGGACGTGCACGGGGAGCTGGTGAAGAAGGTGCTGGCTTGAATGACAGAGGAAGTTATCCGGGTATCTTTTGGGAGGCTGCGGGAGAGCGAAACGGCCGCTGACTCACGATCCCCGCGCCCTCTTTCACGGTGATCCACTGGTTGACCTTCACGGCGCCGAGTTCCTCCGCGCCGCCGTTAGGCCAGCGCACCCGCACCTTATCGACAACGTCCGCCTTCCCTACGCCGAAGTGAAGCCGGAAATCCGACTGGGAAGCAAAACTGGAGCCGCTGCGCACCTCGTCGACCAGCTTCAAACCATCAGATTCGAGAGTGACCCGTGCTCCGATGGCGCTGCGGTTGGATTTCATTCCGATCAGCTCGACGAGGATTGCGTTCCCGCGATCGAGGTCGAGCCGGAACAGCGAGGGCGGCTCGTTCATGTTGACCACGGCCACTTCGAGCGCGCCATCGCCGTCGAAATCTCCCGTGGCCGCGCCGCGCGACGAATAAGGCTTGGCAAGATCCGCGCCCGTGATATCGCGGAACGCGCCGTTCCGCAGATTCCAATAAAGAATCTTGGACTGGCGGTAGCTCTCGCCCACCTTGGCGCCTTCGAGCTCCGGATAGATGTGCCCGTTGGCCATGAAGATGTCTTTCCAGCCATCGTGGTCGAAGTCCAGGAACTCAACGCCCCAGCCCACGATTTTGGTATGGATGCCGAGCCCGGCGGCGTACGTGGAATCCTCGAAGAACCAACCGCCGAGGTTCCTATAGAGCGTCGAGGTCTCATCCATAAAGTTGGTCTTCACGATGTCGGGCAGTCCGTCGTTGTCGTAGTCCGCTGCGGCGACTCCCATGCTGCCCTGCTCCTGGCCCGAGTCGCCGTAAGCAGCGCCGGCTTCCACGGAAACGTCCGTGAACGTGCCGTCGCGGTTGTTGCGGTAGAGGATGCTCGGGGTGGAATCGCAGGCGACGTAGATGTCGGTCCATCCGTCGTTGTCAAAGTCGGAGGCCACCACGCCCAGACCGTAGTGCAGGCCCTCGACGAGAATGCCGGCCTTCTTCGAAACATCCACGAAACGGCCGCCCTCGTTGCGGTAGAGCGCGTTCTGGCCGGTGGGAAATCCTTTCGGGCCGCAGAACACGGAAAGGCCTCTCCAGAAACAGAACGGGCTGCTGCCTGGAGCAGCAGTGCGCGCGAGATCGAAAAGGACGTAATTCGAAACGAACAGATCGAGCAGGCCGTCGCGGTCGTAATCGATGAAAGTGCAGCCGGTGGCCCACCGCTGTCCGGTTACGGGCAGCCCGGCGCGCTTGGTCGCGTCCTCGAACCGGCCGCTCCCGAGATTGCGGTGGAGAACGTTATGGCCGTAATACGTGACGAGCAGATCGGTGAATCCGTCATTGTCGTAATCGCCTGCGCAGACGCCTTGCCCCCAGCCCTGGTTCGCGATGCCGGACGTTTTCGTCGCGTCTTCGAAGCGGCCGTCTCCCAAGTTGCGGTACAGCCGATGCGGCGCGGGTGCGGCAGCATCGAGCCGCGTGCCGTTGACGAAGAAAAGGTCGCGCCAGCCGTCGTTGTCGAAATCGACGACCGCCACGCCATTGCCGGTCATTTCGAGAATGAATTTTTTGGCGGTTGCGCCGCCGTAGACGTTAGAGGAAGAGAGGCCGGACTCGGAGGCGAGGTCGCGAACCTTGAGGTGCGGCGAGGGAAGATCGACTTTCGTTTTCCCGGAAGTTCGGGGGATTGCCTTGACGGAACCCCCCATTCCCTGGCCGAAAGCCCAGGCCGCCCACAGCACGGCGCAACAACAGCGAAGCGTGCGCGTGAGCGGGCGGCCCGTCACTTAAAACAAAACCTTCAATGCGAACTGCACCAGGCGGGCGTTCACGGTGGTCGTGCGGATGCTGCCGAAGTCGGCCAGGTTCATGCTTACAGTGGAAGTGGCGTTATTCGGATTGCCGAAGTTAGCGTGGTTGAAAATGTTGAAGAATTCGGTCCGGAACTGCACCCTCCACCTTTCGGTAATTGGAATCTCCTTGAACGCCGAGAAGTCCAGGTTCCACTGGCCGGGTCCGCGGAACATGCCGCGTCCGGAGTTGCCGAAAGTGCCTACGGGCGCTCGGGAGAACGCATCAGGGTTGATGTACGCATCGAGGTTGTCCTTTGCCGAGCCCGCATTCGTCAGCGGCACGCCAGGGTTTACGTTAGCGAAAATGTTAGTCGCAGTAGTAGAGGTAAGCCCTCCCCCGATTCCGCGTCCGCTGTCTGTGTTGACCACCGTCAGCGGGGTTCCAGTTTGGGCGACCAGGAAGCCATTCACCGACCAGTTGTTGAACAGATGCTTGCCCACGCCGCTTGAGAACATGTTTCGCACGTCGTGATTAAAGACGAACGAGACGCGGTGTGTGCGGTCGAAGCTGGCCGGCCCTTTCCCGCGCCACGGCTGGTTCCAGGGGGTTTGGAAACTCCCGGTGCGGTAGCGCGCGCCGTCGTCACCGTCGCCCAGCGTCTTTCCGAAGGTATAGGAGAGCTGGAACGTCGTGGAGTTCAGACGCTGCTTCAAGGTGCCCTGCAGCGAATGATAGGTCGAGCTGCCGTTCTGGGTGATGTGGGTCATGTCGCCAAAGCCGGGGAACTGGCGGCGTAATTGCACCCCAGGGACCAGCGGAGCGTCCAAGCCATTTACCGGCACCAATGGATTGGCGTTCCGGCTGCCGTTCAGGTGCGAACCCTTGGTGCCTATATAGGCCACCTCCGCCAGCATGCCGGTCGGCAATTCGCGCTGAATGGCAAGGTTATACTGCAGAGCGTTATCGGTGTGGGTGATCCTTTCAACGCCCTGAATGACCCGCTCTTCGGTCGGACTGGTGGGGAACGGCACGAAGCCCTCCCTGTGCCCCGGATTCAGGTAAGTCCAGTCATCCGGTGTATCCAGATTGCAGAGAACGTTGCGCTGGCAATCGGCGTCGATTCGGGTGTACACCGGCGGGTTGCCAAACATGGATTGGGCGACCTGGCCGGTGCGCAAGTCGAAGTAAAGGCCTCCCCCGGCGCGGATGACCCACTTGTCGGACACTCGCCAGGCGAGGCCGATCCGCGGCTGGAAATTATTCCAGTCCCCGCCAATGGTCGATCGGGGCACGCCGTTCAGGCCCCCCTGAACGATGCCCGTGCTCTCGATTGTCCCGTCCAGGCCCCGGTAGAGGTGCGGCCACCAGTTCGTCATCCGCACGTTGTAAGCCGCCGCCTGAAAATCCGCCTCGTAGCGCACGCCAATATTCAGCGTGAAGTTGGGCTTGATCTTCCAGTCGTCGTTGATGAACCCGGAATGCAGATGACTTCGCATCTTGAGCTGGCCGCCAATGTTGGGCACGTCCGCGCCGCCGAACAGCTTGGTAGTCGGCTGACTGAGCAAGAAATCCGCGTACTCGTCGCCGCGGGCTCCCCCCCGGCCCGTGGCGAAATTTCGAAATTGCCATTGTCCGCGCATGGCAAGATTGTTCTGGGGATTGAGCCAGGTTGCGTGATGCTCGTATCCGAACTTGATCACATGGCGCGACTTCGTCCAGGTGAACGTGGGACCGCCGGCGTACCGGTCGATGTAGTCCGACCAATTCTCGAAGTTCCCGAAGCTGCCCATGTAGTTGTCGATAATGATGCGCGGAGGACCAGCGTCGGTTCCCGAGTACGTCACGCCATCGATGGGCTTCAAACCGAGCGATGCCGGGTCGGTCTTGTTTTCGCCGGCCGTGTACTGGTCGGTGTAGTCGCCGCTGGCACGCATTTCCATCACGAAGCTCGGGGAGAAGATGCGGGTCAGCGTCAGCCCCCAGGTGTGCTTCTCCCGATTGGAGAGGTTGCCCATGCCGGGCAGGCCGCGGCCGAACGGCGCGAGATCTTCCTGGAAGCTCTCGAACCAGCGTCCGTTGAGCGTGGTCTTGTCGCCGAACCGGTGATCGATGCGCACGGTGTACTGATCGAGATCGGTAGGCTCGGACCGGAAGGCCTGAAAATTCGACCGTATGCCGGGATCGAAAAAGTTCGGCAGCGGAATCAGCCCATCCGCGATGCTTTTCGAAGTCCCGTTGATACGCGACGCCGGGATGGTGTTGTTCGGAAACAGCGCCCGGGATAGCGGGTCGTAGAGGGTCACGTCGCCGAAGTTGCCGGCGCGCTGCTCGGCAGTGGGAACGCGGGTCAAAAGCCGCGCGCCGCCGCCGTTGCCATTACGCTGCCGCGAGCTCTCCCATCCGGCGAAGAAGAAGGTCTTATCGCGCCGGATCGGACCGCCTACGTTCGCGCCGAACTGATTCTGATTGTTCGGCCTCCGCTCGGGAAAGAAGAACGGGCGGGCGTTGAACTCGGTATTGCGCAGAAACTCGTACGCCATTCCGTGCACGGAGTTGGTGCCGCTGCGCGTGGTCACGTTGATCACCGAGCCCAGATTGCGCCCGTACTCGGCGCTGTACAGGCTGGTGAGCACTTTGAACTCGTTCAGGAACTCAATGGAAGGCGTTCCATCGCCATCGGGTGCGTTGTTGAGCTGGTTGGTGGTCGGCACGCCGTCCACCAGCAGATTGTTCGAGCCGCGCCGCGCGCCGTTCACGCTGACGCTATCGGAGCCGGTGCCCCGGTTGTCGGCGTTCATGATCGCGCCCACCACGCCGGCCGAAGTTCCCAGAATCTGCGTGAAGTTGCGGGTGGCCAGCGGGATGGAAGTGATGGTGCGGCCCTCGACCACGTGTCCGAGAGTCGCTTGCTCGCTCTGCAGCAGCGGGGTCTGCGCGGTGACGGTTACGGTCTCGGTGACGGCTCCAAGCTGCATGTCCAGGTCGAGACGCAGAGTTTCCGACGTATTCACGACGACGTTCTCGCGGACCAGCCGCTGGAACCCCTGCTTTTCGACCGAAACGCGATAACGGCCGGGGCGCAGCAACGGAAATGTGTAACCGCCCGTTTCGTCCGTTATGGCGTTGACCTCCAGCGCCGTATCCACGTTGGTGGCGGTCAGGTTTGTGGCGGGCAATACGGCGCCGGAGTTGTCCCGGACTACGCCGTTGATGGCGCCAGTGATCTGTTGGGAAAAAGCCGGCCCCTGTGTCAAGGCAAGGGCAAGCGCGATTGCGGGAACCCAGCGAAGCAATCTCTGCATGTTCAACTCCCTTCGACTTCAGCGCTCAAGTACAGGATTTACGAGAAATATCCGGTGGAGCGGTTATATCATTCCGGAGGTCCGGAAGCAAGCAAGAATTTGTTAAGTGTCGCTAGCATGTGAATTGTCCGGTCCAATTAGCACGTGAGTTGTCCGGTT
>JBBDWK010000061.1:0-24523 GCA_040902885.1 Bryobacteraceae bacterium | reverse complement strand
ACCTGCTGCCTTTTTGTTGACACCAATGTCCCTTTAATTATGCGCGGCTGTATAGCACCCTGGGGCTTTTACTCCGCTGTCATTGCGGAGAAAGAAGGGCAAGATGGCAACCGCCCAGAACATCGCCGCTTTATTCGATCACGGATGGTGGGACGAGCTGGAACGCATTCTGCGGGATGCGGTCCAGAAAGACCCCGCGGACACTAAGTCTGTCTTCCGGTTAGCCAATCTCCTGGGCCTGCGCGGCCAATATGAAGAAGCCTTGCGGTGGTTCGATCTATGCGCCGATCAGGGCTGGCCGGGCCCACTTTCTCTCAATAATAAAGGAGTTGTTCTGGCCTGGATGGGCGAGGCAAGGGCGGCTCTCCGATGCCTTCAGGGGGCTAAGAACAGCCCGGAAGACGTACGAACTTCCAGATGCGCCCCAGCCCTATACAACCTCGGCATTATCTACGACCGGCTTGTCGAAGACGGCGGGCGGCTTCCTTGGGTCGTGATCGAGGCGCAGGAAACCCAGCTCAGCGGCGGTGCAAACGAAATTGCCCGTGGCCATTTCGTTGAAGCGAACTCCGCCGCCTGGGAGGCAAGCCACGTACTGGACCGGCCCCTCTACCTTTGGAAGGACGATATTCCCTCGCGGTTTGGTTTCGAAACGTCGCGGAATCTTGGTGACATTCAGACGGCCCACGACCTCTTTCGTGATGCCCTGAACTTCCTCGACGAAGGCAAGTGAGATGCGGCAATTCAGCGCCTGGACGCAGCCGACGGCATGTATCCGCCGCTGTCTCCCCGCACCGTTGAGCCGCGGACCCAGGCTTATCTTGCCCTGTGCGGCGAGCATCGCGAATCGGCGAGGCAAGCCTGGGAGAAGAAGGATTTCAAGGGGGCGCGCGACGCTCTGGATGCTCTGCTGAGCCTGTTGCCCGGTCTGCCCGACCGAGCGCTGATCGAGCAGATTCTCAGTTCGGAGATACAGGAACTGGAACGCCGGATTCGGGAGCGCGACCCGGATGGCGATTTGGCGGCGCTACAGGCGCAAACCGCCGCCGCCAGAGACGTAGCGCGATCCTATGGCGATCTGTGTCCATCCACCTCCTCGGAATCGCGAAATGTGCAAGCTTCTCCCCCCGATGTACGGCTCAAGAGCGCCTGCCGATCGGCATGGGAGCGCCAGATGGAACGCTTTCTCGCGCACGCCGACTTTGAGAACGCCACTCTGCTGCTTCAGATGAACGACTGGAGCTGGTTCGGCAAACAGGAAGAAACCAATTCCCTGCGCCGCAAAGTTTTCCGCGCCAAGACGGAAGCCCATCGAAGGGAAGCCGAGCGGGCCCTGAAGGATGACCGCAAGGAGGATGGCCGCCGCCATATGGAGATGGCTTTGGAGTCGGCCCTGGAGGCGGACGATGCGGCGCTGGTCGGACAGTGCGAAGTGCTCCTGGCTCTTCTCTACCCGGCTGTGGCGGGCCCCGATTGCAGCGAGCTCCGCGAAGCGCTGGCCCGTGGCGATTATGCCGGCGTGATCGAGCGCGCCGGCGAAGAGCTGGCCAACGCGCGCGGCAGCGTCGAATTGCGCGTGCTGCGGTCGACCGCCATCCGGCGCTTGCTGACATCCGGCGAGGCTGCCGCGAGGGCCGGCGACTGGGACACGTCTCTCCGCGAGGCCCGTTTGGTTCTAAAGCACGAGCCATCGAGCCTGCAGGCCCGGGAACTGGAGCGCACAGCCCTAAACGGAAAGCGGGAGCGCGAGGGAGACAGGAGGAGGGCCGAGGCCTATGACGAAGCCTGGCAGTCCTTCCTCGACGCCAGGTCGGAGCAGCGCCCTGTGGCTGCGTTCGAATCGTATCTGCGAATGCGGGCGCTAGAACCCGGATCGCCGAGGACCGCGGATGCGCTGGGCTGGCTGCTGCCCGCCATCGTCGGGCATTTGCGGAACGAGTTGGAAGCGAATCCGGTTGCCGAAACCGTCGAGCGGCTATGGCCCACGGTGAGGAAGCTTCTCTCGATCGCCCCGGAGTACGCACCCTTGATCGAATTTCAGGAACAGCTATCGCGGGCCAGCCGCGGCTCCGAGCGCGAGCAGCTTTTGAAGAGCGCGAACCTGCTTCGCCGGGCTGAGAAGGCGTGCAATGATCTGGACCCCGTGGAGGCTCTGAATCTCGTCCGTCAGCTCGAGGAACTGTATGGCGCTGCGAATGATCACGTTTGCCCGCCGCCTTCCGCGCGCCGCGGTGAAAATCATAGGCTCGTAGTATTCCGGATCGTCCTTTCCGATCAGGCCCGCGTTTTTGACGTCGCCCGCGATGCCGATGACCTCGCCCCACTGGCCGTCCACGCCCGGACGAATACGTTTGCCGAGAGGATTCTCGTTCGGGAACATGCGGCGCGCCAGGGACTCGCTCAAGATGATTGTGCCCGTGCCGGACAAGCGGTCCTCTTCGCGAAACGCGCGTCCGCGAAGGATCGGGATGCGCAGCACGGAGAAGTAGCCGGGCGTCACCTTTCGCCCGACTACCATTCCGCCAGTGCCCGCGCTCCTTGTATCTGGCCGGCCCTCAACGGCTATGCGCGAGTAAATCGTCACCATGCTTCGTCCGCCGGGGGGAACCGAGTCGGCGAAAGCCACAGACGCCGTTCCCGGCAAGCCTGCCAGCCGGGCCTCCAGAGCTTCCAGGAAGGCGCGCTGCTGCGGAGGCTGTGGGTAGCGATGGGGGTTGAGACTCAGCGCCACGGTCATCACGCTCTCCGGACTCATGCCCAGCCGCACATTTTGCAGTTTCCAAAGGCTCTGCAGCAGGAGGCCGGCCGCTGTAAGCAGCACCAGCGATACCGCAAGTTGACCTGTTACCAGCAGGTGCCGCAAACGTTTCGGGCGCCCGCCCGCCACCCGCCAGCCGGTGAGGGCTTCCACGCGCGGTCTCTGAAGCGCCGGGGCAAGACCGAATAGGATCCCGCACAGCGCCGACCCCGCGAAGCCGAACAGCAGAACGCGCAGGTCGAGGCCGGCTTGCGCCAGACGCGGAATGCCTTCGGGTGCGATCGCCACCAGCGCGCGCAGCAGCCCGTGGGCGAGCAGCAGTCCCGCGAATGCGCCCATCACGCTCAGCAACAGACTTTCCGTCAGCATCTGCCGGATAAGCCGCGCCCTGGGCGCCCCGATCGCCGCGCGAACGGCGTTCTCGCGCTGCCTGCTGGCCGCGCGGGCCAGCAGCAGGTTCGCCACGTTCGCGCACGAAATCAGAAGAACACAGACCACGGATCCGAGTAGTATCCACGATGCGAGCCGCGCATCGCGTACCTGCCGGTCCCGCAGTGCGGACACTTTCAGCTTCACTTCTTTTCGGAACTGGGGCGGCACGAACTGGAGAGCACGTTCGAAGAGCGGCTGCAGCGCGGCCTCCGCCTGCGCGAGTGCAACCCCCGGCTTCAGCCGCGCGAAGACCATCACCATGGCCATGATCTCGCGCTTTCTCTGCGCGGCTTCGTCGAGAGCCTGCGGCAGCAGGAGATCGACCCGCGCGAGGCTTGGCATCTCGAAGTCGCGCGGCAGCACGCCGACGACCGTAATGGGATCGCCGTCCACACGGAGGGCCTTGCCGATCGCGGTCGGATTGCCTCCGAAGCGGCTTTGCCAGAGGCCGTAGGAGAGCAAACCCACGCGGGGCGCATTCGGGCTGTCTTCCTCGCGAGTGAAGTTCCGGCCGAGCGCGGGATGAATGCCGAGCGTGGGCAAAAAGGTCCACTCCACACGGCCGCATCTCGCGCGCACCGGCTCGTTCTCTGTAATGTCGCAGTCGTTCTCTCCGTGCGAGGACGTGAAAGCTTCAAACGGCGTCTGCGCATCCCGCCATTCGAGGTAATCGGGACCCAGCAAAAACTCGTTCCGCCCGATCGGCGCACCCATACCCAGCCAGACCAGCCGGTCTTCGTGCGCGTAGGGAAGGCCGCGGAAGAGAATGCGATCCACTACGCTGAACATGGCAGTTGTTGCGCCGATGCCAAGCGCGATGGCGAACACGGCCGCGAACGTGAATCCCGGCGTGCGCCGGAAACTCCGCGCGGCGTAACACAGATCCTGCATCAGGGTTTCCAGAAACTCGTTGATCTGCATGCGGCGCGCCTCCTCCTGTATGCGGGTTGCATTGCCGAATTGCCGCCGGGCCGCTTCCCGCGCGGCGCCGGCCGTCATCCCTTCACGCTCGTTGAGTCCCGTCCGCATCCGGAGATGGAACTCGATCTCCTCGCGCAGCTCGTCGTCCACCGTCCTTTTCTTACGGAATAGTCGCATCCGGAGTTCCTCCTACGCGAACCTGAGAACTTTTCCCACTCCCTTGCTGAGCGCCGACCAGTTCTCCTCGGCCTGTGCCAGCCGCTTCCGCCCGGCTGCCGTGAGCCGGTAATAGCGCGCGCGCCGGCCGTTCTCTGAGACCCGCCACTCAGCGATCACCAGCTTGTCGCGTTCCAGCCGGCGCAGGGCGGGGTAGAGCGATCCCTCTTCCACCCGCAACAGGCCGTCGGAAACCGTCTGGACGTGCAGCGTGATTCCGAATCCGTGGTTGGGGCCGCGGTCGAGCGTCTTCAGGATCAGCAGATCCAATGTTCCCTGGAGGGTGTTTCCGGACGATTCACGCATACTTCCTCTTCTACCCTAGATCTCTACCCTAGAGGTCTATAGAAGAATATCCGGTCCGCGGGAAAGAGTCAACTGGAATTTCCAGCAACAACCGCTCCCTCCGGTCGCGGCTCAGTTTGCTCAGGCCGACGAAGAGACGTTACCGAGCCGTGACCGGAGGGAGACATCTGAGTTGTTCCGTCAAGAGGGAAGCGCCGAAAATTTCTGAAATCCGGCGACCGGCTTCCACTTGCCCTGGGTGTCAAGCTGAAGCCGGTCGATCAAGGGGGAACCGGTGCGCTTCAAGGCCTGCAGGTAGGTCTGTTCGTCATACGGCTTGCCATCCTTCCAACACCAGAAGATGATGCGAATCCATTTGTAGGCCAGCGATCGCACCGCGGCGTGATGGGACTTGTTGTTTTCCCTCTCCACCCTATAGTACGCTTCCGCCCACCCGGAGCTGCCGATGGAATGCGCGGCGAACTCGTGAAAGGTCTGGCGCAGGAATTTCGGACAGGCCCACCGGAAATGCACCCACTCGGTTTTGCCGCTTTTCTCGGTTACCGGAGCAATCCCGCTGAGACACTGCACCTCATAAGCCCTGTCGAAGCGCTCTCGCCGCGTCCCGAAGGCCGCGATCAGCCGCGGAATCAGCACTTCCCCAGCGCCGGGCAGCGACGCAAACAAGCTACTGTCGGGATGGACCGCCACCAGTTCCGCAATCCGCCGGTCATATTCAGCGATCTGGCAGCGCAGCACGGCCAAAAGCTCTACCAGCGCCCGTGCCTTAACCGATTCTCCGACCACAATGGCCTCGTCCTCGGTCGCCGGCATGGCTTTGTAAATGGCCGCGATGCGTTCCTGGATCCGCTCCTCACCGCGGCAGTTATGTTCCAGGAAGAACTTCTTCAACGTCCCGGGATGGGATCGCTTCAGTTCGGGCAACGTGGGCCACCGTTGCAGCAGGTCTCCCACCAGGGGACTGTCCACCTGGTCGAACCACTGCAGGATCTGGGGAAAGTACATCTTCAGGCTAGCCGTCAGCCGATTCTTCTGCCGTGTCTTCTCGTTCACCAGCAGCCGGCGCCCTTCCACCAGACTCCGCAACAGCCGGGTCTGTGGGGTATCCGGCGGCAAGGACCGCAACCGTTCCCGATGCCGCAACAGCAGATCCAGCAGAGAGGCGGTATCGCGGGGATCGCTCTTGGCGCCGCTCGGACAGAACGTCTCCCGGTATTGCGCCGCCGTTTTCGGGTGCACCGGAAACAGCACCAGGTGGGCATACTTGGCCAGCATATACACCAGCGCCCCCTTGGACTGTTCCACACACACGGCAATCGGCCGCCCGCCGAACCGCACACTTAACCCCGTAGCCCAAGCATCGACAGCCTCGGGCGTGCTCTCGATCTCGCCGTACTCCTGCTGGCCGCCGTCGGCGGGCGCCAATCTCCAGAAGTGCTTCTTGTCAGCCCAATCCATGGCCACAAACGCGGCCCACTGCGGCTCCGCCGCGGTGGCCTGTTTCGCATCGGTCATCTTCGTCCATCCTCCTCGCCGAGCGGGCTGTCCTGGTTTCACCGAAAGGCTTATAGTGGAGTCTGGGGACCAGACAACATCTGAGAATTCGTCTGGAACCAGGCGCATCCCGCTGCTCGAAGCTCTCCCTAAAGCATCGGAGCTAGCGGTTGGTATTCGTAGCAGCGGGATGCCCGCTCAAACATTCTCTTATCAGAATGTTCTCGCGAAACAAAGGGGTGCCATACACCCCAGCAACGTGGCGCCGAAACCCAACTCATACAGATATTTAATTTTTCTTCCCGCAGGTACTATAAGCGGTTGCTCAGAATTCCACGCGCAGAATCATCTGGATCTGGCGCGCGGTCTCGTTCAGGGGCGCCACGGCCGGGAAGCCGGACTGCCGGCCTTGGCGGCCGTACTGCGCGACGCCGAACGTCTCCGAGCCAAGGAGCGAGTCCGGATTGTTCAGGTTGGCGTGATTGAGAACGTTAAAGGCGTCCGCGCGCAACGTCAGCCGGCCGCTCTCGCCCAGCCAGGGCAGAGGGAACGAACGGGCCAGGGACAGGTCGATATTATAAAGTCCCGGTCCCCGGAAGGCATTGCGGCCTCCGCTGCCCACGGTGCTCGCGGCCGGCGCCGTGAACGCGTCCGCATCCAGTAGACGTTTGCCGCCTGCGACCGTTTGGCTGTTGGCAAGAACGGCGCGCGAGGGGTCCACCACGTTCGCGCGACTATTATAGATCTGACCGCCGCCGAAGAAGGCCGTGGATGGCGCAAAGACCGTGTAGGGAGAGCCCGAGCGGAACGCGGCAAGCTGCGAAAGCCTCCAATCGCGCGTGAGCCAGCCGAGCTTCGAGGAGGATAGGAGCCGCGGCAGCTCCCACACGGAGAGAAACACCAGGTTATGCCGCTGGTCGAAGTCCGAGTTGGCCCGGTCGATCCCGCTGTCGAACTGCCGCGAAAAAGCGGCCCGGCCGCCGCGTCCGTCGCCGGAGGTGACCCGCGTGAAGCTGAGGTCGAAGAAATCCCCGGCGAGCGGCTCGCTCTGCGTGTCGATCGTATGGCTCCAGGTATAGGAGGCCTGAAAGAACCTGCGGCCCTGCCGGTATCGAGCTACTCCTGTTAGAGCGTTGTAGTTAGAGCGGCCCTGGGATGCCCGGTATGAGATGTCGGGAAGACCGGGGTTGAACCTGCCTTCCGGGCTTTCAGGGCTTTGCGGAAGCGTGAACTGCCGGTTCACGATGTCGGTAACCAGCAGCTTGCGCGCCAGCGATCCCAGAGTGTTCACCTCCACCGCCCAGTTATCGCTCACCTGCTGCTGTACGCCAAAGAAGTAACTTTGCGAGTAACCGCTGCGTAAGTTCTGGTCCAACATGGTTAGCTTGGGAAAATCCTGGGTGAGGCCGGCGCCGGAGTAGTTTGACAGGTGGGAAGCCACGGGAGCCAGATAATCCGTGCTCGGGCTTACAGGCGATAGAAACGGAAGAAAGCCATCGTTGCTGCGCAGGTTCTGCCAGAGGTTATCGAAGGGACGGTCGTAAAAGATGCCGAAGGAGCCGCGGAGGAGCGTTCGCGCCGAGCCGAAGAGATCGTAGGAAAAGCCCGCCCGTACCGCCCAGTCGTTAGTGTCTTCGCCGTACAGCTTCTGGTTTTCGCCGCCTCCCGGAACAGCCAGCCGCGCCCCCGCCAGCCGGCTGGGAAAGTCGCTGCCTTGGCCCAGTTCAACCACAGCCTCTTTTACGCTTCCTGTGTTGACCGGCGCGCCGAAACGCTCGTAACGCACACCGTAATTCAGAGCCAGGCGCGGCGTCGCTTTGAAGGTATCCTGGGCGAACCAGAAGAACTGGTTGTAACCGTATTCGCGATCGTAATCGGGAATCCGGAGATTTGGCAGGGCCGTACGGGAGAGGGTGACACGCAGAAACCGCGGCCGGTCGAGCGCCAGCGTGACGATGTTATCGAAGATATACTGGCCGTCCCGCCCGGCGGTGAGAAAGCCGTCGGCCTTCCGTATCAGCGCTCCCGCTCCGAACGTGGCGACATGGCGTCCCCGCGCCCAGGTCACATTATCAAGAATTTCCCAGTTGCGGCTCCTGTTTTGATACTCGTAGAACGCGGGGCTGCCCGGCAGCACGACGCCATCACCGGAGACCAACGTGGGCACTTCCGGGTGCGGACGGTTCCAGCGCACATCGTCGCGGTTACGGCCCAGACGGATCTCGTTCAGCAGGCCCGGCCGGATCGAATACATGTAGGTAAAGCCCAACCCCAGGGTCTCGTTATCCAGCCGGGAATTGAAGCCTTCGTAGGGCGTCCAGATGAAATCCGGCCGCCCCACATCGCTTAGCATCGCCCGCGCCATGAGGCGGTGCTTTCCGGAAGGCGAAATGTAATCCACGCGCTCGAGGGCCAGCGCCCGGTCCACGGATACAGGCGGCGCAACGGTCAGGTTCGCCGTCAAAAGATTTCCGTCCGTTACCGGTGGCGCCGGATGTTGTTCGAGAAGCCGCCGGGTGACGTTTGGTTGCAGGAACGACAGATAGCGTGTGGAGGGCAGCGTCACGGTGAACGGCTCCTGCCGGCTGCGGCTGCGCAGGTGCTCGTAAGCGCTTGAAAAAAAGAGCCGTTCTCGCAAAATTGGCCCGCCTACCTGAAAGCCGAGCTGCCTCTCTTTGGCCGGCAGACGGGGATTCCCCAGGCGGTTCTCTTGGAATCCATTGGCGTTGAGGGCGTCGTTTTTCAGGTACCAGTAGCCGATGCCGTGAAAGTCGTTTCCGCCGGCGCGCGACACCGCGTTGGCAACAAAGCCCGACGTCCGCCCATACTCGGCCGAGAAGTTATTGGTCGATACCCGATACTCCTGAATCGCTTCGGGGGCGATCGAGGTGAGCGGACCTGTCACCAGATAGTTATTGTTTTCCAGTCCGTCTAACAGAAAGTTGGAGGCCGACGGGCGCTGGCCGTTGATTGCCAGACCCAGACCTCGCGCCGTTCCCCCGTCGGCGGTGACGCCGGGCTGGGTGACCAACATGGTGTAGACGTCGCGCCCTGCAAGCGGAAGCTCCTTCACCTGGGCCGGGTCGATCACCTGGGAAATGGTTGATTCCAACACGCCGCGTCTGGCCTTGGCGGATTCAAAGGAGGCGGATCGGGAGCTATCCACGTCCGGCCCATAAAAGGTCACAATGGACTTGGTGCCCGGCAGGAAGACACTGCGGTATTGGCCCGCCTCCCATACGTCGTTGAGAGGACGCATCCGGAAGTTCAGCTCCAGACGCCCCGCCACCGGCAGCTCCAACTCATGCACTTCCTGGGCCTGGTAATCTTCGGCTGTAACCCGAATGCGGTATAGGCCGGGCGAGAGCAGTGGAAGGTAATAGTTCCCAGAGGCATCGCCCGAGGCCACGCCACTGGTACCCGTCCCGGTGTTATAGTAAGCGACCTGACCGCCTCCGACCGGCGCTCCGCTCCGTACGTTCACAATGCGGCCCGAAATAAGTCCCTGGGTGGTCTGGGCCCTTGACACCGCGGGAAAGCAGAGCGCCAAAGCCAGCGAAATCCACGTCAACGCGTGGAATAGCCCTTTGGCTGACTGTCTCGTACCTATCTCGTAGGTAGTACCCAAGCTCTAGTCCCTCCAACGTTGCTGCGCGCTGGTATTCAGTGTAGCGTAGTATACGGAAACGCAATGCGAATCAGCAGGATCTCGTTCAAGGCGGCGAAGGCTCCTTCCCGGCCGGGCGGGCAACGCCAGTCGCGTCCTGGTGGGATGGGAGGCGCCGTAAAACGCAAGACATGGCTGATGATTGCCGCCATCGCGCTCACCAGTCTGGCTGCCACTCATTTGCTGGGAACCTTTCGTTTCTTCCAGTTAATGCATCTGAAGGCGCAGGACGTCCAGTTTGTTCTTCGCGGGGCGCTTCCCACGGAGCCTATAGTCCTTATCGTCATTGACGACAAATCGCTTGAACATTTTTCCGAGTTACAACTGCTTTGGCATCCTTATTACGCGGAAGCGATTCAGGCGGCAGCCGGAGCGGGCGCCAAAGTGCTCGGTCTTGACGTTGCTTTCGGCATCCCGGTAACAAAATGGGAGCCGAATCACGATCAGCTTATGGCGGAGGCCGTGAGTATCACCGCGGCCACTATGCCCGTCGTCTGCGGTTACGTTCCCTCCATGATGGCGAAACAGAAGGAGTGGCCGGTGCCGGTTAATATGATCGCCGCCGCCCTCGGGCAATCCGCATTCGCTAACCTGACCGTGGATCCGGACGATTTCGTGCGCAACCAGGAGTTGATCGAGGCGCCCCAGCCGGGAAGCAACGAGCCCCTGGCGCGCGCTCTCGCGATGCGGGTCGCGGAGAAGTTTCTGGGCGAGGATGCCGCATTCGACGACCAAGGCCGTTTGATGCTTGCGGGCAAGCCGATTCCCGTCTCCACGATGCGAACCGTCGCCGTTAACTTCGCCGGACCTCCCGGAACCTTTCCGCGCTACTCGCTTTCCGATTTCATCGAAGCCGCGCGCGCGGGCCGAACGGATCAGCTTCGCGAGTGGGTGGGCGGCAAGGCGGTCCTGCTTGGCCCGGACAACATCAGCGACCGCCACGCCACGCCGTTCTACACCTTGTTCAGCGGCCCCCGCTGGAACACGGCCGGCGTGGAGATCCACGCCAGCACGCTGCGCACGCTTTTGAGCCGGGAGTTCCTGGTCCCCGTGCCGCCGCCGCTGCGACTTCTGGCCATCTTCGTGGTGGGCGCCGTTACTTCGTTGATCGTGGTCTCGGTGGCCGTCAAGCCCGCCGCGCTTCTGCTCGCCGGGAGCATCGCCTCTACCGCGGCCATCAGCCACTGGCTTTTCCGCTCGGGCTGGCTGATATCCGCCTCGGAACTTCTGCTTGCCTGTCTCTTAAGCGTTCTCGTCTCCATGGTTTACCGGTTTTTTACGGCGGAGAAACGCGGCGATATGTTTCGCTCCGCCGTCTCCGTGTTCGTTGGTCAAAGGCTGGCCACAACTTTGGAGGAGACGCAGACCATCGCCCTCTCCGGCACGCGCCAGATTGTCACCATTCTGTTCTCCGATATCCGCGGCTTCACCTCCTTCTGCGAGGAGAAGGACCCTGCCGTGGTGGTCGGCCTGCTCAACCGCTACATGGGCGACATGGTGCGCGTCATCGTCTCGCATCATGGGCAGGTGAACAAGTTTCTCGGGGACGGTATTTTGGCCATCTTCAGCGACGAAGACGGCACGGAGGCGGGCGATCATCCGCGCCGCGCGGTGGCTTGCGGGATCGAGATGTCCAGGGTGCCAGGCGAATTTAAGACGGGCGTCGGAATCCATACTGGTCCGGCGGTTGTAGGTAACGTCGGTTCGGCCGATAAGATGGAATATACGGTCCTCGGAGATACCGTCAACCTGGCTTCGCGTCTGGAGAGCCTGAACAAGGAGTACAAAACGCAATTACTGTTGAGTGAAGCCACGAAGAGCGAATTGAAAACGGATATTGAAACCATCTTCCTGGGCGGCGTGCAGGTTCGCGGCAAAACCATTCCCATGAACCTTTATACTGTAGCTGGGTTGTATACCGCTCCCCTCAAGGAAGTTGCCGTCGCCTCCGGGGAGAAATCCTCATGAAGCGCTGCTTTGTAACGCTCTTCCTGCTGGCCGCCGTCGCGTTGGCTCAGCCCAAGAAAGAAGATCCGGTAGGTCTGGTGCTGCTTCCAGGCGGCGGTAAATTGCTGCGCGCCGGGGCGGAGCTGCCGTTGAGCGCCAAATCCGGAGACATCCTGTTTGCCGGCGACGCCGTGAGAACCGAGGGGGCGGCAGCCACTCTTCTCTACTGTCCTTCGAAACTCTCTCTGTCGCTAGGCCCTCAGGGCGACCTGCTCCTGGATGCGAAGCAGTTTAAGGTTCGCGCCGGCAAACTGACCGACCAGAAGCCCGTGGCTTCCTGCTTCCTGCCGCAACTGGTGCGCGTCGCCACCGCCAGCCAGCAGCACTATGGGGTCACCATGACGCGCGCTCTCAAGGGCGCCGAAACTCTCAATCTGGAACCTCTCACGCCCGAAATCCAGGCCGAGTTGGCGCCTATTGAGAAGGCCCTCGCGGCGGACCCGAAGGATCAAGGCGCTCTGGTGGCCCAAGCCGCAATTTTCGAGAAACATAATCTGACCGCGCGCGCGCTCGAGGCCTACAAAAAGATCGCCAGCGAGTTTCAGGATACCGTCTGGGCCAAGGGCAAGATCTTCGAGCTCGAGGAGTCCCTTGCCAACAAGGCCGCCGAAACCGCCGTTGCGGCCACGGCAGGCGGCAAGACCTTCGCCCTGCTGGTGGGCGTCTCCAAATATCAGAAGCTGCCGCAGGACCAGTGGCTGCAATTCGCGCACGCCGATGCGACCATCTTCGAGAAGCACGTCAGAAGCCCGCGCGGCGGCGGCGTTCCGGACGAGAACGTGGTCCTGCTGACCGACGAAAAGGCCACCATCTCCGCGGTCCGCAATGCCTTCCAGACCTTTTTGAAGGGCCGCGCCACCAAGCAGGACACGGTCATGATCCTTCTGGCCGGCCACGGCACCGTGGAGATTCCGGGCAGCCGGCAGGCTTTTATCCTCACCTATGACAGCGATCCGCAGGATCTCACCAACACGGCGCTGCCCATGGCCGACGTGCAAGCGCTGGTTGAGGAGGAGCTCGCCAACGTGGGTCGCGTCGCGTTGTTCGCCGATGTCTGCCGCGCCGGCACCATCGGTTCCATCAAAAGCACCACCGTGAACTCCTCCGTGGAGCGTCTGGGCGATGCCGAAGGCGAATTGCTGGGCCTTCTCGCCAGCCGCCCCAAGGAGCTTTCGCATGAAGGCCCGCAGTGGGGCGGGGGTCACGGCGTCTTCAGCTACTTCCTGATCAAGGCCCTCAACGGCGACGGCGACAAGGACAAGGACGGAATTGTCAACGTCAACGAAGTCATCGACTACGTGCGCGATAAAGTCCAGGAGGCCACCGCCGACAAGCAGCACCCGCGCGAGTTCGGCACCTACTCCAACTCGGTAGCGCTGTCGGATGTGAAGAAGCCCGGCATCGAGGTCGCGCGCTTCCCGGTCCTCGTCGATACGGCCAACGGCGAGCCGCTTCTCTTCGCGGCTCAAGCGCCCGCGCCGCTCTCCACCGAGGCTTCCCGCGCCATCGACCGCTTTTCGCGGGCGCTGGATGCCAATCGCATTCTGCCGGACCAGCAGGACAGCGCCTTCGCCGTCCTGCCTGCCCTGCGCGCCGCGCTTACGCCGGAGCAGTACCTGACGCAGGAGAATCGCCTCCGCATTGCGCTTGAAAATCAGGGCCAGCAGGTTTTGCTGCGTTATCTCACAGGCGACCAGGTGCCGCAGACCCGCCAGGATTTCGCGTCGGGCGCCAAGTTCACCAAAGCAGCCGCCACTCTCACCCCCGAAAGCATGCTGCTGGATGCCCGCGAATCTTTCTTCCAGGGCCGCACGCTACTCTTCGACAAGAAGTACACGGAGGCCGCTGACCTGCTCGAGCGCGCCGTCCGTGCCGATCCGAACGGAGCATACTCCTACAACGCGCTGGGCATCGCGCACCTGGAGCAGGCTAACTACTCCCAGGCCGTAGCCGCTTTCCGCGACGCCGTTCGCCGCGCTCCGCACTGGGCTTATCCGCTCCACAATCTGGCGCTCTCCTACGCCGAGCTGGGCGACTACAACGCCTCCATCCGCTCCTATCAGCAGGCCATGCGCCTTACGCCGCAATACTTCTATCTGCCCTATAACCTGGGGCTGGTTTATCAGCGGCTGAACCGGCGCAAGGACGCCGAACGGTCGTATCTGAAGGCGGTTTCTCTGGCGCCTGAATCGGCCGAGCCTTATAACGCTCTAGGCTCTCTGAAGGCCTCGCAGAGCAAGTTTGCGGAGGCGGAGCGCTACTACAGGACGGCGCTGGAGAAGAACCCCGATCTGCTCGCCGCCCGGCAGAACCTCGCGCTATTATTGTCCGAAAGGCCCGACCGCGCTTCGGAAGCCGTCGATCTCTGGCGCGCGAACTTGCAGCGGCAATCAGGCTATCTGCCTTCCCGCCTGGGCCTGGCTGAGACGCTGGGCCGCCGGGGCGACACCGCCGGCGCAATCGCCGAGTACCGGGAAGTGCTCAAGCTGAGGCCGGAGTATACTGCCGCGCGCCTCGCGGTGGCCGAGCTGCTGGAGAAATCCGGCGACGCCGATGGCGCTCTGGCCGAGCTGGTTACCGCACGCAACGCGGAAGCGGATAACCCGGCCATACTCGAACGCATCGGCGATCTCGAAAAAGCGCGCGGGCGCATGGCGGAAGCCGCCACCGCATACGAGCAGGCGCTGGAGAATGCGGACCGCGAGACAACGAAGCGCATTCGCAAAAAGATGAAGACGCGGTAGTACTACGCGAGCTGCGTTTCTTTCAGGATCTCGCGCAGCGCGGTCAGGTCTTTCCGCAATTGCGCCAGCACGTTCTCTTTCGGAATGGTCAGCTCGCGCCTGCCGGAATTCGCGCCGCCCAATCCTTCATACTCGCAGTGAACTTGCAGCGGCCCCTGGAAGCGCGCTTCCTTTAACATCCGGAAGAACTGGCGGAAGTTGACCATGCCATCGCCCACCGGGGTCCACTCGGGCCGCCACTCGCCTTTGGCGTTCTTCTCCCAGCGAAAATCCTTCACCGCCACGCCCCGCATGTACGGTGCCGCGAGCCGCGCGCTGTGGATCCAGCCGCCGGATCCGCCTTCGACCGTGGCATGGCCGATATCGTAATTGAAGCTCACCCACTGCGGATCGAAGTCCTTCAGCAGCCACCACAGGTCCCACTGCGATGCGCCCACCTGCCCGATGCCGGAATGCGTGTGATACATGGCGCAGACCTTGTACTGCCTGTTCAGGGCGGCCAGTTCCTTCACGCGCGGCTTGAACTCCGCAAGCTGGTCGGGAATGCTCTTGCCTTCTTTGTAGCGCAGGCCGCCCCAACGGTAGTAACGGATATCCAGCGCGGCCATGGCGCGCACGATCGCCTCGGCGTGCGGGGAGTGGGCATCCACGATACCGGCCGTGATCATGGGCATCGAGATTCCGGCCTTGCGGACGATCTCGGCAACCTTAGGCAGATCGTCCGCAATGCGTTCGGGCAGCACGTGGCCCCCGTCGCGCACGGTCAGGTCGACTCCGTCGAACCCCAGTTCCGCCGCATAGCCCGCCATGCTCCGCCAGTCCGCCCAGTGAAGATGCTTCGAAAAAATGCATACCTGCGGCTTGCCGGCGCTCGATGCCAACGCTGCGGACGCCACGGCTCCCCCCAGCAAACTTCGGCGTGTAAGACCACTCATGCCAGTCACTCTATCATTACTCCGAGCGCAGAGCGTGCAGGGGATCGATGCGCGACGCCCGGTAGGCGGGCCAGAAGACCGCCGCCAGCGACACCGCCGCGAGAACGCCGCACACGGCTGCCAGCGTTACGGCGTCGGTCGGCGTGACGCCATAGAGAGCGAAGGCAATCAGGCGCGTGAGCGCCAGAGATCCGGCCAGCCCGATTGCCAGCCCGATGAGCACCAACCGCATACCCTGCTTAAGCACCATGCGCAACACCTGATGCTGCGCCGCGCCGACCGCCATGCGAATGCCGATCTCCTGCGTCCGCTCGCTCACCGAATACGCGATCAGACCGTAAAGGCCGATCGATGCCAGCAGCAGCGCGACTCCGGCGAAGACTCCGAGCAGAATCATATAAAGGCGCCATGGCGCGGCGGATCTTGCCAAAACCTGCTCCATGGTAAAGGCGTCGTATACAGGCTGGTCGGGGTCCAGATTCCGCGCGTTCTCGCGCACGGCGGTTGCCAGGCTCTCCGGTTTCATGCTGGTCCGCGCCACCAAAATCCTATGCAGGCGGTTCTGCCACCCGTCGCCGTAGATGGCGGGCTGTTGCCGGAAGCTGGTGTAGATTTCGGGGTTGGCCTCCTGCGTTAGGGACTGTTGACGGACGTCGCCCACGACTCCCACCACCGTTCTCGGAAGCTCCGCGTCGATGGTGGCGATAGTCAGCGCCTGCCCGATCGGGTCCTCGTCCCGCCAGAACCGGCGTGCCATGCTTTCGTTGATCACGGCCGCCCAGGGCGATTGCGCCGCGTCCTGCTCCGTCAGGTACCGGCCTTTCCTCAGCGGAATGCGCATGGTACGGAAATAATCGGGGTCCACCATGTTGTAGGTTGCGAAGGGACGCTCGGTCGGCGGCAGCGTGGGTCTCCCGGAAATCCGGAACTGCCTTGCGCGCGGCCCTACCGATCCGAAGCCGATCGGCAGCCAGCTTACCAGCGAGGCGGACTGTATTCCGGGGAGAGCCCGCGTGTGTTCCAGGACGCGATCGTAAAAAGGTTCTACCGTGGGATGAATGGAGAACAGGTTGCTGCCCTCGCCATCCGGAGCCCACTCGACGTACCTGGGGCCGGTGAGGTCAATGTGCATGGTAACCAATTCGCGAGGATCGAAACCCGGATTCACGCTCACCACTCCCAGAAAGCTCCGGATCATCAATCCGGACCCGGCCAGCAACACCAGGGCAAGGGCGACTTCGGCGATCACCAAAGTTTTTCGGGCAAGGCCGTGAGATCCGGAGGCCACCGATCGGGCGCCTTCCTTGATCACGTTGTTCAGATCTTGCCGCGCTGCCTGGACCGCCGGGGCCAGAGCGGCCAGCACACCGGTGCAAACGGTCACCGCGAACGTGAATGCCAGGACCTGGGCGTTGATGCCAAGATCTCTCGTGGGAAGCCAGGATGGAGCGAACGCCGCAAACATGCGGATGCCCGCGAAGGCTACGGCCACCCCAAACAGTCCGCCGAGCAGCGCGAGCAGCGTGCCCTCCGTGAGCAGTTGCCGCACGAGCCGGCCGCGTCCCGCTCCCACCGCGGCCCGCATCACCAGTTCCTTCCTGCGCGCCGCGCTCCGCGAGAGCAGAAGCCCGGCGACGTTCGCGCACGCGATCAGCAGCACGAAGCCGGTCACGCCGAAGAGCGGATATAGCGTGCTTTTGTAGGCATCCGCGAAAAGCTCGCTCAGCGGATCGAGCACCACGCCCCGGCCCTTGTTCGTATCGGGATAAGCCTGCTCCAGCCGCGCCGCGATGGCGCTCAGCTCCGTCTGTGCCGCAACCAGAGTTCCCGCCGGCTTCAGCCGGCCCACGCCCGCGAGCCACGGAATCTTTCGGTTCTGCCCCTGGCCGGACGCAAGGTTCAAGGCCTGCCAGATGTCGGTTCCATTCCCGCCGAGGATCTCGAAGGCAGGTGGCATGATGCCGGCGACGGTCACGGGCGCACCGCGCACCGTAATCTTGCGGCCGACGACCGCCGCGTCGCCGCCATAGCGGCGCTGCCAGAACTCATAGCTCAGCATCACCGAATCGTTTCCCTGGTGAATCTCTTCAGCCGCGAAGTGCCGGCCCATAAGAGGATTCACTCCGAGAAGAGGGAACAGATCCGGAGAAACACGCTGAAAGGACACTCGTTCCGCCGAGCCGGAATCATTCAGAGTGGTTCGGTGAGAGCCCGGTTCCACCAGGGCGAACTGTTGAAATGTGCTCTGCTGAGCGCGCCAGTCGAGAAAATCGGCCGGTGCAACCGCGTTCCGGCCTCCTCCGCTCGAAACGTTTTTTCCCCAGATGAGCACCAGGCGGTCCGGATCCTGATAGGGGAGCACCCGGAAAATCGTGGCGTGCAGCGCGCTGAAGATGGTGCTGTTGGCGCCGATGCCGAGGGCGAACGACAGCGTCGCAACCAGGGTGAAGCCCGGGTTTCTCGCCAGCATGCGCGCTCCATAGCGCACGTCCTGCCACACGGTGTCCATCGAGCCGGCCTCCTGTAACTCCGTTGTGTTTCTACAGTACCAGACTTCACTCGGACCGCAGAGCGTGCAAAGGATCGATGCGCGAAGCCTTGTAGGCGGGCCAGAAGACCGCCCCCAGCGATACGGCCGCCAGCAGCGCGGAAACGCCTGCCAGCGTGACGGGGTCCGTCGGCTGCACGTCGAATAGAGGCGCGGCGGCCATCAATCGCGTGAGAGCCATCGAGCCTGCGAGACCGAGCGCCAGACCGATGAGTACGAGCAGCATGCCCTGCCGGATCACCATGCGCAGCACCTGAGACTGCCCGGCGCCCACGGCTATGCGGATGCCAATCTCGTGGGTTCGCTCCTGCACCGAATACGCGATCAATCCATGGAGACCAACCGAGGCAAGCAGCAAGGCCACCCCGGCGAAGATTCCGAGCAGCATCATGTAGAAGCGCCACGGCGACGCCGAATCGGCCAGAACCTGTTCCATGGTCCGCGGATCGTAGACCGGCTGGCTGGGGTCCAGCCTCCGCACATGCTCGCGCACGGCCGCGGACAGGCCTTCCGGCTTCACGTTCGTCCGCAAAACCAGAATCCGGTGCCTCCGGTTTTGCGCCCCATCGCCGTACAACGCGGGCTGCTGGTCGAAACTCGTATACATCTCGGGCCGCTCTTTGGAGGCCAGCGAGAACTGGCGCACGTCTCCGGCAATGCCCACTACCGTGCGAGGCAATTCCTCCTGAATGGTTGCGATGGTGAGAGTCTTACCAATCGGATCCTCGCCGGGCCAGAACTGGCGCGCCATGGACTCGTTGATCACCACCGCCCACGGCGCCTGCACCGTGTCCCGCTCCGTCAGGTACCTTCCTCTTCGCAGCGGAATCCTCATGACACGGAAATAATCCGGACTCACCATGTTGTACAGCGCGGTCGGCATCTCGGCGGGCGGCGGCGCAGGTTGCCCAGCGATCAGAAACGGGCGCTGCCGCGGTCCCACCGTTCCCCGGCCCATGGGAAGCCAGCTCACCAGCGCCGCGGATTCAACCCCGGGAAGCGCCCGGGCGTTTTCCAGCACGCTGTCGTAGAACAGTTGCAGACGCGGATGAAATCTCGTGATGTCGATATCCCGCACGGCCGCGGGCTCTGAATAACTGGGACCGGAGAGATCCACGTGCATCGTGAGCAGGCCGTGGGGATCGAATCCCGAATCCATGCTCACGACCTTCAGGAAGCTGCGAATCATAAGCCCCGCGCCGACCAATAGGATCAACGCCAGAGCGACTTCGCTCACCACAAGCGCTTTGCGAGCCGAATTGCCGGCGCCCCGGCCAACGGCCTGGACGTTCTTCTTGATTGCGTCATTCAAATCGTGCCGCGCGGCGTGCAATGCAGGCGCCAGGGCCACCAGGACTCCGACGAGAACCGAAACCAGAAAAGTAAACGCCAGGACGGCGGTGTTCAGCGTGAGATGATGAGCCGAAAACCAGCCCGGAGTTAGCGCGTCGAAGATGCGAATTCCGGCGTAAGCGACCCCGACTCCCAGCAGACCGCCCAAGGCGGCGAGCAGCACGCCTTCGGTCAGCAACTGCCGGACAAGGCGGCCCCTTCCCGCTCCCACCGCCGCCCGCATCGCCATCTCTTTCTTCCTGGAAGCCGAGCGTGAGAGCAGCAGACCGGCGACGTTCGCGCACGCGATCAGCAGTACGAATCCGGTTACGCCGAACAGCGGATAGAGGACCGACTTCGGACCCGCGCGCAATGCTTCCGTTACCAGTTGGAGCCGGATTCCCCGCCCTTTGTTGGTGTCCGGATAGGCCTGCTCCAGTTGTCCCGCAATCGCGCTCATCTCCGCTTGAGCTTCGGAGAGGGACGCCTCGGGTTTCAGGCGGCCCACACCCACCAGCCAGGGAATCTTTCGATTCGCGGCACCGGGAGCGCCCAGATTGAGAGCCTCCCAGATATCCGTGCCGCTGCCCCCGCTCAGGATCTGGAACCCGGCCGGCATGACGCCCACGATCGTTCCGGGCCTCCCACCCAGTGTCACTTTGCGGCCGATGACGCCTGCATCTCCTCCATACCGGCGCTGCCAGAACTCATAGCTCAAGACCAGCGTATTGACGCTCCGGCGAACTTCGGCGGCATCGAAGCCGCGGCCGATCGCGGCCTTCACTCCCAGGAGTTCGAAAAGATCCGGTGTCACGTGTTGAAAAGCGACTTTCTCGGGCGGCCCCGAATCATTCAGCGTGCTCTTTGAAGTTCCGTCTCCCGCCAGACCCAGATGCTCGAAGGCGCGGTTGCGTTCCTGCCAGTCCAGGAAGTCGGCTGTAGCCACCCAGCCCCGCGTCTGGCCGCGGGCGATGTTGGTCCCAAACAGAAAGACAAGGCTCTCCGCGTCCCGATACGGCGTCGGACGCAGCAGGGACGCATCGAGCGCGCTGAAGATGGTGCTGTTGGCGCCGATTCCCAACGCGAAGGAGAGCGCGGCCACCAGCGTGAAGCCGGGATTTCTCCCCAGCATGCGTGCTCCATAGCGCACGTCCTGCCACAGAATTTCAATGAAGCCAAGACCGAACACGTCCCTGCTCGCCTCCTTCAAGAATTTTAACCGCCCGCCGCCCACGCGCCTAATTCGACGGCCAGACCGTCGCGGTACTGCTCGCCCCAGTTCTTCAGCGTCCCAGCCAGTTCCTTGACCAACCCCGGCTGCGAGGCGTACAGGTTCTTGGTCTCGCCCGGATCGCTTCGCAGGTCGTACAGCTCGCCCGGCCGCATCGCCGGCCGCACGTCGAAGCTGCGCAGAATCAGCTTGTGCCGCTCGGTGCGCAGCGCCCGCTCGTCGTACAGAGAACCGTCGATGGCGCCCTGGGGAATGTTCTGAATCACCATCGGCCGGCTCCACGTGTCACGCCCTCCGCGAATCTCCGCCGCCAGGCTGCGGCCGTGAATCAACGGCCGCGTGGGACTCGGATGCGCGCCCAGAATCGGCTGCACGCCGGTTACTTCGAGAATCGTCGGCGTCAGATCCACCAAGCTCACGCCCGACTGCCACGTCAATCCGCGGGGGAATGCCTTCGGATAACGGATCAGCAGCGGGATGCGCGCCACCTCCTCATAAGGGAGACAGAGTCCCTCGACCGCGCCGGGCCGGTTGACCCACGTGCGGCCGTGCTCGGTCGAGAGGATCACCAGCGTGTCGTCGAGAATATTCCTGCGCCGCAGCGCGTCCAGCAGACGGCCCACGTTCCAGTCCAGGTTGGCCACCGATGCGTAATAGTTCGCATGCTCCTTCCCCGCGTACTGCTCCACGAACTGCTTGGGCGGATCGAGCGGCTCATGCGGCGCGTAATAAGACTGATAGAGAAAGAACGGCTCTTCCGAGCTGCGCTCGATGAAGCGAATTCCCTGATCGGTGTGCACATCGGGCCGGTAGCGCGACTTGTACGGCTCGCCGATCCAGTGGCGCAGCATCGAGTTGAACCCTTTGTAGTAATCGAAGAATCCCGGATTGCCGGGGCCCAGGTGCCACTTGCCGATCTGAGCCGTCGTGTAACCGGCGCTGTTGAGGAAGAACGGAAAGTTGTCCCAGAGGCGAAAACGCGAATCGCGAAACGGGTCGGCGATGGGGTCCTGGTAGTTGCTGTTCAGCTTGCCCGATTCAATCGGATAGACGTTGCGCCGCAAGCGGTGCGCGTGCGGATAGCTGCCAGTGATGATGGAGGCCCGCGCCGGTCCGCACAATGCCTGGGGAGTGAAGCAGTTGGTGAACCGCACGCCCTCCCGCGCGAGCGAATCGATGTGCGGCGTCTGCACGTCGCGCTCGCCGTATGCGCCGATGGCGTCGGTCCGGCACTTGTCGAAGAGGATCAACAGAACGTTGGGCGGCCGTTCGGTCTGCGCCGCGCCGGTCCGAGTCAACAAGGACGCCGCGGCGCCCGAAACAAAATTTCTTCGCTTCATGGTGTCGATTATTATAGAGCGGCCATCCCAATACTACTGGAGGCAGAATGAGACGTCGATGCTGAGGCCGAAGCACTGAACCGCGCGCGTCGGCAAGCGGCCGTAGAACGAGAACCGCTCTGATAGGTGACCACGCCGTTGAACGACCAGTTCTTCAACAGCAGCGCTTGCGCGCCGCGCCAGTCCGCCGGCGTGGGAATGGTCCAGAGGAAGCTTGCCGCGAACCGGTGCCGGTAATCGAAGCCCGAATTCGACCGCTCGCATCCCCAGCAGTTCTGGTTCTGTACCCCGCCCGGGGTGAAGGGCAGGCTCTCGTTGGTGCCGTAAGAGGTATCGATGTTGTGCGCCCATGTATAGGACGTCAGGAAGGACAGGCCCCTCGCAAACCGCCGCTCGCCACGAAGTTGAAGCGAGTGGAAGTACGCCTTGCCGTCGTCGCCCAGATAACGGATGCCGCCCCAGAGCGGGTAGGGCCGCCGGGGCTGAACATTTGGACGGCGGGCCCTACTTTCCCTATGATGTTTGTTGTGTGTATCGACGATAAGCTCGCTCGGGAGATCGTGCTCCGGCTGCTTGCAGTGGTTCAGCCGGACCGCATCATCCTGTTCGGCTCGGCGGCGACGGGTCATATGACGCGCGACAGCGACATCGATCTCCTCGTTGTCGCTGCATCGCCAGTCAACACAATTGAGGAACACGGGAGACTGCACCAGGCACTCCGCGGCTTGGGCTTCCCGTTTGACGTGTTCCTCATCGCTACCGAACAGTTCGAAGAAACGAAGGAGACCTTCGGTGGCATCGCGTATCCGGCCCACAAGTACGGCCGAGTCATCTATGAAGCTGCCTGACGGTCCCCTGCTGTTGCTTGTCAGGCAGTGGATCGGCAAAGGCGAGATTGACTATCAAACGGCCGAGCGCCTCTTGCGCGACGAGGAGCCGATTCGGGAGTCCATCGCGTTTCATTGCCAGCAGGCCGTGGAGAAGTATCTGAAGGCCGTCCTCGTGGCGCGGCAGACCGAATTTCCTAAGACGCACAGCATCGCACAACTGTTGGATTTGATTTCCGGCTTCGCGCCGGCGTTGGCGGCTACTCTCGAGGACACAATTCCGCTTACGCCTTTTGGGGTTCAGATCCGCTATCCCGGCGATTTCGTTGAACTGCTACCCGGGCAAGAGCGGGAGGTGTTCGATCTCGCCAAGAAAGCACGGCAGTCGGTCCTGCAGGATCTCGACCAATTTCTCGGCGGAGGATGACAATCGGACAGCCGACGATGGTGCTGGGCCTGTAGACAGACGAGGCCGGGTTCACGGAACAGGATATGCAGAGCGTGCGAATGGCGGCCAAGTGTTATTCGACCGAGGGCGCTGTAGCGAATGTTGCTCAGTCTAGGCTCCATGGTACGAACCCGATGCGATCGAACTGCTCTTTCCCGAGCTTCCGCAGGCCTGGAAAGGCGTAGAATATAGCGATGTGCTCCCAGCATTAAATTTATGGGCAAGGTTAGCAGTGAGATCACGGCGGTCCGCGTGAATGAAAGGGATGAAACTCATGCGCCAGTGGGTTCCCTGGGCTCAGGTCTGGAGTGTTCTCAGTCTTGAGTATATAAAATGGGGCGGGTTGACGCGTATCGAGCGAGCGGCCCGGAATGGAAGCATTCAAAAAGTGGCGGCACTCCTCGCAAGGGGCGAGCGAGTCACAACTACAGCGCTTTCCTTAGCTGTCCGGCATGAGCGAGTTCACGTTGTGAAAGCGCTCCTTGGTGGCGAGTGTACTGCCGATCTCCGGGCGTCCGCCGGTAAACTGTTGGTCGAGACTGTCCAAGCTGGCAGGCTAGCCATCGCCGAAGCTCTTTTGGTGGGCGGCGCCGATCCGAACGCTAGCGGTGATCAAGGGACAGCGCTTCTCGTGGCGATTCAATCGCCCAACACCGACATGGTAAGGCTGTTGATAAAATACGGGGCCGACCCCAACTTCGGAGATCCCGACACTGGAGATCGTCTCCGACAGACGCCGCTTAAACGCGCACTATGGAGGGATTCTCCTGAGTTGATGACCGTACTGCTGGAGGCCGGAGCTGACCCCAATGTAGGCGCCGTCCTACGCTCTGCGGAATCGCTCAACAAGCATAAATTCGAGATTATACAGCTCCTACTCGACCACGGAGCCGATATGATTCATTTTTTTAGGGACAAAAGATCGCAGGTCACTCCTCTGCACTTTTATGCTTATATCGGTGACGATTCTCGTATTGGCTCCCTGCTGGAAACTGGCGCTGATCCGAACGCAAGAGACAACAGAGGGAGAACACCGCTACACTACGCTGCTACCCATGGGGGCTGTATCCATGATTTAGTTAGGGCAGGCGCGGAGGTGAATGCCAAGGATGAGTACGGAAACACGGCGCTACACATGGCCGCCGAGGACCACAATTACAGCATGATAGACCGTCTGCTGGAGGTCGGTGCTGATTTGAACGCCAGAGACAACGAAGGGGAAACGCCGCTGCATGCGGTCGCTGGAACTTATTGGTTTGGCTCTAGTGTAGTGCGTCATGCAGATGGACGATTATCGCGGGCCGCGCGGGCGCGTTT
>JBBDWK010000060.1:0-24690 GCA_040902885.1 Bryobacteraceae bacterium | reverse complement strand
AAAGGGGACACTTCTAATGAACGGAACATGGGGACATTTCTAAAAACCGTTGACAAAAAAACAGGTGCTTGCCTTGACGCTCTGCCGCGTCCGTGATAGCCTTATGCACACGTTTGCCAGATTTTAAACTCACAGGGAGCTGCGCATGTTTGTCTCCGTCCTTCGCCTGGTTCTTCTGGCCTCAGCGAGTCTGGGGCTCGTCTTCGCTCAGGCCAGCTTCACCGGCACCATCCTCGGCACGGTAACCGATCCTAGCGCCAGCGCCGTCTCGAACGCGGACGTCACCGTCACGAACCTCGCGACCAACGAAGTCAGCCGCGTTAAAACCGATGCCGTCGGCAACTATTTCGTTCCTAACCTCCGGCCCGGCGAGTATTCCATCGCCGTCGAGTCCCCGGGGTTCAAGAAATTTATCCAGGACCGCGTCCCACTACAGATCGATCAGCGCGCGCGTGTGGACGCCTCGCTTACCCTCGGCGCGACCTCGGAAGTCGTCGAAGTTACCGCCGCCGCTCCCGTCCTCCAAACGGAGAGCGGCTCCATCGGACAGGTTGTCGATAATCGCAAGATCGTCGGCCTCCCGCTCAATGGCCGCGGCGCTTTCGGTCTTATCGGGCTCGTCCCTGGAGTCGCCGACGGCGCTGCCTCGGGCACTTCCGGCGCCTCCGCCCGCATCAATGGTGGACGCAACCGCCTTAACGAGATCCAGCTTGACGGCGTTACCGCCGTCAACATCAAAGGCGGCAATGTAGGCTACACGCCCATGGTGGACGCCCTCGAAGAGTTCAAGATCGTCACCAACAGCTTCTCGGCCGAGTACGGCCGAACGGGCGGCGGGGTCATTCTCGCCACTATCAAAGGCGGCACGAACGGCTTCCATGGAACGGTCTTCGAGTTCCTCCGCAACGATGTCCTGAACGGCCGCAACTTCTTCGCGCCCGCCGGCCAGAGCAAGCCCGTCCTCCGTCAGAATCAGTTTGGCGCCGCCGTAGGAGGCCCCATCCGCCGCGACAAAACCTTCTTCTTCGTCGACTGGCAGGGCACCCGCGTGCGGACCGCAGCCATTCGTACCTCCTCCGTCCCCACTCCCCAAATGCGCTCCGGCGACCTCGCCGGATCCAACCCCGTCTACGATCCCAATAGCACGCGTGTCGAAGGCAACCAGGTCCTCCGCGATCCTATCCCGAACAACGTCATTCCCGCCTCTCGCTTCGATCCCGCCGCTGCCAAGGTCATCGCCTTCTACCCCGAGCCCAATGGCTCCGGCATCGCCAACAACTATGTTCTTGCCGGACCGGGCACGCGCCGCGCCGATCAGGGCGACGTCCGCATCGACCATACCCTCACGGGCTCCATCAAGCTCATGGGCCGCTACTCAATGAACGACACCGACGATGTCCCCTCGCCTACCTACCTGACTGCCGGCAATCCCACCAACTATCCTTCCGAAGGACGCCAGCAGAACGCCGCTTTTTCGTATCTCCATACCATCCGCCCCACCCTCATCAATGAGGTGCGGCTCGGAGTCAACCGCGTCTACTCTCAAGGCATCGCGCCCACGGGCGGCCAGGACTATCCCCAACAGCTCGGCATCCCTGGCGTTCCCCAGGATAATTTTCCGCGTATTAACATCACCGGCTTCACCTCCGTCGGCAACGACCGCGGCCGGCCGGCTCTCACCCGCGTCACCAGCTATCAGCTTGTCAACAACCTCACGGTCGTCCACGGCCGCCACTATCTCAAGTTCGGCTTCGACTTCCGCCGCGGATACTCCAACAACTACAACCCGACCAACGCCAGCGGCGAGTTCGGCTTCGGCCCGCTCCAAACCGGTATCTCCGCCAATAACCGCACCGGCGATGCCTTCGCCAGCTTCCTGCTCGGACAGGGCTCCGGTTTTCAGTTACTGCCCGGCGTTTCCACCTATCTCAGCTTCCCGTCTTACGACTTTTATGTGCAGGACGACTTCAAGGTCAGCCAGCGCCTCACGCTCAACCTCGGATTTCGTTATGAGCCTGCCTTCCACTTCGTGGAAAAGTACGACCGCCTGACGCATTTCAATCCGGAGCGCCGTCTGCTGGATTTCGCCGGCCAGGACGGCAATCCGCGCCACTTCTACCCCAATGACTGGAACAACCTCGGACCGCGCTTCGGCCTCGCCTACCGCCTCACCAACGCCACGATTATCCGCCTCGGCTACGGGATGTATTTCTCCTCCGCCCCGGTGGCCTCCAACCCCGGCACGCCGCTCGAAGCGCCATTCCCCTACGCCCGCAGCTTCGCGCTCACCGCGCCAGCTTTCCCGAGCCTCCCGCTCTTCGTGCTCTCCGGGTTCCCCGGTGGAGCGTCCGATTTCGACGCCACCGGCCGCACCGCCGGCGAGAACGTTCACTTTGACCGCAATTCCCGCTCCCCCTACATGCAGAGCTGGAACCTTTCCGTGCAGCGCGAGCTTCGGCGCAACCTGGCGCTCGACCTGGCCTACGCCGGCACGAAGGGAACCAAGCTCTACACTCCGGGCAGCAATCTCAACCAGCTTCGCCCGGAACAGCTCGGTCCGCCCTCACAGTTTGGCGGCCTCACCTCCGCCCAGCGCCGGCCCTTCGCGGAGTTTCAGAACATCGCCTACAACACTTTCGGCGTCTCCTCCATCTATCACTCCTTCCAGGCGAAGCTCGAGCAACGCCTCTCCGGCGGGCTTACCTATCTCCTCTCGTATACCTGGTCCAAGGCCCTCGACAACGGCTCTGGTCTCTTCCCCGGCGACAACCCCAGCGTGAGCTCTTCCTTCCGCCTCCAGAATCTCTACGACATGCGGGGCGAGCGCGCCCTCTCCGCCGACGACCAGGCCCACCGCTTCGTCGCCAGCTACACATATGACCTCCCCTGGGGGCCGGGCCGTGCTTTCCTCAACAGCGACAGTATCTGGGCCAAGGCATTCGGTTCCTGGCAGATCGGCGGTATCGCTCTCCTCCGCAGCGGCCTGCCCTTCGGCATCGATTCCACCCAGAACACCACCGATTCCCAGGGTGGACGCCAGCGCGCCAACCGCGTAGGCGATGGCCGCCTGGATCGCGATCAGCGCTCCCGGTCTCGTTAACTTCGACCTGATGCTCGCCAAGAATTTTCACTTCACCGAGCGTGTCCGCCTGGACTTCCGGGCCGAAGCCTTCAACCTGATGAACACCCCCGCCTTCAACTTCCCGGGTGGCACCATCGGCACCTCCCAGTTCGCCGTCATCTCCAGCACACTGCCCGGCACCGACGCCCGGCAGATCCAGTTCGCCCTGAAACTCGGCTTCTGACGTACCCGATGACTTGTTGTGGTGGAATGCTGACCGTGTTGCTCCTCGGTCCCGTTCTCTTTGCCCAATCGCTTGACGACTTCCGCCTGCCCCCAAAGTCGGTCTTCGACTCTTCCATGCCCCGCTACCCCAACCTCTGGTTCTATATCGACCCCGGTCTGGCACGCTCCCACGATGCCGCCGTAAAGCTTGTCACCTCCCGCCTCCGCAATGCCATGCAACTGCCTGAATTCTTCCCGCCCTTCGAGAATCCCGAAGGCTGCGACTTCGAAGTGCGCGTCGAGCACCTGCAACCTTGGATCGATCCCGCCCGCCGCGCTCTCCAGCACGCCCACGCCTTCCACATGCGCTATTACTACACCGCCCTCTCGTCCCCGCGGCTCGCCAAGGTGCGCATCCCCTGGCGCGGCGCGACACGCGAGTTCTACCGCTTCGCCGCCAGCGCGCATTACGAAGTCGAGCACGCCAATCCCCACCACGCCGACGTCGAGGAGTGTCCCATCTGCGGCCGCACCGGACCCGAATACGGCAAACTCGAGGGCGGCTTAGTCGAGCAGGTACACGACCCTTTAGGTCTCGAGTTACTCCTGACCGGAGCTATCCGCGGTCAACGCGTCCACCACGAGGACTGGGAACGCCGTCCGTTCGGCGGCATCCAGACTCTGTCTGCCGATTACCACATCACCAGCTCAACGCACCCCGGCCAAACCACTGGCCGCAACACCCTCCGCATCGGCATCGTCGTCTTCGAACCGAAGCGGTGATTACACACCCTCCACAAATGTATTGAATCTTGCATAGAATAAAGACGATGATCCGAGTTGCTGTTCGTTCTCTCACGTTCTTTCTGCTCGTCGTAGCAGCGGTCGAGGCTCAGGTTCCCAAGCCGATCATTACCTCTATTAGCCCCAGCAGTGTGCTGGCCGGTAGCCCCCCTCTGACAATCACCGTGAATGGACGAAACTTCCGGGACGTATTTGGCACCATCGCCACGTTTCCTCACTCCGAAGTCCGCTGGAACGGTGAGAAGTTATCCACTCACTTCGTAAACGAAACGACGCTAACCGCGCAAGTTCCCCAACCGCGGTTGAGCACGCCCGGCACCGCAGACGTGACAGTGGTCAACTTTCAAGCAGGCCCGGAAGTCATCTCCGACCCGTTCCCGTTCTACATCACCACCGGCGCTACCTTGCGGGTCACGCCCACCGCTCTTGCCTTCACCGCGGCTGTCGGCGCCGGCCGGCCGCAGGCGCAGCGCCTTCTCGTCACCGCTTCGGATGGAGGCGCACTGCCCTTCACCGTTCGCACAAGCGCTCCGTGGCTCCTCTCGCAGACCCTGCGAGGCGCTACGCCCGCAGCGGTCTATGTCGCCGCGGCCCCAGGGACTTTGCCTGCCGGGACGTTGAACGGAACGGTCTTCCTCGACAGCTCCGGTGGAACGGTTTCCGTTCCCGTCTCGTTTCAACTGGAGGACAGGCCCGCCCGGTTCGCCGTCTCGCCCCAGGTTGTTCGCCTCAGAGGAAGGCGCGGAACGGACACGGCTACCCTGGTCCTCCGCAACGAGGGTGGCGGCGGGGCCCAGAACTTTACCGCCGCACTGGCGAATCGCAGCCCGTGGTTGCGGGTCACGCCGGAGTCCGGGCAGATTGCCGTTGGCGGCCCGGCCCAAATATCGGTGTCCGCGAACCTCGGCGCACTCCAGCCGGGAGCGTATCAGGACGTGGTGCGCCTCTCCTTCACCGGCAGCGTCCTGGAGGTTCCGGTCACGTTATCCGTCTTTCCAACCGGCGCCTCTCTGCGCCTGTTTCCCCTCGGCTCCCTCTTCGAGGCGCGAGCGGGCGCCGGAACATCGGTTTCACGCAACGTTTTGATGAGGAACGCGGGCGATGCGGCCTTGAACTGGAGCGCGCAGATCCTGAACGGCCGGGACTGGCTTACCTTGGGTGCGACTACGGGAAACATCCCGGCCGACGGATCGGGGTCGCTGCCCGTCTCCGTCAGCGCCGGAAGCCTGGGCTCGGGCATCCACCACGGCCTGATTCGCATCGCTTCCGCGGAGGCCGTCAACTCGCCGGCATACTTCCACGCCGTATTCAACGTGTCCCCGGCCGATGCCAGCCCACGGCCCGTACCCTCCCCCTCCGGCCTGTTCTTCACGGCCGTGACTGGAGGGCCGCAGGCCGCAGCTCAGGCGGTACGCGTGTTTACCAGCAGCGCAACGCCCATTGCGTTTCAAGTCTCGACTTCCACAGACGATGGCAGTGCATGGCTCAGCGCCTCCCCGACCACGGGAAACACCTCGACTCAGGCCACTGCCGAGGCGTCCGTCTCCGTGAACTCGGCCGGTTTGAAGGCCGGAGTGTATACCGGCGATGTCAACGTCTCCCTTGCGGGAACGCTGCGTTCGGTCAACGTCCTCTTCATCGTGCAGCCGGCGCCGCCGCCCGCCGCAGCGGCTGAGCGGCAAGCCGCCGGGTGTACGCCCACCAAACTCGTGGCGCTGCACACCGGTCTGGTGAATAATTTCGCGACCGCAGCGGCATGGCCCACCCCGCTTGCCGTGCGCGTGCTGGACGATTGCGGCGACGCCGCGCCGAACAGCCAGGTGGTCGTCAACTTCTCCAACGGGGATGCGCCGCTGGCCATGCAGCTCACCGACGCGACCTCGGGCGTCTTCTCGGGAACCTGGGTTCCGGCCAACGCTTCGGCCCTGGTGGCGGTGACGGCTACGGCTTCCGCGCCGAATTTGGCCTTGGCCAGTATCGCGATCAATGGAGAGGTGGCCGCAAACAAAGCGCCTATTCTCCTGCCGAACGCCACCGTGCATGCCTTTGCTCCCCGGCCCGGAGGACCGCTCGCCCCCGCAACGGCCATGGCGCTCTATGGATCGGACTTTGCGACGTCCACCGCCAGCGCCAGTCCGCCCTACCCAAAGACGCTGAACGGGGTTTCCGTGATCGTGGGCGGAGTGGAAGCCCCGCTGTATTACGTCAGCCCCGGGCAGATCAACGCGCAGTTGCCCGCCGAGCACTCGCCGGATCGCGAGTACCAAATTCTGGTGCTCTCGAGCGGGGCCTTGACGGCTCCCGACAGCATTGCCGTCAACCGCGTCAGCCCTGGGACCGCGGCTTATGCCGAAGGTGGGGTGATCGCCCAAAACGCCGTGACCGGCGCGCTGATTACCTCGGCCGCGCCGGCCCGGCCCGAAGAGTACATGACCATCTATCTGACCGGCCTTGGCGCCACCAACCCCGCGGTTCCCAGCGGCGCGCCCGCACCCGCCGCGGAGCCTCTGGCGCGCGTGGTCACGCCGGTCACAGTCACGCTGGACGGCGTTTCCCTCAACGTGCTCTATGCCGGATTGACGCCTAACTTCGCCGGGCTCTACCAGGTCAACTTTCAAATTCCCGCCAATGCGCGCACCGGGAATCTAAACCTCGTGGTGAGGCAGGACGGCGTGGAATCAATCACCACGCTCCCCGTCCGGCAATGAAATTCCGGGGTCCGCGATGGGGATGGAAACATACGCCTTTTGGGGAGTGTTTCGGTGTACAATTGGTGTCGTCAATCCTGGCTTGAACAGCTAGTTACGTTTAGGGCTTAAAGGGGTAGTTTATGGATAAACCAGCGCAAAATATTCAAGATGGATTTCTCAACAATGCGCGTAAAGAGAAGGGTGTAATCACCATTTACCTCCTCAGCGGCGTGAAACTCTCCGGCCGCATCAAGAGTTTCGATAAATATTCGCTGGTGCTCGAAACCAACAATCAGGAGCAGTTGATTTTCAAGCACGCCATCTCCACCGTAGTGACACTCAAGCAGGGCCATGCCTATGGCGCGTCGCATTCGGCGAGCCACAGCGCGTCGCATGCCCCCAGCGTGGCGGCCGGGCACGCGGAGTCTTCGGAGGCTTAGTAGATTCCCCCCGCCGCGAACGCCTCGATCAAACCCGCCATACTGGTCGGCGTCGATCTCCGCAGGACCGCGCGAAGCGTTGAGACGCCAGGCAGGATGCCGGTCCCCCGTTTCGACGTGGAAGAATCGCTTGAAGAGTTGCGTGAACTGGCGCGCAGCGCGGGCGCTGACGTACGCGACACGGTCGTGCAATCCCGCGCTCACGCCGAAGCGGCGACTTTGATCGGCGCCGGAAAGGTCCGCGAGCTAAAGGATGCCGTGGCGGCCCTCAGCGCCGAAGTGGTCATCTTCGACCACGACCTTACGCCCACCCAGCAACGCAACCTGGAGCGCGAGCTCGATACCAAGGTCATCGACCGCACGCAACTCATCCTGGACATCTTCGCGCGGCGTGCGCGGACGCGGGAAGGCCGGCTCCAGGTGGAGCTGGCGCAGTTGAATTACCTGCTGCCGCGCCTTGCCGGAAGGGGTACGGCCATGTCCCGGCTGGGCGGCGGAATCGGTACGCGGGGACCCGGCGAGACGCAGCTCGAGACGGACCGCCGCCGCATCGCCCGCCGCATCCGCAAGATTGAAGGCGATCTGGAGGGAGTGCGCTCCGGCCGCTCTCTGCACCGCCGGCAGCGCAGCGCCGTCCCTCTGGCGACGGTCGCTCTGGTCGGCTACACCAACGCCGGAAAATCCACACTGTTCAACCGCCTTACCGCTGCCGGCGTGCTGGCGGATGCGCGCATGTTCGCCACCCTGGACCCCACTGTCCGGTCGTTGATCCTGCCCTCGCGCCGGAAAATCCTGCTCAGCGACACGGTGGGCTTCATCCGCAATCTTCCCACCACGCTGGTGAAGGCATTTCGCGCCACGCTCGAAGAACTCACCGACGCAGCCCTGATCCTGCATGTGGTGGATGCCGCATCGCCGCAAGCGCCCGAGCATACCGCTCACGTCACGGCCGTGCTCTCCGAGATGGGCGTCACCGGAACCCCGCAGATTCTGGTGCTGAATAAAGCCGACCTGCTCCCCCCGGATGCGGTTGCGCCCCCTCTTAATGCGGGCGCGGTGCAATCGGTAAACGTATCGGCGCTTACAGGTTTGGGCATCGGCCGCCTTCTGGTAGCCCTCGACACACACCTGCCTTTCGACCCCATCGAGCGCGTCAGTTTCCGGTTTCCGGTTGGAGAAGGCGGGCCGCTGCACCAGCTTCACGAGTCCGGCGTGGTGCTGGATACACGGTATACGGACTCCTGGTGTGAAGTGGAAGCCGATGTGCCCCGGTCTCTCAAGGCCAGGCTTCAGGCATATGTTGCGACGTAACGGTTGTTCCCGGCGTTAGCAGGTTTTATATTTAGGGTGGCGATGAATATTCCCAACTCATTGACGATCGCGCGAATATTCTTCGTTCCCCTCCTGGTGGCCGCGCTGGTTCAGAAGGACGTCTCGATCGATCTTTTTGGAGTGCGGGTGGCCAATGAATGGCTTGCGCTTGCCATCTTTCTGTTCGCCGCCGGCACCGACCTTCTGGACGGATACCTCGCCCGCCGCTGGGGCCAAGTTACCACCATCGGGACGCTGCTCGATCCGATCGCCGACAAGCTGCTCATCTCGGCCGCCTTGATCTCGCTGGTGCAGGTGCAGGTGGCGCCCGCCTGGATGGTAATCCTGATCGTGGGACGCGAGTTTGCCGTCACCGGCTTGCGCGGCATCGCCGCCGCGGAGGGCTACACCATTCAGGCCGGGGATCTGGGAAAGACCAAGATGGTTTCGCAGGTCGCCGCCATTTCGTTCCTTCTGGCCGGTATCCGGTATCCTGCGATGAAGCCGGTCGGGGATCTGCTGCTGTGGGGTGTGGTGATATTCGGGCTACTGTCGGCCATCGATTACTTCCGAAAGTTCTGGAGGAAGATCGACGACCGCATCAAGCAGCGCCGCAGGCGGGAACTGCTGCTTCTGGAGCGGCGACGGAAACGCGAAACGCGGGAGGCGCAGAGAAGAGTTGCGCCTCAGAAGAGCGGATCGCCGGAATCGGCGGCCGGCGAGCTGCCGCGCACAATCCGATAGCCGTCTCTGGAAACCTCGATCACGCGCACGTCGCCGCTCTCCCCAAGCTTCCCGACCGGCTGCCCGTTTACGGTAATCTCGACGCCGCCCGCATTGCCGATCACCACGCGCATTGTCTCCGAAGCTCCCAGAGCTTTGGTTTGCAGCGCGGATAGCGTGTCCGTGAAGACACGCTGCCCGTCGGCCGTGACGGCAAGCCAGGTCGGCTCGGTGGCGGCGAATCCGATCTGGACGGGCGTTGCAAGCGCTTCGGGAGCGGGTGGCGCATCACGGTTGGCCTCCGCGGTGTCCAGAACCATCGGCTGAGAGGAGGGAACGGGGGCCGCATCCACTCGCGGCGGTGCGGCTACTGTTGCCATGTCGCTCAGTTGCTGCGCCTGGGGCTCCCCGCTCCGCTGCCACCAGGCATAGATGATCGAACAGAGCAGCATGACGGCCACCACGGCGGCAAAGGAACTCACCGAGGCCTGCAACTTCCACGTTCTGCCGCCCTCTATCACAGCCGGAAGGTGTCTCACAACGGGATCTTCGGGGACCGCGGGCAGAGGCACTTCGACGGTGGGGTGCTGGGCTTCGAAATCGCGGGCTATCTCCTCTTCGTCCAAACCGATCGCACGCGCGTACTGCCGGACAAAACTCTTACGGAATACGCCGCCTGGAAGCTTGTCGTACTCCTCTGCTTCGATCGCACTGAGAAGCCTCGCGCCGATTTTCGTCTGGTTCGCGAGTTCCTCCAGGGTCAGCCCTTTCTGCTGCCGCCCCTTCCGTAAACGTTCGCCGATTAATGCCATAACTACACCCGGCGACTACTGCCGCTATACTATAACAGTACCTTGATTTCGGTCATTGTTGTCAACTGGAACCGCCGCGACTTGTTAAGGGAATGCCTGAAATCCCTTACCGCGCAGCAGGGGGTTGCGTTTGAAATCATCCTTGTCGATAACGGCTCGGCGGATGGTTCGGTCGAGATGGCGGAGCGCGAGTTTCCGGGCATCCTGCGGACCCTTCGAAACAAGACGAACCGGGGATTTTGTGCCGCCAACAATCAGGGGATTCAGGTCTCCCGAGGAGAGTGGATCGCGCTGCTGAACAACGACGCGGAAGCTGGCCCTAACTGGCTTCGCGCGCTGGAGTCTGCCTTTCGGGGGCGGCCCGATGTGGGTATGGCGGCATCCAAGATTCTGGTTCATGAGGACCCCGAACGCATCGACAAAGCCGGCCACCTGATGTACCCGGATGGGCAGAACCGGGGCCGCGGCTCCGGCCAGCGCGACCTCGGCCAGTACGACCGCATGGAGGAAGTGCTCTGGCCGGATGGCTGCGCGGCCATGTATCGAAGGGAGATGCTGGAATCCATCGGCGGATTCGACGAAGATTTTTTCGCTTACGCGGACGACGCCGAGCTCGGTTTGCGCGCCCGCATCGCCGGCTGGCGCTGCATCTATGTGCCGGATGCCTGCGTGTGCCATCATCGCGGCTCCACGCTGGGCGTCGATTCCGTCCGGCGCCTGCGGCTGATCGAGCGCAACCGAGTGCTGCTTGCGGCTAAACTGTTTCCCTGGAGCCTGCTTTGGCTGAACGGTGCGTACTACCTCGCGCGCCTCGCAGCGGGGATGTGGGCGGCCGCAAGGGGCCGCGGCGAGACCGGACTTTATCCCGGTTGGACCGGGAAGCTGCGCATGGCGGCTGGGCTGATCGCGGGCGACCTGGAAGCGCTCGCGCTGCTGCCGCGCATGCTGCGCAAACGCCGCGAGATCGCCCGGATCCGCAAGCTCTCGCCCAGGCAGGTGCGCGAACTGATACTTCAGAACAGGATTGGGCTGCGCGAGTTGAGCGAGCAGTCGGCCGTATCGTGAGTTGCCAGGCCTGCGGCGCACCCGAGTTTCAAACGCTGTTTCACGCCACGGACCGGCTGTACCGCACGACGTCCAGACAGTTTAAGGTGGTTGCGTGTAAAGGTTGCGGGCTGATCCGCCTCCATCCGCAACCCACCTCGGAAGAACTGGCCGGTTACTACCCGAAAAATTACTGGTATGCTCCGGATCGCAGCGCGGCGGGCCGGCTCGAAGAGTTTTACCGAAAGCTGGTGCTGCGGGACCACTTGAACTTTGTGGAGCGCGCCATCCGCAATTCAGGCCTGACCGGTCCGGTGCTCGACATCGGTTGTGGCGGCGGCCTGTTCCTGGAACAGTTGCGGCCGAGGCTTCCCGAAGGGTGTCTGGTGCTGGGTCTGGATTTCTCCGCGCAAGCCGCGGGGATCGCGTGGAAACAGAAAGGCCTGCCGGTTGTCTGCGGCGACCTGGGGAGGGCTGCGCCATTCCGCGGCGGCGGGTTCGCGGCCATCACCATGTTCCACGTGCTGGAGCACCTGATCGATCCCCGGGAGCATTTGGCGCAGGTGTTTCACCTGCTGCGTCCGGGCGGACGGTTGATCGTGCAGGTTCCGAATGCCGATTGCTGGCAATTCCGGCTGCTGGGCCGCCGTTGGAACGGAGTGGACGTTCCCCGCCACCTAACCAGCTTCCGCGCTTCCGACCTGATAGTATTGCTTAAACAAACAGGATTTAAAAATCACACGATAAAACACTTTTCCTTGCGAGACAATCCCGCCGGTCTGGCCACCAGTCTGGCTCCCCGCTTAGACCCGATGGCCCGGAGGATGCTCAATCCCAACGAAGGCGGAAGGGCGAAGCTTGTCCGCGATATGCTCTATTTCAATCTGGTCGTCTCCGCCCTGCCGTTCGCACTGTTGGAGGCGGCGGCGGGACACGGGTCGACGGTGATGGTGGAGGCCTCCAGACCATGAGCGCCGTCCGCCCCAAGCGCTGGAGCCGGCTGGCGGAGATGACGCCCGGGTTTCTGCGCCGGAGGCTGCTGTACTTTGAAACGGCCATCGATGACGCCGTGTCCTGCTTTGCGGCCGGGCTGCCGGATGGGATACGCGTCCTGGACGCGGGCGCCGGCGAATCCCGTCATGCGCCCTTCTTTGTCCGGCAGCGCTACATTAGCGTGGACCTGGGCATCGGCGACGAGGCCTGGAACTACTCGTCGCTGAACGCGGTCGCCGACCTGACTTCCCTGCCCTTCCCCTCGGGCTCCTTTGCCGCCTGCATCAACATCGTGACCCTGGAGCACGTGCCGGAGCCGGCCTGTGTAATCCAGGAGATGGCTAGAGTTCTGGAGCCGGGCGGCCGATTATTGGTAGTGGCTCCTCTTGAGTGGGAAGTGCATCAGGCGCCTCACGACTATTTCCGCTACACCCGGCACGGACTGGAGCGCCTGTTCACTTGTGCCGGCCTTGCGGGCATCGACGTCCAACCGGTAGGCGGCTACTTTCGGATGATGGGCCGGCGTCTGTTAAACGGTCTCCAATTCTTTGCGGGAGGCGCGCGCTGGATCTTGTTTCTTCCCGCGGCGTTCTTTCTGGTTCCGCCCGCGCTCGTGTTGCCTTGGCTCGACTTTTTGGACCGCGACCGAAACTTCACGTTAGGTTACATATGCACTGCAAGAAAGCCGTCCGGCTAGCGAGTGGGTGCGCCATAATCGCCGCCATGCTCGTGCTGCCTCATCCGTCCCGGGCCGATTTTCAGGGCGAGCGAGCCCTCGAATTCACACGGAAGGTTGTGGCCTTCGGCCCGCGTCCGGCCGGTTCGCCAGCGCTCCGCCGCGCGCGCCGTTATATCCTGTCCCAACTGCGGGCGCTCGACTGTTCGGTGGAGGAAGATCGCTTTACGGCCGCCACGCCCCGCGGCGCCGTCAAGATGACCAACATCATCGCCCGCTTTCCCGGCACGAGCGGCCGCGCTGTGGTCGTCAGCGGGCACTACGATACCAAGCCGATGCCGGGCATACGCTTCGTCGGCGCAAACGACGGCGGCTCCTCGGCCGGCCTGCTGCTCGAGATGGCGCGCGTACTTTCCGGCGTGCCTCGCATTCACGACGTGTACCTCGTCTGGTTCGATGGCGAAGAAGCGATCGGCCCCTGGTCGGAGACGGACGGCATCTATGGGAGCCGCCATCTGGCTGATCGCTGGGAGTCCGAAAAGAAGCTGGAAGGCATCGAGGCGCTGATTAACGTGGACATGATCGGCGACCGCGACCTGGGCATCGTGCAGGACGCCGGTTCTTCCCGGCCGCTCCGGCTGCTGGTTTGGAAAGTTGCGGCAAGCCTGGGATATGGCAAATACTTCCTGAACAGCCTGAACGCCATTGAGGACGACCACATGCCCTTCGTCCGGAAAGGCATACCGGCGCTGGACCTGATTGATTTCGACTATGGTCCGAACCATTCCTGGTGGCACACGGACAAGGACACCATGGACAAGCTCAGCGCGCAAAGTCTTGAGGTAGTAGGCAAAGTCTTACTCGAAGTTTTGCGGCAATTGGAGAAGTCAGGCTAACTTGACACAGAATCCGTGCCCACGTAGACTGTGTATATGAATGTCACGCTCTCTCTCGATGATGAGGTGATACAGAAAGCGAGGCGCCGGGCCGAGGCGATGGGTACCAGCGTGAATCAACTTGTGCGTGAGTACCTGGAGCAATTTGCGGGGAAGACCGATCCGGGTGCCGATGCCGCGGAGTTCGAAGAGGTCTCGCGTTCCGCTCAGGGAGACTCGCACCGATGGAAGTTCAACCGTGAGGAACTGCACGAGCGGAGATGAACGGTCTCGCCTTCTTTGACACCAATGTGCTCTTGTATGCCGACGATGCTTCATTGCCGGAGAAACAAGAAAGGGCTATCGCGCTTTTTGCGGAGCATCTTCGCAACGGGACGGCTGTTGTGTCGCTGCAAGTGCTGCAGGAGTACTTCGCAGCCGCGACGCGAAAACTCAGAGTGGCTCCGGAGGTGGCGCAACGAAAGGTCGAGATTCTCGCTCGCGCCAGAGTTGTTCGTTTTAACGTAAGCGATGTAATCGCGGCGATTGAACTGCATCGGCTTACTCGAATCTCGTTTTGGGACGCCATGATCGTTCGTGCGGCTCGATCGGCGGGAGCGAAGGTACTCTACACCGAGGACCTTCAAACCGAAGCCGTCCTGGGCGGCGTGCTCGTGGTCAATCCGTTCGTGACGTAAATTCCCCACAGACCTTGCCGATGTGGTATGACAACTCAAATGCAACTCGCATCCATCGTTTCGCTCTCGAGTCTTCTGCTCGTGGCATCCTTGCTTTCGGCGAGCGCCGCCGGCGCGGAGGTCACGCTGAACGTCAAGACGCCCATGGCGCCGCCGGAGTGGGCCCTGCTCGAACGAGAACTGTTGCGCTTCAACTCGGAGGCGGTCGAGCGGTTTGCCGGAAAGTATGTCGATGAGCGGGGTTACCTGCTGCACACCATCCGCTGGGGCACCCTTGACGGACCGGACGACGCAATTGAGACGTTTTATAACTGGACGCTGCTGCACGCGCTCGGCGGGTCCGATTCCGTCCTCGATCTTTTCAAGAAGGCGCAGGAAGGACATTGGAAGCAATATGGGGAGCTGCGCACAAAATTAACCAAGCTGGCGGAGAACGGCGCTTATTACAAGGAGTTCATCACCCAGTCGGACTGGTTCCACACCGGCGAGGGAATGCGGGGTTTCCTGCTGCAAGGACTTTCCGATCCTAAGAACAACTTATACCGCGAACGCATGAAGCGCTTCGCCGGGATGTACATGAACGAGGATCCCGAAGCCCCGAACTACGACCCCGTAAACAAGGTCATCAAGAGCATCTGGAACGGCAGCAAAGGGCCCATGCTGCGCAAGGCCACGACACACGACTGGGTGGGCGACCCGGTCCCGGGCAGCTTCCACCTGCTTCACAACCGGGCCGGGCGCGGAAAGCTGCTCGATCTGAATACTTACTACCCGAAGATGCTCGCGCACTGCGATGAGTATCTGGACAGCGTCGGCGACAATTTCCTCAATCTGGCCTCGACCATCCTGGGCTTGAACGCCTACATGCTGACCGGCGAAGACAAGTACCGCAACTGGGTGCTGGAGTATGTGAACGCGTGGAAGGAACGCACGGCGCAAACCGACGGCAACATCCCCAGCAACGTCGGGCTGAATGGGAAGCCAGGCGGGGAATACGACGGCCAATGGTGGAAAGGCACCTACGGCTGGAACTTCACCATCTTCGATGGCGAAATCGAGCAGATTGCGCACCGCAATTATTTCACGGCCGCGTCGTGGGCGGGCTTTGCCAACGCGCTCTTGCTCTCCGGCGATCAGTCTTACGTGGGCGTGTTGCGCCGCCAGATGGACAACATCTATGCACAGAAGAAGGTCGAGAACGGCAGGACGCTGCTGCCGCAGATGTATGGGGATCCCCGCGGCTACAAACACAACGGTCCGCCGAGCTGGTATCACTTCACGGGCAATCTGTTCACGGACCGCCTGACCGAGATTTACTTGTGGTCGATGGATCGGAAGGACCTCGAGCGCGTACCCCTTCAGGGCTGGACCGGATTTCTCGAGGGCAAGCAGCCGGACTACCCGGAAAACGCGCTGCGGGCCGACCTCGCTTCCATCCGGCGCAAGATGGAGCAGATTCGGAACGATATCACGACTCCCGATACCAGGCTGGCCGATTACCTGCTGGGATTGAATCCCGTGGATACGGACGCGCTGACGAATCTCACGCTCGGCGGCTACTTCGCCCGTGGGAAGATCTGGGTGCTGCACAGCCGCTTCCGCTATTTCGATCCGGTCAAACGGCGGGCAGGGCTTCCCGAAGATGTCGGCGCGCTGGTGGAGAAACTCGGAGCGGATGCGGCGACACTGAACCTGGTGAACGTCAACCCGATCGAAGCGCGTACGGTCGTCGTGCAAGCCGGCGGTTATGGCGAGCATCGTTTCGACGCAGCCACGGTGCAAGGCGGGCAGACGGCTTCTGTCAACGGTCCGCTGGTAACGGTCCGGCTCGAGCCCGGCGCCGGATCCCGCATCGAGTTCAAGATGAGCCGTTACGCCAATCGCCCCACGTTCGCGCATCCGTGGGATCGCGGCTGGTACGGCAACAGATAGGACCGCCCGAACGCTTTTGGGGGCGCCAACTGCAATACAATGGAAGTAGCCCCCAAATGGATCTGAAGAATATCGACTTGAAGCAGACTTTGAATCTGCTGAGGACGGGCTTTCCCATGAAGGCCAACCTGGCGCACTCCGAGCCTAAAATGCTCGAGCGCTGGGAACGGGAAGACCTTTACGGGAAGATCCGCCGTGCCCGCGCGGGGCGGCCCACGTACATCCTCCACGACGGTCCTCCCTACGCGAACGGCAACATCCACCTGGGGCACGTCTTTAACAAAGCGCTTAAGGATTTCATCGTTAAGTCCAAGACTATGGCTGGTTTCGACTCGCCGTACGTCCCCGGCTGGGACTGCCACGGTCTGCCCATCGAGATCAAAGTGGATAGCGAACTCGGCACGCGCAAGGCCAAAATGTCGCCGGTCGAGATCCGCGCCGCCTGCCGCCAATACGCCGCGAAGTACGTCGATCTGCAACGCAAGGATTTTATCCGGCTGGGCATCTTCGGCCGCTGGCAGGACCCGTACTTGACGATGAGCGCCCAGTATCAGTCGGTAATTGCAGGCGCGTTCGTCGAGTTTCTGGACCGTGGCTATGTCTACAAGGGATTGAAGCCGGTCCACTGGTGCCTGAACGACCGCACCGCGCTGGCTGAAGCCGAAGTCGAGTACGAAGAGCACGAGAGCCCCTCCATCTGGGTCCGTTTCGCCCTTACTTCCGGCCCGGAGAAAATCGATCCGGCGCTGGCGGGCCGCCGCGTCTATGGGCTGATCTGGACCACTACGCCCTGGACCATCCCAGCCAATATGGCCATCGCCTACCATCCCCGTTTCGAATACGCGGCCGTGGAAGTGGACGGCGCGGTGTATCTGATAGCTTCGGATCTGGTGGCAACTACGGCCGCGAAGTGCGGATGGAAGGATTACATGGCGCTCGCGAGCTTTCCCGGCGAGCGTCTCGAAGGCGCAGTCTTTCGCCATCCTTTTTTGGAGCGCGACTCTCTGGGCATCCTGGCGGACCATGTCACGCTCGATCAAGGTACCGGGGCGGTGCACACGGCGCCCGGACACGGGCATGAAGACTATGTGATCGCGCGGCAGTACGGCATCGAAACTTATTGTCCGGTGGATGCCGCGGGGCGTTTCTTCCAAGTCGACGGGCCGGTTCCCGGACGGCTTCCCGAAGAACTGATCGGCAAGACGGTCTGGGAAGCGAACCCCGTCGTCACCGGACTGCTGCGCTCGAAGGGTGCACTGCTGGCCGAAGAAAAAGTAACCCACAGCTATCCGCACTGCTGGCGATGCCACCGTCCGACCATCTTCCGGGCCACCGAGCAGTGGTTCATCGGCATGGACCGCAACGATCTCCGCAGTCGCGCGCTGGAGGCCGTCCACAAGATCAAATGGATGCCCGCATGGGGCGAAGAGCGCATCTCCAACATGATTGCCGCGCGTCCGGACTGGAACATCTCGCGCCAGCGCGTGTGGGGCGTTCCCATCATCGTCTTCTATTGCGGGAGCTGCCGCGAGCCGCTGACGCGCCGCGACATTCTGGACCGTGTTGTGGCCGATATTGCCGTGCACAACGCCGATGTCTGGTATGAACGTCCCGCTTCGGCCTGGATTCCCGAGGACGTCGCCTGTCCGCGCTGCGGCTCCTCCGGCTTTGTCAAGGAAACCGACATCCTGGACGTCTGGTTCGACTCCGGCTCCAGCCATCTGGCGGTGCTGACGCCCGAGAACGGGCTTCCATGGCCCGCCGACCTGTACCTCGAAGGCGGCGACCAGTACCGCGGCTGGTTCCACAGCTCTCTGCTGGTGGGCGTGGCACTCAAGGGCGGCGCGCCCTACCGCGAATGCGCCACTAATGGCTGGACGCTCGACGGCGAAGGCCGCGCGATGTCGAAGTCGGTCGGCAACGTCATCGAACCGGACAAGATCGTGAAGCAGTATGGCGCCGAACTGTTGCGCCTCTGGGTGGCCTCGGTCGAGTTTTACGAAGACGTCCGCATCTCCGAGACTATCCTGACGCGGCTCAGCGAAGCCTACCGGAAATTGCGCAACACATTCCGCTATCTGCTCGGCAATCTCTCGGACTTCAACCCCGCCACGGACGCAGTGCCGGCGGCGGAGATGCTGGAGCTCGACTGGTGGATTCTGCAGCGCGCGGGCGATCTGACGACCCGCTGCCGCAACTGGTACGGCGAGTTCGCGTTCCATAAGGTCTACCATGCGCTTTACGATTTCGCGACTGTCGATCTGAGCGCCGTTTACTTCGACATTCTCAAGGATCGGCTCTACACCGCGGCGCCGAATTCGCACGCCCGCCGCAGCGCGCAGACGGCTCTTGACCGCATCGCGCGCGCGCTGGTGCGCCTGGTGGCGCCGCTGCTGCCCTTTACCACCGAGGAAGTCTGGACACACCTGGGCATGCCGGAGAGCGTGCATTTGGAGCTGTTTCCCGAACCCGGCGATCTCACCGAGGGCATTGGCGAAGGCGAGCGGAAACGCACCGCGAATTGGGACCGTCTGATGGACGTGAGGCAGGAAGTCCTCAAGAGCCTGGAGGTCGCACGCAAGGACAAGTTTATCGGTGCGCCTCTTGAAGCGTCGGTTGAACTGACAGCGAAGGGCGATCTGCTTGCGTTGCTCGAAGAGTATGCGAACCACCTGCCGGCTTTGTTTATCGTGTCCGATGTAACGCTGAAACCGGCCCAATCGGGCAATGGCGCAGGCGCGGGTGCGGTGGAAGTCAAAGTCGGCCGCGCGCCCGGCGTCAAGTGCGAACGGTGCTGGAAGTACACCACGGACGTGGGTTCCAACGCGGAGCTCCCTACCATCTGCGCGGCATGCGCCGAAGCGGTGACCGAAGTCCTGGGGGCCGCCTGATGCCCTCGCGCGCGCTGCTCTTTGGGCTTTCCGCAAGCATCTTCGCGATTGACCGCCTGACCAAGTGGCTGATCGAATCGCGGTTCTCTCCGTTTGACAGTGTGACCGTGATTCCCGGCTTCTTCGACATCGTTCACACAACGAACCGGGGAGCCGCGTTCGGCCTCTTCGCCGAATCGTCTTCGTCCGTGCGCTCCTTCGTGCTGATCGGGCTTGCACTGGGCGCGCTGGTGCTGGTGGCTGGGATGCTCTGGCGGATGTCCGGCGTCGGCCGGGCGACGGCTTACGGCCTGGCGCTCATTCTGGGCGGAGCGTTGGGCAATCTGTTCGACCGCATCGCCACCGGAGCGGTCACCGACTTTTTGGATTTTTACGTCGGCGCGCTACATTGGCCCGCGTTCAACGTCGCCGACAGTTCGATTGTCGTTGGCAGCGCGCTGCTGCTGTTCGACCTGTTAAAGCCGGGCAGAGAACCGGCGCGTACCTGATGCTTCCTCACCTTGTCGCCATTGGCGGATTCTTCATCCCCACCTACGGTTTTTTGGTGGCCCTCGCTTTTCTTTCCGGATTGTGGGTGACGGGCAGGCTCGCCCGCCGCGAGCCGCCGCCCATCGGTCCCGATACGGAGCGCATACTCAATCTCGCGATTTATTGCGCGCTCGCCGGCATTGTGGGGGCCAAGCTCCTGATGTTCCTGGTCGATGTCCCCTACTACATCGACAATCCGGGCGAGATATTTTCATTCGCCACCTTGCAGGCGGGCGGCATCTTCTACGGTGGTCTGCTGACGGCGCTAGGCGTGGCATTTTACTATATGAGGCGCCACAACTTGCCACTGCTGGCCACGGCCGACGTGTTCGCGCCGGGACTCGCGCTGGGCCACGCGATCGGCCGGTTGGGTTGTTTCGCGGCGGGGTGCTGCTGGGGCCGCCAGACGTCGCTGCCCTGGGCCGTCGAGTTCACGCATCCCGAGGCGCACCGCCTGGTGGGCGTTCCGCTGAACATCCCGCTGCATCCGACTCAGCTTTACGAATCGCTGGGCGAACTGGCCATCTTCGCGCTTCTGATGGCGGCGATCGTCCGGCCGCGCCGTCCGGGCGCGATCCTCGGCTTGTACCTGCTGCTGTATTCCGCGCTGCGGTTCGGCGTGGAGTTTGTGCGCGCGCACGATCAGGCCAATCCATTCGGAGGCCCGCTCTCGATCGCGCAGTGGATCTCGCTTGCGCTGATTGCGACTGTGCTTGGGGTGTGGGGCATGCGGCGGGGCCGGGCGGTGCGGGAGCAGGTGGGGCGGGCTTGAGCCTCGTTCAGCCGCTGGTTGACGCCGTGCTCGCATTATGCGAGCATTGGAGACGTGAACGTGATCAGCTCGGCGACCATCAAGAGGTACGCGGCTCTTCACGCGGATGCGGCCGAAGAACTGTTGCGGTGGAACAAGGCAGCTAGCCACGCCGTTTGGCGGGACGTTAATGAGGTTCGCCTGCACTTTCCGGATGCCGACCAGTACAAGTCGCTGTTGATTTTCAACATCCGGCATAACTACTACCGCCTGATAGTGAAGGTTGACTATCGGGCAAAGCTTCTGATGGTCAAAGAATTCCTCACTCACAAGGAATACACGCGAGGAGGTTGGAAAAAATGGACTCAGTAGTCATCGACAACAAGAAGTATGCTCGGGTATTGGCGAAAGTCCTGCCGCGAGTGATCACAACGGACGAAGAGCATGAACGCATGCTGGCCGAAGTCGAGAACCTGATGGACAAGGGTGAGCATCGTACTGCAGAAGAGGACGCTGTCCTTGACCTGATGGTTCGGCTTATCAAGGACTACGAAGTGGAGCGTCATCCTCTGCCCGATCCGAGTCCTCACGAAATGTTGGTTTATCTGATGGAACAACGAGGCTTGAAGCAAGCCGACCTTCTTCCAATTTTCAAATCCAGAGGCTACGTATCCGACGTCATCAACGCGAAACGCGCGATCAGTAAAGTACATGCCAAGCAACTTGCCGAGTTTTTCAAAGTCTCGGCGAACCTATTCATCTAACTCGTCAGGGTTTCGGGACTCCGGGCGGTGCCGGTTCGGAACGCGGGCTGAGCAGCTGGGGCCGCTGCAGGAAGTGGAGCTTTGAGTGGGGTGGGCTTTTAGCCCGCCACGGGACTTCAGTCCCGTTCTCCCGTTCTCCAGGCACGGAAGTTATCCGGTGCCCGTTGAAACCGGTGCGCCGGTTAAGGTTACCGGCTGGACGCATGGTTCCGCTTTCCGATGTCGCCGTGGGGCCGGATTGGTTACCGCTGCAAAAACCTCCGTCTGAGCACCAGAACCGCTATAGCCGTTCCGAAGAGAATCGCAGATGAGGGCTCTGGAACGGCTGCCGTCGTACTGAAGGTCAGATCGTCGAACACAAAGGCGCTCGGGAGGCCTGAAATCACAACGGACGAAATTCCGGGAAACGAAACCGATAAGAAGTTGGATACCCCGACGAATCCATCTGTGTTTGGGTTGCCTACAACCGAACCGAGAGGCGAGTTTCCGATGTCGTATGCCGTCAGGGTAAGGAAATCGAAGCTTGTGTACCAGAGGCCAACCACGGCCTGAGGAGTGGCGAACGCAATGGTCGTATCAAAGTCGAAAGCGCTCCATACGACTACATCCCCGGAGTGCGGCGGAAAGGCGGCATCGCTATAGCCGCCGAAACGCGTCACGCTGAGCCCAGTCACTCCGGGTCCGAACGTCAAGCCGGCGTAGAAGGAGGCAACGTTGGCACCGGTGTCGTTGAAGAAGTTTTCGCTGGGAAGATCCTCGAAACTGACCGTTACACTGAAAGCTGGTGCCGAGATCAGTGCCAGTGACAGCAACGTAAATAACCCTTTCATACTATCGTGGTCCTCCGCTGTGCCTGCAAGCGTCAAGGGCCCCGAGGGCACCCCAACCCCAAAGTATGCGTCCGACTACTTTAACTTTTTCTCCGATCAAAGTACTGCCAGCATCCGTGAGTATGCCCCATGCCTCATCGAGGCTCAACGTTCCGCGGGCAATCTTTGCGGGAGTTTGCACATTCTCGAGTCCGAGAATAATAAAATCAACTCCAGGTATCAATTTCCCGACCTCTTGCACACATTTAGGCCCGTCGCCCTGGTCTGCTCTGGGTTGCAGCAAAATTGATGCTGGGGTGCTTTGAGCGTTTGAGTTTAGCGAGGGTAGCCTCCAAAGATTCTCTCCTCCCAGAGCTGTGGCACCTAGCACTGCGCCCACGTCTGGCTGGTATGTCGTCACCGACGGCGGAGTGGCTTCCTGACCAAGACGGTCGACATAAGTGGTGGGAGCATTGAGCGCGTACACATACTTGTTTGCCGACTGTGGCGCACTTAGTTTATAACCGAGCGGATCAGGAATCAAAAACCTCCCCAATGCCGGGTCGTAGTATCTCGCCCGCAAGTAAGCAAGTGCGGTTCCCCCGTCCGACACTTCACCTGTGAACTTGTATTTGTTTCTACCACCCAGCGGGTCAACTGGATTCAACAGCCGTCCCCACGGATCGTAAAGATAATTCGCCCGCAGCGCTCCCAGCTGGTTGGTCAGGCTCACCGTGCTCCCCAGTCCATCGAATTGGTAGTAGTGCTCAAACCCGTTCCCCCGCGCCGACACCATCGATAACCCGTACGCATACGTGATCGGCCCGTCTGGTCCTGTCTCATCGAGCACCACTGGCAACGCCGTCACGGTATCGTTCAGGTACTGATAGGCCCCAGCCGACACTGTCTGCGAAACTCGGTTGCCGTCGCCATCGTAGGCGTATTGGGTGTTTATGCCTGGCCCGGTCACAGACGTCAAACGATTCAGCGCGTCCCAGGCATGCGTGATGATATTGGCGCCGGTAGTCTTGGACTGGAGATTCCCATTGCCGTCGTAGGTGAGCGTCGTCGCGCCAGCCGAGATCAACTCGTCCGCGGCATTGTGGGTGTAGTTAGTTATTCCGGCTAGCCCGCTCATCGACGTTCGGTTGCCTACCGCGTCGTAAACGTACTGGGTCACCTGACCGGAGGGTGGTCTCCAGGAAGTGAGCCGATACAGCCCGTCGTAGCCATATTGAGTTACCGCGCCAGTTGATGAAGCCACCTGGAGCCGATTGCCCACCTTATCGAGGGTGTAGGCGAACGATGACAGTGCCCGTGCCCCGGACCTGTTCACCCCCCCCAAGAAGCCGGTTCGAGGCGTCGTACCCATACGACGATGCCGCGCCATTAGGGTGCATCATCAATGTCAGATTTCCCGCCGCATCGTAGGTGTATCTGGTCGTTTTCGACGCCCAGTCCGCGGCGCTCAGGAGCCGGTTCAAAGCATCGTAGGTGTATTGCACCTGCTTGCCATCCGGATAGGTCAGCCTCGTTCGGTTGCCCACAACGTCGTGCTGATAGCCCACCGTCTTGCCGTCCGGCGTCGCCACGGACAGCACGCGGTTCAGGATGTCGTAGGCGTAGCTGGACGTTCCTCGCCAGTCGGCCATGGTCAGACGGTTTCCGAGGGCGTCGTAGGTGTAGGCCACGTTCTTGCCGTCCGAAAGCGCCATTGACACCAACCGGTTCAGCACATCGTAGGCGAACGCGTTGGTCTTGTTGTTCCCGTCCAATGTGCTCACGACGTTTCCCACAGCGTCATAGCTGTATTGCTTCTGTTTGCCCAGGGGGTCGGTCGTCGTTTTCAGCCGCCGTAGACTGTCGTACGTGTAGCTGGTCACGTGACCCTTGGCGTCGATAACCGAGGTCAGGTCTGTGTTGGCGTCATAGCCGTACCGCGTCACGCCCCCGATGGCGTCCGTCACCTGCGTCAGCTTGTTGGTCGAGTCGTAGGCATACTGCGTCACTTTGCTGTTGGCGTCCGTGATCCGGGTCAGGTTTGCATTGCCGTCGTATTGGAACGAGGTCACATTCGCGAGCGGGTCGGTCACGGACAACAGGCGGTTGTTGGCGTCATAGGAGCGGCTGCCCGTTTTTCCAAGCTGATTCTTCACGGTGAGCAGCCGCCCCACACCGCCGTACGTCATCTCAACGGTTCCGCCGAGGGCATCGATCACCCTCGTCAGGTTTCCGGCTAAATCATGCTGGAACGAGGTCATGAAGTTCCGTGCATTCTTGGCCGTCAACGTCTGCCCCGCGGCATCGTAGGTGAACACGCTCGTTCCGCCCGCGGCGTCCAGGATCTGTGTCAGGTTGCTCTTCACGTCGTAGGTGAACTGAGTTATCCGCCCGAGCCGGTCGGTTATTCGAATGAGGTTGCTCTTAGGATCGAACGCAAACCTAGTGGTTCTGCCGGCGGCGTCGGTGACGCCCGTGAGGTTTCCGTTTGCATCGTATGTGAAGGTATGAACGCGTCCCAAGGGGTCGGTGGATGAAGTTCGCAGGCTGTTCGTGTCGTATGTATATGTCGTAGTACCGCCTTGGGCATCCTTTACCCTCACCAGCCGAAGGGCAGCATCGTGAGCATGTTCCGTTACATTTCCAAGCGCGTCCGTAATAGT
>JBBDWK010000059.1:0-25028 GCA_040902885.1 Bryobacteraceae bacterium | reverse complement strand
CGGGTACGCAATTCAAAAGGGTCGCGGTCCATAAACACTTAACGTAGTAATACTAGGCGACGTACTAGGGAATCAGCATGTCCGTCATGGGCGCGAACCTTGTAATCTTCTGGCCGGCCATCCACTCTTCAGCGGCTGTCAGGAGAGCATGTCCTTCCTCGCCTCCAATCAACTGGCCTCGGCGCCGTCGAACGGCCGCCGCATAGAGCGCCATGCGAGAAGAATCGAAGCCCGCTTCCGCAAGGGCAAGGAGTTCGGCAGCGGCATCCAAATCGCCCCGCTGGAATGCGAGGCCCGCCCGAATCGCTTTAGCGAGTGGATCGCCCCACGGCATCGATTCACGCTCGATGGTTTTCGCGTCGCGTTCGGCGGAGCGTAGATGATCTTCGGTACGGCTGGCTCCGGCACGCGCAACAGCGAGGGCACACTTTGCGCGCAGGTACGGGAACTCGATGCGAACAAACTGGACCCGCATGAGGAGGGAGCGCCGCAGCGGCCCCCAAGCGTCCATAACTCGTTTCCATGCGCTCGCCGAATTGCCCGAATACAGGTCGATTTCGGTCGCCACGCAAAGGTAGATGTAATGCAGCGTATGGAACCCCGCCTGCGGCCAACGCCCGATGGCGACCCGCGCCTCTTCGTGCGCGGCTGCAGGATTGTCGGCAGCCAGGTGCGGAAGGAACGAATTGCGCACCATCAGCAGCAGTTCGGCATATAGATCCCCTCTCTCCCTGGCGTCTTTGAGGAGTTCCGGGAGGCGGCGGCTGAGCGTGTCCAGCTCGCCGAGCCAGGTGTAGCTGCGCAGCAGAAAAGTGCGCGCGCTGACCAGCTCCCGGGCCACGCCCGTGCAGCGCTCCAGCAGGATCTTCTCCGCCTCCTGAAAGTATCCAACGGCTGCCGGCCACTCGCCAAGAAGATATGCTGCCAGACCCGAGGTTAGCGCCATTTCGCCCACGGCATAGGGATCGCCCAGGTTCTCGATAAGTTCCATGGCACGGCGCTTCAGCCGCTCCGTGCGTTCCCGCTTCCGCCCACCTCCGTTCGCACTGAAGCCGACTTCGAATGCCAGAGCGCGGGCGACTCGCGAGGGCTCGCCCGCCCTCAGCGCGAGGATCAGATGACGTGCCTGAAAATCGGCGCCACGAATGTGATCGAGTATTCCCAGGCCGAGGGCGACCGAGCGGCATGTATCGATACGGAGAAGTTCCAACGCGTCGATGGACGCGGCTTCACGTTGGCGGAAGCGAAGGCCCCGTAGCTTGAGATAGAGCCGGCGTGATATCAGGGATAGGAGCGCCCCGCGCGGCGTCTCCGGCAGACTCATTTTGAGAAAATGAAGGACGCTGCGGAGGATGGAAAGCCCGGCGTCAATCTGGCCGCTGCGCAATAGCTGCTCCGAGGCGCGCCGCTGCAATTCAATGCGCTGGACCGGGGGAGCTTCTTCCGCCGCTTCCAGGTAGGTCCGAGCAGCCTGATCGGCGCGCCCGGCATTCGCCAGCGAATCGGCAAGGCGCAGCCGCAGCGCGCTCTCGCCGGGTGCGTGAAGTTCGATTGCATTTCGGTAGAGACGCGCCGCGCGATCGAAAGCCAGGGCGTTCCATGCCTGCGCAGCCGCCGCCGCCGCATAGCCTGCCGCCGTAGCCTCATCGCCGGCTTCGCTGAAATGAAAGAACAGAGTCTCGGGGTCGGCCCGGCCGGACTTCTCGAGCGCCGCCGCGAGCGCCGCGTGCCGGACACGTAACTCCGGCATGGACGTACCGGCCAAAATACTCTGGCCGATGCGTGCATGATAAAGCTCGAATTGTTCCGTCTCGAATGCGGATCGCGCGCGCACCAGGTGCTCCGCCCGTAACAAATCGAGAGCGTCGGCGTGATTCTCTACCGCGGAGGCGTGCATGAGCACGTCGTGGTCGACGGGTCGCCCCGCGGCTGCGAGGACCTGAGCGAGGATGCGGGCCGAGGGCGAGATCTGTTCCAGGCGCGCGCGGATGACGTCGTCCAGCGTCGTTCGCACAACCTGCCGGAAGGCCCCCGGTTCACGCGTGCGCAACTCGGCCTCCCGGAAACGCACGAGCTGATGGACGAAGAAAGGATTGCCGCCCGCCTCCCGCGCGATCGTCTCCGCTTGAGGCGAAAGCTCCTCGGCGCCGCCTGATAACTCCCGCACCAGCGCACACGCTTCATCCTGCGGCAGCTCGGCAACGCTTAGTTCCCGCACGTCCTGCCCAACTGCTCTGCGGCGCGATTCCAGCAGCGTCTTCAGCGACAGACTGGTTTCAGCCTCCTCGGTTCGATACGCCACGATGAGGAGCAGTTCCGGCGGGTCGGGCGGGCGCATGACCTCTTCAATGAGCATGGCACTGTCGAGATCGCTCCATTGCAGGTCGTCTATGAACAGCACAACGGGGAGTCGCGCCGCGAGCCGCACCAGTAGCTCGCGGAGTGCGGCGAAGGCGCGGTTCCGCAGTTCGAGCGAGTCGGGGATCTCGAGGATTCTCGTCCGCGCGCGGGCGACGGCCGAAGACTGGCGCAGCACCGGGAAGAGGCGCGCTAACGCGGGCACCCCTCGCGGCATGAGTGCTTCCTGTTCTGCTTCGCGGAGGTCCTGCAAGAACCTGCTCAGTGCGTCCATCAGACTGTCGAGGCCTTTGTAAGGAACCGACTCGCGCTCGAAACATCTCCCGGCGAGCACCACGGCGCCCGGATCGGCACGCCGAAGTTCATCGAGGAAGTGTCGCACCAGCGTCGTCTTGCCCGCCCCGGAACTGCCATGGACAAAGACTGTGACCGCCCGGCCAGCTCTAGAGGCTCGGAACGCGTCATTGAGGAATCCGAGATGGACCGCGCGACCGACGAATACGCGTCGCTGCGACTCTCCGGATCTCAATTTCGCTGTTGTTGACTGGACACTCCCATCCACGCGGCGCAGCACTTCATCTCCCGTGGGCCGAGCGTCGGGACGACGGCTGAGAAGCTCCATGCACAATGCGTTGAGATCGGCAGGGATGTGAGGGGCGAGTTCTATGGGTGGTTGGGGATCCAGACTCTTCTTCCTGGCAAGCATGTCGAACGTGGAGCCCGAGAAGGGTAACCGGCCCGTCATCGCTTCATAGAGCATCACTCCGACCGAGTACCAGTCGCTCGCCTCATTGATGTCGCCTTCGGCCGCCTGCTCCGGAGACATATACCCAGGCGTTCCGACGAGCGCCCTGCCGCGCTCCGGGGCATCGGGTGCAAGCTCCTTCACCATGCCGAAATCGAGAAGCACCACGCGGCCCGAAGTTGTGACTAGTACGTTCGAAGGTTTGATATCCCGATGCAGCTTGCCCGCGTTGTGCAAGGCATTCAGGCCCTCTGCGAGTTGTTTGAGCGCGGAGCGAAGCCGTGCGGCGTCAAACGCGGGTTCGCAGGGAATCCTCTCGGTGGCCACGGCAGGCGACGGATCCATTTCGATGACTTGCGTGGGTGCGTCATCGAAAGAAGCGCTGGGCGAAAGACCCCTGATATAGCTCAGGAAATTTACTCCGTCCACGAGCTCCATCGTGAAGAACCAGCGTTCGCCGTCGGAGAGCAGCTCGTGCAGTTTCACCAGATTTGGATGCTGAACGTCCGCGAGGCTCCGAAACTCCTGCTTGAAGCGGTAGAGAGAATCGGCATAGACGGCTCGTAACGTTTTCAGCGCAACCCAACTGTCCCGCTTCAGGTCATACGCCTGATATACGATGCCGAAAGCGCCCTCACCCAGACGCCGCTCGGCACGGAATCGATCCGCCCCTGTGAATTCGCTGCTGTCGGGGGACATGAAGGCTTAGGTTAACAGATGTATTTTCGAGGAACGCGCGGTCGAGGGGCTCGTACTCCTTGCACGGTGGAACTCCTTGGACGATACTACGAGCTATTCTTTCGGCCCCCAAGGAGGCCCAAAAGGTGCGTTCCGCTATCGTGTGCGCCGTGCTTTGCCTGATGCCCGGCGCCATGCTGTTTGCGCAGCCAGACGCCGCCCACGGCGAGTTGCGGGGTCTGATTACGGATCCCGCGAATGCGATCGTCGCCGGGGCCGTTGTCTCTGTCAGGAACGTCGCCACCGGACTCTCCCGCGAAGCCCTGTCGATGATTGACGGGTACCGCCTCCTTCTGCTGCCTCCCGGCTCCTACGATATGCAAGTACAGCAGGACGGCTTTCGCACTCAATTGCTGAAAAGCGTTTCGGTGACTGTGGGGCAGGTGGCGGTAGTGGACGTGCGCCTCGAGCTAGGCGTGAGGAACGAAGTAGTCGAGGTGAACGACGCTCCAGCGGTCGTCGATATCGAACGCACCCAACAGGCGAACACCCTGGAACAAGGCGCAATTCAAAACCTGCCAATCGATCGCAGAGACTATCTGACGTTTACGCTGCTGGCGCCCGGAGTGGTGGATGCCACGGCCCTGGCGGACAATTCCGATTTCCGCGCCGTGCAGACGCCGACGAGCGGCCTCTCGTTCTACGGCTCGAACGGGCGCGGCAACTCGGTCACGGTGGATGGCGGCGAGGCGAACAACGATTCCGGAGGGGTTCGGCCGACATTGAGCCAGGAAGCGGTGCAGGAGTTCCAGGTAAACCGGAGCAACTACTCCGCGCAATTCGGTATGGCGAGCGGGGGTGTTATCAATATCGTATCGAAGTCCGGCACTAACGCATTGCGCGGTTCAGTTTTCGGCTTTTTTCGAGACGATGTGTTTGACGCAGTGGATCCGTTCGCAAATGTGTTTCAGAACGGGAAGCTTGAGCGCGTAAAGCCGCCTTCTGAGCGGCAGCAATTTGGCGCAGCCGCCGGATTGCCGCTGGTCCGCGACAGGACGTTTCTGTTCGCGAGCTTCGAAGGACTGCGGCGCGACGAATCATCGGTCGTCTCAGTCCTGACCGATCCTTCCGTGTTTCAACCGACTCCCGAGCAGGCCTCGATCCTGTCTGCGTTGCCCGCGCCACTGGCCGCCCAGCTCGGGAGTGCTTTGACCAGTTCGCCCTCCACTGGAGACCTTTTTGCAAACAATAGCGGTGTATTTCCGTTCACCACGCGCGAATGGAAACTGTCCGGCAGACTGGATCACCGGTTCGTCAACGCCGATCAGTTATTCTTCCGGTATTCCTACAACAACTCAGACGAGACTAACGCGAACGTGCGCGCGCTCGTTGGCGCAACCCGCGGCAACAACATCGCATCGTTCGACTCCACCGCAAGCATCGGATGGATGCAAGTGTTGAACGGACACACGCTGAACGAAGCGCGCGTGCAATGGAGTTACCGCAATTTCCTGGTGAGTTCCCTCGAGAGGTTCGGCCCTGAGCTGAACGTCCTGGGATTCGGCTTCTTCAACCGAGACTACTCGCTGCCGAGCAACAGCATCTCGAGGCGCTACGAGTTCAAAGACAATTTCTCCTATTCGCAAGGCGCGCACAACGTCAAGGCCGGAGCACAGGTGTTGCTGCGCGGCCTTCACACCGAATCCCACACGTTCTTTGCCGGCCGTTTCACGTTCGGTCCTTTGCCCGGTTCGTTGCTCCACCCGGCGCTTGCTTCCACCACCATCAATGGTCTTCAGGCATTTAACCTCGGGCTGGCGCAAACATATCAGCAGGGTTTCGGTGATCCAACCATCGCAGCTATGCTCCCTTACTACGGCATGTATGCACAGGACAGTTGGAAACTCCGGCGCAATCTGACGCTCGATTTCGGACTCCGCTATGAGCTGGATTTCCGGCTGCATCCCATGCCTCTCGACAAAAACAATCTGTCGCCGCGGTTCGGTTTTGCATGGGATCTGTTGAGCGATCAAACGACCATCGTTCGAGGCGGATATGGCATCTATTACTCGCCCATCTATTTCCACATTGACTACGTGGTGAACGCTCTAGGGACGCGAGATGGCAGGCGTCCGATCGCACAGGTGTTCAGTTCGATCCAGACTCCCGGTCCTTCCTCTGCAAACAATGTCTTCAACACGCTTCGGCGGCAGGGCGTGATCGGAGTTCCAACACCAACGCGGTCCGTCACACCCGCGGATCTCGAGCAGTTCGGGATCAATCCGACTCAGACGGGCCCTGTACCGCCGTTGAGCGTGCTTTTTGAGAATTCAGGGGACTACGTGAACCAGTATTCTCAGCAGGCGAGCCTTGAGATCGAGCGCGCAATCACGCCGAACGTTTCAGTCTCAGCATCCTATATCGGTGTGCGAACACTGAAGATCCCTCGCGCGCGGGATAAGAACCTGTTGCCGGCGCCCGTTGATCCGCGACTCGGAATCCGTGTCTGGTCCACTCCGTATTTCGTCGACCCGCTGATAGCTCAGTTCAACGTGTACGAGTCCACCGCCAATGCATCTTACAACGCCTTGATCCTGGAATTGAAGAAGCGCTTCAGCCGGTCGTTCTCCGTAAACGCGAACTACACCCTTAGCAAGGCCATCGACGACGTGGTGGACTATGGCAGCGACTTCCAGGCGTTCGACCAGACCAATATCCAGGCCGAGCGCGCGCTTTCTTCCTTTGACCAACGGCATAAACTCGTGGTATTTGCTCATTGGATGGCGCCGGGAGGATTGGAGATTGCTCCGATCTTCCGCTCCAACAGCCCTCGGCCGTTCAATCTGCTCGCGGGCGCCGACCTGAACCAGGACCGCCACTCCACTACTGACCGCCCAATCTTCGCTGGTAGGAATACCGGCATCGGAGCATCATTTTGGACTTTCGACCTGCGTATCGCAAAACGACTCGCGCTCGGCGAATCGCGCAACCTCGAGTTCATTGCGGATGGTTTCAACATCTTCAACCGGCTGAATTTTGCCAGCCTCAATAACACTGTCGGCAATATCCCAGGGCCCTTCAACCTGCAGGGCCGGCGGGAGCGCAGCCCTAGCGAGCCGCTTGGGTTCACCTCGGCCTTCGATCCGCGTCGGCTGCAGTTAGGAGTTCGGCTGAGATTCTGAGCAGGTCCGATTGCGGTGTGGCTGGACGAGGCGGAGTACGAGCTAGCGAAAAAGGAAGCCAAGAACCTCGGAATCTCGGTTGCGGAGTTGGTGCGCCGCGGGCTCCGGCAGATGCTTCCGCTGGATGACGGGAAGCCGTGGATGCGTTATGCGGGATTGATTGAATCCGGAGACACTGAGTCCAGCCAGAGCATCGACGAAATCGTGTATGGCGCGAAAGACTGAGTGCTACGTTGACACCTCCGCGTTCATCGCGTTTCTAGACCGTTCAGACAGCCATCATCTCCTCTTCCGGAGGCTGTTTGCCAAACCTCCACGGCTCGTCACCTCGTCGCTCGTAGTCGCGGAAGGCCACGGATGGTTCCTCCGCCGCTTCGATCAGGGAAGGGCGATCCAGTTCCTGAATTTCATCGCTGACTTGGCGCCGCTACAAATCGAACCTTTCGATGAAACCCAGGTCCGCACCGCAGCTCAGTCGGTCAGGAAGTTTTCCGATCAGCCCCTCACACTGGCGGATGCGCACGGCCTTTCGATCATGAAAGAACACCGGACTGCGGAATGTTGGTCGACCGATCGGCACATGACCCTCTCCGGCGTGCCTCTGGTCCGCTAAGGTAGAGCCGTTCTTTCGAGTCGCAATGATAGACTTGTGAGGTTATGCTCCAGGTCGTCTCTCCCAAGGAACCATTCGATGCCATTGTCGTCGGTTCGGGAGCTACCGGCGGATGGGCGGCGAAGCGGCTGACCGAAGCCGGAATGCGGGTCGCCATGCTCGAAGCCGGCAGGAAAATCACGCCCGCCGACTTCACCGAGCATACACAGAGCTGGCAGCTTCCCTACCTGGGCTTCTCGCCGCGCGTCCGGCGCGAGCGCCCCATCCAAGGACTGTGTTACGCCTGCCGCGAGAGCAATCACCAGTGGTTCGTGAACGACCTCGAGAACCCCTACATCCAGGCCAAGCCGTTCCACTGGATTCGCATGCGCGTGCTCGGCGGGCGCTCCCTAAGCTGGGGCCGCCAGAGCTACCGCATGAGCGACCTGGACTTCAAAGCCGCCTCCCACGACGGCTACGGCGACGATTGGCCCATCTCGTACCAGGATCTGGTTCCCTACTACGAGATTGTCGAGCGCTACGTCGGCATCAGCGGAATGAAAGAGAATCTTCCGCAATTGCCTGACAGCATCTTTCTTCCGCCCATGGAGATGACGTGCGGCGAGCTGGCGCTCCGTAAGGCCGTCGGGGCCAAGTTCGGGCGCACGGTCACCATCGGCCGCTCGGCCATTCTCACGAAGAACCATAACGGCCGTGCCGCCTGCCACTACTGCGGACCTTGCGAGCAGGGCTGCGCCACCTTCTCTTACTTTTCGAGTCCCTGGACCACGGTCGCCGACGCGGGAAAGACCGGCCGCCTCACTCTGGTCACCGACGCCGTGGGCAGCCACCTGGTGATGAAGGACGGGCGCGCCGCCGGCGTGGCCTACATCGACCGCGTGACACGCGAGCCGAGGGAAGTGCGTGCGAAGGTAGTAGTTCTCTGCGCCTCTACGCTTGAGTCCACGCGGATGCTTCTCAACTCCGGCGTCGCGAACTCGAGCGGCGTGTTAGGCAGATATGTGATGGACCACATCTACCAGGGCGGCGCGTCGGGCGTGATGCCAGAACTCGAAGCCAGGCCCTGGGCGGGCGCTCCCCGCCGGCCCAACGGCATCTACGTGCCGCGCTTCCGCAACGTCAAAGAAAAAACGACCAAGGGCTTCATCCGGGGCTACGGCTATCAGGGCGGCAGTTCCCCCGGCTTCACCTACGACGCTCCCGGCTTCGGCGCGTCTTACAAAGAGGCGGTACGCAAGGGGCGGTGGAACATGAACCTCGGTCTATGGGCCGAGTGCCTGGCGCGCAAAGAGAACTACGTCGGGATCGATCCCAACAAGGTGGATGCCTGGGGGATTCCCACCCTCAGAATTCACGCCGACTGGAGCGATAACGAAAGGAAGCTCTACGAAGACGGCCGGCAGCAGGCCGCTGAGATGATTGAAGCCGCGGGCGGAAAGGACGTTCGAGTTACCGGCAACCCATCCGTACCGGGCTTCTGCATCCACGAGGTTGGAACCGCGCGCATGGGCAACGACCCGAAAACCAGCGTGGTCAACGCCTGGTGCCAGACGCACGATGTCTCCAACGTCTTCGTCACCGACGGCGCCTGCTGGGTCTCGAGCGGCTGCCAGAATCCGACCCTCACTATGATGGCCATCACCGTGCGCGCCTGCGATTACATCCTGCGCGAGCACTGGAAGAACCGGGCCTGAGAGCGCTGTGCCGTTCTCCGAAGTATCCAAGTACGTCGTACTGCCGCTGCTCGGCGTGTGGGCATACGGCCTGCTCTACTACACGGCCTACCGGGCAACCTACCATCCCTTAGCGTACCCCGAGGGCTATTACGAATATCAAAGCAAGGTTGGCGCGCAGGACGTCTGGCTCCAATCGGAGGACGGCATCCGTCTGCATGCCTGGTGGATCGAAGTCCCCGGCGCACGGCTGGCGACGCTCTTCCTGCACGGCAATGCCGGCAACCTCTCGCACCGGCTGCGCAGGATAGCGGAGATCACCGCGGCCGGCTCGTCCCTGTTGCTTCTTGACTATCGCGGCTTCGGCAAAAGCGAGGGACGCCCGTCCGAATCCGGTCTTTATAGAGATGCGGATGCCGGCTACCGGCACCTCATTGCGCGGGGCTACAAGCCAGAGCGAATCGTGGTCCACGGAGAGTCGCTGGGCACGGCGGTTGCGGTGGACCTGGCCGTGCGAATGCCGTGCGCGGGGTTGATCCTTGAATCGCCCTTCTCCTCGGCCGGGGCGGTTGCCGCGGGCGTGCTGCCGGTTCTGGGGCCGCTTGTCGTCCGCACCTTCGATTCGATCGGCAAGATCGGCCGCGTGCGCGCGCCGCTGCTGATTGTTCACGGAGACCGCGACGAAGTCATCCCCCTCGAATTGGGCCGCGCGCTGTTCGACGCCGCCCGGGAGCCGAAGCAGTGGATCGCGGTGAAGGGCGCCGGCCATAACGACCTGGTGGAGGCAGCCGGCACGGCCTACCGCGACTATCTCCTGGGTTTCTATGGAAGCTTGCGGCTGAATTAAGCGGGAGAAATGTCATGAGATTTTATATTCCGCACATCCTGGCCGCTTGGATCCTGCTGGGAGTTCCCTCCCGGTCAGCCGCTCAAACGGGGGCGGCCGCTCAAAACCGGGAATTTGAAACCCTGCAAGCTCATTTCGAGCGCGTCATCGGCCAGCGCTTCGATCGGCAGTTCAGCGGGATCGCGACGGTCGAGGAGTGGGAACAGCGTAAGAGGGAGATCAGAGCCGCGCTCGCGAAGATGCTTTGGCACGATTTGCGCTGGCCCGACAGTCCGCCCCCGGCAACTGTGACTCATCGAGAAGTCCGTTCCGGCTACGCGATAGAAAACCTCGTGATCGAGACCGCTCCCAGGCTGTTTTTGACCGCGAACCTGTACCTCCCACGCAGCGGGCGCAAGCCGTTTCCCGTAGTGGTGTATCAGTGCGGCCACGCGAATAAGAGCCTGTTCGCGCGGCATGGCGCATGGTTCGCAGCGAACGGGATTGCCGCGCTCGTGATGGACAACATAGAGATGGGCGAGGTGGAATTCACCCATCACGGGGTCTACTCCGGCGCCTGGTTTCACTGGTACAGCCGCGGCTTTTCTCCGCTTGCCGTCGAATTGCTGAATGCTCGCCGCGCGGTGGACTACCTGGCGGCACGGCCCGATATCGACCGCCATCGCATCGGCGCGACCGGAAGATCCGGCGGCGGCATGACCACGTTCTTCCTCGCCGCCATCGACGACCGGATCAAAGCCTCCGCGCCGGTATCGGGAACTTTGTCGACTATCGGATGGGTCAAACAGCGGCTGACGTTTGCGCACTGCGACTGCCAGTATCCGGTTAACAGCTATGGTTTGATGTACTCGGAGGTTGGCGCTCTGATTGCGCCGAGGGCACAATTGCTGTGCAACGCGGACGCCGATCGTGGATTCCCGATGGACGCGTTTAACGAGATGGCCGGGAAGATGAGAGAGATCTACCGATTGTACAAGGCAGATGCCGCTCTGCGGACAGCCGTCACGCCGGGCGGACACTCCGACACGGAGGCGATCCGGCTGCCCGTCTACTCATTTTTTCTCAAGGAGTTTCTCGGCATGGATGCCCCGGTTGTCGGCGAAGGCCCGGTGGACGAGCCGGCTGCCGGGCAATTGGTCTGCTATCGGAATGGCCTGCCGCTGGACGAGCGGCTGACGCGAATCGATGAGGAATTGATTCCGCTGCGTGCTCCCGAGTTTCGGCATAGCGGAATCGAGGAACTAACGGCCTCGTTGCGGAACGAGGTCTTCCGGTATTTCCCGGAGCAGGCCGCACCGCTCGAGCCGCAGTGGAGTGAGCGGACGATGCTGCAGGGCCGCCGCATCCGAAAGGTGGCCTACACTTCATTCGAGGGTCTTCATGTGAGAGGCATCTATTCTCTTCCAGCCGACCCCTCCCCCACTGCCAAGCTGCCGGCTATTGTGTTTGTGGACCACCGGAAAGGCATTCCGGTCTGGGGCAATGAGCAGCCTCTGGAGCGCAACCAGTGGGGCGATCGCGCGGTGCTAATCGTCGAAACGGTGGATCGGGGAAGCCGGGCGCTCGAGCGGAATCTTCGCAGCTTCAGCGACGATGACGCGCTGCATCACATGAAGCGGCAGGCGATGGTGGCGGGCACGACACTGGAATCGATGCAGGTGTATGAAATTCTGCGATCGCTCGAGTTGCTGCGATCGCTGCCCGAGGTCGATCAGGACAGGATCACGATCTTCGGCAAGGGTGACATGGGCGTGAACGGGATGTACGCGGCTGTGCTCGACGGCAAGGTGCAGCGGGTGATTTTGGACTCGCCGCCGGCTTCGCACCGGCAGGGGCCGCACTATCTGGGGATCCTGCGGTACACCGACATCCCGGCGACCGCGGCTGTCCTCGCCGGCAGGTTGCGGATTTACGGAGAAGCGCCAGAAGCTCTGCGCTCCATCCCCGCCTGTGCGTCGCTGCAGGATTGCCTGCGCTGATTGCGCTACACGTTCAGCCGATGAAGATAGGGATGGCTGGCCTTCATCAGGTCCAGGTTCATCTCCACGAAGTAATTCCCGACGCCGGCGCTTTTCGCCGCGCCAAATAACTTTTTCCAGTCGATTTGGCCCTGGCCGATGGCTACCATCTTGTTCTCGGCGGGCGACCAGTCCTGCAGGTGCAGGGATATGAAACGGCCAGGATACTTTTGGAAGATTGTGGCGGCGTCGAAACCGAGCCTGACGACGATCACCTGAAACTGCAGCTTGACCAGGTCCCGATCCAGCTCGCTCATCAATCTGTCGTAAATGAGCACTCCATCGATTTTCGTAAATTCTCCGTCGTGATTGTGGAATCCCGCCTGGATGCCGGACTTCCGCGTCTGTTCGCCGATCTTGTTCAGTTCGCCGGCAACTCGCACCCAGTCCGCCATGGTTGCGTTCTTCCCGACCGAAAAGCTGGACAGGATCATCTGCTTCAAACCGAGTTCCTGAGCGAATGCGATCCGTTCGGGCAGGTTCTCCCGCAGTTCGCGCATCGTGTAGTGACAGCTTTCACAACTCAGTCCCGCGGCCTGGATCCTCTGGCGCATCTCGGACGCTTTCATGCCTGCCAGCGGCTCAAACCCTGGTCCGCGGTACCCCTGCGGCGAGCACATCTCGATGGTTTTGTAACCGATGCTTGCGAGTTCTCGCAGGGTCCCATCGAAATCTTTTCCAAGCAGCTCCCTGACCGGATAGACCTGACATCCAATGGGGAGGCCCAGGGGGGCGGCGCTCAACGTCCGTGCTAACGGCGAAAGTGCGGCGACGCTGGCCGCTGTTCGCCCGAAAAAGGATCTTCTGGAAATCGTCTGCATCTCAGCACTCCACCTTCAGATTCTATCGCGACCGTTGCGGCGCGATTACCTGGATAGCCGCAGGGAGGACAGAGATCTCCAGCGGCAGGGTTCCCAGCGGCTCGCCATCCACTTCGATGCTGGTGCGCTCCTGCGATTCGGCGGCGATGCGCCGCGCGCGCAGATGCTTCACCTTGGGATGGCTGTAGATGTCGTCCGAATAGAGCACTTTGACATCGCGAATCAGTTCGAGGGCGCCTATGTGCTCAATCACCGTTACCTCAAAAATGCCGTCGTCGAGCGCCGCCGTCGGGCAGATTTTCATGCCGCCGCCGTGGAAGCAACCGTTGCCCACTGCGATGTTCATGATGCGGAATGGCGGAGTCTCCGCCGCGCCGTCCAGCTTCAGACGCACGTGCTTCGGATGGTAGCTGAAGAAGACCGAGACCGTGGCGTAGAGGAAAGCCGCCTGACCGCCCAGCGGGCTGAGGAAGTTGCGCGAGCGCGCGGCCACTTCACCTCCCATTCCAAAACTGACCACGTTGGTGAAGTAGCGCTCGCGGCGGACGCCATCGTGTCCGCGAAACATCGCCTTGCCGATGTCGACGGATCGCGCCTTGCCGATGTCCAGGATCTCGATGGCTTTGTCGAGATCGGCGGGAATGCCGAGCGTGCGCCGATAGTCGCCGCCGGTGCCCAGAGGCAGAATGGCCAGCGCGGCCTCGGGCCGGATGGCGGCGTCGTTTTGCAGAAATCCGTTGGCCACTTCGTTGATGGTTCCATCGCCGCCCGCCGCAATGATGCGGTCGAATCCCTGCTGGAGCAGTTCGCGAGAGAGATCCATAGCATGGCCTGCGCGTTCGGTAAATCGCGTGGTGAGATCGCCCAGGCGCTCGCGCAACTGACGTTCGATGCGCGGCCAATCCCGGGCGGTCTTGCCGCCCGCCGACCTGGGATTCGCTATGACTGCGATGCGCGGGATGACGCCCTCCGGCGCCGGATGTCGGCTACGGTATCGGCCAGTGTTTCAAGCGGATCGCGGCTGTGGAAGCCGAGCTCCGCCGCAGCCTTCGACGAGTCGCAGTACCAGAAGAGAGCCGACATGCGCACGGTGACGTCGTCCAGGCCCTTCAAGCGGAATACGTTGCGGAGAAGCCGCGCCGACCACAGCGACATGGACAGGCTGGGCTGCATCCTGGGCACACCGACCTTGGCAATCCGCCCCACTTCCTGGATGATCCTTCGAAACGTCCAGTTCACGCCGCCGAGCATGTAGCGCTCGCCGATCCGGCCGGCATGCATCGCGCCGGCGAGTCCCGCCGCGGCATCGCGTGCATCCACGAAGCTCATGCCGCCTAGCGGCAGCGCGAGGATCTGGCCGTCGAGCAGCATGGCAACGTCGTTCGTGGAGGAGTTGCGGTCGTCGCCGGGCCCCAGAAGCAGCGCCGGGTTCACGATCACCACGGGCAGATTGTGCAGCCGGACATAGGACAGCGCCAGCTTCTCGGCGAAAATCTTGCTCATGTAGTAAGCCCACTGGCCCACCACTTCATGCTTATAGCCGGATTCTTCGTTGTGAATCACCGGCTCCTTACTCACCGCAATCGATCCCGAGGAGGAGACGATCACCAGCTTGTCCGGGCGGTGCTCGAGCGCGGCTTCACAGACGTTGCGTGTGCCTTCGACGTGAACCTGATACATCAGCGCGTCGTCCTTCGGGTCGCGCGAAACAGCGCCCGCCAGATGATAAACCTGTCCCGCTCCCTGCATGGCGCGCCGGACTGCTTCGCGCGAATTGATATCGCCCGGCGTGACTTCGATATCCGAAGACCATGGCGACGCGCCGCGCAGCAGAACGCGCAATGGCTGGCCTTCGGCGCGAAGCCGCTCCACAAGATGCTTGCCGAGGAACCCGGTGGCTCCCGTGATGAGGACGGGCTTCATCAGATGCTTTGCGGCGCGCCCAGAACGTCCGCCATGCCGATCGGAGGAACGTGCATCAGGGTCACGCTGGGCGTCCGTCCAACATGCGACTGGGCCATTTCCAGGGCCTCCTGCATGTTTGCGGCGGTCTCCCAACCGAGGGTAGCGGCCGTCTTTTTGTCCTCCGCGCCCACTACGATCACTTTGCCCACGTGCGCGCGCCCGTTCTCGCCCCAGTACCACATGTAGAAAGGATGCACGCCGTGATAGGCGTTGCCCTGGCGGTACATCCGGATGTACTCGGGATTGTGGGCGAACTCGGCTTCATACTTGCGCTGCAGCTCGAAGGAATCGCGCGTCTCGGGCAGGATGCGGTGAAAGAACTCGATGTAGGACGGGTGATGCAACGGGTCGAAGTCGCAGTAGAGGGGGTGAGTGACGATCATGACCCCGTTCTTCTTCACAATGGGCATGTGGCGGTACATGTTGAAGAAGTACCCCTGCGCAAGCACCTGCACCAGCAGCGGATTCAGTATGGAATTGACGTTGTAGGGCGAGATAAAGGGCAGACCGAAAACCACCACGTCGGACTGGCCTTCAATGGGCACGCAGTATTGCGCGTAGCAGTACTCGACGGTCTTGGCGTGCGTGGCATCGGTAGCGCCGGCATGCGCGGCGATCAGCTCATAGCAGGCGGGCACGGCGAACAGCAGCTTGCGCTTGGCCGCGCGCGGCATGCGGGCGAGCGCCCATTGGGAGGTCTTGAAAGCCACACGATCGAAGGCGTTGTAGCGGTCCTCGTTTTTCATGAAGAATTCGAGGCGCGGATCGAACATGGCGTTGTTGACCACGGTCTCGATGTGAAAGACCTTCAGGTTCCGGTTGACGACCTCTCCAATGCGGTCGCAGGAGCGGTTGAGCGCGGAGCGTGTGTGATCGAAGTAGGAATCGCACGCCCGGATGGTCTGCGGCGTGTGGTTGGCTTGCAGCGTGGGGTAGTCGCAAAGGCCCACGCCTACGGACTTGTGGCCGCCGTCCATGGGCACCAGGTTGATATTGATATAGACCAGAAGATCGGATTCGGCGGCGCGCCGATTGAGACGCACACGCTCGCCGTGCGCGGTCATGCCCAGCTCGACCATGCCATCCGGGGCTTCGCCATCGTGGTTGTAGAGCCGGCCCGGATAGAACTCGCGAAAGATTCTGGAGCCGACCGCGTGGCGGATTTCGAATGGCGCCATCCGGCGATGAAACGAGGTGGCGATGACGATGTGGATGTCCGTGACGCCTTTGGAGGCAGCCAACTCGATCACGATTTCGAGGGCGGTCTGGCGCAGGTCGGGCCGAGGCATCTTGGGCAGCGGCAGCGAGATATCGTCGATGGCGATGGTGAGTTTCATGCCCGGACGGAGAAACGCGGCCAGAGGCTCCATCTGTTCGGGATTGGCGACAGCGTGGCGAATGGCGGCCCTCCGGTCCCGAAGACCGGGAATGGTGGGTTTTGGGTAAACGACTCGCGTGCCGGCGGGCATCTTCACGTCGAGGAGATCCTCGCCATACCAGAGCAGGCGCGGCGCGGAGTCTCGCCCCAGATGGACGACGCAGTTCTGGCTGGAGACAAGGGCGCCGCGGCCTACAGCGTTAGGAGCGGGGTCGCCGAAGTCGAACTGCGGGGCCCGGCCGGTTTGCGGCGTTGAGGAGTGGTTCGGCACAAGTTCACATTATAGACAGGCGGTGCTGCCGGCCGTGATCAATCCGCGTTCGCAGGTAAGGACCTAAGGGGTGCTGACGAAATGCTGGCATGGTAGCGGCCGGCATCCGGTCCCCATGTGAACAGCACTCCCATGGTTTTGTTGCGCAACGCAGCCGCGTGTTCCTCCGTCAAGCTGAGTTTCGGGTTCGAGAGAAGCACTGCGGCGCTGCGATTCACGATGCGGGCATCCCCACGCCGGAATAGCGTCAGCCAGGCCGTCGTAATCGACACGGCGAGCGCCAGACCGGAAATCATGAGTGAGACAAGATTGCTGGACACGGTTATTACGGATGGGCTTCCGTTGGCTGGAAGCGCCGGACGCGAATGCTCTTCTCGCGCTTGCGGGTCCTGGCGATGTCGTAGGAGGATTGCATGCGCATGAGCGTGTCCATCTTAACGCCAAAGGCTTTCTCGATTCGCAGCGCCATCTCTCCGGACAGGCCGGCCCGGCCGTTGAGCAAGCTCGACAGGGCAGGCCGGGAGACCTGAAGCACTTCCGCCGCTGCCGTCACCGACAGGCCGAGCGGTTCGATGATCTCCGTCCGTATGAAATCTCCTGGATGGGGCGGGTTCGGCATACGCATGTTGCACTCTCCTTGGTGTTCCGGGAAAACCGCTCCCTGACGGTCGCGGCTCGGCTTGTAACAGCACGGTGACAAGAGGTTACTGAGCCGCGCGCGTAAGCAAGCGGTCACTTCGGCTGCGCCAGCAGGCGGCGGCGCAACACATCCATCGCCATCTGGGCGGCGAAGGCCCGGATGCGGCCGCGGTCACCCAGAAACTGGCGGTGTGTGGCCGAACAGGTCTGGCCGTCCGCGATGGCAACGAAAACCGTGCCCACGGGAACGGGCCGGCCGTTGGGGCCGATATCCGGAGCGGGACCGGCCGCGCCGGTAATGGCCAGCGCATAGTGCGCTCCCGCTCGAAGCCTTGCGCCCGTGGCCATGGCTTCCGTGGTTTCGGCGCTCACCGGACCGAAGGTTTCGAGGATCGCCTCGCTCACCCCGAGCACGTCCATTTTCATGCGCGGGCTGTAGGTGACGAAGCCGCCCAGAAAGTATGCGGAACTGCCCGGCACCGTCGTGATCCGCTCGGCGAGCAGGCCTCCCGTGCAGCTTTCGGCGACCGCCAGCGTCGCCTGCTGCGTCTTGAGCAGCCCCCCAACTACCTCCTCCATCGGCGCGCCATCCCAGGAGTAGATGCGGTCGCCGAGCGCCAGCTCGATCGGGCGGCGCACCTCGTCGAGCAGGGCGGCGGCTTCAGCTTCCGTCGCACACTGCGCGCGCAGATGGACCTGAATGTCGAGCGGACCCGCGAGGATGGTGGTCACGGGGTTCGGATACTTTTTGTAGATCGGCGAGATCAACTGATCGACATCCGACTCCGGCATGCCGGCCACGCGCAGCACCACCGTCTGAATCGCCCGCTTCGGCACGCAGCGCGCCAAGCGCGGCAGGCAGTGGCGGAGGAACATCGGCTCCAGTTCGTGCGGCGGCCCGGGCAGCAGCATCACGATGGCGCCCGAGTCTTCAACCCATTGCCCCGGGGCCGTGCCGCGGTCGTTGCTCAGAATTTCCGCGCCTTCGATGACGAACGCCTGCCTTTTGTTGATCTCCGCCATGCGGCGGTTCATCTGCCGGAAGCGCTGCTCGAGCGCCTCGGTGATCTCCGCATGATAGATCTGACGGCGGTCGAGAGCGTCGGCGACGGCATCCCGGGTTACATCGTCTTCCGTAGGCCCAAGTCCGCCCGAGAGAATCACAATCTCAGACCGGGAAATCGCGGCCCGCACGGCGTCCGCCAGGCGATCGCGCTCGTCGCCCACCACGCACTTGGTCTTCACCTCCACGCCGAGGCTGTTCAACTGTTCCGTAAGAAACAGTGAGTTGGTGTCCATCCGGTTCGGCGTCAGAAGCTCCGAGCCGATTGCAATGATCTCTGCTTGCACCCGAACGTCCCTAATGTGAAAGCTGCACGCGGTAAAGCGCGTTGGTGGTGGCCAGCACCAGCGCGTCGGAGGCCGAAAATGCCAGCCCTACAATGCCTGGTCCGGAGAGGAAGAGCTCCGGCTTGCGGTTGTCGCCGAAGCGCACCACGCCCTTGCGCCCGCCGAGCGACGCCGCAACGTGCAGGCGATTGCGATGGTCGAAGGCCATGCCCTGCGGCCGGCCGAGGCCCCTATAGAAGAGTTCCACTTCGCCCGAAGGCGTGATGCGGTGGATCGAATCGAAGCTGGACGTGGTAGGCCCGCTCACGTAGAGATTGCGATCCGGACCATAGGTCAGGTGAAAGGCGGCGATGGACGGCTCCAGCGTGGCGAAGACGAAAATCTGGCGGCTGCTGCTGATCTTGAAGATAGTCCCGCTGCGGTCGCCGACGTAAAGGTTCTCTTCGTCGTCGAAGGCCAGGCCCGTGGCGACGCCCATGCCCTCCACGAAAATCGACATGTTGCCGCTCGGAGAAGCGCGATAGACGATGCCGTCAAAGCGGCTGGAGACGTAGAGCATACCGGCGGCGTCGAAGGTCATCCCGGTGGCATTCATCACGTCGGTGAGGAACGGCTTCATCTCGTAATTGAGATCGATCTTGTAGACGGCGACCGGGACCTTCTGCCCCCGCGATCCGCTGAACGTGGAGTAGACGTTCCCGAATTTATCGACCACGGGATTGGCGACCGGGTGGAGATTGGAGGCGATGGGAATTCCAATATCGCAGACCCAGGTCTGGCTGGAATGCTCGCCGTCCCCGATCACCACTTCGCCCGCCGAAGCGCCTTCCGGCACGCGGGCGATCACGAACGAATCCGAGCCGACGATTACGGGCGCGACGACATCCCCGATCGTCACCTGAGGCCGTTCCGCCTTACAAAAGCCCTTCCCCTTGATCTGAATCTCGCCCCCGGCGATTGCCGCCGTGGGAGTGACCAGCGAGATCGAGGGCCGCCCCTCCGAATCTTTTTTAGCCATAGTTAATAAAGATTGAAACATTCCCCTGCCCATAAGACAAGCGTCAGAGCAAGCGCTGCATAGATGCCGGCGGCAATATCGTCCGCCACGATGCCCCAGCCTTCCGGCAGGGCTTCCAGGCGCCGGATGGGCCATGGTTTCCAGATGTCGAACAGGCGAAACAGCAGGAATGCGAGCACCCAGGCTCGCGCGCTCAAAACGGCTGCGCCGGAGAGCGCCATCCATTGTCCCAGCACCTCGTCCACCACCACCACGCCCGGGTCCTTGCGAGCCATCTTACGGGCGGTGATGGTGGAAGCCCAGACGGAAACGGGCATCGCGGCCAGAGACACAACGGCGAGCCAGAGCGGATGCCACCCAGTCAGATCGGCCAGCGGCCAGGCGATGAGCAGCGCGGCCAGGGCGCCCGCGGTGCCCGGCGCGACGGGGGAATACCCGCAGCCGAACCAGGTCGCGATGAGAACAGCGACCTTAGTCTTCATCTTCGTGGCCGGGTTCTTCTTTTGGATCGCGAGAACGTTCGGATGAGGGAATGCGGTATTTCCCGGAAGCCCAGTTTCCCAGGTCGATGATGCGGCACCGCTCGCTGCAGAAGGGGAATTCCGGAGATTCCGGCGAGATCTCCTTCTTACAGATGGAGCACTTCATAGCTCAGCCGAGGGCTGAGACGCACCGGATGCCGCGCCGCTGAGAATGAGAAAGGGACTGGGCGTGATGCAGGAACCGCCCGGAAGCAGCGTACCCACCAGGTCGTAGTCGTGCGCCTCGGTCACGCGCAGAGTCCGGATTTGGCCGGCTTGAGGCGGCTCGCCTTCGCAGTCGTTGATCAACACCACGCCATCAATTTCCGGAGCTTGCGTTGCCAGACGGCCTTCCCACAAAAGGTCGGATTCGCGCGAAAGACCCTCCACCAGCACGGACACCTCCCGGCCGAGCCACTCCCGATTCCTGGCACGCGAAATCCTCCGCTGGATGGCAAGAAGACGGCGCTTGCGGTTGTAAATGGTGCGTCCGTCCACCTTGCCGTCGAGATGATAGCTGGCGCTCGAATCTTCGTCGGAGTATGTGAAAACGCCCAGACGGTCGAAGCGCGCGGCCTGCACGAACTGGCACAACTCTTCAAAGTCCCGCTGCGTCTCCCCGGGAAACCCCGCGATGAAACTTGTCCGGATGGCCGCGCCCGGAATCGTTTGGCGGATACGCTCGATCAGCCGGAGGAAGATGTCGCCCGAAGCTCCCCGCTTCATGCGCTTCAGCACGCTGGCGCTCGCGTGTTGCAGCGGCATGTCGATGTATTTCACCAGGGCCGGGTGTTCGGCGATGGTGTCGAGCAGCCGCTGCGTGACCTTGTTCGGATAGGCGTAGAGGAAGCGAATCCACTTTTCGTGCGGCGTTTCGATGCGCGCCAACCGTGCCAGCAGGTGCGCCAGGCCATCCTTGAGACCAAGGTCTTCGCCATAGCAGGTGGTGTCCTGGCCGATGAGGTTGATCTCTCGAATTCCCTGCCCGAACATGCGCGTGGCTTCGCTAACCACCGATTCGAAGCGGCGGCTGCGGAACGCGCCCCGGTATTGTGGGATGACGCAGAAGGTGCAGGGGTGGTCGCAGCCTTCCGCAATCTTGATGTAGGCGAAGTGCTTGGGGGTGGAGAGGACGCGCGGTGTCAAGTCGTGATAGAGGTACGGCTCGAGCGGATTGCCTGGCGCCTGATTGCCTTCGCACAACGCTACAATCCGGTCCAGCTCATTCGTACCCAGAACGGCGTCCACTTCCGGCATCTGGCTGGAAATCTGGTCGCGATAGCGTTCCACCATGCAGCCGGCGACGATCAGCCGTTGCGCGCAGCCGGTCTTCTTGTACTCGGCCATCTCCAGAATTGTGTCGATGGACTCTTTCTTGGCGGGATCGATGAAGCTGCAGGTATTCACTACCAGCACGTCGGCTTCATCGGGCCGGGTGGTGAGGGCGTGCCCCCGCGCCACAAGCTGGCCCATCATGACCTCGCTGTCCACCAGATTCTTGGGACAGCCCAAACTGACGAATCCGACTTTCAAAGTATTTTCCTGCGGAGGGACGCTCTGAAGTATCAGGATATCATGACGGGTTAGCATGACTGAAACCGCAATGCTCCGGCCGGACGAGAGGCTGGACCTGGAATCCCTGGCTAAACACTTCCGGGAGAATGGCTTCCACCCCGAGGAAGAGATCCGCGTCGCCCAGTTTCCGGGCGGGCATTCCAACCTGACTTACCTGCTGTCCATAGGCGGGAACGAGTACGTGCTGCGGCGTCCTCCTCTGGGTCCGGTAGCTCCCAAGGCCCACGATATGATCCGTGAGCACCGCGTGCTGGCGGCGGTGCATCCGGTGTTCCCGCTCGCTCCCCGGGTGATCTTGCTTTGCGAGGACGCCGGGGTGCTGGGAGCGCCATTCTACCTGATGGAGCGCCGCCGCGGGCTGGTGGTGCGGCGCGAGAACCCGCCCGAAATCGGCGGGGATGCGGCCTTGCGGCGACGCATCGGGGAGGCCGTTCTGGATACTCTAGTCGCCCTCCACTGCATTGACGTTTGCACCGATGAATTGGCCGCCATCGGCAGACCGCGCGGTTTTCTGGAGCGCCAGCTCAATGGATGGTTCGGCCGGTGGCAGCGGGCGCAGACGCGCGAAGCGCCGGCCATGGACCGCATCATGGAATGGCTCTGCGCGCGGCTGCCCGGGAATACCGACGCCACGATCCTGCATAACGATTACAAGCTGGATAACGTGATGCTGGACCCTTCCGATCCCGCGCGGCTGACGGCGGTGCTCGATTGGGAGATGTCCGCGCTGGGCGATCCGCTGATCGATCTGGGCATTCTGCTTTGCTACTGGCCCCAAGCGGACGATCCGCCGGAGCGCCGCGAGTCCATCTCACCGGTAACCACCATGCCCGGCTGGCCCACCCGGGCCGAGCTGGTTGAGCGATACGCCACGGCCACGGGGAGAAATGTATCGCGGATCGCGTACTATGAAATATTCGCCCTCTTCAAGGTTGCCGTCGTGCTGCAGCAGATCTACCACCGCTATCATCTCGGCCAGACGCGCGACAGCCGGTTCGCCGTGCTGGAGCAGCGCGTGCTCGGGCTGATTGACGTCGCACGGGAGATGATGGAGCGTACCCGCTTTTAAATGAGCGCAATCTATTTGATCCGCCACGGACAGGCAGGCTCGCGGGAGAATTACGACCTGCTGTCGGACACCGGCAGGCGCCAAGCGCGGCTGCTGGGCGAATATTTTTGCGTTGCCGGAATCCGCTTCACTGCTGCGTATGCTGGCAGCATGCGCCGGCAGCGCGAGACCGCCGAACTGGTGTTGGGCGGGCTTTCCGAAGCTCCCGAATTGACGCTTGACGCTCGGTGGGACGAGTTCAGCCTGGAAGGATTGTGGGAGTTCCTTGCGCCGCGACTGCTCGAAGACAGCAATGAGTTCCGCACGCAGCACGAGCGGTTTCTGTCAATGAAGCCCGACGGCCAGCGAACCATCACGGCTTGCGATGTGGAGCTGATTCGCGCGTGGATTTCAGATAGCTACCGGTGCCCCGACGTGGAGCCGTGGCCGGAATTCCGCAAGCGAACCGAAGCGCCGTTCGCGGACCTGATGCGGCACGGGCCGGGCGAAACGGTGGCCGTCTTTACATCGGCCACGCCGACCGCCATCTGGTGCGCTCTGGCGTTAGGCCTGGAGGAGCAAAATCTCTTCCAGATAGCGGCGGTGCTTCTGAACTCCAACTTCACCACGTTTCGCATTCGGGACGACGCGCTGCGTCTTTTCTCGTTGAACAACACGCCGCACCTGATCGACCCGGCTTTACGAACGTTTTATTAAAACCTATTCGATCCGGAACTTTTCCTGGGTTTCGAAGTCCCCGCTGCCCACGTGGTCTTTGGCGTGGATTACCAGAGTGTATTCCCCCGGCAGGATGTTGGATTGCAAATTCAGGCTGAGTATGGCGGGCACGTAGCGCTTGCGATAGAATCCTTCGTCCGTCTCCACGGTCGGCTCCTTCTGCGTGAAGAGCGTCTTGCCTTCTGGATTCAGCACCGTAACGGCATAATCCACGTGAATCCGGTTGCCTTCGCCGATCTTGTAGCCCGTGATATCGAAGCGCGCCCATACCGCGTCACCGGGACGGTAGGCCGCAACTGCAAGCGGTTCTCGCTCATTTTCCTCACGGTAGAATCCGAAGTTGCGCACCACCAGCGTCTCGCTACGGGCTACCGCGCGGCCGGCAACGTCGAACGGCAGATCGAGCGTCGCGGTCTCCTCGGAAAGCGCGTCCCGGACAACGGCCACGATCTTGTATTTCCCCGGATCGGCGAGGGGCGGCAAGACAACGGAATGTCGCACCTTGGGCTTCCATTCTTTATCTTCCGGCGAGAGTTCGGATTCAATCTTCCCTTCCACCGTCTCCATGAGCTTCAGGCCGTCCGGGTCCATGGCGTCAAGGCGGTAGCTCAATCGGATCTTTTCTTCCGGCGAGACCCGATAGCCGTCGACTTTAAAACTGAAATAGACGGTTTCGCCGGGAACGTGCCGGGTTCCCGGAGGCACGCGAGGGCCGTCTTCCATCCGCTGGACAGATGCTTCGGCGATAGCAAGCTTGCCCTCGGCGGGGGCAGTGGAAACCAGGAGGGCGGCGGCGAGGGTCGAGAGCGCAAGCCGATGCAAAAGAAACTCCTCTTAAATTTTACCGCTATCCTGATCTTGTGAATCGCCGAAGGTTCGTTATCGTCCTCTGGCTGGCGCTGAGCGGCGCGCCTGCCGTTCTGCCCGGTCAGGAAACTCACCCCGCTACCGGGAGACAGATCGCGCCGGTGATGGGAATGGGCGGCGCGGACTGGCTGGTGCGCGACGAACGGGAGATGGAAGAGGCTCCCGACAAAGCGCTCGATGCGATCGGCATCCGCGAAGGAATGACCGTGGCCGATGTCGGCGCGGGTGTCGGTTACTTTACCTGGCGGCTGGCGGAGCGGGTGGGTCCGGCCGGAAAGGTGTACGCCAATGACATTCAGCCGCGCATGCTGGAACGGCTGAAGCGGAGCATCGCCGAGCGCCGCCTCACGAATGTGGAAACTGTCCTCGGCGTCGAGGACGATCCGAAACTTCCGGCGGGACACATCGATCTGATCCTGCTGGTGGATGTTTACCACGAATTCTCCCAGCCCCAGCGGATGCTGCGCAAGATGGGCGATGCGTTGAAAGCGAACGGAAGGCTGGTGCTGCTCGAATACCGCAAGGAAGACCCGGCCGTTCCCATAAGGCTGGAGCACAAAATGACCGTGAAGGAAGTTCAGGCCGAGATCGAGCCGGAAGGATTCAGGCTGGAGAAGGTCTCGGATGCGCTGCCGCGCCAGCACATCCTGATTTTCCGCAAGCGTTAGTACTACTGTGTTATAAGAAGCAAAACTGATGTAGAATGTTTTTGTGGGACATCCT
>JBBDWK010000058.1:0-25036 GCA_040902885.1 Bryobacteraceae bacterium | reverse complement strand
TGTCAAACTCGTTTGAGAAAACTAAGTGGCATTGGGCTAAAGCCCACCCCACTCAGCCCTTGTAGGAGTAGATTCTTTGAAAAAACCGGGCGCCGGCCGGCGCCCGGTTGAGGAGCACTCTCGGCCGTTCGGAGGTTACGGCCCAGAGTGGAGGAGAACTTAACCCAGAAGACCGCCGTGGCCCAAACAGGCCACCTCCCAGCCCGTGACGTGATAGCGGGCCAGCAGCGGCGGCAACACCAGATCCACAACATTCGGCTTGGCCGAACGGAAACAACCGGGAGCCGAGACGATCGGAACGTCGTCCTTGTATGCCAGCAGCAGCAGGTTGCCCGGTTCGACGGGCGCGAGAAAACGCTCCATCTGGCTGCCAACCTTGGTCATGGCGCGGCCGACGACATCTTCGGGGCCGGCGGGAGCGGTGGTGGAGGCTACCAGTACAACCGAGGGCTTCATGCGCACCAGGTGCTGCAGGGCGCGGCTTACCGACGTTTCTTCCTCCACTGCCGTGAGCAGGAAGTTCGGGGTCGCTCCGAAGCGCTCCAAGCGCTGCCGCATGATGCTCTCGAAGAGCTGCCGCGCGCGATCGCCGCTGGAGGGGTCCGTGTAGAGAACGGCAATGGTAGGCGACCGGACCGGCCTGGCCTGCAGGATAGGGCCGCGCTCTTTCAAGATCGAGATCAGGGTGTCAATTTGCGATTGCGCCACGGCGAAGGGCGCGCTCTTCACCGTGGCTACCCGCTGGCCCGCGGCCGCATAGCTGAAATTCAAGGAGGTGGCAATCACGACGCTGGCGGTGCAATTCAACTGCTTCAACAGCTCGTCGTCGACCAGCACGCAACAGTTCTCGGTCGCCAGCAGATTGGCGCGGCCTCCCGCGGCCAGGCGAATCTCGCAGCATCCGCACCCCATCTCGGAAGCCACGGCCAAGACGGCGTCGTCCTCGCCGACTTCACCCTCTTCCAGTTCCGTGACCCAGACCTTTTCCATTCCCTCGGATTCGAGGACCCGCACGTCCTCTTCACTGATCACGTGGCCTTTGGCGAGCAGTTTCTTCCCGCCCGGCCGGAATATGGTTCCAAACAACACCCTACCACTCGAATACTTAACATCGACAGGTTGCGCTTTCAAAGTCCCTCCTAAACGAAGTTGGACCCGTTTCAATCGCACGCCAGCGGTTGAAACGTTCTCAATTATACACAAATAGTGTGGAAATCAAATTATATTTCTCTCAAATAGAGAGCGACTATTTTTGATTATTAAATAAGGGCGTGCGCTTCCACGCCGGCGACGATTTTCGTCCCCAGCGACGGATCGCCAGCCAGAAGACGCTCGACAACGTTGGGAGCCGCGCCGGGCGCGATGCACACCTGCTCCACGCCCTGGCGCAACGCCGCGATGGCGGCGTTCAGCTTGGCCTGCATGCCCTTTACGGCCACGCCGGCGGCTATCAGTTCCTCACAGTCCGCGATGGTGAGCTTCGGCAGCAATTGCCGGGAAGCATCCAGCACTCCGTCCACGTCAGTGAGAAAGAAAAGCTGGCGCGCGCCGAACCCGGCCGCGCAGGCTACCGCCATCTGGTCGGCATTTACGTTATAGACGTGGCCGTCGCGGTCCCCCGCCACGCAGGCGACGACCGGAAGATAGCCGTTGGCAGTGAGCAGCGAAAGCAGCTCTCCGCGGCAGGACTTCACTCGTCCCACCCACCCGAGAGCGGGGTCCATCTGCTCGGCTTCCGCAAGGCAGGCATCGATGCCGGACAGTCCGACGGCATTCGCTCCCGCGCGAACCATGGCCGCCACCAGTTCTTGGTTCACGCTGCCGGCAAGCACTTTCAGCACCGCGTCCAGCACGTCTGGAGTGGTTACGCGCAGCCCGTTGACGAAGCGGCTCTCGACGCCACGCTCATCCAGAAACCGGGTCATCTGCGCGCCGCCGCCGTGTACGACCACCATCTCGCCGGCGGCTTTGGTCACCTGCGCGGCCAAACTGTGCCGCGGCGCTTCCGAATCCAGAAGCGTGCCGCCCAGCTTGACGAGCACCCTCACAGGAGACCTTCGGTTTCGGGAAAGCCGAGCATCAGGTTCATGTTCTGGACCGCCTGCCCCGCCGCGCCCTTCACCAGATTATCGATGGCGCTCACCACCACGGCACGACCGGTAGCAGCGTCAAAACGGAAGCCGATGTCACAGAAATTGGCGTGAGCCACGCTTTGCAGATCGGGAACCTGACCCGGCTCGTAAAGGCGCACGAAGGGCTCCCCGGCGTAGCGCTTCTCGTAAATATCGAGCAGAGCGGCGGCATCGGCAACGCCGGTTGCCCGGAAATAAATCGTCTCCAGAATGCCGCGGTCGAGCGGAAGGAGCTGGGCGGTAAAGCTGAACTCCGCCTCCTCGATTCCCGAACCCAGCAGCACTTCGGGCACGTGCCGGTGGTCGAGGATCGAATAGGCGGAAAAATTCTCCGCGACCTCGCAGAAGCTGGTTTTCAGGCTGGGCTTTCTTCCCGCGCCGCTGACCCCGGACTTCGCGTCGCAAACGATGCCCGCCGCGCGATCGACCACTCCGGCGTCGATGAGAGGGCGGATGGCGAGGTTCGCGGCGGTGGGATAGCAGCCGGGGTTTGCAACAAGCCGGGCCTGCCGAATGCGGTCCCGGCAGAACTCGGGCAGCCCGTACGCCGCTTCGGCAAGCAGTCCGGGCTGGGTATGCGGCTCCTTATACCACCGCAGATAACGCTCGGCCGTGCGCAGACGGAACGCCCCGCTCAAGTCGACGACGCGCGCTCCGGCTTCGAGCATGCCGGGAGCCAGATCCATCGAGACCCCGGCCGGCGTGGCGAGAAACACCAGGGCCAGGCCTTCCGAGCGAACCGATTCCGGGGCGGCGGCCGCCTTGGGCAGCCGGATGGCGCCCCTGGGTTGCGGACGCGCCACCGCGTCCTGGCGGTGTTCCAGCAGCACCGTTTCCACACCGGAATGCTTCGATAAGATCTTTACCAGTTCCGCGCCGCTATAACCCCGGTAGCCGGCGATACCGATCCTCATTGATTAAATATTCATCCTTGTGTATAAATATAACACGCCTGCCGCTCAGCGCTCCGCCACGGAGCGCTCCGCGAGTTCCCCGATGATCGGCAGGGAGTAGAGCCGTTCCTGGGCGGCCTGGATCATCATGAAGACCCATATCGCGATCAGAGCCAGGTGAAGAATCTTGTCGACGCCGAACGACGGCCCGGGCGCCGCGCGCAGCATCGGGGAGAGCACCTGGTCGACAATCAGCCATGCTACAAACAGATACAGCCCCTGGAAGGCGTGGAACCGCACGGCGCGATCGTTTCGGAACTTCTCGGCGGCCAGCACGATCACGGCCGCGACCCAGCCCACTATCGGCACATAACAGAGGATGGCGGCCGTGCGGGGATTGATGCCGGACAGCGCGTCGCTCGCCGAGGCACGCGGCTGGCGCGCGCCGCAGCGCGAACAATAAAGATCCGCCTCTTCGACCGGGGTTCCGCATTGGCTGCAATAGGCCATCCGTCTTTGAATACGTTACGTCAGTTGCATTTGTTCCGGCAACCGCGGGATGGCCAGAAGGGTCAAAAACCGCTCCCTCTGGTCGCGGCTCAGCATGCAAGCAAAACGATGATACGAGCTTACCGAGCCGCGACCGTGAGGGAGCGGTTGTCGAAGGCGCACTACACCAGAAGGCACTTTTACCATGCGGACAGGAGACGCAGGCTCCGGCGATCGAAAAACGCCGCATCGGCCGCGCGGAAACAGCGCCGGATCTCCGGGCCGCCGATGTTCACGGTGGTGTGGTCCCACTCGCACTTCGTGCAATACGGAGCGTCGCCGGAAACGTCCGCTCCGGTCGAGAAGAACGACCTTGCCTGACGATACTTCTCGGAGTTGAACGGATCGCCGCCGTTGCCGTCGAACGCGGCGAACACCAGATTTTTGTCCGGCCCAGGGGCGCCGCAGCAGGGCATAATCCTGCCCGTCGCATCCATCACCATGTTCTTGTACAACCAGTGGCAGGTGTGGCCCGAGCTTGGCGCGTCGTCCGTGGCGCTTCGGTTCCAGGGACTGTCAAACGCCCGCGCAATCGCGCCGGCGTCCACGCTGTCCGGGAACGGGTTCCAGTTTTTGGAAAGGTCGGTGGTGGCCAGCCAATTCAATCGCCGGACTTCCGTTTTCACCGCCGCGGGGCGGATCTCCGGATCGTCCCAACGCACATCGAAGGGATCCACCACCCGGAATTGATCGACACCGAGCTTCCGCGCCATGCGTTCGGCCAGAGGAATTTCATGCACGTTATGCTCAAATGCCAGAAAATTCCAGGACAGCACCGGTGTGGGCCTGTTGAGCCTGCGCTTGGCTTCCACTAATTTACGGACATTGCCGAAAACGAGCTCCAGGTCTCCGTTTCGGCGGAAGCGCTCGTAGACGGGCTGCGTGGCGCCATCGATCGAAAGGACCATAAAATCCAGCCCCGATTCAACGTACGCGTCCGCGTCGAACCGCCGCACGGAGAGGCTCGTGGAGAGCGCCGTCCCCATCAGATAACTCTTCGCCAGGCGGATGAGCTTCGGCGTATTGAGGTTGAGCAGCGGCTCCCCGTAATTGCAGAAGTAGACCCCGATCGCGTAAGGACCGTAGAGTTTCAACAGCGCGGAGAGGCGGTCTTCGGAAAGCGTGCCTTTGTTCCAGTCGAATAGTTTCAGCTCTTCCGAGCGGGTCGAGTGGACACAGCCCGGGCACGCGAGCTGGCACATGTTCGAGGGATCGATGACGAGCCCGAACGGCCGTGACATCACGGATGCGCTGCGGGACTGGAAGTGATGCCGGGCAAAGCAGATGTTGAGAATCTTCAGCGCCAGCGCCTGGGCCGACGGAGAGGCGAAACGGGCGCGCAGGAGAGCATACAGGTCCGGCTTAGCCCTCTCCAGAACCCTGGCCGCGGCATCCGTGCGGTCGCACTGCCGGAGTTCCCGGTCAATCTTCGACAGGGCGGAAAACGCGGTCTGGCCGCCGTACACGGAAGCGGGGACGAAGTGATGGAACAGCACGTTCAGCATGGTTTCACGCGACAGCAACCGCGGACTGCGCCTTCCTCGGCAACGCCGCCCGCCGGAGAATCAGGGAGAGCAGAGCGGCGAGCATCGCCAGGACGGCGCACCCGTAGATGGGGCCGTACCAGCTTCCCAACCGCTCGAACAATATGGCCGTCACGCCGCCGCCGATGATGGAGGCGACGCCCTTGGCGCTATACAGGAAGCTGTAATTCGAAGCCGAATTGCGCGCCCCGAAGTAATCGCCCGTGATGGAAGGAAACAGCGCAAAGATCTGGCCCCAGGTGAAGTAAGTGAGCACCAGAGTCACTGTGAACAAGAAGCCGGAGCGGCCTCCGAACCAGGCGAAGCAGAGCAGGAAGAAAGCCTGCAGGGTGAACGCCACAAACATGGTGGTTTCGCGGCCGATACGATCCGAGATCCAGCCCCAGAAGACCCGCCCCGCTCCATTCGCCACGCGATCCAGGGCCAGCGCCACGGTGAGCGCGGAGAGACTGATGCCCCACTCTTTCGCCAGGGGACCGGCCTGCGCCGTGAGCATCAGGCCGCCGGTGGCCATCATCACCAGCATGAGATAAAGGCCGTAGAAGTGCGGTGTCCGCAGCATTTCCGGCGTGGTGAACTGCTCGGTATTGCGGCGCACGGCCGGATTGAGGGCCGCGGCGCGCTGGCCCGCGGCTTTCAAATCTCTCTGGTCGGGGTTCCGCAGCACCTGCGCGGCGAGGATGATAATCGCTCCCTGGATGACGCCGCTCCACACGAAGGCGCTGCGGTAGTCGTAGGCCCCGATCCAGTAGACGATCAGCGGAATGAAAAGCGCGGAGCCGGAACCGAAGCCGGCGGCGATGAGTCCGGAAGCGAGGCCGCGGCGGTCCGGGAACCACTTGAGGGCCGTGGCGATGGCGCCGCTGTATACAAAGGCGGCGCCGACCCCGGCAATCGAGTAGAAGACATAGAAGGCGCCGAGACTCTCCACCATGCCGAGGGCCGACCAGCCGATCCCGCACAGCACGCCTGCCACGCTGAGGAAAAGGCGCGGACCCGCGCGGTCGATCAGCCAACCCTCCAGGGGCATGATCCACGTCTCGAAAATAATGAAGAGCGTGAATGCCCACTGGATCTGCGAAAGCGTCCAGTTGGTGCCTTCCTGAATCGGTCTGACGAACAAGGTCCAGGCGTACTGCAGGTTGGCGATCATGACCATCGCCAGGACCGCGCTCAACAACTGCAACCACCGGCTTGTCATTGCGTATCCTCTCCGTCTTGCTTCAGTTCCCTCTGCATTCGGCCATCAACTTTGTACACGCATAGACGGCCCGGGTGTGCGGCATTGGCACGTGCAGCCGTTCACCCAACTCGAGCGCCGCTCCCACGACCGCCTCGAGCTCCAATGGCCGGCCCGCCTCGAGATCCTGAAGCATCGAGGTCTTGTGCTCGCCGACCTTCCCGGCGCCCGCAATCCGCTGCTCGATGGAAACCGGCAGATCCATGCCCAGGCGCTTCGCGATCTCCCCGGTCTCAGTCATGATACTCCGTACCAGGCCGCACACGGCGGGATCTCGAACCATCCCGGCCAGCGTGGCGCGGGTGAGAGCGCTGATGGGATTGAAGGCAATGTTGCCCAGAAGCTTGACCCAAATCTCCTGCCGGATGCGCGCCGTCACGGGGCTGCGAAGTCCGGAGGCGATCAGCGCTTCGGCCAATTTGCGGCACCGTTCCGAACGCGTGCCGTCCGGCTCGCCGAGCGAGATCCGGTTGCCCTCCACGTGGCGAATCACGCCCGGCTCAACAATCTCCGTGGAGAAGTAGACAATGGACCCGACGACGCGGCAGGCGTCAATGGCCGAGGAGATGATGCCGCCTGGATCGATGCGTTCCAGGCGCAGATTGTTCCACTCTCCTCCGAAGTTTTGGAAGTACCACCAGGGAATGCCATTTTGCGTGCTGACGACGACGGTCTCCGGTCCCAGCAACGGGGAAAGTCTTGGCGCAAGCGCGGGAAGGCTGTGGGCCTTCACTCCGAGGATGACGACGTCCGCGGGTCCGATTGAGCCCAGTTCGCCCTCCACCGTGGGGCGCGCCTCGAAGTCGCCTTCCTGGCTGAGGACGCGTACGCCGTTTCGCCGCATGGCCTGCAAGTGGGCGCCACGCGCGAAGAGAGTGACGTCGTAGCCAGCCCGCGCCATGCGAGCGCCGATGTATGCTCCAATTGCGCCGGCGCCGGCGATGACAAATTTCATGAGGCCGCTTTCGCGAAATGGGAGGCTACGTTCAGCCGTTGAATTTTCCCTGTGGCCGTCCGGGGAATCGCTTCCACAAAGTAAATCTTTTTCGGGCATTTGAAGTCGGCCATGCGCTCCCGGCAGTGGGCCAACAGATCGGCCTCGGTGGCAGGTCCCGAAAGCACGACCGCGGCGGCCACCTCCTCGCCCCAGGTTGGATGCGGCGTGCCGAAGGACACGGCTTCGTTCACGGCGGGATGCGAGCGCAGCACGTCGTCGATCTCGAGCGGCGCGATCTTCTCCCCGCCGCGGTTGATCATCTCCTTGAGGCGGCCGGTCAGACGCAAGAAGCCGTCCGCGTCGAGCACGCCCTGGTCACCCGTCCGGAACCATCCCTCCAGAAAGGAGCTGGCGTTTGCCTCGGGATTGTTTTCGTAGCCGCCGATAACGTTCGGTCCCTGGATGACCACCTCGCCCAGTTCGTCCGGGCCGAGATGCTTCCCGCCCGGACCCAGAATGGAGATGCGAACACCGGTGCCAGGACCCACCGTACCCAGCTTGTGTGGCGCGGGCGGCAGCGGATTCGAGGCCATCTGGTGGGACGCCTCGGTCATGCCGTAAGCCTCGAGAACCGGCACGCCGTACAACTCTTCCATCTTGCGCCCGATGTCCACGGGCAGCGCCGCGCTGCAAGAGCGGACGAAGCGAAGGCGTTCGATACCCTCCGGCCGCCGGCCGCCGGTGCGGGCGAGGGCGAGCTGATGGATGGTCGGAACCGCGGAGTACCAGGAAGCTCCGCAGTCGCGCACTGTGCGCCAGAAAGAAAGCGGATTGAAGCGCGAGGGAACCACAACCGTTCCTCCGGTCAGCAACGTGGCGAGCGTAGAGGCGACAAGGCCGTGAACATGGAACAGCGGCATTACACACAGTGCGGCGTCTTCGCCGGTGAGAGCGTAGGTGTTGGCGACGTTGCGCGCGGAGATGGAAAGGTTCAAGTGCATCAGCGGTACGCGCTTCGGCCTGCCGGTGCTGCCGCTGGTGTGCAGGACGAGCGCGACATCCTCCGGCGCGGGCGGCGCCGCGGAGCGGGAAACGGGCGGCGGCTCGATCCGGACTTCGTTCTCAGATGCCATGTCCGCAACCACCACGCGCACCTTGCCCTCGGCCGCGCGGCGCGCCTCGTCGGCTCCCTCGGGGGGAACAATGAGGATCTTCGCGGATGTGTCCTCCATGTAGAAGGAAAACTCGTCCTGGCGATAACCGGGATTCAAGGGCGCCGCGGTTCCGGCGATGGAGGCAGCCAGGAAGGAGACGATGGTCGGCAGCCCGTTAGGCAGAGCCATGGCCACGCGGTCGCCGTGACCGATGCCATGGCCCGCGAGGCTGTCGGCCATGCGCTTTACTTGCTCGCGCAGCGCGCTGTAGCTGATGCGGGTCCCCGTTTCCGGAAGCAGGATCGCGGTCTGAGTGCCCGGCGCTGCTTGCAGCAAGTCGAGCAGGGTGGAGGGTGCTTTCGTGTCTTTCATTGCGCTGTAGCAGATCGTAGCAAACCCGCTGGCGTTCCTGTCGAGATGGTGCTGTTGCAAGGGGACGGCGCTCAGCGAGCAGGCAAATTGGCTTTGTTCGGCAAAATTCTCTAACTCCGTAACCGCAAAGAACTTCTGCCTGTTTTTCCGTGGCCAATTTCAGTCTACGGAACCGAGCCGGGCTGGCAAAGGGCGGCGAGGTGCACGCGGTTGCAGGGACGGGAAATATCTTTGGCTATCCGCGGTGATTGCAAAAGGTTTCCTGGCAGTTTAGCCGATGCGGAGTTCATTGGAAGGTAAGGTCGTTCCGCGCACCACGTTTCCAGGTTTGTGGGGTAGCCCCTCGGGCTGCGGCGGCCTCCCCGGCCGCCTGGCGCTGTGGACCACGGGTATTCCTCCGGTCTTGTTGCCAGCAGGCTGTACCGCTGTATGCGGCGGAATTCGTCGCCACTGCAAACCGGATGGTCATAGCTCTCGTCCTGGCAGAAAGGTCGGCCGGTCCTCCTGACGAGCAGGTTGGCTCGTTTGGCGGTCACCGCGTTGAGCGAGCCGAGAAGCTTCGACACGCTCACATGAAGGGTAACGAGGAGGTGGACGTAATTCCATGATCGCTAATTTCCGGTGCCGTATTCGACCGGGCGGTCCATTGCGGCAAACGCTCGGCTGGAGGTCAGATGCACGGCCCGAAAAAGGATGATGTGCCGTTCTCCAGGTCCGGGCGGCCTGCGAGGCCGCTGCTGGCGCGCGAGGAGCGCGTGGTGATGTCGAGGGGGCATCTGGGCCCTCTCGGCAGACGCCGTTCGGCTGTTTTTGGCGGACATACTCTGGAGGAGCCGGTAGTCACTGCCGGAATTTTCGCCGACGGAGCCACCACTGGCGACGCGGCCTTGCTGACGCGGCTGATATTACGCCGGAGCAATATGCTGCTGGCGGTGGAGACGGCGATCGAAACGCTATCCGACGCAGGCGGACGCAACATACCCCGAGATCGACTGATTGCGCAGTTCAGGAAGATGGCGGATTCCTTGAACCGTTGGTACCTTCCTCCGGAGCAACAAGCAGTACGCCAACTCTATCAATCGATCATGGAAAAACTGACGAACTTGCCACAAGGGGAGGTGGGATCGCCATTCCCGCCGTCTAACTTCGTAGCGGAGGAAACTGCGGTATTGAATCGGCAGCGCGTCGCACTGTCGGAATCGCTACCCAGCCTGGCGGATGCGGCCTTCATCGGAAGGTAAGATCTTTCAACGCAGCTTTTCTGGGCCTATGCGGCCGGTTTCCCACGACTCCGGGAGATCGGTCTCGATGGCCTGCCTAGCGTTACACGGGAAGGAGCGGCGTTATTTCCCGCGAACGTGCGTGTGAGCTAGTTCCCACCTATGCGACGCAACGCATAGGAGATGCTACGATCAGTTCGTATGGAGCTGTCACGACTTCGAGCCTCGATCGTGATGGCCACCTGCACGAAGGTGCCTGCCGTTCAGCACTTCCCGGCTGGCGGAGGGTAATCCACCGAACCGTCTCTTCCTGCTTCGGAACAACTCTGCTGCTGCGCGCAGATCGTTTGCATCAAAGTCGGGCCACATCCGGTCGGTGAAAACAAACTCAGCGTAAGCGCATTCCCAAAGCAGAAAATCGCTGAGGCGCTGCTCCCCGGCAGTCCGTATCAGTAAGTCGACGTCGGGGGCGGGAAGCTGGGCCGCCAGGGATTCTCGCGTCAGGGGGTGCCCCGAACACGCCTCCGCCGCTCGCAAAAGACTGTCCCGAGACGAATAGTCAATCGCAAGACGGACATGCAAATTCTCCGCGGCAGCCGTGCGCCTCTCGACGCTTTCGATCAGGCGCCGCAAGGTAGCGGAGAGTCGGTCCCGGCGCCCGATGACACTGAGTCGAACGCCTTCCCGTGCGCAATTTGCGGCTTCAGTCTCAAGATATCGCGCCAGCAACTCCATCAGCGCCGAAACCTCGTCGGCAGGACGCTTCCAGTTGTCGCTCGAGAACGCGTAGAGCGTCAGGTCTGTGATGCCGAGTGCGGGGGCCGTCTCGACAGCGACGCGGACGGCGTCAGCGCCGCGGTGGTGGCCTGCGATGCGGGGCAGGCCGCGAGCCTCGGCCCAGCGGCCGTTGCCATCCATGATGATGGCGCAGTGGAAATTCAGTCGGTTCATGATTTCCTCAGCGGTCGCGGACAGCCCGGATGAGGGCCTCCATGTGATCGAGGTATCGGTTGAGCGCGCGACGACCAGCCGCGGTGAGGGCGAATTCCGTTCGGGGCACGCGGTCCTGGAAGCTTTTGGTGCACCGAATGTATCCGGCTTGTTCCAGCTTGCGGGCATGGACGCTAATGTTACCGTCAGTAGTTTGCAGAATGTTCCTGATGTCGACAAAGGTAAGAGCGTCGTTAGCGGCCAAAGCACTCATCATGCCGAGCCGCACATGTTCGTGAATCAGGCGGTCCGGCTGTTCCGCATTCCGCGACGGTACATGCGGCGCCGCGCCGGGGCTATTACGAGCGGCGTTTGCCTTAGCCACCGTGCCTCCTTGTGATAATTAGCCCGAACACGATATGCATGACACCGAAGCCACAAATTAACGCCAGATTGCCGAATGACGGCAGCAGCAGAGCAATGCAGCCCAGCACGAGAAAGCCAACGCCCATCGTTGGAACCGCAGGAACAGAGAATGCGCCCGCACCCATGACCGCCACTCCATAGAGCGCCAACCACGTGCCGGGTATCACCGCGCCTGCTCCGGCGCGCCACAGTGCGACCGTGAGCACCCCGGCGGCCGCCACTGGCGGTGCAAACGCCAGAGCAAACTTGCGTGCCGGCCTCGACCAGAGAACCTGTCCGGTCGCCCGGGCCTTGAGCCGGAGCGCGACGATACCGATCGTCAAAGCGACAGACGCTTCGGCGAGCCAGATGAGCAACCAGCCCGAAAAGTCGGCTTGGCGGCTGGCGAGCACTCCGGCCGCTATGCTGGTGACACCCATCCAAAGCCCTCCCCAACCGGGTACGGCAGTGAACGTGTTCGCGCGCTCGATGGTCTCGCGTATGTAACGGAGATTCTCGGCGGCCCGGGACTCGAGACTCACTGGTGTGATCACAGCTTCAGAATAGTGCCTGTATTCGGCTGCGTCAAGTACTTTATGACGCGAAGCCGAGCAGTTCATCTGCTATAAAAGGCCGCTCGCCGATGTTCTCCACATTGTCAGCCAGTGTTGCGCGGCGATCATATCGTCCTGGGCGAGTTCGTGGCCGCCATCATGCCAGTGGAGCAATACTTCCGCTCCCGCTTGCTCAAGGATCTCGGCGAGCTGCCTTGTTTGGTCCACGGGCACGACGTGGTCTCGCTGGCCGGCGGCAAGCAGCACGCGCGTTCCCTGAAGAACTGGCGGCTCCTCCGGCACAAACGGCGTCATCGCACGGAGAAGTATTCCACCCGCGAGCAGGCCAGGATGCAACAGCATGAGGCTTGCCGCTATATTGGCGCCATTTGAGTAGCCAATCGCAATCATCTTGCCGGTCAAGCGGTATTCCCGGCGCGCGGCCGCGATGAAAGCCGCGAGTTCATGGGTACGGGCTTTTAGATCCTCGACGTCAAAGACACCTTCGGCAATGCGGCGAAAGAATCGCGGCATGCCGTTCTCCAGCACTTTGCCCCGGGGGCTCAGCAGCGCCGCGCCAGGCAGCAGGGTCTGACCCAGTGGAAGCAGGTCGTGCTCATTCCCTCCGGTGCCGTGCAGGAGCAAAAGCGTAACAGATGGGCCGTCCTCCGCGGCCGCTATGAAACGATGTATGAACCCTAAATCCGCCATCACGCCGATTGAGCCGGGGTCGGTATTTTCAGAGGCGGCAGAATGGTCTCCAGCCGGGCGCGTGCCGGCTCAAGCCATGCTGGGAGCACCAGGCTCGCGCCAAGCTGCGCCGGCGGCTCATCCACCGCGAAACCTGGCGAGTCCGTCGCGATCTCGAAGAGAATGCCGCCGGGCTCGCGAAAGTAGATCGAATGAAAATACTTTCGATCCATAACGGGAGATACGTTGTAACCCAGGCCAATAAGGTCATTGAGCCACTCGCGCTGTTGCGCATCGTCCGCGGTTCTCCACGCGATGTGGTGAACCGTGCCAACCAGCACGCTTCCGCGCGACTCCTCCGGTGCGCAAAGAACGTCCACGATCGCGCCCGGCTTTCCGGAACCGGCCGTATACCGAAAGCGATTCGCTTCCTGATTCGTCATTTCGAAGCCCAGTGTGTCTGTCAGGAGCGCGGCCGTTTTCCGATAGCCCTCTTCCGACAACGTGGCGCTATGGAACCCGTGAATGGCATACCGCAGGGGAATTACGCCGCCTTTGTACGCTCTTTCCGGGAGGATGCCTGCGCTGGCGATCAGCTCGACCTTCAACCCTCCGGGATCCGCGAACGAAATCACTTCCTCTCCGAAGCGCTGCAACGGACCGGCAAAGGGAATGCGCTGCTCCGTCAGACGGTCTATCCAAAACAAAAGCGCATCGGCGCGAATTGCGAAGGCTGTTTCGGTGACCTGGCCCGTGCCATGACGTCCTCTGGGTGCGTTGGGCCATGGAAAGAACGTGATGATCGTACCGGGAGTTCCCACTCCATCCCCGTAGTAGAGGTGATAGGTGCCCGGGTCATCGAAGTTGACGGTCAGTTTCACCAGCCGTAAGCCAAGCGTTCCCGAATAAAAGTCGATGTTGGCCTGAGGATCGCCGGCAATCGCCGTGATGTGGTGAATGCCCAGAATCTCTTTGCTCATAAGCGTCCAGTGAAGCCGTCCGGCCGAGTGTGAAGCCTCGTTAGTCAATTTTAACGAAGAACCCGGCAATCGGCGCTGGCGACCGCGCGACGTTGACGGTGCAGCATGATACGGAGGCACCTGGCCGAAGAGACGCTCCGCGCGACCGTAATTTGCTCGCGCGTGGCGAATTCCGCCATTGACCCATAAATTGAGCGGGAGCATAATGAACCTGTTTCGGCCGCTGGCGCCAGTAGTTTCTGCCAAGCGGCATGAACAACTCCACCGGGTATCGTCGGTCGCCGCCGAGGCTGTTTTCTCGGCCAGCCTAGTTCGAGGGCATATGAATGTGTGTGGAAGCCCAACGAATCCGGCATTACAGGCGCCATACCGCGCAGCCTACACTGGATTCGCCGCTTTCTCCTGTTTCACGCCCCAAGCGTCCGCCCAAGCTGGCCGAAAGCGGCCCGGCAGCTTGCTGACGTATCTACCAGCCATCAAGGAAAAACGCGGCCAGGTGTTGGCGGCGTTGCTGTTCCTCTAGGAACATGTACTAAAACGAACGTCTGAAAGGGCAGGAACCGGGTCGCTCCAGTAGCGCCTGTAGCGAAAGGAACGCGGACATCTCATGAACAACTCACCTCAAGAACGTGAACTCTTCAAGAACGAGCGCCTGGCCGTCCATAAGCTCCTGGCTAACAACCCAAACTACTTCGGTACCGTGTCTGGCGTGGATCTTCCGGTGGTGCAGCCCATTAAGTTCAACACCGCTTACGAAGAACTTACGTGTGTGGGGTTATGGCCGGAGAGAAATTTGTTAGAGGCCACCATCGTGGTCAAGCTGCCCTTCGGCTTTCTGGGCGACAAGTGTTCGCCTGGCAGCCACGAGTATGTGCGCTTTTTCATCGATTGGGACAACGACGGCGACTTTGGCGACTTGAACGAGGACGTCGGGGTGGCCGCGGTCAATGTCCACGACGTCCCGCAGGTGAGAGAACATCCCCTGTGCTTTGCGGTGCCCCGCCCGTTCCGGCCTTTCCTTGCCGACTGCCGGGACCCCTATATCGTCAAGCTGCGGGCCATCCTCTCCTGGGAGATCGTGCCCCCGCCGGGAGACTGGAACTTTGTCCCTATCTGGGGTAATGTGCTCGAATGCTGGATCCAGATCGACCCGGTCGAGGGCCGAGTTCTAGGCATCGTGGCTCAGGAGGCAGCAGAGAAAGCAGCAGAGAAAGACAATCCGAGGAAAGTTAGACCCGGGAAAGAGCCCAACCAGCCAGGCACAACGCCACCGGTTGAGAGAGAACGCGCCCAGTTCCTGGAGCTGCTCAAGGCAAACCCAAATTACTTCGGCACGCTACCCATTTCAGACCTTCAGCCGGTCAATCCCATTAAGGGCGACACACGCTACGAGGAATTGAAGTGCATTGGCCTCTACCCGGAGCGTAACTTCCTGGAAGCCATTCTGGAGGTCAAGCTACCCTATGGCTTCCTGGGCGATTTATGCAGTCCAGGTAGCTACGAGTATGTGCGCTTCTTCATCGACTGGAACGGGGACGGAGACTTCGTGGACTTCAACGAGGACGTTGGGGTAGCGGGAGTCAATGTCCACGACATCCCCCAGGTGCGGCAGTTCCACCTGTGCTACGCTCTGGGCCGGCGCTTCCGTGCGCTGCGCGCCAACTGCCAGCGGCCCTATATCGTCAAGGTGCGGGCCATCCTCTCCTGGCAGCAGGTGCCCAACGGCCCCAACTTCATCCCGGTGTGGGGAAACGTCAAAGAGTGCTGGGTACAGATCAAACCGACGGAGAGGGCGCCGGACCAGTTGGTGGCGGCGATCACCAGTCCTGCGGCAGCGGTCCCCGCGGCCTGCGTGGGCGTGCAGCCTGTGGTTGCCTGCAGCCTTGCCGGGGTAACCATTGTGGGCACGGCAGGGGGTGGCGGCTTTGCCAGCTACCGGATCGAGTACAAGCCGATCGCCAGTGCTGTCTGGATCCAGAGCGGGGTGGTCTACCCCGACTGTTCGCCGGCCAGTGTGACGCCGGACCATGCCACCGCGCGGTTTAATGAGCCGCTGGCCTTCCTGACGAACCTCGAGCCCGATGAGTACGACGTGCGGCTGACGGTCAACGGCCTCGGCGGCCCGCTCTTCGCCTTCACGACGTTCTCGCTGCACCGGTCGCCCGTGGTGATCGACTTGGTGGGGCAGGTCCCGGCGCGAGTGGTGGGTCTGCACCCGATTGACCCGACGGAACTGCTCAAGTTCGTTAAGGCGGACGCCGCAGCCGACGCCCCTTCGACCTCCCTGGGAGGATCCATCCATGTGGTGGGCAGCGCCGACTTCTGGGGCTGCGGGCGGGAGATGACGGAGTACGTCCTGCAGTACAGGCAGGCCACGTGCAACCTCGGCCCCTCGCCCCAGGGCCCCCCGCCGCCGGCGCCCGGTCCGCCGCCGGCCTGCGACCCGCCACCGGAACAGGACGCTGCCGGCCCGTGGCTGGACATCAAGCCGCCGCTCCCATTCGGCATAGCGGATCCTGCACATCCGCGCTGGTACTGGTGCTGGCCGGCTAACCGGCCCAATTTCGTGCTAAACGGCCGGCTGACGCGTATCTGGATCAACGCCACCTGCCTGTTGGCGCTTCCGAATATCCTTCACAACGTGCGGCGCACCGCGGAGTCGGCTTGGGGCACGCCACCTCTGAACGGCCGCTATACGGTCCGGCTTCGCGTTAGGCACGAGCCTATAGGCGGCGGCGTGATCGAGGAGCTGTATGATTCGGCGACGGTGTGGCTGGACAACCGCGACATCCAGGTAGACATCACGGGGATGGCGATCACCGGCGGCATCGCTCTGGACGCGTGCGAGGAGCTGAGCTTATCGCAGTTCCTTGGGACGACGGCTGACATCAATGGACGTGCCTGGGATCCCCTGATCCTGGATACCGAACCAAGCTGGTTGAGGCCTAACAGCAACTTCGACCACTATTCCGTGGATTTTGCCAAGGATGGCGGCCCATACGTCACCGACAACATCACGATCGCGGATAACACGCTCCGCGTCCCGAACGAACTGCCGGCCTTGCCGGCTGCGCCGAATGATGTGGGCGTGCTCGCTATTTGGGACCTGGTCAGCGCGCTCGACGCCGGCCCGCCGCCGGCGGTGTACGTCCCGCCTCCGTATCCCAAGATCTATCGGGGTGAGCGCTGCGCGTACATCATCCACCTTTTCGCCACGGACAACACGGTGGTGAGCGAGGGTACCACGCATCATGGAAACGACTACTGGCCGTTCTGCATCGTGAACGACCTGCCGATTTCGTAGGCGCAGTTAGCAACTTCGTTAGGGTCCTTGCGCTGGATCGAACCGTTAGGTAATATTCCGCGCATGAGTCCTGGCGCGCAACCCGGTATGCAGCTCCCGGAACCTTCGGACAGAGGTTCCAACCGCAAAACACGAACGATTGACTACGCGAAGAAGTATTGGTGGTCGGGGGCGATTGCGGTGCCGGTCATCGTAGCCGGCATCGGTCTGATTCCGTCGCTGCTCGACAAGGAATCGTCGTCCGGTATCAGCGTCAGCCTCAGTCGCGACTCGCACGACGTCAATTTTCAACAGATCAACGTCGTGGAACGGGAGTACCGCGAGAAGACAGGAGAGGCGCTGCCGCCGGAAGTCCGCAAACAGATTGAACAGGCGCTCCAGATGCTGCAGCAGAAGCGCTATGACGACGGCATTCCACTGCTCAGAGAGGCGGCCGGAAAGGTGCAAGTGCCGTCCCTGCTGGCAGACCTCGGCACCGCTCTTGCGCTCGCCGGGAAAGGAGCGGAAGCAGAGTCGGTCTACAGCCAGGCAGCCAGCGCGGACCCATCCAACGAGTTGGTGGCGCAGGGCCGGCAGTTGCTCGCAAACTTCACGGGCAACAACACCGTTTTGACAGCCGCCGCGATTCCGATGGGAACAGCCGTATACTCCACTCTTCTTGACAACGATGCGGACTTCTTCAAGTTCAGAACACCCGCCGGCCCGCGCGATTATATGCGGGTCACACTTCGGAACCGCTCGACGACCTTGGGTACGTACGTGGGCGCCAGGGACGCCGCGAAGGCGCCAATCGGCGAGACTTCAGGGGCGGCCGGCGCCGACGTCACGTATCTCTTCCCGTCCACGCCGAACTCTGAGCATTACATAGAAGTGAAGCCGCACTATTCGGGTGGCGGAGCGTACTCACTCACCGTAGAGCCAACGCGCAGCTTCGATGAATGGGAAGCGAACGATACGATTCTGACGGCAAGAGAGATCGAAGCCGGAGGCACCATCGAAGCCAATATCATGGATGCGCAGGACCAGGATTTCTACAAGTTTCGTGCGCGAGCCGCGAAGACTTCGATTACGGTCGATAACCGGTCGGGCACGCTGGGTGTACGCGTGGCGGCTTCCGATGGGGACAAAGCGCCCATTGGAGAGGCGGCGGGCAGCGCCGGGGCAAACGTCCGGTATGAGTTCGAGACGAAACCTGGCGACACGTATCATCTGCAAATTGCGCCAAACTACAGCGGAGGCGGCGCGTACGCTCTCACCGTGAAGTAGGAAGCCGGGGCTACTTGCCCAGCTTGCTCTTCTTGTACTCTTCGTATTCTTTTATTAGCGCCGGATCGCTCGGGCGCGGATAGAGCTCGCTCGACTTGTACTTGCCGGTTTGGAACTTGGCTTTGGTCCAGTCGTCGTGGATGCGCGTCTCCTCGGCCCTTTCGACAACCGGCGCGACGAGGTGGGGCGGGATGAAGTAGACGCCTTCGCGGTCGCCGAGCACGACGTCGCCGGGCATCGCCGTCGCATTGCCGATGCGCACGGGCACATTGACCCCGGTGAGCATCACGTTGCCGATCGCCGTGGGATGCACGCCGCGAAAGTAACCGGCCATCTCCAGAGGATAAATGCCTTCCAGGTCGCGAACGGCGCCGTCAATCACAAAGCCCGTCTTCGTAGCCGCATGGATGGCCGTGGCAAGGTTGTCACCGACGAAGGTGCCGTTCTCGATCTTCCCGAACAAATCGACGACAATCACGTCGCCGGGCCGCAGCATGTCGATCACGCGCTGATTGGGACTGCGCGCGAGACCCTTGGCCTTGGCGGCGCCTTCCGCGACGTCCGCCACGTCGGAACGAAGCGGCATGAACTGCGCCGTAACGACGCGGCCCACCAGCTTCCGTCCCGGATGCAGCAGGCGGAAGTTCCCCTCGAACTGGTTTTGGAATTGCGCGCCCTGCAGAACTCCGAACACATCCTCCGCGGTCAATCCCTTGACCTTCTCCAGAAGGGAGTCGGGGACTTTCGGCCGCCCGTCGTCAAAGCGCTCGTAGGGGTTCTTGGCGGTGTACTGAACCATCTGTTCCCGCGTAAACGTAAAGACCTGAGAGTAGAGCGGGACGGTCAGCGAGAAGAGCAGCGGTAAAATGGTTAGCTTCATGCGGTGTAATCTAACACAAAGAGGAAGGCTGGGCCTTCTGCAATGAAGACATTCCTTCTCGCATTCGCCACTCTCGCCGCCGGACTGGGTCCGGCCGCCGAATGGGCCATCGATTCCGCGCACTCGACCGCCGAGTTCTCGGTCAGGCACATGATGATCACCAACGTGAAGGGCACGCTGGGTCCCATGACGGGCGCCGTGGTGTACGATGCGGCTAATTCCGCCGCAACCCGAATCGAAGTAAGCGTTCCGGCGGCCAGCATCGATACCAATAATGCGAAGCGCGATGCTGATTTGAGAAGTGCCGACTTCTTCGACGCGGAGAAATTTCCCACCATGACGTTCCGCTCCACATCGGTGAAGAGCGCCGTAGCGGGCCGGTTCAGCATTACTGGCGATCTCACGTTTCACGGGGTCACGAAGGAGGTCGTCCTGGAAGCGGAGGGCTTCGACAGCGAAGTGAAGGACGGACAAGGCAACGTCAAGATCGGCGGCACGGCGACTACGCGGATCAACCGCAAGGACTTCGGCCTGACCTGGAACCGGCCTCTGCAGTCCGGCGCGGGGATGACGGTCGGCGACACGGTCACGCTGACCTTCGACCTCCAATTGCGGAAGAAGGAGTGACAGGAAGCTTTCAGCACTCAGCATTCAGCACTCAGCCCTGCCTACAACAAAGGGCTCTCGCGAAAGCTGAGCGCTGATAGCTGAGCGCTGATAGCTGCCGTTCTCAGTCCACCACCCAGCCGTCCCGAAGCTGGATCGTGCGGTGACTATAAGACGCGTTGACCTCCGAGTGGGTGACCTGAATGATGGTAGTCCCGTCCTCGTTCAATTTCCGGAACAGCTCCATGATTTCCTTGCCCTGCGCCGAGTGCAGATTCCCGGTTGGCTCGTCCGCGAGGATCATCGCCGGTTTGGCAATCATCGCGCGCGCCACCGCCACAAGCTGCTGCTGCCCGCCGGATAGCTGATTCGGGAACAGGTCGCGTTTCCCCACAATATGGAAGCGGTCCAGAGTGTCGCAGACCAGGCTCTCCCGCTCGGACTTCCTGACGTCCCGGTAGGAGAGCGGCATGTCCAGGTTCTCGGCCACCGTCAGATGGTCCAGCAGGTGATAGCTCTGAAAGACGAAGCCGATGTATTTCTTGTGAAGCTCCGCGCGCCGCTTCCTGTCCATCTTGTGGACGGGCTGCTCCGAAAAATAATACTCGCCCGTCCATGCGCTGTCGTGCATGCCCAGAATGTGCAGGAGGGTGGACTTGCCGGCGCCAGACGGCCCCATGATGGAGACAAAGTCGCCCTCCCTGATTTCCAGGGATATGCGCCTCAGCACGAAGGTCTTGCTCACTCCGTGGGAGAACGCCTTTTCAATGTTTTCCAGTCGAATCATGATTGAATTCAAATTGTCTACTTCACGCCGGGGTCGAGCACCGGCAGCCGGCTCGGCTCGCGCTTCACCATGCCTGCGTACGCCTCTTCCACCGACACGTCATGCGCTTTCAGAACATCGCCGGTGACCTGATTGAGCTGCGTTCGCGCCCGCGCGTATGTGCTCAGCGCCTGCACTTCCGCCGACTGGCGGGCAGCCAGGTCGCGCTGGGTGATGATTACATTTATGATACTCGACGCGCCGAGCGAATACTTGCGCCGCTCCGCCGCGACCGTCTGCTCCTGCAGCATCCGCGCCTTCACGCTGGTGTCGTATGCCGCGCGGGCCTGGCGCATCGCCACCATCGCGTTGAGAACGTCCACGCGGATCTGGTTGCGCAATTGCCTGTCGCGGATCTCCTGCTGCCGCAGGCCCAACTGGTCGCGCGCGAGGTCGGCTTGCGCGGCGCGGTTGCGCAGCGGAATGTTCAACTGGAAGCTTAGCGAGTAGTCCGGAAAATTGCGCGCGAACAACTGCGACAGCACGGTGCCGTATCCGCCCAGGAAAAATCCGTCCACCGAGCTCCGGTCGCGGGACACGAGGGGACTGTTGGGCACGCCCGGGTTGAGCGGCACGGGCACGGCGTTCACCTGGCCGGCGAGGGCGTTGTTCGTGAAGTCGAGGACGGCATCGAGGGAAGGCAGCAGCGCGGCGCGCGTGCCCTTGATGCTGATCTTGCTGTTCTCAATCTGCATCTGGCTCTGTTCGAGGTCCGGCCGCATCTCGAGCGCCTTCACAATCAGATCCTGGACCGGCTCGATGATCTCGGCTTGGGGAACGTCGATGCGGTCGGTGGGAATGATGCGGGCATCGATAACCGCCAGGCTGTCGACGCCGGTGCGCGAGAGGACATTCTTGAGAATCGTCTCCTGTTGCAGCACCTGCGTCTCGGCGTTGGTGACATCCTGCTGGCTGGCCGCAACCTCGGCTTCCGCGCGCACGATCTCGATGGGCGCGAGTGTTCCGATCCGGACCTGCTTGCGGTTGTCGTCGTACAGCTTCTCATTGAGCGCGAGGGCCTGCCGCCGCACTTCCAGAATCTGGTTCAGGGAAACCAGCTCGTAATAAAGGTTGACGACGTTGGTCACGGTGGCCATCACCTGCTGCCGGAACACCAGGTCGGATATGTAGCGGTTGTTTTTCGCGATGCGAATCTGGCGCGAGTTCAACCCGCGGCCGAAACCCTGCAACAGGCGCTGCCGGATCTCCACCCCCAGACTGGCGTTCGTGAGAGGGTTGAAGTCGTTGTTGGGCGAGTTCTGCGACAGGCTGTTGTTGTTCATTCCCAGAGTCACGGTGGTTCCGCTGAGAAACCCTTTCTGCACTCCGAAATTGTAGATTTTGTTCTCGGAGACCAGGAAGTTGGATTGAGTCGCGGTGACGAAGCGGCTGGTCAGCGGACGCGTGAAGTGGCCCAAGGTAATGCCGCTGAAGACAACCGGATCGAGGTTGGGAATGGCAGTGCCCACGGATTGGATGGTGATGCCGCTCAGAATGCCGCCTTCGCCGCCGCCTCCACCGCCGCCGCCGCCCGTGCCCAGCAGATCCGCGCCTTGCAGGACTCCGCCCCCGCCCGCTCCCGAGGGTCCCCCCCGGATGCCCGTGTTGATGCCGCGCAGCAACTGGCCGGCGCTGGCGCGCAAAACGTCCGAATCCGCGACGCGCGGCCCGTAGCGCGCCAGCTCGATATCGAGGTTGTTCTCGAGCGCCAGCGCGATGGCGTCCTGCAGCGAAAGATAGATGCGGCCGGCGCGCATCAGGCTCTCCAGCCGGTCGGAATTCGCGAAGTCCACGCGCGGCAGCTCCGCCTGGGAGTAGGTCCGCTTGATGGGAGCGAACCAGCCGTTGTCGCCGCTTACCTGTTGCGCCCCAAGCGGCGGCAGCAGCAGAAGAAGACTGCAAAAGAGACTGAGCAAAGCCCGAAATGTCATATGCACCTTGGTTCAGACGAACAGTATGGTTGAAAAGATCCGTGAGGCTGGGAGAGAGCACGCGCCGGACCATGCCGGAAGACGGCCCAAGCTACAGGAAACACGGCAGGCCGTCCACCCGGGGTGTCCGGTTTTGGGACGAGACTGAACAGTAACGGACAACTCAGACACGGCCGGCCGTCACTTGAATCGAGGTCAGCCTTTCGGCTTGTAGGTCTTCTGGTGCCCGTTCCGGCCGTTAATCAGAGTGAACGTTCCGTCCGGCTCCGCCGAAAGCTTGATCCACTTGCCCTCGCATTGCTCTTGCGGATTGGCGGTGAGCTGCTCCGCGGTGTTGTGCTCCTGGCCGCCCGCGAGCGCGAAGTGAAGCTGCCAGATGTCCTCGATACCCGGGGAGGAGCGAACCACCTTCCAGGCCTCCGGTGAACCGCCCTTCTTGGCACCGTTGTTGAATACCGCGACGCGCGGAGCGAGAGCATGCACGATGGATGCCGGACCGGACGTGTTCGTGCCGTGGTGCGTCGACAGATAAACGTCGACTTTCCCGATGGGATTGTTCGGGCACACCAGCTCGTGCTCTTTGTTCCAGGTGAGATCGCCCAGGTCGACCAGCCGGAACTTGCCGTGGGCGATAAGCGTGCCTAAGGATCGGGCGTTCTCGGTGGGGTCCGGCTTGCGCATCTCGAAGCCGCCGCAGTGGGGATTCGGAGAACCGCCTTTCACCAGCTCGCCGCGCGCCGCCAGCACCTTGATATCAAGGCCTTTTACTGGAATGCGGTCGCCGGGTTTCACAACAAGATGTTTGGCCTTCTCGTACGCCTGCTGCCAGGCGCTGGACAATTTCTCGGCGTTCGCCCCGGTCTCTGTGTTGGGCCCGTGATCCACGAAGGTCCGGATCGGGAGCTTGGCGGCGAGCTGCGTCACCCCGCCCACGTGATCGCCGTGGTAATGCGTGATCACCAGGTAGTCGATCTGCTTGACGCCCGCGTCTTTGGCAGCGGCCGCAATGCGATCCGCGTCGCGCCCCTCAAAGCCCGCCCACCCCGTGTCCACGAGCATGGACTGGCCGGAGGGTGACACGATCAGCGTGGCCTGCCCGCCCTCCACGTCGATGAAGTAGACCTGCATCGGCTTGGCCATGGCCGCGGAAACAAGCAGGAAAAACGGGAGAAGACCTTTCAGGAGGAGACCCATGGCCGAAATCGTATCATAAAAGGGATAACGTGAAACGGAAACTGCTCCTGCCCGCCGGTGTGGTCCTTGCGTGCCTTCTGCTTCAGGCCAAGGTGAACATTCTCGGCTACTGGTGGGAAAATCCGATGCCGTACCAGGAGCCGCCGAAGCCTCTGACCTCCCTGAGCGCGCAAGAGTGCGGCGCGTGCCACCAGGAGATCTATAGGGAGTGGAAGCTTTCGGCCCACGCGCACGCGCTCTCCGATCTGCAGTTTCAGGCCGAGCTGAAAAAGTCCCCGGAGACGGCCTGGCTCTGCATGAACTGCCACACGCCGCTCGAGAACCAGTTGCCCACCATCACCGTCGGCGTCCGGAACAAGTCCACGCATCAGCCCATCGTGCGGAAGAACGCGCGCTTCGACGCAACGCTGCGCGAGGAGGCCATCACCTGCGCGGTGTGCCATGTGCGCGACGGGTTCGTGATCGGCCCTTACGGGGACAGCAAGGCACCGCACCCCGTTCGCAAGGACACGGCGCTGCTCACGGAGACCGGCTGCACGCAGTGCCACCAGGCGACGGCATCGTACACCGACACGCTGGTTTGCAGCTTCGATACGGGCGGCGAATGGAAAGCCAGCCCCTACGCGAAGAACGAGCAAAGCTGCACGCACTGCCATATGCCCGCGGTCGAGCGCTCCATCGCCGTTGGGGGACCGAAGCGGGCGTCCCGGCGCCATCTGTTCATCGGCAGCAAGATTCCGAAGGTGATTGGGACGAATGCGGAGCTTAAGAAGTACTACGACCTGTTCCGTCCCGGGCTCACGGTAGACATTCTGTCCGCGGTCCGTACCGGCTCGCGGGCTGTGGTCGCGTTGAAACTGAAGAACGCCTACGCGGGTCATCTGCTGCCGACGGGAGATCCGGAGCGCTACATTCTGGTGCACGTGAAAGTGAACGACCAGTTACGGACCATCCGCATCGGCCAGGAGTGGGAGTGGTGGCCGAAGGCGCGCAAGCTGAGCGACAACCGCATGAAGCCGCTGGAAGAGCGGATTGAGAAGCTGGAATTCCCGCTGGCATCGAAGGCGCCGGCGACGCTCAAAGTCACGGTGAGAAACGTGCGCCTGAACGAGAAGAACGCGCGCTACCACAACCTGATAGGAAAGTATCCGCTGGATGCGGAAGTGCTTTCGCTTCCGGCGCGCACGCTGCGTTAGTGCGATTGGCGGAAGCTAGTGGGAGTCGAACCCACCTGCGACACATAATGCCGCACGCCGGATTTGAAGTCCGGGCCCCGCACCGGCCAAGAATAGCTTCCACTGAAAATTTTAGCATTCCGCCTGGATGGTAGACTGAAACGAGCGGCGTTCCCGCCTTCCCCGGTCGTCTAATGGTAGGACAGCGGCCTTTGGAGCCGTGAATCGTGGTTCGAATCCATGCCGGGGAGCCA
>JBBDWK010000057.1:0-121092 GCA_040902885.1 Bryobacteraceae bacterium | reverse complement strand
ATCACCCGGGACATCCACCAAACCGCCGGGTGATAAAACAACAGGCCCTCGACAAATCGCTGTAATAGATTCACGAGATAGTCGTAGCGCCTGATATGCGCCAACTCATGCAGCAGGATGGCTTCGATCTGTCCCACAGGCAGCCTGGCGAGCAGCCCGATCGGCATCAGAATTAACGGCCGCAAATGGCCCAGCACCATCGGAACATCCACCATGCAGGACTCCAGCAGCAGGACCGGCCGTGAGATACGCAACTGTGTGCTCAAGCGGGCGAGTTCCTTCTGCCAGCGCTCGGGCGCACAACACACGCCACGCCGGCGCAGCCGGCATACCGATATCCATCCTGCGGCGTGCCGCAGGTAGAAAGTCCAGACGCCTGCAATCCAGAACGGTACAAGCCAGGGCACGACTGCGGCGAGACCCGAATTTGAAGGGCTAAGGGTATCCACACCGGATCGAACATTCCATGCGGGGAAAGGAGGCGCTCCTAAGGCCACCAGGCCGTGCGCGCCTTCCGGCATCATGCGAACCAGAGTGAGGGCAAAAAGGACGGGCATTACGAGCATTGCCAAAAAGGCCACAGCGTAACGGGCACGCGGAGAGCGCAGCGCCAGTAAGGCCGCCGCCAGCACAACTGAGATGATTGCTCCCTCCCACAGTGAATGAAGCAGCGTCCAACCGACTGCGCCGGCAAGCGGCGTCTCAACCCAGATTGTGAGAAGCCTCATTTTTCTCCCTTTCGGTACTCATCCAGCAGCTTCCGCATCTCAGCGAGCTCCTCCTTACTAGCCTTCCGCGCCGAGAGCGCTCCCATCAGAAGCGCCTTGGCGGAGCCGCTGAATGCGCGCGCCAGGAGATCCCCGGCGAGTTGCTGCTGGGTCCACTCGCGCGGTCGCGCGGCTTCGTAGATGTGCGCGCGCGCAGTCTCGTCGCGGCGTACCAAGCCCTTTTCGGCCATGATCTGCATAAATTTCAGCACGGTACTATACTGCGCCGGACGCCGCCCGCTGATCACGTTATAGACATCGCGCACGGTAGCTGGTCCGATGCTCCACAGCACGGTCAGGATTTCGAGTTCAGCATCAGTCGGTCTGGGCGGCCCGCTTGCCATATACGAAGACGTTACTAGTAAAGACTTCGTAGGTCAAGAGGCCTTTTTGGCCTGAGGCCACTGGGTTGACCGTACATACAAGGATATGTACACTGGAGTCGTGTCTTTCGAATGGGACCCGAACAAGGCGGCGGCAAACGTTCGGAAGCACGCAGTGCAGTTCTCCGAAGCGCTGGGAGTCTTCAGCGACGACTACGCCATCACGATTAATGACGACGAAAGCGATCCGGATGAGCAGCGATTTGTGAGTCTCGGTATGGGAATCAAGGGGCGCGTGTTGGTCGTTGTTTACTGCTACAGCGGCGAAAACATCCGAATCATTTCAGCGCGGATAGCCGGACGGCCTGAACGCGAACAGTACGAGGCACAACGATGAAGGACACTTACGACTTCAGCAAAGGGAGGCGAGGCCGCGTCGTGGCCGAACCGCCTTTAGAACCCGGAAAGGTGAGAATCACCATCCGGCTGGATGAAGACCTGGTCGACTATTTCGGCGCCATCGCCGATCGGTCTGGCGGCAAGGTCGGCTATCAAACGTTGATCAATTCCGCACTGCGCGAATACGTCGAGGGGAAAACCCCAAAGTGGGAAGAGACTCTCCGGCGCATTATCCGCGAGGAGATGGGCAGGAACAGTGCCGCATAGCGTTCACGATGCGAGCAGCGGCCGCGGTTCTGGACCAGAGCTGATGTGCTGGTTCCGAATGGGCATCGCTTCCTTATGGCAAAACCGTACGGCACGCGACGGCCCATCCGGGAAATCCAGGTGATTACGAACTGGTTTGCATCGTTGCAGGATCTGCGCTAATCCGATTCTCTGCGACTTTTCTTCCGATTGCGTTTGCGGGCGAGCGCCTGTTTCACGCGCGCCTTCTCGCCGGGCTTGAGATAGAAGGAGTGCTTCTTCACCTCTTTAATAATGTCTTCCTGCTGCACTTTACGCTTAAAGCGGCGAAGAGCATTCTCGAGGGTTTCGCCCTCTTGAAGCCGAACTTCAGCCAAATGTACTACACCTCCCAGCTTCCAAGCATGGCCACGCCTCCGGCAGCACAAATACGCGGGGAAAGAGCAAAGTTCCGTTTCACCCGAAAAGCCGTATTGTTATGATGAGTGCTTGGCTCAGAGACCTCAACACGATTGTACACTAGTGCCTGGTTGGCCTGCCCGAAGCACAGTCCTTTTCACCCGCGCATGAATCATGAATAAGGTTCTTGCAATTCTCCTTGCCGGTGGAGCGGGCGAGCGTCTGGCGCCCCTGACCCGCGACACCGCGAAACCGGCCGTCCCTTTCGGCGGAGCGTACAGGATCATCGACTTCACGCTCTCCAACTGCATCAATTCGGACATCCGGCGCGTTTTCATCCTCACGCAGTACAAGGCGCTGGACCTTAGCCGGCACATCCGCGACGGCTGGAACATCCTTTCGCCGGAGCTCGGGGAGTACATCGAGGTCCTCCCGCCCATGAAGCGGATTCACGAAGACTGGTATCTGGGCACCGCCGACGCCGTCTTTCAGAACTCGCAAAGCATCGAGCTGGAGAACGCCGAATATACCTTGATTCTCTCCGGCGACCATATCTACAAGATGAATTACCGGGATATGATCGACTGGCACCGGAAGAACGAAGCCGAGATCACCCTCGCCACGATTCAGGTCCCTCCCAGCCAGGCGGATCGTTTCGGCATCGCCGACGTAGATGCGGACTACCGGGTGGCGGGTTTCGAGGAAAAGCCCAAACACGACCATCCCAAGCCATCGCGCTTCAATCCGGGGATGGTGAGCGCCTCCATGGGAGTGTACGTCTTCAACACGCAGGTCCTGCTGCGGGTGCTGCGCGAGAACGCGGACGACCCCTCCTCGTCGCACGATTTCGGCAAGGACGTCATTCCCAAGTGCCTCAACGATTACCGCGTGATCGCGTACGACTTCCGGGACATCGACGGCAAGGAGGCCCGGTACTGGCGCGACGTGGGGACGCTGGACGCCTACTACGAAGCGAATATGGACCTGGTGGCGGTAACGCCCGAGTTCAACCTGTACGACAGGAACTGGCCCATCCGGACCCGCGTGGAGCAGCAGCCCCCGGCGAAGTTCGTCTTTGCGCAGGAAGGCCGCCGCATGGGGGTAGCCATCGATTCCATCGTCTCATCCGGCTGCATCGTTTCCGGCGGGCGCGTCATCAAGAGCGTGCTGTCGCCCGGGGTGCGGATCCACAGTTATTGCGAGGTGGAATATTCGATCCTGATGCCCAAGGTGGAGATCGGCCGCTTCAGTAGGATTCACAGGGCGATCATCGATGCCGGAACCAGAATTCCGGAGTCGAGCGTAATCGGATACGACGCCGAAGAGGACCGGGCCAAGGGCTACCACGTGACCGAGTCCGGCATCGTGGTCGTGTCCTCCGCGGCGTACAGCGCCGGCAAAAGCAACGGAATCGCATCTCGAATGTAGGACAGGTCTGTCCTGCTCACTCAGGAGAACACGTGACGAAGATTGTAAGAGTAATCGGAAGAGAGATTCTGGATTCGCGCGGGAACCCCACCGTGGAGGCCGAAGTTTATCTGGCTGGAGGGTCTCTGGGGCGCGCGGCAGTGCCCTCTGGCGCCTCGACCGGCGAGCACGAAGCCGTGGAGTTGCGCGATGGAGACGCGGCCCGCTACCTGGGCAAGGGCACGCGGAAGGCAGTCTCGCACATCAACGGACCAATCGCCGAAGCGCTGGCGGGGATGGACGCCTCCGATCAAACGCAGATCGATCGCCGGATGATCGGCCTGGACGGCACTCCCAACAAGTCGAACCTGGGCGCGAACGCCATTCTGGCGGTTTCCATGGCCGCCGCCCGTGCCGCCGCGGTTGGCCACCGCATGCCTCTCTACCGCTATCTGGGCGGAGCCGCGGCGTCGCTTCTGCCGGTTCCCATGATGAACATCCTCAACGGGGGCGCGCATGCCGATAACTCGGTGGACCCGCAGGAGTTCATGATCGCCCCTCTCGGCGCGGACCGCTTTTCGGAAGCGCTGCGCATGGGCGCGGAGGTGTTTCACACGCTGAAGGGCGTTCTCAAGAAGCGCGGGTATTCGACCTCGGTCGGCGATGAGGGCGGCTTCGCGCCCAACCTGAAGTCCAACGAGGAAGCACTGGAAGTGGTGCTGGAAGCCATCGGGAAGGCAGGCTACAAACCGGGCGAGCAGATTGCGATTGCCCTCGACCCGGCCGCAAGCGAGTTCTATTCGAATGGCGAGTACGTCTTCAAGAAGTCCGACAAGAGCAAGCGGACCTCCGAGCAGATGGTGGAATTCTGGGCCGAATGGGTCCGCCAGTATCCGGCCATCATCTCCATCGAGGACGGCATGGCAGAAGACGACTGGGCCGGCTGGAAGCTGCTGACCGAACGGCTGGGCGACCGCGTGCAGCTCGTGGGCGACGATCTGTTCGTCACCAACACGGAGCGGTTGCAGCGCGGCATCGAGCAAGGCATCGCCAATTCGATTCTGATCAAAGTGAACCAGATCGGCACCCTGACCGAGACGCTCGCGGCGATGGAGATGGCGGCCGGCGCGGGATATACGTCAATGGTGTCGCACCGCTCGGGAGAGACCGAGGATCCGTTCATCGCCGACCTCGCGGTGGCCACGCGGGCCGGCCAGATCAAGACCGGCTCGGCCAGCCGCACAGACCGCATCGCCAAGTACAACCAGTTGCTGCGCATTGAAGAGGATCTTGGCGCGGCGGCGCGCTACGCGGGCAAGTCCGCCTTTCGGAAGCTCGCGTGTTGAGACCAAAGCCGCTCATCCTTACGATTCTGGACGGATGGGGCTTCTCGCCGGTGACGGCAGGCAACGCCATCCATGCCGCGCGCAAGCCAAATTACGAGATGCTGGTGCGCGAGTATCCCAACACACTCGTGCACACGTCGGGCCCGTATGTCGGCCTGCCCGAGGGCCAGATGGGCAATAGCGAAGTGGGGCATCTGAACATCGGCGCGGGCCGCGTGCTGCACATGGACGTCACACGGCTCGACCTCATGATCGCTTCCGGCGAGTTCTTCGAGCATCCCGTGCTGCTGGACGCCATGCGTCACGGCCGCGAACATGGTCTGCACCTGATGGGGTTGTGCAGCCAGGGAGGCGTTCACGCGCAGCTCACCCACCTCTATGCGCTGCTGAAGATGGCCAGGCAGCAGGGCGTGGAGCGAGTCTTTGTCCACTGCTTCATGGACGGCCGCGACACGCCGCCCGAGAGCGGCGCCGGCTATCTTCGGGAACTGGAGCGGGAGATGCAATCCATCGGCGTGGGCCGGATTGCGTCGATCTCCGGACGCTACTATGCGATGGACCGCGACCGCCGTTGGGAGCGCATCGAGCGTGCTTTCGGCGCGATGGCGCTGGGCAACGGCGAAAAGGCAACGGATCCGATCGAGGCGCTGATGCGCTCCTACGAGCGCGGCGTCACGGACGAGTTTGTGGAGCCCGTTACGGTCGTCGGCAAACGCGGCGAGCCGGTTGGCCCGATCCGCGACGGCGACTCCTGCATCTTCTTCAACTACCGCGCCGACCGCGCGCGGGAGATGACCATGGCGCTCACCGATCCGGCGCTCGAACGGCCGTCGCGGTCGCTCGTGCCGCGCAACCTGTACTTCACGACCATGACGGAATACGATAAATCATTCCGTCTGCCTTTTGTTTTACTTCGCGAGCACCCCGATAACATTCTAGCCAACGTCTTCGCGGCGATGAACTGGAAAAACCTGCGCGTGGCCGAGACGGAAAAGTACGCGCACGTAACGTATTTCTTCAACGGGGGCAACGAGAAGCCCTACCCTGGCGAGGAGCGCGAGATGGTGGCTTCGCCCAAGGTGGCCACCTACGATATGAAGCCCGAGATGAGCGCGCAGGGCGTCGCCGAGGTGGTGGTAAGGGCGGTGGAGCAGGGTGGCTTCGACGTCATCGTGATGAATTTCGCCAACGCGGACATGGTGGGGCATTCCGGCAAGATGGAGCCCACGGTGCGCGCGGTGGAAGCGGTGGACGCGTGCCTCGGCGGCATTCATCAGGCGGTGAAGCGGAAGGGCGGCGCGTGGATTATAACCGCCGATCACGGCAACGCCGAGACGATGATCGATCCGGTAACCCGCCAGCCGCATACCTACCACACGACAAACCCCGTGCCCCTCATACTCGTGACGGATGAGAAGGCGCAATTGCGGGAGGGCGGCGCGCTGCAGGATATCGCTCCCACGGTGCTGGGCGTGCTGGGCGCGGACCAGCCCCCGCAGATGAAAGGCCGGGATCTGCGGGTGTGAATATTGAGTTCACCGCCGAGACGCCGAGGCGCTGAGACTGCTATCGCTTACTGGCCCAGCAGGAGTATTAGCTGTTAGCGTCGAGGACCTCGCGTACTTTGATGATGAGCGAGCGAGGCGTGAAAGGCTTCTGCAGAAACCACATCTCCGCGGCCAAAACTCCGTAGTGGACAACGGCATCTTCGGTGTGACCGGACATAAAGAGCACTTTCATATCGGGCCGCGTGGGCGCCAGCCGATCCGCCAGCTCACGGCCGTTCATCCCAGGCATTGCCACATCGGTCAACATCAGATGAATCCGGTCCTGATAATTTTGGAAGATGGTAAGCGCCTCCTCGCCATGGGCCGCCGCCAATACCGTGTAACCTTTCCTTTCCAGGGTCATCCTGGCGACGGAACGAATCATGTCCTCGTCCTCCACCAGCAGGACGGTCTCCGAGCCCTCCAGCCGGGGCGATACTTCGGGAGAGGCCACCTTCCGAACAGGCTCCTCTGCTCTTGGCAGATAGATCGTGAAAGCCGTTCCGCGCCCCACCTCGCTGTGAAACTCGATGTGGCCGCCGCTTTGCTCGACGATCCCATAGACAGTGGACAAGCCCAAACCAGTGCCAAGACCTTGCGCTTTAGTCGTGAAGAAGGGCTCAAAAATATGGCTCTGAGTCTCTTTATCCATTCCGCTTCCGGTGTCGGTGACGCTCAATGCGACATACTGGCCTGGTGCGACACCGTGCAGGTGAGCCGCGGCCGGATCCATCTCCACGTTTGCCGTCTCGATGGTGAGCTTCCCGTGCGTGGGCATGGCATCGCGGGCATTGAGAGCCAGATTCACAATAACCTGCTCGATCTGCCCCGGATCGGCTTTCACCCGGTCCAGTGCGGCGCCGGGAACGATCGCCAGATCGATATGGTTTCCAATCAGACGGCCAAGCATCTGACCCGACAGGGCGATCGCCGCGTTGAGGTCCAGCACGACCGGCTGCAGCACTTGCCGGCGGCTGAAGGCGAGGAGCCGGCTGGTAAGCGCAGCGGCCCGCTCCGCGGCCGTCTGAATTCCTTCAACGTCCCTGCGCACGGGATGGTTGGCGGCAAGTCCATCCAGCGCCAGATCCACGCACCCCATGATCCCCGTCAGCAGGTTATTGAAATCGTGAGCGATTCCCCCGGCCAGCCTTCCGACTGCTTCCATCTTCTGCAAATGGCGGAGCTGCGCCTCGCTTCTGTGCAGCGCCTCCCGGTTTCGCAGGGCTTCATGGCGGTGCGTGACGTCCTCAATGGCGAGGAGAATCTTCTGTTCCTGGGGTCCGTTCCACTGGAGGCGGTGAGCGTTGAGGAGCATGGTCTTGCGCCCAATGCCGGGGAAATCGTGCTCCACCTCGAAATCCCGGAATGAAGAGTTCTGGGGGAGAATTTCCTCCAGCAGCAGCCGCAGTTTGGGGATGTTCCACTGCCCGTTCCCAAGATCGTACACGAACTGGCGGCTCGTCTCCTCCGGGCTGACCTGGAAGGTTTCATAGAAAGGCCGGTTCGCCCTCTCAACCCGGAAATCTCCGTCAAGAATCAGGAGAGACTCGCGCACCGTATCCACGATGGAGTCGGCAAAGTCGCGGCTGCGCTTGATTTCATCGACATCGACAGCCATCAGCAGGGCGCCCTCGATCTTACGCTCCGGATCCTGGTAAGGCCGTATCCGAAGGATGTGCCATCGGCCCCGGTCGTTCTGAATCTCCCGCTCCTCCGGGCGGCGGCTGGCGATGACATCGGAAACCAGCCGCCGCAGATTGGGCATGCCAATTTTTAGGGTGAGATCCGTAATCGGCCGGCCGATATCGGCCGCGATGACCTTGAACATTCCTTCCGCCCCTTGCGAGAGACGCCGGATGCGCAGATCCCTTCCCAGGATGATCACCGGAATATCGATGCCGTCGAGCACGTTGACGAGATCGCTGTTGGTCTGGGTCAGTTCTCGATTGGTGGATCTCAGCTCGTCATTGAGAGTGATCAGCTCCTCATTGGCGGATTGCAGCTCCTCTTTGGTGGTTTCCAGTTCCTCATTGCTCGCCTGCGCCTCTTCATTGGCGGATTTGAGCTCCTCGTTGGTGCTCTCCTGTTCCTCGATGACCGCCTGCAGATACTCCTTGGTCGCATCGAGCTCCTGCTGCAACCGTTCGGTCTCCCGATGCGCCGTCTTTTGCCGGCCGCGCGCCGGTTTGGGTTTCGATGAGTCGGCGGGAGGAGGCGCAGCGTCCTCGAACAAAACCAGGAAACGGCGCTCGGAGGAGATAGATCTCTTCAGAGGGATCACCTGAACCGCGATCTGTCTGAACTGCCCGTCTATTTTTACCTCCAGGCGTTCCTCCCTGGCAGGGGCGTTCTTTTCCTTCGCTCGAAAAATCGCTCCGCGGAGCCGCGGCAGCAAACCCGGGCGGACCATTTTCAGCAGATCGTTGCTCGGCTCTCCCGGCGAAAGCTCAAGATAACGGCTGGTGCGTCCCCGAACCTGCAAAATGTTCATACCCTCATCGATAATCACCCCCGGAGGGCCATATTCGGCCAGAATGACCTCGTCGGCTTCCTCCCGTATATCGTTCTTCGCAATGGGACCTGGCGCTTCGGAAACCGCCAGGCGTTCCGGGTCTTTGCCGGTGGCAAACTCCATCCTCGGCGTCGCCGCCAGCGTTTTCGAGTAAATCTTTTCCTTTTTGCTCATAGGCAGAAACAATTCCGAGGACACGCCCACGCTCTCGGAGAGCCCGAGCATCAGGAGACCCGTAGGTTTGAGAGCGTAATGGAAGACCGACAGCGCCCTCTTCTGCAGAACCGGCCCCAGGTAGATCAGAACGTTGCAGCAGCTAATGAGATCCATCCTGGAGAAGGGCGGCTCACTCACCAGGTTATGCTTGGCGAAGACACACATCTCCCGAATCGCCTTGCCGATCTGGTAGCCGTCGGCCGTCTTCGTGAAAAAGCGCCGCAGACGTTCCGGCGAGACGCCGGCGAGGGCTGCGTCCCGGTAGATGCCGCCGCGGGCTTTCGCAATTGCGGTCTCGCTGAGGTCCGTGCCAAAGATCTGAATGCGCGCGTTACTGCCGGCGTTCTCCAGAAACTCCTTCAGCGATATGGCGACCGAGTAAACTTCCTCTCCGGTGGCGCAACCCGCCGACCAGATGCGGATGGGATCTTCGGGGGATCTCTCCTGGAGCAGGGCCGGAAACACAATGTCTTTTAAAGCCTGAAAAGTTTCGGGCTCCCGGAAAAACGCGGTGACCTTGATGAGGCAATCCTGCGACAAGGCATGCACTTCGGCAGGCTCCTGATGGAGACGCTTCAGGTAATCTTCGATGTTTTCCGTGCCGCCGAGGACCATGCGCCGTTTAATGCGGCGGACGATGGTATTGGGTTTGTAATGCGTAAAATCAATGCCGCTGGCGGCCCTGAGCAAGGCGAAGATCCGATGGATCTCGTTTTTCTCTTCCGGCGCCTTCTCGCCTTTTTCGGGGCGGAGATCCGCGGAAGGGTGGCCGGCAATCTTCGCCAACTGGCTGGCAATCTCATCCGGCGGCAAAACAAAATCCGCCACGCCCGCGGCGATCGCGCTGCGAGGCATGCCGTCGACTTTGGCGGAAGCCGGTTCCTGGACAAGGTAATGCCGCCTTCCGCCTTGATCGCCTTCAGGCCTAGCGTGCCATCCGTGGCGGCCCCGGACAGGACGATCCCAATCGCTTCGCTGCCCTGATCTTCGGCCAGCGAGCGGAAGAAACGATCGATAGGCATGTGTTGGCCATCGGTCTCCGCGCGCGGCATGGGGCGCAGGACGCGGTTTGAAATGGTCAGGCCGGTGCCGGGCGCAATCACATAAACGCGATCGACTTCCACGGGCATCTCGCTGGCGACCTCTTTGACCGGCAGCCTGGTCGCTCTGGAAAGGATCTCGGTCAACTGGCTCGGGTGCGTGGCGTCCAGGTGCTGAACCAGCACAAACGCGAAGCCCGTCTCTTCGGGCAGGTGCTTTAAAAATTGCGTGAACGACTCCAACCCGCCGGCGGAAGCTCCGATGCCGACGATTGCGGACAACCTGCCGGCGGACTGCCGGTCCTGGGGGTGAACGGCGGAGCTTCCGGAACGGCTCAGTCTCTTTGGCATGGGTCTTTTCCAGGATGCTCTTCAGCGCGGGGGGTGCCGAGTTTCATCGCAAATTCGCCGAGCGTGAGCTAGTATACAATATCCGCGTGAGCGCCAAAGTTACCCGCCGGGAGATGGCCGCCGCTTTAGTGGCCGCCCCGCTTGCCGCCGCCGAGTCGCGGCCCAACGTCCTGCTGATCCTGTCCGACGACCATAGCGCACCGTATCTCGGCGCTTACGGCGATCCGGTCATCAAGACGCCGAACCTGGATCGCTTCGCGCGCGAGGGAATGCGCTTCGACCGGGCATTCACCGCCGCGCCGCAGTGCGTCCCCTCGCGGGCCGCGCTCATGACCGGGCGATCGCCGGTGGCCGCGCGGATTGCGCGGTTCTCGTCGCCTCTCCCGCCCGATGTGGTGACGCTGCCGGAATTGCTGCGCACCAAAGGATATTTCACCGGGATCTGCCGGCGTAATTTCCATCTGGACGGACGGCCGAACGCAGGGCCGGTGACCGAGCCGATCTTTCAGAAATACGGCCTGCGGACCTTCGAGCGGCGCGTGGACTTTCTGGATCGCAACTCGCCGCGCGCGCAGACCGTCGCGAAGGTAAACGAGTTCTTCGACAAGTCGCCCAAAGAAAGGCCGTTCTTTTTGTGGGTGAACTTCAACGACCCGCACCATGTGTGGGACACGAATGCGATTCCGGAACCGCACGACCCGAAGAAGCTCGTGCTTCCCCCGCATCTTCCCGACCTGCCGGGAGTGCGCGAAGATCTGGCGCGCTACTACGATGAGATTTCGCGCATGGACGGGGAGTTTCAGTCGGTGTTGAACGTGCTCAAGGAGCGCGGCCACGCGGAGAACACCATCGTCGCGTTCATGGGCGACAACGGTCAGGCGTTTCCGCATGGCAAGGGGTCGCTCTACGATCCGGGCTTGAATGTGCCGCTGCTGGTGCGCTGGCCGGGCAAGGTCAAGCCGGGTTCGTCGACGCGGGAGTTGATTTCGGGCGAGGACCTTACACCGACCTTCCTGGAGGCCGCGGGTGTTCCCGCGTCCAAGGAGATGTCCGGGAAGAGCTTTCTGAAGTTGCTGCGCGGGGAGAGCTTTGAAGGAAGGAAGTACATCTTTGGCGCGCGTCTGGCGCACGGCAACAGCGCATTCAGCGAAACGACGAAAGCCAGCAGCTTCGATCTCTCGCGGTGCGTTCGTTCGAGTAAATACAAGCTGATTTACAACTGCACGCGGTATCAGGAGTACGCTCCCGTGGATAGCGCCAGGGACCCAGGCTGGCAGCAGATGGTGGCGGCGAACGCGGCCAACGAGCTGGCGCCCGCGCTGTCGAAGGCGTACTTCACAAGGCCGCGGCCGGTGATCGAACTGTACGATCTGGAACGAGATTCTTCGGAGCTGAACAATCTCGCCGGAAAGCCGGAGCACGCGGCGGTGGAACGGGAGCTGAAGATTGCTCTCCAGGAGAAGATGATTCTGGACTACGACTTCCTGCCGCTGCCGCTGAGCGAATGAAGACCATACCAGCGGTATTCTGGTGCATATGAGCTTGTTGAAAATGTTCGCGCAGGCTGAAGCTGGAATTTCGGCATAACTTTTTCATGTACGGAAAGATTCTCATTCGGGCCACGAATTGGGTGGGCGATGCGGTGATGTCGCTGCCCGCGCTCCAGGCCGTCCGCAGCCGCTTTCCCGATGCCCATATCGCCGTGCTGGCGCGGCCCTGGGTGGCGGACCTGTATGCGCGCGAAACGTGCGTGGACCGCGTGATTCGATACGAGCCGCGCGCCGGCTTCCGCGACCTCAGATTGAAATGGCGGACAGCGCGCATTCTGTCACGCGAGCGGTTCGACGTCGCCATCCTTTTCCAGAACGCGTTCGAAGCTGCCGCGATTGCCCGATTGGCGGGCATTCCCAGGAGAATCGGCTACGATCGCGACGCGCGTGGGTGGCTGCTCACGGATGCGATTCCGGTTCCCGCGAAGGGTGAGATCCCCCGGCACGAGCGCTTTTATTATCTGGAGCTGCTGCGGAGCGCGGGCCTGATCGGAGACATACCGGCTGCGGATTGCATCCGTCTTCAGGGCGCGGAGGAAGCACGGCGGGCTGGCGAGGCTTTGTTCGGCAAGCGTTCGATTCCGTTGCCGGTGATTGGCGTAAGCCCGGGCGCCGCGTACGGCGCCGCGAAACAGTGGCTTCCGGAACGGTTTGCCGAGGCGGCGGCGACGATGGCAGCAGGGCATCGGGCCTCCGTGGTTGTTTTCGGGTCGGGCGGCGAGCGCGCTCTGTGCGAAACGGTCCGGTCGCAGATCGAGGCGCGCGGCGCGCAGGCATGGAACCTGGCGGGGAATACCGGACTGCGTGAATTCATCGATCTGGCGGCTGCGTGCCGCCTTTACCTGACCAACGATTCCGGCGCGATGCACATCGCTTCCGCGCTGGGCGTTCCCACGGTTGCCATTTTCGGCGCGACCGACGACACCGCCACGGGACCTACCGGGCCCCTGGCGCGCGTGGTGCGCGAGCCGGTAGAGTGCAGCCCGTGCCTGCTGCGCGAATGTCCCATCGATCACCGTTGCATGACCGGCGTTTCAAGCAAACGTGTCGCGGAAGAGGCCACGGCGCTCTGGAAGAGGGCGGTCTAATCGACACGCGACGCAAAATTCTCGATGCCGTACAGGCCCTCGCGCTGGCGCGGCAGTGGCGCGGCGAGGGCGTCCGGCCGATTGTCGTCACGGGATGTTTCGACCTCCTGCATGCCGCGCACGCACGCCGGCTGGCGGCGATTTCCAAACCCGGCCGGCCTCTGCTGGTGATCGTATCGGAGCCTCGCGACCCCGTCCTTCCGGCGCGGGCAAGAGCGGAGCTTGTGGCCGCTTTACGCATGGTAGACTACATTTTGCTCGCTGAATTTCTGCCGTTGGCGGACGGCCTGCTTACAGAGATGCAGGCGGAGAAACTCGAAGCTGTCGACGATGGGCAGCTGACCGGAGAGTTGATTGCGGATGTCCGGCGCAGACACACGGGCTGAAACACGCATACTGGTGGTGCGCCTCGGCTCAATGGGCGATATCATCCACACTCTTCCCGCCGTGGCTACCCTGAAGCACAGTTTTCCCGGGTGCCGGCTGAGTTGGGTTGTAGAACCGCAGTGGTCCGAATTGCTCGAAGGGAATCCGTTTATCGACCGCCTTGTGGCGCTCAACCGCTGCAGCGTCGCGGGATGGCGCGAATCGTGGCGCGAGCTGCGGCGTGAGCAATACGACTTTGGGGTGGACTTTCAGGGGCTGATCAAGTCCGCGCTCGCCGCCACCATTGCCCGGCCCGAGCGTATCTTTGGCTTCCATTACTCGCAGGTTCGCGAGAAGCTTGCGGCGCTGTTCTATTCCACCCAGGAGCGCGCGCGCGCGGTGCACGTAGTGGAGCGGAATCTGATGCTGGCTGCCGCGGCGGGAGCGACGAGTCTGTTGCGGGCATTTCCTCTGCCCGAGGGCCGGCCGTCCGCGCCGCTGCCGGACAGGCGTTTCGTTCTGGCCAGCCCGTTCGCCGGATGGGGCGCCAAGCAGTGGCCTCTCGAACATTACGCCACCTTGGCGAAGCGGCTGAACCGGGAATGCGGCATGCCGCTGGTGCTGAACGGTCCTCCCGGGAAGCGTCCGGAGCTGGCCGCGATCCCCGGCGTGGACATCCATATTTCCGGGCTTTCGGGATTGATCGACGCGACGCGGCGCGCGACGGCCATCATAGGGGTGGATAGCGGTCCGCTGCACCTGGCGGCGGCGCTCGGTTGTCGCGGAGTCGCGATCTTCGGCCCCACCGATCCGGCCCGCAATGGGCCCTTCGGCGGAGATTTCACGGTGCTGCGCAGCCCGCGCGCCGTCACCACGTACCAGCGCGTGGCGGAGAACGCGTGGATGCGAGAGATCTCTCCGGACATGGTTTTCGCCGCCTTAGCGGACCGGCTGGCACGGCGTCCCGAACAGACGGGTCACGTCGCCTGATGCCCGGGCTCCGGTTTCCCAAGACGTATGCCGATTGCGTGGCGCGGTTGCGCGTGCCGAGCGGATTCCTCATTGTGGCGGCGTTCGTCTACTTCTCCGCTCCCGATGCGCGCACGCTCGCGATCGGCCTGCCGGTCTCCGCGCTCGGCCTTCTGGTCCGCGCGTGGGCTGCGGGGCATCTGGCGAAGAACGAGCGGCTGGCGACAAGCGGTCCTTACGCCTATGTGCGCAATCCTCTTTACATAGGCACCCTGCTGGTGGCGTGCGGGCTGGTGATCGCGGCGCAGAAGCTGCCGCTGGCGTTGCTGTTCGGGCTGGTGTTTGTGTTCGTCTATCTGCCGGCGATTCAGCTCGAGGAGCAGCACTTGCGCGCGATCTTTCCCGAGTACGAAGCATACGCGGCCCGCGTGCCCGCGCTCATGCCCGCACGTCCACCAGAAGGGATGGAGCGGGGAAAGCGATTCCGGTTCGAGCTTTACCGCCGAAACCAGGAGTACCAGGCGATGCTTGGCTTTGTGGCGGGCGCTCTGGTGCTGCTATGGAAAGTAGAGTTCTGACGACGTGCCGACGTTGACGCGCACCTGATCGATTACGTTCCAGAGATAGCCATCCGGGTTCCATGCCTGCGTGGTGGGCTGCACGCGGCCCTGGCTATCGGTTGCGCGGGCCATCAGCAGGAACGATCCCTTCTCATTCGCTTTCCAGTCGAAGTGCCACAGGCGCCATGCGTAGCGTGCGGTGTCGGGCCCCAGCGTGGCCGGCTGCCAGGCCCAGCCGTTGTCGAGCGAGACCTCGACTTTCGCGACCTCGCTCTCACCCGCCCAGGCCGCGCCCTGGACGCGCACACGGCCCGGCGGCACGTAACTGCCGTCCGTGGGTGCGGTGATAATGGATTTCACGGGCAGCGCAGTGATCAGTTTCGTCTCATCGGGCGTCACCGGCGCCCCGGGCATCACCAGCCCGGAGGGAACTCGATAGCTCTGCAGCATGGAGGGGCCGGCGTGCTCGCCGTCGCGAAGCTCGATTTTGGCGAGCCACTTCACGGAGTGATTGCCGGTCCAGCCGGGTACGATGAGGCGCAATGGGAAACCGTGAACGGCGGGCAAGGTTTGACCGTTCATGGCCCAGGCCAGCATGGTATGCGGGTACATGGCTTTTTTGATGGGCAGGCTGCGTACGAAGTCGGCGCTCTCATCTCCCGTGTTGTCGGCGCCGTTGAAAACGACGTGCTTTGCGGCGGGCAGCCCGCCGGCTTTGCGGATCACATCGGCCAGCCGCACGCCGGTCCATCGCGCGGTTCCCACAGCCCCTCGCTCCCACTGGTCTCCCTCGGTTCGCGGATTGAAGAAGGCCCGCCCGTTGCCCGCGCACTCGAGCGTGACCACCTGGGTGATCTCGGGAAGCCGCTTCAGGTCGTCCATGGCGAGCGTGACAGGCTGCCGCACCAGTCCGGTTACCTGGAGTTTCCAATCTTCGAGGCGGACGTCGGGCGGAGCGAGATGGCAACGGATGAAAAAGACTTCGTTGGGGGTGATCCAGTCCGCGAGAAGCTGCACGGGCGTTTCGAGATTGGGCGGCTCCTGCGACCGGGGAATCAGCTTGGGGTGCCATGCCGTGACCTTGGTTCCAGACCAGACACGGGAGACGTGGCTTCCCGCGGCAAGCGAGAGCGCGAGCCGCGCGGAGCGTGTCAGAAATTCCCGGCGGACGATGCTTGGTACTTGCACAGGCGATGCGAATGCAAGTCGTTATCCAGAGAGAGGTTCAGTCCAGGCGAAAAGGCTGGGCCAGAATGCGCGCCAGGGTGACGTCTTCCGGCTGGCGGAAGCCCGGCGCCCCGATGGTTATGGCCGCCTGCGGCACGTTGAGGTTCAGCGTTCCGTGCAGCCGGTCCCAGACGGTGAGGCCGCTCGACCAGTTGGAGTTCACCTCCCGGGCGCCGATGGAATGATGAATGCCGTGCATGCGCGGCGTCACCACGAAACGGCACAGCCAGCGCTCGAAGCGGACGGGCAATCTGACATTGGAGTGATGGAAAAAGATGGATACTAAGAGCAGATTCTGCCATAGCGCGTAGGCGCGGGGCGTGACTCCGAGCACAACCACCTGCGCGGCGCGCCATGGGACGGAAGCGGCCATCTCGGCGAAATGAAAGCGAAGCCCGGTGCTGGCGTCCAGGTCCAGGTCGGTGTGATGGACCTTATGCAACCTCCACAGAATGGGCGCCTTGTGCGTGAGGACGTGCCAGATGTAGAGCGTGTAGTCGAGGAGCACGATGGCCAGCGCGTCGGGCAGTTTCCAGGAGCGGCGCTCGACGGCACGGGTAAGCGGGGTGAGCAGCGGACGTTCCAGCACGCGCAGCGTCAGCCCGCTGAGGGCGGCGACGGCAAAGTTGCGCACGTTGCGCCGGAGCTTGGACTCGGTGCGCGGACGAAGCTCGCGGCGGGTCTCAAGCCAGACGAGAAGGGCGAACGAGGCGGTGATGATGGCGGGGCCGGACCATTCGGGGCGTTTGGGCATGCTTCGGGGGGAAGGGCACACGAAGGTCCAATGCGGGCGACCGATGAAGCTGTGGCGGGGCGGCCGGTTACTTCACGCGGCGGTAGACTTTCTTCCGGTTTCCCACTCTGACCACAAGGACGAGGAGAACGTCATCCCGAATCTGGTAGATGGCACGGTAGTCCTTCCCCGGCCCGACATAAACGCGGTAGAGCTTTTCCTTCGTTTCCATCTTCTCTACCCCCTGCGGGCGCGGGTTCTCTTCGAGGCGGAGGAGGTCTCGGTTGACTTGTTTTCTGATGTGAGGATCAAGCTTGCGGAGATCCCTCTGTGCGGAAGGGGTCAGTTCGACACTGTAGGCCAGGAATTAGTCTCCCAGTTCCCGGATGAAGTCACGGAGGGAGATATTCTCTCCAGGCTCAGCCAGAGCGGCGCGGGCGTCTTCGAGGTCGATTCGGTCCATTTCCTCGCGGGCCAAGCGCTCCAGGAGGCGCAGGTCTTCTATAGGGATGACGGCGGCCAGATCTTTCCCCCTGCGGGACACGATCGTCCGCTCTTTTCCGTAGGCCGCGCGGTTCACGATTTCGGGAAATTCCTCCCGCGCCTTCGAGACATTGAGACGGGTCATGATGGTACGCCTCCCTCGTACAAGCTGTACGAGTCCTCTACCAGTATCGGGGATGGAAACGGGCAGTTGCAAGGCGGGAAGAGCAGTCGTGTTCCGGGAATATTCGGGGATCGCTGAATGCAGCCGAATTCGTCCCTCCTTCTTTGAGCCACACCTTCGCACCAGATTAGGCGGGAGCGGAGCCGATTCTCTACTATCATGAGACTGATGGGCCACAGCACGGTGACCGCCTCGCAGCGTGTCTACCGTTCGCCAGAAGCGGTCGAGCTGGCACATGAGCGATTGAACCGCCTGAACGAAGCCCGGATACAAAACGTGGGCGTAGAATTGGGCATAGTGAAGGCAGAGGACTGTTCTACAACTCCATTAGATTCAACATGCCCGGGTGGCGAAACTGGCAGACGCAAAGGACTTAAAATCCTTTTTCCCGCAAGGGGAGTGTGGGTTCGATTCCCACCCCGGGCACCAATACGGCTTAAGCCTATAGCTTTGCCGGCCATTTCTGCCGGCCGTGGAAGACGGCAATGAGTTCCAGCCGGTCCCGGCGAACCCGGTAGGGGATGATGTAAGGGGTGTCTGGAATTACCAGCTCACGCGTGCCGAGCACTCGGCCTGGCCGGCCCATTTCAGGCTGGGTTTGGAGAAGATTAATGGCGGTAAGAATCCGCTTGGCGACGAGTGCGGCGTTCTGTTCAGAATCGTGCTCAATGTACTCCCGAAGCGCGACCAGGTGCCGGATGGCTTTGCGGGACCAGACGACTTTCATCGCGGCGCTTTTGTCTCGCCCCGCCTACCCCAGGAGCCGAGCCATTTTGAGACCTTCTCGTGGCTAACTCCTTGACCAGCATCCAACCCGGCAATCCCGACCTGAATTTCTCCAAGCTGCCACTCTTCCGTCTGCACATAGGCGGCAATAGCCTCTGCGGCCAGAAACGATTTTGAGCGTCTTGCCCGCTTTGAGAGAGCCTCCAGGCGCTTTTTGGTTTCAGTGTCGATCCGTATGGAAAGTGTCTCTGTCATGATTGTGCTCGCCTGTATACATGTTCGCACAATAGCTCATCCGCGCTTGGCGGCCAAGGAATTTGCGGCGAACGGCAATGTGGGTTCGATTCCCACCCCGGGCACCAAGTCCCTCGTCTGGCTTCACAACCTCTCCAATCGGTATGATAAAAGAGAAAAGACTTCGCAGATGGCCGCCAAATCCGACCCCCCTCCAGGTGTGAACAGTTGGCTCGAAGACGAGCTCTATCAGCAGTATCTCCACGACCGCCGCACCGTTGACGACACCTGGAAGGAAGTGTTCGAGCGCGACCGCCCACCCAACGGCGGTTCCGCCCAGGCAGAACCCCGCGCCACTGCTCCTGTCCGAATTGCGGAGACGGCTGGCGAAGAGCTTGTCCCGCTTCGCGGCGCCGCCGCTCGCATCGCCCAGAATATGGACGCGAGCGTTTCCGTCCCTATCGCCACCAGCCAGCGCGTCGTTCCAGTAAAAGTTATCGACGAGAACCGCCGCATCATCAACCAGCAGCGCACACTGCAAGGCAGGACCAAGGTTTCCTATACGCACCTGGTTGGCTGGGCGGTCGTCCAGTCGCTCAAGAAGTATCCGTCGCTGAATCATGCCTTCGCCGCTTCAGACGGCGAATTGTTCCGCGTCGCACGCAAGAGCATCAACATCGGCATCGCCATAGACGTTGCCGGCAAAGACGGCGTTCGCAGCCTCCTGGTCCCGAATATCAAGGACGCGGGCGCGATGGACTTCCAGCAGTACCTGAACGCCTTTGACGACGTGGTCGCCCGCGCCCGCGCCAATCGGCTGACGCCCGCCGATTTTCAGGGCACGAGCATCTCGCTGACCAATCCGGGGACCGTGGGCACCATGAGCTCCATTCCTCGCCTGATGCCCGGGCAGGGCGCCATCATCGCCGTCGGCGCCATCGACTATCCGCCCGAATACCAGGGGGTGTCCGCGGAAACGCGGGCCATGCTCGGCATCAGCAAGGTGATGTCCATCTCCTGCACGTACGATCACCGCATCATTCAGGGCGCCGAGTCAGGCATGTTTTTAGGCCGGTTGCAGGAACTGCTCGAAGGCCGCGACGACTTTTACGAAGAGGTGTTCGAACACCTTAAGATGCCGTACCATCCGGTGGGTTGGGCTGCGGACCAGCAAGCGCACGCGCAAACCACGCCACCGATTTTTGCGCAGCGCGACGGAGAAGCCGTCAAGGCCGCCGCGGTAATCCAGCTCATCAATGCGTACCGGGTGCGGGGCCATCTGATCGCCGACCTCGATCCGCTGGGCGGCGAGCCCAACTATCACCCTGAGCTGGATCCGGCAACCTACGGACTTACCATCTGGGATCTTGACCGTGAATTCCTCACCGGCACGCTCGGCGAAGCCATCGGCGAGAGTGCGCCCAAGCCCTTGGCTACCCTGCGCGAGATCCTGGAAACGCTTCGCCAGACCTATTGCGGCAAGATCGGCTGCGAGTACATGAATATCCAGCAGCCGGAGCAGAAACGCTGGTTGCAGCATCGCATGGAGCCGGAAGCCAACTCCTGGGAACTGGACCGCGACAACCGCGTGCGCATTTTGCAGCACCTGTTCGAAGCCGAGGAGTTCGAACACTTTCTGCACACGCGTTTCGTGGGCCACAAGCGGTTCTCGCTGGAAGGCGCGGAAACGGCCATCGCCATCCTGGACGAGCTGATCGAGCGGGCCGCCGCAAACGACGTCCACGAGCTGGTCATCGGCATGGCGCACCGCGGGCGGCTCAATGTGCTCGCCAATATCGTCGGCAAATCCCTGACGCAGGTTTTCTCCGAGTTCGAAGGCAACATCGATCCGGCCAGCATGCACGGATCGGGCGATGTGAAGTACCATCTCGGCGCGACCAACGTCCGGGCTACCGCGGCGGGCCCGGACATCGTGGTGTCCGTCGCGCCGAATCCCAGCCATCTGGAGGCTGTCAGCCCGGTGGTCGAGGGCATTGTCCGCCCGAAGCAGGACCGCTTGGGCGACACCGAACGGCGCCGCGTCATTCCCATCCTCGTGCACGGCGATGCCGCCTTCGCGGGACAGGGCGTGGTGGGCGAAACCCTCAACCTCAGCCAGCTCGACGGATATTGGACCGGCGGCACGGTCCACCTGATCATCAACAACCAGATCGGCTTCACCACCATGCCGGACGAGGCGCGCTCCACACCCTACTCGACCGATGTGGCGCGCATGGTCCAGGCCCCCATTTTCCATGTGAACGGCGACGATCCCGAGGCCGCCGTCCGCGTGGTGCAGATTGCGTTCGATTACCGCCAGCAGTTCAAGAAGGACGTGGTTATCGACATGATCTGCTACCGGCGCCACGGCCACAACGAAGTTGACGACCCAAGCTACACGCAGCCGCTGCTGTACCGTAAGATCCGCAATCACCCTTCGGTGGCGAAGCTCTACGCCGCCCGTCTGGTCCGCGAAGACGTGCTTGAGGAGCCGGAGGTCGAGCGGATGCGGAAGCGCATCGCCGCGCGCTTCAACGAAGCTTACGACGCCGCACAGGAGAACGCCGAGCAGTTCGAAGTGCAGGAGTTGAGCGCGGTGCCCACCGAGGCGATCGAGGCGTTTTGTCCGCGCACGGGCATCGACCGGGAGACTCTGGACGCTGTAGGACAGGGCGTCACCTCATTCCCGGCGGATTTTCACCTGCACCCCAAGCTGCGCGGCTTCGTCGAGCGGCGCAAGGAGGCCATCCGGAAGGGCGGACCCATCGACTGGGCCTTCGCCGAGACGTTGGCCTTCGGCAGTCTTGTTGTGGAGGGAGTGCCGATCCGGCTGAGCGGGCAGGATTCCACGCGCGGAACTTTCTCGCAGAGGCACCTCGGTTATTACGACTCGGAGGACGGGCGGGAATACGTCCCTCTGAAACAGATCTCGCCGGATCAGGCGCGCTTCGACGTTTACGACAGCTCACTGAGCGAGTATGCGGTTCTCGGATTCGAGTTCGGGTACAGCGTGGCCGACCCGCTCACGTTGGTTCTCTGGGAGGCCCAGTTCGGCGATTTCGCCAACGGCGCGCAGATCATGATCGACCAGTTCATCACCTGCGCGGAAGCCAAGTGGGGACAGCCCAGCGGCATTGTCCTGCTGCTGCCGCACGGCTACGAAGGCCAGGGGCCGGAACATTCGAGCGCGCGCATCGAGCGCTTCCTCACTCTGTGCGCGGAGCAAAACATGCAGGTGGTCAACTGCACCACGCCGGCGCAATATTTTCATGTGCTCCGGCGGCAGATGTACGGCGGCCCGGACCGGCGCGGCATGCGCAAGCCGCTGGTGATCTTCACGCCCAAGTATCTGCTGCGTCATCCCGCCGCGGTTTCCACCACTCAGGATTTGATGAGCGGCAGCTTCCGGGAGGTGCTGGCAGAGTCCGATTCGCTGGACCCGCAGCGCGTGTCGCGCGTCATCTTCTGTTCCGGCAAGGTGTACTACGATCTGCTGGCCGCCCGCGCCGAGCGCAAGGCTTCGCATGCCGCTCTGATTCGCTTGGAACAGCTATACCCGTTCCCGCACGGTCCGGCGCAGGATGCGCTGATGCGCTACCCGGTGACCAGCGAAGTGCTTTGGGTACAGGAGGAGCCGCGGAACATGGGTGCGTGGCGTTTTGTGCGGGAGCAGATTCAGCCCATGCTCGACCCCTCGCGCCGCACCCTGCGATACGTGGGCCGGGCGGAAAGCTCGAGCCCGGCAACAGGTTCCATGGCGCGCCACCAGCAGGAGCAGGCGCATATTCTGGACGAATCGCTCACGACCGAACCCGCGGCCGCGGCGGGCAAGGTGCGCCTGGTTTCGCGGCGGCGGAAGTAGGAATGTTGCTAAAATGGTGTGCTTATGGCAATTCCCAATGTGAAGCGATTCCGGCCCTTCTGCCCGACCTGCAACGAGAGTTTCACGCTAATGGCCGTCCTGCCCAGGAACGCCAATGTCGACGCCTACCTGACCGATGCTGTAGCGCGCCACGATCATAAGGCGTATCTGGAAGCCAAGACCCAGCAGTTCAAGATCCGCGTCGGACAGCAGAAGCAGAAGAAGGCGAAGTAAGCGCCCTAAAGGCGAGCCTTCAGCGTCCGGAGGGCTCGCAATCCCTCCTGGGCAACCTCGGCGTCCGGATTACGGCTCACCGTCTCCAAATGCTGCACGGAGTCCTTGTCGCCGCTCCGGGCCAGTATGCGCGAAAGGTGTATCAGCTCGTCCTTGGTTCCGCCCGAGAGATAGCTATAGAGTGAGTTCCGCACCGATGGCGTTCTGGCCAGTTCGATCAGCAGGGCGTAAGCCTCCCCTTGCCGAACCGTCGAGTTCAGGGTGTTGACCAGAAGCTGCAGCGGGCTGAACTCGGAAACCTCTTCTTTTCCCAGCATCACCAGAGCGAAAGCCATTGAAATGCGCGGCGACGCCTTTTTCTCTTCGGCGAACGCCTTCTCAAGCACCGGCACATCCGCGGGATTCTTCAAACGGGCCAGACCTTCGGCGGCGGCGGCGCGCAGTCCTTCGTCCTTATCCGTCAGGCTGCGTAAAAAAACGCCGCGGCTCGCTTCGTCCCCGATCATGGCCATGGCTGTCAGGGCCGCCCGCCGCACCGGTTTCTTGTTCGTACGGTTAAAGACGTCCAGCAGGCCCGGCAGGGCTTCCTTGTTCTGCAACAGCCCGGTAGTTTCCACCGCGGCGATCTGAACTTTGGAATCCAGATCGCGAAGCAGGAAGCTGATGCGCGGCGCCACCTCCGGATCGCGGATCTTTTGGAACGCAATCAGCGATTCGTAGATGACGTCCGTGTTCTTGGATCGCACGGCCTCCAGCAGATCGGGGATGGCTTCCCGTCCTCTGAGAATTCCCACCGCGCGCGCCGCGTTCGCCCGCACCTCCATCGCGATTCCGCCGCGCGCCAGTTTGCCCAGCGCTTCCACAACGTCCGGGCGCGGCTTAATGAAGGAGTCGACGATCTGGTCGTTGTCGCCGGTGAACTTGGCCGATAGCCTCGACCCTGCCCGTTTTAGAGATGCAGTGAGTCCGAACTTCACATAGTCCGGAAGGTAGAAGTTCACCAATCCATCCGTGGCGCGAATCTGCACTTCGGGATCGGAGTCGCGCGTGGCAATGATGAGCGGATCCAGACTGTGCTGCGTTCCGATCTGGACGATGGCCTTGACCGCCTCGACGCGAAGCTCGGCGCTCGGATCTTTCAGCATCTCCTGGAGCTTGGGGAGAGCCGACGAGCCCTCCTTCACCAGGTCGCGAGGGTTTTGGGCCGAAAGCGCGGAAGGGATGAGCAGGAGAAGCGCGGTTGGCGCGAAGAAAGCTGTCTGCCTCATTATTCAATTCTAACCCTGCGCGAAGAATTTATCGGACGAATTCCAGCTCCACGCGGCACGGAATCAGACCCGCTTCGTAGCCGAGGTCGAGCAGCTTCTGAGCGGCCTCGGGGATGAGATGCCCGCAGTCCACGGTGAAGTGATTGACGTACATTCCCACGAACTTGTCCGCAAGGCGATGGTCCATATCGCGCGCGAACTGCATGGCGTAGGTAAGCGCCTCGTCGTGATTGTCAAGCGCGTACTGAATGCTTTCCCGCATCATGCGGCAGCACTCGGACTTGATCTCCGGAGACAGCGACCGCAGCAGAGCGTTCGCCCCAAGCGGCAGCGGCAGCCCGAACTTCCCTTTCCACCAGCGTCCCAGATCGAGCACCTTGTGGAAGCCCTCGCGGTCATAGGTCAACTGGCCCTCGTGAATGATCAGGCCGGCATCCACGCCGCGCTCGCGGACGGCCTCCGGAATCTTGTCGAACGGAACCACCACGGGAACGAAATCCGGTTCCAGAAGGCTCAGCGCTAGGAACGCGGTAGTCATCTTTCCCGGGATCGCCACGCGCTTGCCTTTCAGGTCGTCCGAGTCCATGGGCCGGGTTGAGATCACCATCGGCCCGTAGCCGTCTCCGACGCTGGAGCCGCTGGCCATCAAGGTGTATTTGCTGGCGACATACGGATAGGCGTGATAGGAAATGGCCGTCAGTTCGTACTGGCCCTCCAGCGCCTTCCGGTTCAGGCTCTCAATGTCCTCCAGCACGTGCCGGAACGCGACCTGGGACGACCGCACCTTTTTTGTAGCGAGACCGTAGAACATGTACGCGTCGTCGGAATCGGGACTGTGGGCGCTCACAATCTCGTTCGGCATGCCGGATTTCATAAAAGAGAAAAGGATAGTATGACACGGAGGAGGAACGTTTGGCAGGAAATAGAAAGGGCGGCACGCCCCGGAACGCCGGATACCGGCTTCTTAACCGTTTCTCCTACCCCTTCAGTGCGGGAGGCGCTGGCGCGGTAGCACTGGGCTAACCTGCGTCCAATGGCGACTGGAGACCGGTCTGCCGATTCGGCTCCGGGGCGTGCCGCCCCGATGGTTGTCCGGTTCTATGGTCACCTCCAGTTCTATTATCCGACTCGACGCAAATACGGTCAAGATGTTTCTTGGCATGTTAACTCCTTCCCTCTTCCGCAATTTTGGTCTATGCTAACGAGCGCAATCGAATCTGCTGGAGGCCCCTCATGGCGGACGACATACTGTTTCAACCGCTTCATTTCCGGAATCTGACCCTTAAGAATCGTATCCTGCGTTCCAATATTTCTGGCCGTTTCGACAACTACGACGGCTCCGGCAATCCTGCCCGCATCAACTGGGAGCTGAAATTCGCGCGCGGCGGGGTGGGCGCCATTATCTCCTCGTTCGTCGCGGTGTCCATCCGGGGACGCATTATCCCGAACTATGCGACCATCCACCGAGACGAATGCATCCCCTTCTGGCAGGAACTCGGCAAACGGGTGCATGAGCACGACTGCAAATTCATTCTGCAACTGAGCCACGGCGGCCGCCAGCGCGACATTCCGGGCATCGAATACGAGAAGGGACTGAGCTCCACCAAGAAATCGGAGCCTCTGCACGGATTTGAGACCGAGCGGATGACCGTCGATCAGATTCAGCAGGTAGTGCGCGAATTCGCCGCCGGCGCGAGACGCGCCCGGGATGCGGGCCTGGATGGCGTGGAGTTGCACGGCGCCAACGGCTACCTGATTACCCAGTTCCTCAGCTCGGCGATTAACGACCGCAAAGACGCCTATGGCGGCGCGCTGCGAAACCGCGCCAGATTCCTGCTGGAAGTGGTGGATGCCATCCGGTCCGAAGTTGGCCGCGACTTCCATCTCCAGATGAAAATCAGCGCCACCGATTATCACAATGCGCTTCTGGCTTTCGATCCGGCTGGCAACAAGATTGAAGATTCCGTCAAAGTATCCAAATGGCTGGAAGAAGCCGGCGTGGATGCGCTGCACGTTTCGAGCGGCAGCTACTTCCCCCATCCGAAAAATCCGCCCGGCGAATTTCCGGTGGAAGAAGCTGTAAAGAATTTCGACAGCATGATTTCCAGCGGGACCAAAGAGCTTCGCAACTACCTGGCGCTAGCCAGCGGACCGACCGGGAAGCTCTACCAGTTCCTGTGGACGCGCGCGCGCGGCGATACGATCGAAGGCATCAACCTGAAGGACAGCCGGGCCATCAAGAAGGCGGTTGGCATTCCCGTGCTCTGTACGGGCGGCTTTCAGACCGCGTCCGTCATCCGCGAAGCGATTCAAAGCGGCGCTTGCGACGCAGTCACCATCGCACGCCCGTTGATCGCCAACAACGATCTGGTCCAGTTGTTCGCGCAAGGCCTCGATCGCGCCCCCCGGCCCTGCACGTATTGCAACAAGTGCCTGGTCAATGTACTCGAGAACCCACTGGGCTGTTACGAGGAGAGCCGCTACGCCTCGCGGGACGAGATGGTTCGCGAGATCATGTCGGTCTTCGATCCGCCGCCGTTTCCGGAAAGCGTTCCCGCGCATGCTTGAGCGGTCTCAGAGGGAAAAGAGAATTGCCGCCCTCAGCCTGCTGGCGCTGGCGGTCGCCATTCCCGCCGGCGTGTGGCTCCTGATTTTCAACCGCAACAAGCCGGAGCTTCACGCCGACATCCTGGAACATTTCAAGTATGGATCGATAGGAGCCGAAGGACGCACGGGAATTCCCCATCGCATCTGGGAGGTGCTGCCGCAGCTTTTCCCGGAATACCTGCCCAAGCGCCCGGGCGACGGTTATGCCCGGTTCGGCCTGGTATTCGAACCGGGCAAAAAGCGGCCTATCGGGACATCGTTTCGCGAGACGCAGATCGGCCTGGTGGGTTTGAACTGCGCGGTCTGCCATACCGGAACTCTCCGCGACGCGCCGGACGCTCCGCGGCGAATCGTCCTGGGCATGCCTGCTCATCAGTTCGATCTGCAAAGCTACCAGCGCTTCGTTTTTGTATCCGCGAGCGATTCGCAGTTCACGGCCGGAAATATTCTGCGCGCGATGGAGAGATCGCAGTCGCTGTCCTGGTTCGACTCGCTGCTATACCGTTGGTTCGTGATTCCCCGGACGCGGCGCGAAATCCTGCGGGAAAGGGACAGGTCCACGTGGTTCGACACACGGCCGCCGCAGGGTCCCGGACGGGTGGATACGTTCAACCCATACAAAGTTCTGTTCGGATTCACCATGGCAGGCGATACATCGGTGGGCACCGCCGACCTGCCTTCCCTTTGGGATCAGAAGCGGCGCCAGGGCCTGTGGCTGCACTGGGACGGCAACAATGATCTCGTCACCGAGCGGAACAAGAGTGCTGCGATCGGCGCGGGTGCGTTGGAGGAGTCTCTGGATCTTGCAGGCATGAAGCGAGTGGAAGACTGGATCTGGGAGTTAAAGCCTCCGCGCTTTCCCGAGGAGCACATCCGGACCGCGGGGGTTGCGGCCGGCAAGGCGCTGTTTGAGAAGTACTGCGACTCGTGCCACGGCGCTAACCGCACTGTGGAGATTGAGGAGATCGGCACGGACCCGGAGCGCGTAAATTCCTTCACTCCGGAGCTGGCGGAAAAGATGAATACCCTTGGCACCGGCCGCCCCTGGAGGTTCTCCCATTTCCGCAAGACGAACGGCTACGCTTCCATGCCTTTGGATGGGTTGTGGCTACGCGCGCCGTATCTGCACAACGGCTCGGTACCCACCCTGCGCGATCTGCTGAAGGCTCCGTCCGAACGGCCAACAGTCTTCTGGCGTGGCTACGATGTCTACGACTACCGGAATGTAGGTTTCGTGTCGGAGGGGCCGGACGCCCAGCGGGAAGGCTTTCGCTTCGATACCAGCCTGCGGGGAAACAGCGCGCTTGGGCACTCCTACGGCACGGATTTGAAACCGGGCGAAAAAGACGATCTGATTGAATATCTCAAGACGTTATAGGAGTCGTGCATGGCACCTCACGCGGAAACGCTAGCCTCGAGCTGGCGCGGGTATACGTTCCAATACTGATCCGCTCGGCTCTCCATGTCTTGATCGAGCGCCCGGAGCCTCGCTTGAAAGTCGCGCATCAGCGCGGCGGCAGCGCTATCGAGAGCAAGATAGCTGAAATCCTTCATCAGGCGGTTGGTAGCTGACGAAATCACTAACTGGAAGTTGAGGGAGCTTTGGACCTCTCCGGCAGACTGCATCCCGCCATCTTCGCGCAGCGTTGCGGGCAGGAATAAGCCATAATCCCACAGGGTGTTTTCTTCATGTTCCACTGAAACCGAATACATGTAGACCGCGCAGAGCTTGATCAGATTGGCCCGATCCAACTTCGGCGCGAGATTTCTGATGCCATGCCGAACTACCGCGTCCACGGACTCGTACCAGATCCGCGCCTGTGCGTCTTCCGCCAAGTCTTCTTCAGATGGATAATACAGGCCGATGTATGTACCGACGTAGCTTTCGAAGAGCTCCATGTAGCGGTGCGCCTGCTCACGGTACGGATAGAAAAGAGCCGGCGGGATCCTCCGCTCGGCGATGCTCAGACGTGGATCCATCCGGTACATCCGAAACGCTTCTGCGCCGTCGTCGTAGTATTCGTAAATGCTCTGCCGCGTGAAGGTGAAGCCGGTGACATCGAAGCCACTGCGCCGCAGGGTCAGGTGTGTGTGATAGTTCGTGGAAAGGGTATCCGAGATAAAAGGCGCAAGCAGGCGGCGTAGAGGGTGTCGAGGCGGGAGATTGTGACTGACGGCGGCGATCGGCGCGACGCCTCCCACGTGATGCTGCATTCCGTGCCGCCAAACGGTTGTATGAGTAAGGAGCGAGCAGAGAGCGATCCTCTCGAAATCGGCCCATCTCTCGCCGCCAGGCGCCGCATACATACCCCGATAAGAGATCCCATTGACGCGCAGGCGCTGGTTCACTGCGCGGTAGTCGATGCGGCAGCCGATTGTTTTCAAGCCGGGCCGGACGTCGTACTTCTGCATGTGCTCAAGATTGATATGGTAGGTGCCCTCGATGGGGTCGGCGCACTCCAGAAGCTTGGCGAACGGGCCGCCGGTTGCCAACGCGCCGAGGAGGTTTCCATCGCGCGCGGCCTGGGTCAAGTCCGGGTGCCAGGCAGGAGACAGACGCACCAGCCGGTAGATCCAATTCCAGGATGCTTTCAAGCGGTCCTGCGGCTCCCACGAGACGAGCGGCTGATGGCTGGCAATGATTGGGTAGACGTCCTGCGAAAGATGCAGCATCTGGACGATGGCTCTGGCGGATAGAGACGATTCCGCCGACGGGAGATTCGCCGGAACCTGGAGCTTTGGAGATACGAAGTCGGAGTAGCTTTCAGGCGCGGAGATGACCCGGATCATCCGTTCCTCGCGTGGCATTGGAATTCGCTTCGGCCGCGAGCGGTTGAGCACGACCAATGCCCACATGATCGACCAGAACACCTTGCGCGTCTTCCAATCGATCCAGGCAAGCAAGGCAATGCGGCTGAGCAAAGCCTCGCGAACTGGCGTGAACAGCGTGAACAAGCGCGACAGCAAGCGAGCGAGGCCGGTCGTGTCGAACGTGAAGACGCGCGACCCCCAATCCAGAGTCCGCTCGGAGAGGGCATGCCAGCGAGCCGGCGTCGTCAGGACATCGATGAGGACCACAGGCCAGCCAAGCCAGGGAGCGGTTTCTTGCAGGCTCTGAAGGGAGAACGCTTTTCTGTGGCCGCGACTATTCATAATGCCTCTCCTGTTGCCAGCCCCGGCAGGCGTGGCTCTATGATCTACAAACCCGCAGCCTTCGTCAACCTGGGTCGTGCCAGGCTAATTTCGCTCTTTGATTGGCCACTCCGCCGATTCGGTGCGGGCCGTTTGCAGAATGCGCTCAATCTTCGAGGCTACTTCCGGATGCCGCCCGGCGACATTTTCGCGTTCGCTTAAATCCGTCGAAAGATTGTAGAGTTCCACGGGCTGCCGCGACCCCAGTCGCACGCCTTTCCAGTCTCCCATCCGGACCGCCTGATGGAAGCCCCGTTCGTGAAACTCCCAATACAGATACTCGTGGTCGCGCTGGAGCTTGCCCAGAAGCGCGGGCGCCATGGAAATGCCGTCCAAACCCTCCGGGGGCTTCGCGCCCGCAAGCTCCGCGCAGGTGGGCAGCAGGTCCCAGAACGCCATGACCTGATCGCTCACACGGCCGGCTTGAATCTTGCCCGGCCAGCGAGCGAGCGTGGGTACGCGGATTCCTCCCTCGTACATGTCGCGCTTGATTCCCCGCAGAGGCCCTCTGCTCTCAAAAAAACTCGGATTGTGGCCTCCCTCGCTGTGCGGCCCGTTATCGCTCGTGAAGACGACCAGCGTGTTCTCGTCTCGGCCGGATGCCTTCAACTGATCCATGACCTTTCCCACGTCGGAATCCATGCGCGTAATCATGGCCGCGAAATTCTTCTCCTGTTGCGGCCAGTTGCGGCCCGAATAGGGCGCGTCCGTGGGCACTTCCATTCCATTGCCGGTATCGCGGCCCATTTCGTTGTTGGCGTGCGGGATGGTGTAAGCCAGGTGCACGAAGAAGGGCCGCTCGTCGCGCTGCTCCAGGTAGCGCAGCGCGTACTGGGTGACCAGGTCGTGCGCATAATCCTTCTTCTTGCCCACGCCGAAGTTGCCGCGCAGCAAAACTTCGCGCTCGTTGTGCAGCAGATGATCGGGGTAGTAGGTGTGAGCGTGGGTCTGGCTGAAGAATCCGAACCACTCGTCAAAACCCTTGCGCAATGGATAGCCCGTCGTTGAAAGACCGCCCAGCGACCACTTGCCGAATATGCCGCACCGGTAGCCCGCCTGCTTGAGCACTTCGGCGATGGTGATGTCCTGAGGGCGCAGCGGAAGATCGGGAAATTTGTTGCCGCGAGTGCGCGCGTGGCCAGTGTGCAGGCCGGTCATCAGGCAGCAGCGCGACGGGGCGCAGACGGTGCTTCCCGCGTAGGCTTGAGAGAACCGGACGCCTTCGGCGGCCAGCCGGTCCAGGTTCGGCGTCTGAATCCGCGTCTGTCCGTAACATCCCAGGTCGCCGTATCCCAGATCGTCGGCCACGATCAGCAGTATGTTCGGCGCCGCGGTCCGCCGGGTCTGCGCGGCCGCCGCACCGGCGCTCAGCGATCCTATGAACTGTCTGCGATTCATCGCGACCAGTGTATCTTTACTGCGTGAAGGTCCGCACTATTTCGGTGCGCAAGTGGAGCGGGTTTAACCCGCCTCACCCGCTAGCCAACCGCGCTGAAGCTGCGGTCGAGCCGCCGCGCGAACTCGTCCACGTCCCCGCGGCCGATATTCATGGGGGGCGAGATGCGGATCACGTTCCCGTCGAGGCCTCCTTTTCCCACCAGAATGCGGCTCTCGCGCGTGGCCTCCAGCATCCGGGCGGTGGCGGCCGTCGCCGGCGCGCGCGAATTGCGGTCTTCCACCAGCTCCAGCGCCTGCAACAACCCCATGCCGCGCACTTCGCCGATGAGCGGGTGCTTCTCCTGAAGCTCCAGCAGCTTCTCGCGAAGATAGGCGCCGGTCTCCTCGCAGTTCCGCAGCAAGTTGCGCTCTTCAATGAAATCGAGAACCGCCTTGCCCGCCGTCGCCGATACCGGATTTCCACCGAAGGTGGAGATGGTCAACCCGCGCATCGCGTCCGCCACCTCGGGCTTCGCCACCGTCACGCCGATGGGCATTCCGTTGCCAAGCCCCTTGGCGCTGGTGATGATGTCCGGCGTCACGCCGTACTGCTCGATGCCAAACCATTTGCCGCCGGTGCGGCCCCAGGCGGTCTGCACCTCGTCGCTGATGAAGACGCCCCCATAGCGGCGCACGATGTCGGCCACGATCGGGAAGTATTCCTTGGGAGGCGTGATGAAGCCGCCCACGCCCTGAATCGGCTCGGCAATGAAACCGGCGATCCGGCCGGAGGTGGATGTACGGATCAGCTCCTCCATGTCGGTCGCGCAGCGCACGCCGCAATCCGGGTAGGCCAGGCCGAACGGGCAGCGATAGCAGTAGGCGTTGTGCGCATAGACCACGCCCGGCTGCGGGACGCCGCCCAGCCTCCAGCCCGCGGACCCGCTCAGCGTCATGGCCAGAGCGGAGCGCCCGTGATAGGAATGCCGCAGCGCGACAATCTCCGTCGAACCCGTGTAGCAGCGGGCCGCGAGCACCGCTGTCTCGTTGGCCTCCGTGCCGCTGTTCGTGAAGAACGATTTGGTCAGCTTCCCTTCCGGCGTGATGGAGGCAATCTTCTTTGCGAGCGCGGCTTGCGGCTCATTGGCGAAGACGGTGGAAACGTGCTGCAACCGGTCGAGCTGCGCGTGAACCTTGCGGTTCACCTCTTCGTTGCAATGTCCCACGCCGACGGTGACGATGCCGCCGAAAAAGTCCAGGTACTGGTTGCCGTCCGCGTCCCACACATACTGGTCCTTGGCGCAAGCGATTACCAGCGGCTCCCGGTAGTAATGGAAGACCGCCGGAAACAGGTACTCGCGGTTGGCAAGAATGATTTCGGCTTTAGTCATGCTCACTCCGTGGGGTCACGCTCACTCCGTGACGATGGCGATCAACTCCACTTCGAGCAGCACGCCCTTCCCGATGCCCGCCTGCACCAGCGTGGCGGCGGGCGGATTCTCCATGTTGAGGTAGTTCGCGCGGACCTTCCGCAGCTCCGCCGTGTTCGCCATGTCGCTAATGAAATAGTTGATCTTCACCACGTCGGACCACTTGGCCCCGGCCGCGGCGAGGCACCGGCCAAGGTTCTCGAAAGTGTTCTTCGCCTGGGCGGAAAAATCCGGCGGCATCTTTCCCTCGGCATCCGAGCCCGCCGTCCCGGAAACGAAGACCATCTTTCCGGGCGGCGACGTGACCACCCGCGTGTAGCCCGGCGGCTTGCCCTTTCCAATGGGGTTGAGAAACTCCTTGGCTTTCTTCTGTGGCATCGCTGGCATTGCAAATATAACACTGAGCGCGGCAATCAACCCGGCTAATCGCATCGTATTCCTCCTATGCCGACGCCGCCTGAGCCACGTCCACCCAGGCGTGGCGCGCCGAGCTTTCGAGCACCTTTTCCAAAATCTGGAGCTGCCGCAATCCATCCGAGAACTGCGGATAATCGACGGGCGCGTTCCGGTCAGCCACCGTGCGGTAGAACCGGCGGAACACCTGCTTGAAGGTGTCGTCGTAGCCTTCGCTGTGGCCTCCGGGGAGGTCGGCGAACGTGCGCGCCTTCTCCTCGAGCAACGATGGATCCTTGACGATCGACTGATTGTTGCCGTTGCGATGGCCGATCCACAGCGAGTCGGGCTGTTCCTGATCCCACACAACCGAGCACTTCGATCCGTAGATCTCGATGCGCAACTGGTTCTTGCGTCCCGCCGAGACCTGGCTGACCGTAAACGCACCGCGCGCCCGGTCGCCCAGCCGCAGCATCACGGCGGCAAAGTCCTCGCTCTCGATCGCCACCTCTTCGTAGTCTTCCGGCTTCAAAAGTTTTCCGGCGAAGGTCTCAACCGATCCCTTGGGGCGCTTGCGGGTCTTGTGAAAGGTTTGCAGATCGGCGCACACGGAGGTGATGCGCAGGCCCGTGGTGTGCTCGATCATGTCGCACCAGTGAGTGCCGATGTCGGCGAAGGCCCGCGAAGGACCGTTGGCGGCGGCGTCGATGCGCCAGTTCCAGTCCGTGTCGTAGTAGAGCCAGTCCTGCGAATAGGTTCCCTGCACCGCGTAGATCTCGCCCAGCTCGCCCGTTTCGCGCAGCCGCCGGATGTGCTGCACTATCGGATAGTAGCGCAGGTTGTGGAACGTGCAGTTGGCTGCGTTCCTTGCCTTGGCGAGAGCCACCAGTTGCCGTCCCTCTTCCGCGGACACCGCGAGTGGTTTCTCGCACAAGACGTGCTTTCCCGCCTCCATGGCGGCCATGGCCATCGGGAAGTGCAGCGCATTGGGCGTGCAGACGTGCACGGCATCGATCTCCGGATTCGCCAGCAGGGTGCGGTAGTCGCCCGTGGCCCCTTCCACGCCCACTTCATCGGCGAACGTCCGCGCTTTCTCCTGGCTGCTGGCCGCGATGGCCGCTACCTCCACGTTCCCAAGGCGGCGAATGCCTTCCGTATGGACCCTTCCCATGAATCCGGTCCCGAATACTGCGGTTTTCAATTTACGCATACGATTCTCGTTTCCGAACGAATACTGTATCGCAATTGGGAGATGGGGACACGGAGGATTTTCTGTTAGATTAAATCCAATGCTGGTGCGCGTCCGGCTGGGGAGAGGTCCGAACGTTCACGGGAAACGAGCCGCCAACCGGAGGATCGCCCTCGCTGTGAGTTCCCTGCTCGCCCCGGCCTCGATGACGGCTTTTGTCCTGGCCGCATGGCGTATCGCGGCGGATTTGAGATGGACGTCTGAATTCGGCATCGCGGACGGTCTCTTCTCGCACTGGCAGGTCTGGCTTGTGGGCGCAATCGCACTGCAGGTCTTTGCCACGGTCCTCAACCGATACGGACACCGGAACGATCCGGCTCCGCAGTGATATTCTGAATTCAGGGCCATGAGGTATAACCGGTACCAGACTTCCTCCCTTTCAAGCTACTTCCCGCCAGGGGTCAAGTGGCTTCTCATTATCAACATCGCCCTGTTCGTTCTTTATTTTCTGACCGCCAGGACGCCGCTCGGCCAGGTCTTCCAGATTTTCGCTCTCGCGCCGCGCGCCGTATTGGAACACTTTGCCATCTGGCAACTGTTCACGTACATGTTCCTGCACAGCCCCTATGGGTTTGGGCATATTCTCTTCAACATGCTGACGCTCTGGATGTTCGGGGCCGATCTGGAGCGTACCTGGGGCACCAAGCGCTTCCTGCAGTACTACTTCATCTGCGGAGTCGGCGCGGGCATCTGCGACGTGGTTGTGAACGCCATGGTGGGAAGCCTGGACGTTCGGACCATCGGGGCTTCGGGCGCCATCTACGGCCTTCTGCTGGCATTCGGGCTGCTCTACCCGGATCGCATCGTTCTGTTTTCCTTCCTTTTCCCCATCAAGGCGAAGTATTTCGTCATGATCCTGGGGGCCATCGCCTTCCTCAGCGCCATGGGCAGCAACAGCAGCGTGAGCCACGTCGCCCACTTGGGCGGCATGGTCTTCGGCTACTTCTATCTGCGCTCCCGTTTGCTTCGCACCAACTTTTCTTTCAATCCCCTCCGCCAGCGTTATCAGGACTGGAAGGTTCAGCGCGCCAAGAGAAAATTCCAGGTCTACATGCGCAAGAATCGATCCGGCCAAGGCCCCTGGGTCCAATAAAACGTCATCAACTTCTGGAACTTTTCCCCTGATCCGGCTGAATCCCTAACAGCGGGCATGGCAGAGCGTCCAACAGGCGAGGGGCCGGAGCCGATTGTGCCAAGCGACGAAAGTCTCTTGCAGCGGATGCGCAAGGGCGACGAGGACGCGTTCACCGTGCTCTACCGGCGGCATCGCGGCGCCGTTTACCGGTTTGCGCTGCACATGAGCGGCTCTGCCGCGGTTGCGGAGGAAGTCGCCCAGGAAGTTTTTATGGTTTTGATCAAGGACACGCGGAATTACGATGCCAGGCGCGGCTCTCTCGGTTCCTGGCTCTATGGGATCGCCCGCAATTTCACGTTGCGCTGCCTGGAGCGCGACCGCTCTTTCGTACCCATTGGCGAGGAATTCGGGAACGGCGATCAGGTGCCGGCCGAGCTGATTGTTTCCGGCGATACGCTGTCGGAGATGGCCCGGACGGAGCGCATTGACGGGCTGCGGAAGGCTATCCTCGCGCTGCCGGCCCGCTATCGCGAAGCCGTGGTGCTCTGCGATCTGCACGAGATGAGCTATGCCGAAGCGGCGTCGGTGACGGGATCTGCCGTGGGAACCATACGCTCGCGCCTGCACCGCGCCCGCGCGTTGCTTCTGGAAAAACTGAGGGCGGCCAACACGAGGTGTCTGGCATGACGTGCTACGGTTTCGAGAGCATACTGACGGACCTGGCGCGGGATGAAGGCCTGACGCCCGCGCTTCGGGAAGAAGCCCTGTCCCATTGCCGCGCCTGCGAGCGTTGCGCCGGCTGCTTGGAGAAGCAGCGGGACCTGTTGTCGTCGCTCAAGGAGCTTGCGGCGCTGGATATGGCGCAGGTTCCCTCCCTCCGGGTAGAAGCCGCTCTGGCCGAAGCCTTCCACCAAAACGTGACGCCGCGGGTGTGGAGGCGGTGGGCATTTACGGCCGCTGCCGCGGCGGTGGGCGCGGTTGTGTTGACGGCGTTGATCGGGACGCAGCCGGAGGAACCGATAGCCCGCAGGACGCCGGCCGCGGCGACCGACGTGCGCGGCCAAGAGATCGTCACCGAATTCCTGCCGCTCGATCCGATGGATACGCTCGCCGGTCTGGACGGGTCGCGGCTGGTTCGGGTGAGGCTGCCTCGCTCCGCGATGGCCACCTTCGGCCTGCCCGTGAATGAAGAGCGGGCTTTTGAGCGTATTCAGGCGGATGTGCTGTTGGGTTATGACGGCGCCGCGAGGGCGGTGCGGTTCGTATGGTAGTTCAAACTGGAGAGGAACAATGGAAACGCGATCATCGTGGTTAACGGGAGCCGTTCTGCTGGCAATCGCGAACGGCACAATATTGGTAGCCCAACCGGCGCCGGGAAATGTCGGCCCTCACATTGGCTTCGCTTACTCCTCCGAGATGAGCCCGGGAAAAGTGGTGAAGCAGGCGCCTTACTCGGCAGAGGCGGTTACCGAAACGGTGCAGCCGCTGGCAGACGGCAACCGCATCACGCGCAAGAACACTGCCTCCGTTGCCCGGGACGCCGAGGGCCGAACGCGGAGGCAGGAAAAGCTGGGAGCCGTGGGTCCCTGGGCCGTCGCGAGCGAGCCGCACGAGACGATCTTTATCAACGACCCTGTGGCGGGCGTTCATTACATCCTGGATCCGCAAACGAAGACGGCGCGCAAGCTCGCGCCGCCAACATTTACGCGGGCGACCGCTGCAACGGGCCAGACTTTCGGCATCGTAGCAGGATCGATTGGACCCGGCCCGGGCGGCCCGCCAACGGCCGGCCAGCGTGTTGAGTGGGTAGGCGAGGGGCCTCCGCTCCCGCCGCCGCCTCCGAGAGGAGATGTGGTATTCCATCGCGCAATTCCGGCGCCACCCGCCGGACCGCCCCTCGGTGAGACCAGCACGGTCTCGCTTGGCAAGCAGACCATCGAGGGAGTCATTGCCGAAGGCACGAAAACGACTACGACCATTCCCGCCGGCCAGATCGGCAATGACCGGCCCATCGAGATCGTTTCCGAGCGCTGGTATTCGCCGGAGCTGCAATTGGTGGTATCGAGCAAGCGTAACGACCCGCGCTTCGGTGAAACCAACTTCCGCCTGAGCCTTCTCCAACGGTCCGAGCCGGGGCGTTCGCTCTTCGAGGTGCCGCCGGATTACAAGGTGGTGGAAGGCAGAAGCCCGCTGATGAACAAGGTCCGAAGCATTCAGAAGCCTGAGTAACTTGACGGGGCCGGGACGCCCGATGGCTCGTCCCGGCCTCCGAGTTGTGGAAACCCTTCGCCTCGTTCGCCCGTCCAGTTAGTTTGGTATAGTCAACCTCAGGTGAGTCCATGAAGACCTGGAAATCCGTGCTCCTCAGTCTGTTTGCTTTTCTGCTGGTGCTCTCCGGGCTTTCGCTAAGCCAGGAAGGCCCTCGCAAGGACGTCGGCGAGAGCGTTGCCAAACCACGCAGGAAGGGCGATGGGCGCGAGGCCGAGCTGCCGAAAATTCCTTCCCGCATAAACGAGGCCAAGAAGGACCAGGCCGACCTTCCCGCCGGACTTCCCAGCTTCAAAAGCGACGTCGATGTCGTCAACGTGGACGTTTCCGTGCTCGACAACAAGGGCCGCTTCATCCCCAATATCCCGGCTGGCAATTTCCGGATTCTCGAGGACAACGTTCCGCAGAAGGTCGCCAATTTCAGCATGGGCGAAGCGCCCATGACGGTGTGCCTGGTGATCGAGTTCAGCAACCTGTTCCAACAGTACTGGGGCGAGACCTGGTATCAGACGCTCACGGCCGCTTACGGCTTCCTGGAAACCCTGAAGCCGGAAGACTACGTGGCCGTGGTGGCGTACGACCTTCGCCCGGAGATCCTGTCGGATTTCTCGACCGACAAGCGCAAGGCTCACGAAGCCATGCAGAGGCTGCGTATCGCCGCATTCTCAGAGTCCAATCTCTACGACGCCGTCACGGACACGGCGGAACGCATGTCGGAGATCGAAGGCCGCAAGGCCATCGTCCTGATCGCCTCGGGCATGGACACGTTCAGCAAGCTCACCTTCGACAAGACCCGCAAGTCGCTGCAGGACTCGGCCGTGCCAATCTACGCGATCGGGCTGATGCAGGCCCTCCGCGAGTGGTACGACGCGCGCGGTTACATGGGCTCCATCGCGCGCCTCGACTTTCTGCAGGCCGATAACCAGATGCGAACCTTCGCCAAGGAAACCGGCGGACAGTCGTATTTCCCCAGGTTCTACGGCGAGTTCCCAAGCATCTTCGGGGCGATCTCCCACTCCCTGCGAAACCAGTACTCCATCGCCTACCAGCCCTCGAACCAGGTAAGAGACGGCAAGTTCCGCAAGATCAAAGTGGAGCTGGTGAACCCAGCCAACAACGAGCCGTTGCGGGTCGTCGACGAGAAGGGCAAGCCCATCAAGTACTCCATCATCGCCAAAGCCGGTTACACCGCGCCTCGCGAAGTGGAGTAGCCATACTTTCAAGCGCGGTAACAAAACGCCCCGGTTGTCAAGAGTTGAATCTTTCGATTTTAGATATTGATGCGGGCCTGATTGACACTCCCGCAATCCGTTTGCTACGCTCACACCGTTCCAATGCAAAAGACCTTGCCGTCCCGGACCGGGGGCGGCGTTTCCATTCTTCTAGTCGACGACAACAGCCATGGACTCGTAGCGCGCCGCACGATCCTGGAGGAGTTAGGGCATCGGGTGATCACAGCCTGCTCCGGAGACGAAGCGCTCCACCGCTTCTCGTCCCAGTCGTTCGATTTAGTGATAACGGATTACCGCATGCCGAAGATGGATGGCATGCAATTGATCAAACGCCTGCGCGCTCTTCGTCCGGCGCTGCCGATCATCATGGTGTCGGGCTTCGTCGAGCCCCTGGGATTGAGCGAGGCGACTACCGGGGCGGACGCGGTGATCGGCAAGACAGCCAACGAAGTGAGCCAGTTGATTCGCGCGGTCACCCGTCTGGTGAACCGCCGCAAGCCCCCCGCGTCCAACCGTTCTTCCGCCCGGGCCAAGAGCAAGGGCGGCGCCGCCTGATAGTTTCGCGGCTGCCGCTCCTTCTGGCGGCGCCGCTGTTTGCGATCCTTGCAGGTTGCGCGGCTTACTCCGAGCCTTGGCCGCCGAAGCCTGCGGCAGCCGCCAAGAAGAAGACGGCGGCGGCCAAGGCTGCGCCTGTCGCGTCCGCGACGCAAAAATGGCTGAACGGCCTGACTCTGCGCGAGCGTGTGGCTCAGCTTGTCGTGATTCCCTTTTATGGCGAGACCCCTCACCCCCGCTCCCGAAAGTATCGGGACTTCGTCAGGCTGGTGAACAAGGAGCGTGTGGGCGGCATGATCCTCGTAAATCGCGTGAAGAACGGCGTGGTGCGGCGTGCCGAGCCGCATGCGGTGGCGGCCTTCACCAACCGCATGCAGAAGCTCGCTGAAATTCCACTCATTGTCGCGGGCGACTTCGAACGCGGCGCTTCCATGCGCGTGAACGGCGCCACTCTGTTCCCGCACGCCATGGCGTTCGGCGCCACCGGCGATCCCCGCTACACACGCTACCTGGGAGCCGTCACGGCGCGCGAGTCCCGAGCCATGGGTGTGCACTGGGTGCTCTATCCGGTCGCCGACGTCAACAACAACCCTGATAACCCCATCATCAACATCCGCTCGTTCGGCGAAAACGTGGATGAGGTCTCCCGCCATGTGGAGGCGTTCATCGAAGGCGCGCATTCCGATCCCCGCGTGCGCGTGCTCACGGCCGTCAAGCATTTTCCCGGACACGGCGATACCACGGTGGATACGCACTTCGCCATGGCCACGGTCACCGGCGCGAAGCAGCGCCTGGAGTCCGTGGAGCTTCCGCCGTTCCGCGCCGCCATCGCGGCCAACGTGGATGCGGTGATGTCGGCCCATCTGGCCGTGCCGGCCCTGGATTCCGCCGAGACGCCGGCAACGCTTTCGCGAGCCGTGCTCACGGATCTTCTGCGCGACGATCTGGGCTTTCGCGGCCTCGTGGTCACGGATGCGCTGGATATGGGTGGAGTGGCGAAGGGATTCAGCAACAGCGACGCGGCGGTGCGTGCCATTGAAGCGGGCGCGGACGTCCTGATGATGCCGCCCGACCCCGTGGGCGCCATCGATGCCGTGGTGGCCGCGGTACAGAAAGGCCGCATCTCGCGCCATCGTTTGGACGCGAGCGTCAAGCGGGTGCTCGCGGCCAAGGAAAGGCTGGGCCTGCATCGCAAGCGGCTGGTGGACGTGGAGGCGGTCTCCGAAGTGATGGACGATCCCGAAGCCGCCGAGCGCGCGCAGGAGATCGCGGACCGCGCGGTGACGCTGGTCCGCAACAACAACGAAATGCTTCCGCTGCCCGGCATAGGACAGACCTGCTACGTCGTCATGTCCGGGGCAACGCAAGGCCAGACGCTGCTTCAGGAGATCCAAAGCCGGACACCGCAAGGTTACATAATGCAGATCGACTCGTCGGTATCCGAAGCGCAGTTGAACGATACCGTCTTGCGCGCTGCCGCGTGCGACCGCATCGTGATCTCCACCTTCGTCGCCGCCGGGTCCTATCACGCACTGGGCATGCAGCCGAAGTACGCCAGATTTCTGGAATCTCTGATCGCTACCGGAAAGCCCGTTCTTCTCGTGTCACTGGGCAATCCATACCTGCTGCGCCACTATCCCAACGTGGCCGCCTACATGACCACCTTCAGCACCGTGCAGCCCGCGGAGACCGCCGTGGCCAAGGCCCTGTTCGGCGAGATACCGATTCAGGGCAAACTACCGGTCTCCATCCCCGGATTCGCGTCGTCCGGATACGGGATCGAGCTGCCCGCCCGCGTACAATAGTCCGGTATGGTTGAAATCACCTGGCTCGGTCACTCCACGTTCCAGCTGCGCCTTCCGTCCGGCGAGGTGGTTCTTCTCGATCCGTGGACGGAAGGCAATCCGGCGTTTCCCAGCGGCTACGCGATTGACAAGGTGGACATCATCCTGGTCTCTCACGGCCACTTCGATCACATTCATGACGCGGTTCCGCTCGCGACGCGGCACTCGGCGCAGGTGGTCGGCATCTTCGAGATCTGCCACTGGCTGGAGCGCCAAGGCGTGCGCGACCCGAAAGCCATGAACAAGGGCGGCTCGCAGAAGGTGGGACCGCTCACCGTGACCATGACCCACGCGGTCCACAGTTGCGGCATTCTCGACAACGGCACGATCATCTATGGCGGCGAGGCTTGCGGGTACGTGCTGGGCTTCGAGGACGGCCGCAAGCTGTATTTCGCGGGCGATACGAACGTCTTCACGGACATGCAACTGATCGCGGAACTCTACCGGCCCGAGCTGGCCCTGCTGCCCATCGGCGATCTTTTCACCATGAGCCCTCGCGAAGCGGCTCTGGCGTGCCGCCTCCTGAAGCCGAAACGGGTGATTCCGATGCACTACGGCACCTTCCCCGCCCTCACCGGCCGGCCCGAGGAGCTCGCGGAGTTGATCAAAGACCAGCCGGAAACCAAGGTGTGGGCGCTTACGCCGGGAGTGGCCGTTCAATGGTAGCTCAGATCCCGTCGATCTCGCGCATCAGAGCTGCACGGAGGTGATCCACTGTTACCGATTTGCGATCCGTCGCCGAGGCGGTTGCCAGCTTCAGCACGCGCTTTGCGTCCGCTGAGAGAGGCATATCCGCAACAGGCGTCTGCCTGTCATGGGGGCGAAGATCCGGCCGGGAAAGCGCCGCCTGGATATGATGGACGGTAATCTCATCGGCGTTGTCTTCGCCTGCCAGAACTCGCGCCCGCCGCATCACTTCCATGACGGGCTGAGACAAGGGTTGATGACGAAACGAAATCATGCTCATAACGTCAGGGGCTCGCCTCATTATCGCGCTATTCTCAGGATCGTGAGAAGGCATGGGCAGGCGAAACCGCCCATAAGCGCTAACTTAACGCCTCACCAGCTTCCTCGCCGTTTCTATCTATGCGGTTGTGCATGGCAGTCTGGACCAATATTGACTTCCGGGTGCGACCATTCGTCCAGAACCCTAATCCGGCGCTTCCCGTAACGCCGTATCTGGACCGCAACAGCTCAAGTCCGACATGACGTTACATCCCTGTGACACTCGATGCGGGGCCGCATAGGCGTTTCTCGTTCCCTAAACGCCACTACATAGAAGCACAGTTTCGCAAGCTGCCTCGCGATTGAGGATTTCTCGTTGGTGTGCGAACTGGCTGGCGTGAGTCCCCGGCTCGTACGCGAGAGCGCACGACGGGTCGTCGCGGAGCGATCCCGACGGGCCTCTACTTTCCTTTCGAGAAACCGAGGGTGATGGAGCCGATGAGGGGGATCTTGCCAAGGTCAGAAATCGTAGTTGTGGCGATTCGCGCGGTTTCGGCCAAGACCGACTCGGGAATCTCGCGAGGCTCCGCCAGGAATTGGCCGCGTGTCACCGCTTCCGCAATATGCTCCTGGACTTGGGTTCGCAATTTGCTCTGCTTCAACTCCTCTTGTTTAAGTGCGAGCTCGGTTTCGCGGATACCGATCTCTGCCTCAGAGCGCCTGCCGTAGTAGAGCGCCCACATACATCCGTAGAACAGGATCGCGGGTAGTGCTGCCGCGGCCCCGATAATCGCGACGGCTTCGAGAACAAGCGGTGAATGGTGTTCTAGACGTCTTACTTGGGCAAAGGAAAATAGGCTCTGGTATCGTCGCGGATCTCTATCTCGCAACGCACGCTTTAACATGGCGTTCAGGCCTGCCTGTACTCCGGCATCAAGGGGTCATCGGCGGAAAAATCAAAAGCGGCCGGTTCACGGTTAGGGTTAAGGAGACGACCGGCACTCATTACTTCAATAAGACGTGGAAAAAAGCGACGGTCGGCTTTTTCTGAAGAACCTAGTGTTTCTAACAATGTGGACTGAGCCCATATCAGATTTTCATCTGACAACTCCGGTTGGGCGAGGGTTCCCCATACCGATGCCATGACGAGGTTGTCGATCGAATCCACCAGCATCGCGACGTCGGCGACACTATGTTGCGAAGAAGCCACAGTAATAGTCAAACTAGCCGAATCGGCACGCACCCTGCGTAACCGACGTCGGCGGGTCCGATGGTCCTCCGCCGGCAATGGAGGGCACGATGCTGATCCGATCGTCGGGTCCAACAGAGGTGTTGTATTTCTCCGGTAGGTAGCGAACATCGTCGTCGTTCAGATAGACCGTGATAAAGCTGCGGACGGTGCCCTCAGCGTTGAAGAGCTGTATTCGCAGCTCGGGATCTTGCGCCGCGAGCTGATCCAATACTTGACGGACGATCTTGCCATCGACGTGACGCGCGGTTGTAATGCCAAATATTCCAAGGGAAACCTGTGCCATTCAGCTCCTCCGATGCGATTACCTCTCGATGTGGCCTGTGGGCGTAGACACATAGCCAGCTGTAAGGGGTGACCCCGTAGTGTATCGAGACTGAGCATGCCTGTCGTGAAGCGAATTCAGGAAGTATCCAATGATCAAACGGGCCGTCGAAACGCGCAAGCTTCGCGGCGCTCATGGGCTGCGAGCCCCTCCCCGCCCATGGTGGAACCATGATCGAGAAAGCATTTGATGGCTTCGTGGCGCTGCCCCCACCCAAAAGCTCCTGGGAGATTTTGGAGATCCGCCCCGGCGCGAACGATGCGGAGATCGACGCCGCCTATAAGCGCAAGGCGATGTCCGCACACCCTGATCGTGGCGGGTCTTCCGCGGCGATGGCGGAACTGACCGAGGCGGCGCAAGCTCAAGGAACACGCCGCATAGCCTCAAGGTGTTCATAAACTTACACTTTATGAGATAATGCGCTTGTCCCTCGAAAAAATTCTGTGGCGCCTATACCCGAGGGCGGAGAAATAGCTTTGGCCGAAAATCTTCCGTACCTGGCCTCACCCGGTTCGATAAAAACCGCGTTAGATAAAATCCGCGCTGCAGCGACTCCTGACCGTGTGACGGTGGACTTCGTGCTGACGAAGATGGATATTAAAGGCGGTACGGGACGGGCGATTCTCCCATTCTTAAAAAAAATCGGGTTCGTGAACTCGGATGGTGCGCCAAGCGAGCTTTACCGGCAATTCCGTAATCCATCGACAGGTGGCGCGGCAGTCGCGAAGGCGATAAAAATTGGCTATAAACCTCTGCAAAGCGTCAACGAATATTTCTACGATCTGAAAGACTCCGAGCTGTTGGCTGCCATTGTTCAGATAACGGGGACAGAAGCCGATAGTGCGACCGCGAAGTTTACACTGGCGACTTTGAAGAATCTTAAGAGCTTCGCCAAATTCGACGAGGCAGAAGCGGTTCCCGAGAAAGCTATTGCACTCCCCGAGCCCGCAACCGCCTCTTCCAACGGAAAGCCGCCGGCAGACATAAGCGAACGTGGAATCGGCGTCAATCTGGCCTACACCATAAATCTGAATCTGCCCGCCACAACGGATCAGGCCGTCTTCAATGCGATATTCCGCAGCTTGAAAGAACATCTGCTTTCCTATGGCAAGGAATGAAGTCCTCAGTAAAATCAAAGTGTTCGGAATGACAAACCAAATCCTGACCGAGGATTTGCACAGGGTCGGTGTCGCGTATTCGGTGGATCTCGGTCATGCTCCGACCACTACGAAAGTAGAGGACGTCTACTATCCACAGTTCGATGCCAAGCTGCGCGAAGAAGCGGCGGCGATGGCAAGGCATTACGAAGTGTTTTATTGTCTCGAAAAAGCTATTCGCATCTTGGTATCAGAGACCATCGAAACCGCCGAGAAAACGGAGGACTGGTGGCCGACCCAGCGCGTGCCGCAAAACATCAAAACTGACGTGGCGGCGAGAATACAGAAGGAACTCGATGCCGGTGTAACCCGCCGATCGATGGACGAACTGGACTACACGACTTTTGGCGAGTTGTCTGGCATCATCATCACAAATTGGGACGTTTTCGGCAGTCTCTTCACCAGCCGCAAGGCCGTCGAGAAGGTCATGGCAAGCCTAAATTCTCTTCGCGGGCCAATCGCGCATTGCAGTGTCCTGGCTGAAGATGAGAAGGTTCGCCTTCAGCTCACCGTTCGCGACTGGTTCCGGCTGATGGAATGAAAAATCTCCACTCCAATAACCCTCCATTAAGAGACGTTTTATGCAGGGCGCTTCGGAAGTTGCTGATTTCGTTGTGTCTGAGTTGACCGTAGTGAGCGCGGTTGTCTTGTGTTTTCAATCGAAGCGAAGATTCCCAAGCTGGACGTCGCGGGTTCGCCGGCGCCGAACTGATGAGGCCGCATGCCTCGCTTGGTTCCTGTTGATTAACAGCCTTCCCGACAGCAGATTGGACACGAAGTCGAGAATGCGGTTTCGGATTACTCCCCATAAGCCGGCTTGCGACCGGCGATCCAGGCACAATCTCGGGAATCCAAGCATCAAGCTAGATTCTTATTGGCGAAACCGCCTGCCCCACTCTGGCAAGCATTAGAATAGTCAAGGTGGCGCAGGCGGTTTCGCCTGCGATTCAAAATGCAAGTCAAAGCCGAAGGCCCGAGCAGCGCGGCCGTCCAAGCCAAAACGGGCAAGACATGGGAGGAGTGGTACGCGATCCTGGACGCCGCCGGCGCTGCCAGCATGTCCCACAAAGCCATCGCCGAGTACCTGTACGAGAAGCAGGGCGTACCCGGTTGGTGGGCGCAGACGGTGACGGTGGGCTATGAGCGGGCTCGGGGTATCCGCGAGAAGTACCAAAAAGCCGACGGATTCTCGGCCAGCCGCAGCAAGACCTTTGACGCGCCGCTGGACAAGCTTTACGAAGCCTGGGCGGACGCGAAGATTCGCAAGCGGTGGCTGCGCGGCGCCGAGACGACGGTTCGCAGATCGACCGCCAACAAGACCATGCGAATTTCATGGGGCGATGGCCGGACGAGCGTGACCGCCTACTTTCTCGCCAAGGGCAGCGGCAAAAGCCAAGTCGCCATCGAGCACAGCAAACTCGCGGACACGAAGGACGTCGAGCGCATGAAAGACTACTGGGGCAAGAACCTGGATCGCCTCAAGGAGCTGCTGGAAAGCTAAGACCTACTTTACTTCTCGCGCCGAGTGCTTGCCCAGCAGAGACAGCAGCCGCTCGGCCCCCTTGGGCGGCGCGATGCCTTTCATCACGATCTCGTTGTTCTCCAGTTGCCGGCCGTACATCTCGCGGTTGGCGTCCTCGTCCTGGCGGAGCGTCGCGCCTTCAAGAGACACGCCCGCGAACACCCCTCGGGAGCGAGACCAGGAGAGGATCTCGGCATGCATCAGAGCGTCCGTGTTGGCGCTGGCGTTGCGGCCGACGGGACCGGCCGCCGCGGAGGCGTCGCCGCCAATCGTGAACTGGCTGGAAAGCAGCTTGTCCATGCCGCGCTTGTTCATCACCAGAAGGACCACGTCGCTCGAGGAGCCGCCGATTTGCAGGCCAAAACTGCCGCCCTCCACGCGAATCGCCCCGGGCGCTCCCCAGCCCGGACCCGAAAGCTTGCGGCAGGTCACAAAACCGCGCCCGAACTTGCCGCCAAACACGAACGCGGCCTTCTTCAGCCCCGGCACCACGACGGCGCAGTGCGCCTTTGTAAGCAATTCCTGCGGTATGGCGTTGTCGGGCACGTCCATCACTTCCGAGAAGACGTCGGCAGCCGTGCCAAGACGTTCCTGAACCGTCTCGGCAAAAAGAGGCGCCGCCAGGGACACCATCAGACAAACAGACATTACGATTCGCATTTTTTCGCCCCAGCCCTTAGCGTATTATTTCCGACCAAGAAACCGCAAGCGAACATTGAACGCGCGCTGCTGTCCGCGTCCGTACGAAAGAAAGCCGGGCGAATCGAGATTGTTGTCCACCACGTTGGGATTGCCGTGGTTGGTCAGATTGTTCAAACCGAAGCGCCACGCCCACAGGTAGTGCAGAAAGCGGAATTTCTTCTCGAAATGAAGATTCACGTTGAAGTACGCAGGCAGCCGGCGCTTGTTGGGAGCTCCCACCAGAAATCCTTCTTCATCCACCACGCTGAAGGGAAATCCGGTGCGGTATTCCACCAGGTAGGCCACTTCGAGATCGCGCGTCAGGCGCTCAAGAAAACGCGGAGCCAGCCTTCGCGGAACGGGCACCCAGCCCCAGGTCAGGAAGCGGTTGGGAGCGTCCCAAAAGAACGGTCCGGGGCCTTGCGGCGCGAAGATGGGGTCTTCCAGGCTGTAGTCGATCACGGCATCGGAGCGGGCGCTGGAGCGCACGTAGCCGCCCGACCACTCGGAGGTGCCGAAGGTACGGCGCACGCTGAACTCCAACGCGTCGTAGCGGTCGTTGCGCCAGTTTCGCAACAGGTAAGAGCCGCCGCCGAGGCTTGCCGCGCTGAAAGGCGCGAGTTGGTTGACGAACGTAAATCCGCGGCGTCCCTTGCGGCGGGAGTATGCCGCTCTCCCATACAGTCCCAGGGGAAGCTGCCGGTCCACGGTCAGGCTCAGCGATTGATAGCGCGGCAGGCGGATCTCGTTCTCATTCACCACAAACGAGGTCTCCACGGGCCCGCGCCGGACGTCCCCCGCCCGGGTGAAGAAGGTGGAGAGGCTGGTCTGGTCCTGGTGCTGCGAGATGGTGCCCAGGTTCAGCGCGTCGTAGTACACTCCATAGCCCGCGGCCAACTTGGTCTCGCGCAACCATTCCGGCGCATAGGCAACGGCAAATCGCGGGGAGAAGAAGATATTGCGCGTCACCTGGTCCCAATCCGTGCGCGCGCCCGCCTCAATCATGAGTCCGGCGCGCGGCGTCCAGCGGTCCTGCAGGTAAAATGCCGTTTCGAAGTTGCTCTTGCCGAGCAGACCGTCGCCGACGAAGCTGACGTGCCGCGCCAGCGTGTGATCGGCGCGGAGGACGCGGTAATCGTGCCGGACGACACTCTGATCGAAACTGGACCTCTGCAGATCGGCGCCCATTTTGAACTGGTGCGTTCCGCCGAATTCGAGCGACGGAAGAAACAGATTGGCCACCCACTGCTGGCGGTAGGTATGCCGCGTGCGGTCGACGAAATAATTGCCGCGCTTGCCGTGGGGCAGTATCTCGAAGGTCTCCGCCCCCTGAGGATTTTCGCGCGACAATCCGCGGCTGTCGGCGAAGCCCACATCGAGCAGCGCTCCCCTCCGGAAATACATCTGGTCGCGAATGGTCGACATGAAGAAATTCTGGCGGCGGTTGAGCGTGGTCTCGATAGGGCTCAGAAACGTCAGGCCGTGGCGGTTCGCATCGATATAGTTCGTCAGAAAACTCGAAGTTAGTACGTTGGAGGGCGTCAGGTTGACCTGAAAGCGAGTGAGCGTGCTGGTGGTCACGCTGCGGGTCCGGTTCTGCCCGCTGGGAAGTTCGGGCACCATGTCCACATCGTAGAAGGCATCGAATCCGTGGTGAAACCAGGCGCGGCTCCGCTTCAGCGGACCGGATACTTTCACGCGCGGGGTCCACTTGTTGACGTGTACCCCGCCCTCGGTACTTACGCCGGGGACGAAATTGGTGGTCGAGAATCTCCACCGGTCGTCGCCCATTCCGGTTTTCAGATCCACCGAGCCGGCTGAGCCGCGCCCCTTTTCGGCCGAGAAGCGGTGGCTCTCCAGGTCCACCGAGCGCACCGTCTCGACGTTCATTCGCGCTTCGAACAGCCCCGTGACCGGGTCGGCAACATTGAAACCGTCCAGCGAAACATAGGTTTGGTTGGCCGCCCCTCCGTTGAAGTGAACCTGCCCCTGGTTATCCTGCACCACGCCCTGGAACAACGGGAACGCGCTGCGGATATCCTGGGAAGCCGGATAGGGCGTCTGCAGGATCTCGATGCTGTTGATCTCCTTCTTCTCGGACGGCTCCTGCATGTCGATGGCAGGCGGAGAGAAAATGACATCCACGCTCTCAGCGAACTCGCGCAGGCGATTGAGCGTGACCGCGATATGATTGGCGCCTTCAACCAGACGGACCGGGCGCCCGGCCAGCACGAAGAAGCCCTGGCGCTCGGCCCGCAGCAGGTAGTCGCCGGGCGCGGCTACCGTGAAGAGGAAGTTTCCGCTGGAATCGGAGACGGCGGCGAGACGTTCCGCGTCCTCGCCAGCGCGCAGCTCCAGGCGGGCGCCGGCGACCGCGAGACCATTCTCGTCGGCAACCTTACCGGTGACGGTAGTGGCGCCATAGATGGAACCCCCAGCCCAGAGCACTCCTGCCAAGACCCGATATAGCCACCGGCTTCGCGGCATGACTCGCTATCCATTCTAGCGGGTGATCGGAGCCTGAATCCCAAACAGGTATTAGGAAGGTAACGATGTTCGGCTATCATGACCTTGATGATCGCCAACCGAGGGACTGTCGTCTGCCTGCTCATGCTTTGCGCCTGCGGCGGGTCCAACCGGCCTCTCTCGCCTCAGGACGCCCTGAAGAGTTTCGCCCTCAGCGATGATTTCCGGATCGAGCTATTTGCCGCCGAACCGGACGTGGTGGACCCCGTCGAGATGGTCTTCGACGAAAACGGCCGCATCTACGTCGCCGAGATGATCGACTATCCCGACGACCCGCCCAAGGGAAAGCCCGCGCGATCCCGCATCCGTCTGCTCGAAGACCGCGATGGCGACGGCAGGTACGAACACTCCGTCATCTTCGCCGAGCGGGTGCTCCAGGTGAGCGGGCTGCTGGTATGGAAGGACGGTCTCCTCGTCACCAGCGCTCCCGAGATTCTGTTCATGAAGGACAGCAATGGCGATGGAAAAGCCGACATCCGCCGTGTGCTTTACACTGGTTTTCCTAAAGTAAATCCTGAAGCCCGCATCACCAATCTCCGGCTGGGCATCGACAACTGGATTTACGCCGCCAACGCAGGCTCGGACGGACGCATCGTTTCTCCCGATCATCCCGAGCGTCCGCCCATCCTGGTGCGCGGCGCCGATTTCCGTTTTCACCTCGATCGCGATCTGGCCGAAGCGGCGTCCGGTCCCACCCAGTACGGGATGACCTTCGACGACTGGGGCAATCGCTTTCTCACGCAGAACACGGTCCATCTGCGCCATGCCGTGATGCCCTACCAGTACCTGATGCGCGCGCCGCTGCTGGACGTTCCCGCCATGTCGCAGGACATCTCCGACCACGGACGGCCAACGGTGCCCATTTACCCTCTGACGCGACCTCAGGCATGGCGCGAGGAGAGAACGCGCCTACGCCAGCAGCGCTACGACGAAAACAAAAACGACCGCATAGAGCGCCTGGGCGGTTACTTCACGGCGGCCACCGGCAGCATGGTCTATACCGGGGACGTGTTTCCCAAGGAATACTGGGGCAATGTATTCACCGGCGAGGTGAACGGCAATCTTATCCATCGCGACATCCTGAAGCCCGAGGGAGTCACCTTCTCCGCCAGCCGCGCGAAGGAAGGCGTGGAATTTCTGGCCTCCCGGGATGTATGGTTCCGCCCGGCGAATCTGGCCAACGCGCCGGACGGCAATCTATACGTGATGGACATGTACCGCGAGTTCATCGAGACCCCCGAGTCGATCCCGGAAGAGATCAAGAAGAACATGAACTTCTGGAGCGGAGACACGCTGGGACGCATTTACCGGATCGTGCCCAAACAGCCGCTTCGGAAACGCGACCTGAAGCCCAACCTGGGAAAGGCCTCTACGGCCGAACTGGTCTCCCAGCTTTCAAACACGAATGGCTGGCACCGCCAGACCGCCCAGCGGCTGCTTGTGGACCGCAAGGATCCGGCCGCGGCAGTCCTTCTGGCGCAACTGGCCGGCGCCAGCGATTATCCCCAGGCGCGCCTGCACGCCTTGTGGACGCTCGAAGGACTTTCCGCGCTCCAGCCGGATCTGGTGGCGCGCGCGCTCAAGGACCCGCACCCCGCCATTCGCGAGCACGCCATCCGGCTCGCGGAGCTGTTCCTCCCAAAACTTGGCGCGAACGTGCTGGCGCTGGCCTCTGATCCCGAGCCGCGCGTCCGGTTTCAATCCGCGCTCACGCTGGGCGGATGGAAGGACCTCCGCGTGTTGAAGACGCTCGCGGATCTCGCCGAGCGGCACAGGACCGACGACTGGTTTCGCCTGGCGATCCTCAGCTCGGTTTCAAACAGCGCGGCCGGCATGTTCCAACTGCTGGCTTCGAGAAGCGACGATCCGCCTTACGTCCGGGAACTGGCGCAGTTGATTGGCGCGGAGCACAACAGCGGGGAAGTCGTCCGCTTCCTGCAGACCCTCGCCCGGGTCAAGAAGCCCGAGGACGGACTGGCCGGGCTGACGCGCGGCTTTCGGCTGGGAGCGGCGAAGGCTCTTACAGCCCCAGGCGCGGAAGCGGCGCTGGCCCGGTTCCTGAACAGCGCATCGCAGCCCGTTCAGAACGCGGCCTGGGAAGCCGCGCGCTTCTTTGAGCTGCGCGAACTGGTACAAAAGGCCGCCGGAGATGCACGGAACACGGGCTTGCCGCTCGAGCGCCGGGTCTTCGCCATCCGCGCCCTGCGGGGCGGCAGGTTTCCGGTCTCGGCGCCCGTGCTGCGCCAAGTGCTCGGCTCGAATCCGCCCGCGGAAATTCAGACCGCCGCCGTGGAGGCGCTGGCCGCCTTCGACGATCCCGCGGTGTCCGCGGTGCTGCTCGAAAACTGGAAGAGCTACACCCCCGACGCGAGGCGGCAGGCTATGAATGCGATGCTGAACCACGAGGATCGTGTGCCGCTGCTGCTCGAAGCGATTGAGGGCGGCGCCATTGAGCCCGGCGCCATCGAGGTGGCGGCCCGCGCCCGCCTGATCGAGTTTCCCGACTCCAGGATCGCCGAGCGTGCCAAGCGCCTGCTGCACAGCCAGGAGGGCGACCGCCTGCGCGTGGTGGAGAGCTATCGCGACGCACTCCAACTGAGAGGTGACGTGGAAAGCGGCAAGCGGGCATTCGAGGAGAACTGCGCCAAGTGCCATTCGACACGGCCGCAGGGAGGACGCGTCGGCCCGGACCTTTCCGGCATCAACAACAAGACCAAAGAGGAGCTGCTCACCTCCATCCTCCATCCGAGTTACTCGGTCGAGTCGCGCTACGTGAACTACATGATCACGACAAAGGACGGCCGCATGCACGATGGCATTATCGTCAACGAGACGCCCGGAGTCATCACCCTACGCGGCGGATCGGAGGAAGACGAGATTGTGCTGCGAAGCAGCATAGCCGAGATCCGGGCGTCGGCCATCTCGCTGATGCCGGAAGACCTGGAAAAATCGCTAACCCGGCAGGACATGGCCGACGTGATCGGCTACCTGCGCGGCGGTTTGTAGTGTAGCGGCAGCTTTCAGCGCTCAGCGATCAGCTTTTGCCAGAGCGCGGTGAGCATGCGTTTCAACTCTGTGGTGCGCTGGGCCAGTTCCGCGTGATCCTTGGGCTTGATCAGCTTCAGATCTTTTGCCAGCAACAGGTGATATTCCAACTCGCTGGCGGATCCCATGGCGATGGAACAGAAGCGAGCCAACTCGGCGTCCCCGTTCCGGCCACACCCCTCAGCCAGGTTGGCCGGCATCGAGGAACAGGAACGTCGGAGTTGACTGGTCAACCCATACAATTCTTCGCGCGGGAATGTGGCCGTCATCTGATAGACCGCCAACGTCAACTGATGCGCCTTCTGCCATACCTTCAGGTCGCGGAAATCTTTCACGGCGCACAGTCCCTGGATTTCCATCGGCCCTGTCCGATGATCTGCTTGTCAACGCAGACATCAGAAGAGACCGGTGGAAACCTTCTGCAAGCTATTCGGCAGCTTTCTGCTTTTGCATACCACCGTTTCAATCGCATCGTCATCCAGGATATCTGCCGCTGCTGACGCGGCCCGAGCACATGGCCCATTTCTTTGCGTCGCGATTGATCGCTGAAGCTGAGTGCTGAGTGCTGACAGCTTGCCTACGCGGGCATCTCGACCGCCTCGCCCTCGAGCGGTCTGCCGGACGGCTCCACTTGCAGGGTGAAGTAGAAGCACGAGCCTCGGCCGGATTCGCTGCGAACCTGAATCTCGCCGCCGTGGGCGCGCACCAGGTGCTTCACGATGGAAAGCCCCAGCCCCGTTCCCCCCAGCTCACGAGAGCGCGCTTTATCCACGCGGTAGAAGCGTTCGAACAGGCGCGGAACATCCTCCGGCGGGATGCCGATGCCCGTGTCCTGCACGAAGATCTCTATCCGCCCGTCGTCGATAGGCCCGGTTCCCACGGTAATGGAGCCGTTCACCGGAGTGTACTTAATCGCGTTGTCCAGTAGATTGCTCAGAATCTGGTGGAGCGCCTCGGAGTCGCAGTAAACGGCAACATCCGTTTCCGCCGCCAGTTTGAGATGAATGTTCTTCTTATCGGCGATCGGCCGCATGGTGTCCAGTCCGCTTTCCAGCGACTCGTTGATCCGATAGACCGCGAACTGGAACTCCTGCGTCTTCAGCTCAATCCTCGATAGCGTCATCAGGTCCGCCGTCAGCCGCGCGAGCCGCTCCGCGTTATGCCGGATGATGCCGAGAAAGCGCATGTTGTTGCGGGGATCCTCCAGCGCGCCGTCCATCAAAGTCTCCGTGTAACCCTGAATGGAGGCGAGCGGCGTGCGCAGCTCGTGCGAAACGTTGATGACGAAATCCTTGCGGACGCGCTCCAGCTTCTCCAGTTCGGCGTGCTCGCGCTCGAGCTGTTCGACGGCTTTTTGCAAGTGCGCCGCCGTATCGTTCAACTGTTTGGAGAGCAGACCCAGCTCGCCTTTATCGACGCCGCTGAGACGCTCGCGAAAGTTTCCCTTGGCCAATTGGCCCGCGTAGTCGATTACCGAAGCCAGGCGGCGGGAGATTCGCCGCGCAAAGAACGCCGCGAGGGCGATGGCCGGCAGAAACGCGACCGCGGTGGCGCCGAGCATCTTCATGCGCACCCCGTCCACCTGTTGCTGAATCTCGGAGAGCGGAACGGCAAGGCGCAACGCGCCCGCCGGAAGAGGAACCGCAACGTATAAGAACTTGACGCCCATGGTCGGGCTGAGACGGATGCCGGAGCTCCAGTCCCCTCCGATCGCGCTAACCACTTCCGGCCGGTTAGCGTGGTTCTCCATTAGCGCGGCATCGGCCTCCGAATCCGCCAGCACCCGGCCGTCCCGTGCGATCACTGTCAGGCGCGCGTCCGCTTCCCGCGCGAGCGCCTGTATGCGGGCGACCATCCGGGCGTCGGAACCGTCGGCCGCCAGGCGTTGCAAGTCGTCCCGCTCCGCGACGGCGATCATTCGTCCCTTCTCGTTCAGCTCGCGCGTCAGGTTCTCGATGTAGTTAGACTCGGCGATCCGGCCCGCGAAGAAGTCCACCGCGGTCATAGCGATGATCAGCAGGCACATGAAGCTGACGGTGAGCTTGGCGAAGATTCTCGCGTTCACGAGGAAACCTCAAAACGGTAGCCGAAGCCGCGCACCGTGGTCAGGTAGCGCGGCTCGTCGGGCTGGTCTTCGATGCGCTCGCGCAACCGGCGGATGTGTACGTCCACGTTGCGGAGCGTGACAAAATGCTGCTGGCCCCACACCTGGTCGAGCAGTTGCTCCCGGCTATAGGCGTGCCCCGGGTGGGTGAGGAAAAATTCGAGCAGCCGGAACTCGGTGGAAGTGAGGTTCAACTCCTTTTCGTTCAGAAACACCCGGTGGGCCGCGCGGTCCAGCCGGAACGGGCCGCCCTGCAGGGCGTTCAGATGAAGCTCCGGCTCCTCACGCCGGAGATGCGCCTTCACCCTGGCAATCAGCTCGCGCGGGCTGAACGGCTTGGTCATGTAGTCGTCGCCGCCGATCTCCAGGCCGAGCACGCGGTCCACCTCGTCCGACCGCGCAGTCAGGAATAAGACCGGTGTGCGCGTGAGCCCCGGGGTCCGCCGCATCTGGCGGCACAGCTCAAATCCGTCGCCATCCGGCAGCATGACGTCCAGGATGACGAGGTCGGGTTTCCAGGATTCCAACTGCTGGATGGCGTTGGCCGACGTCGCCAGAATTCGCGGCAGAAAGCCCTGCCGGGAAAGATTGTATTCCAGGAGCGAAGCCAGCTCGGCTTCGTCTTCTATAATCGCGATTCGCTTCAAGCGTTATCGGCGCCCTCCGCCGCCAATGTCAGACCCTGATGGGATTGGCGCGGATGAAGTCTTCCCGGACCTTAACACCCAGCCCCGGACCGTCCGGAACCGTAACGGTCGCCCCGTCGATCTTCAGCCCATCTACTACTAGATTGTCAAGGAATTCGGGCCCGTTCAACTCCGAGGGGAGGAGGATCTCCAGGGTGGAGTACAGGTGAATAGCTGCGATCAACCCGACGCCGGTCTCGGTAAGGCCGCTGCCCAGCAGCCCCAGCCCGTTCGCTTCCGCGACAATCGCGCTGCGCTGGCATCCCCAAAGTCCCGCGGCCTTAGCCACTTTCAGCACCACCAGGTCGCCGGCTTCCATCCGCGCCAACCGGGCCACGTCGTAGGAATTGAAGCAGCCTTCGTCGAGAGCGATGGGCAGCGCCGTCTTATCCCGCACGCGCTTCATGCCAAACCAGTCGACGCTGCGCACTGGCTGCTCGAGGCACTTGATCTGCGGGATGCCATCGATCTTCCTCAGAAACGTCTCCATCTGGATGGGCCGGTAGCTCTGGTTGGCATCCAGCCAGATATCGACGTCCGGACGCGCGGAGAGCACCGCCTTGATTCGTTCGTAATCCACCTCGGCATTGCCCGCGACCTTCAGCTTGTAGCACTTCACAAACGGAAAGGACTGGGCCGCGTCGGCCATAGCGCGCGGCGTATCGATCGAGAGAGCGTAGCAAAGCTCGACCGTATCGGTGGTCTTGCCTCCGAAAAACCGGTGCAAGGGCTGGCCCGCGATCTGGCCGGCCAGGTCAAGCGTTGCTGTAAGGATAGCGCTCTTAGCGAAAGGAAAACCATGACTTACAGCTGGAGTTAGCCGCTCGTCAAACTGCTTCTGAAAGTAGGCCTGGTCGAATGGAGACCGGTCCATCACAATGGGCGCGAGATAGTTGCGGATGGTGCTGACGACGCTTTCGAGCGTCTCGTAGCTCCAGTTGGGAACCGTGTTGGTTTCGCCCCAGCCGACATGACCGTCCTCGGATTCGACGCGGACAAAGCAATAGCGCCCGCCCTGTCCGGCCGTGCCCACCTGTCCCCGGCCAATGATGAAGGTGCTGCGGAACGGGACGCTGGTCGGGAAAACTTCGACTTTTTTGATGACGGCGCCCTTGCCTGGGGATTGAGCGGCCGCGAAGGACGAGAACGCCGCTGGACCGGCGAGAGCGGCTTTCAGGAAGCTCCGGCGTTGTGGTTTCACCCCGCCATGATATCAGGGCTGGCGGAGGACGATTTTCGCCAGGCCGGCGTTGCCCCCGCTATCCACCGCGCGCACAACCAGAATGTGCTCGCCTGCCGAAAGGCCTTCCAGACCTATCGAAAACTTCTCGCGTGGCGCGTCAATCACGCCGTCCTGTGCTTCGATGGGTACCCATTCGGCGGCGTCGATCGAATACTCGCAACGGCGGAGAGGAGAGGCGGAGTCGATCCCCTCGACATCGATTTCAATGCGGCTGCCGTTGCGGCGCGGCGTTCCGAGAACAACGGCCGGCGGAGTGTTGTCGATGAGCACGGCGGCGCCTACCAGATCGGCCTCGCGCGCCGCTGAAGGAGCATTGGCCTCGCGATCCGATGCCGTTACGCGAAAGAAGTACTTTCCGTCGGCCAGCGCGTCGGCGTCGATGAGGTGCGTTGTTTCGTGCAGGCCTGACTTCAGAAGCTTCCACTCGCGCTCCCCTTCGCCCCGGAAGTGCAATGCATACACGAGGCGGTCTCCGTCCGTATCTTCGGCCTGCCAGGAGATGTTGATTTGCTGGGGAGCGGTTCGGGAGAGCGTCTGCGTGGGAGTGCCCGCGGAAGCGGCTGCTGTGGCATCGCCTCCGTCGGTGACGGTGAGAGTATAAGCGGCGGTTGGCGCCTGTGCGGTTGGCTTCGGCGCGGTTACGGGACCAGCCTGCAATGTTGCCGCAACGCTCTTTACTTCCGGCGCCGAGTTCTGCGGCAAGTAGGCCACGGTCACGCCCTCCAGCACGGGACCCGAAACCTTCCCGCCGCCCGCCAGCTCGGCCTTCCACTGAATGTAGCGCGCATTCGGACTGGGAATGACGGAACCGGCGCCGTCGGTCAGCGGCGCGGACCAGTCGCTCCAGGTCTTGTCCGGCCGAAGCGAATTTCCGCTGCGGGTATGCAGAGCCACGCTGCCGCCCGGCGCTGTCTCGCCCCGCCATGTCAACCGCCCCCAGCGCGCGATGGTTCCGGCGTCGTGGACCGGCGATTCGTAGATGCCGGATGGACCCGTGCCGTCCTCCAGCCGATAGATGCGGCCCAGGTGTCCAGTCGCGGCGAGGATGGAATTTCCCGACGACAGCAGCCGCGTAGCTTCGGCCTCGTTGGTCTGGAGCACCAGCGTCACTTTGCGGTCTGGCGAGAGCCGGTAGATGCGTCCATTGCCGTCCGTGCCGAAGACAAGCTGGTCCTGCTGCATCGCCAAATCGTAAATATTCTCTTCCTTGCTGCTCCAGAGCGTCTCGACCGTATTGTCGGGATTGATTTTGTATAGCGCCGACTTCTCCATCCCGGTGAAATCGACGATGGGGCTTACCTGAGTGGTCATCTGGGGAATCGCCGCGGGCTGGGTTTGTTGTGCGGGATTGGTCTGCGGCTTGAGTTCGCCGGGTGCGGCAGCCTCCGCGGTTACGGTCATCGTGCTGGAGACGCCCGCCGATCCGGACGCCCCCATGCCCTGAACCGCCTGCATCGCGCCCTGGCTTTGTTTGGCCACCGATCCGCCTAAAGCGGCTGCATAGATTGTGCCGTCCGGCGCCGGCACGATGGCCCGAATCTCGGGCAGGTTCGCATCGTAGAGGACAAACGCCTTGTCCCGCGCGGTGATCCGGTAGAGAATTCCGTTCGGCTCGCTTCCCGCGAGGAGGCGGCCATCGCGGTCGAGCGACATGCTGGTGATGTGCGCCTGGCCCGTATCGTAGTAGAGTTCGCCCTTGCCCGATGCATCCACGCGAAAGACCTTGCCGCCGTCGCCGGTCCCCACGAACAGGCTGCCGTCGCGGCCCGCAACCAGCGACCAGATGTAGCGCGCGCCCGGCGAGAAAAACTCCTTCGCCTGTCCCTTTTCGATGCGGTAGACCTTGCCGTCGGGCGACGTGGCGGCGTAGAGCACGCCCTTCGGATCGACGGCTACGGCGAACACTTCAGGCTGGTCGAATGCAGCGAGCACCGAGCTTTTGCCGGACTTGTCGACCTGAAATACCCTGCCCCGGTGACCCGTTCCGGCATAGATCGTCCCGTCCGCGCCCTGGGCGACGCTCCAGACGATGGGCTGGTCCGACGCGAAGAGCGTTTCCTTCTTCGGCGCAAGGAGCAGGCGTCCTTCGCGGTTGAGGGAGATGCCGTCGAAGCGGCCCCGGATGAAGTCCTGCCAGGTGTTCATCTCCCAGATCACGGTGCCCGCGGCGGAAGCCATGGCGGTGCAGAGCAGACCTAGCCATGCGATTCGAAATGCCATTTATTCTTTCACTTCCACCTGTATGGTTTTTACGCCCGACACGACCATGTCTTTCGCATCGATCTCCATTTCGCCGATCTTCGAGTTCCGCGTCTGCCCGGCCTGGGAACCCGTCAGAATCAAAGAGAGCGATGCGGGCGGCGAAGGGAACTCTTCGCCGTCAAGCTGAAAGTTCTCATTCGGCCGCCATACGCGCACGTAAGCTCTAGTGTTGCCGCGCAGGCTGTTGACAACGGAAATCAACTGCTCAGGCGTACGCGGCGAACTGCCGATGATTCGGCCGAGCTCCATAAAATTGGTGTTCGCGCCATCGGCCACGGTGAAGCATAACGGACCCACCGAAGCTCCGATCGGCACCGTGTATTCCAGATTGTGGCTCTGTTCGACGCCGTTATCCCCGGCCAGCACCACGGTAAGGGGCACCTTTTCGCCGGGCCGCACTTCGCGCCTGCCTGCGTAGACCTGATCGATGCGCAACTGCTTCTTCTCGTCGAACGACTCGATCTCGATCGCCACGCGCTTCAATTCGAGCTTATCGAATCCGCTCTGCATTACGTAGGCCAGAGCGATGGCAGTGGAAAGCGAAACTTGAATGGCCGAGCCGTTGTCAGCCGCGTACAGGTTGTCCAGCTTTATGGGCTTGGGCTGATTCTGAAACTCGATCTCGCCTCGCACGGCGACGGTGGATGGCCCGACCGTGCGCTCGGTGGCGTCAATGGAGGAGAAGATGGCCATTTGCAGCAGGAGCGGCGCGAGAAAACGATTGTTGACCATCTGCATTTGGTACCCGGTCTTCGGCCCCCTGGCGACCGAGATGGAGACCGGAACCATCGCGGCCCGCCGCCCCAGCTCCCCGGCAATGGCCGTGCTCCGGTCCTGCGAGATAGCGCCCATCAACTCCCGCGCGGTGGAGATCTTGAACGACGTGGAGAGCACCGGCAGCAGCGTCATCACCTCGGCCCGTGCGAAGGGAAGTTCGGTTGAGCCGATAGATAGGAAGCGATGACCGAAGGCATAGATTTTACCGCCGTCGATGTGTGTGACCGTGCCGTCCGCGCCAACGCTCATGTCGCCCGTCAGCAATTGCACGCTGATCATCGACCCGGGCTGCAGCTTCGACGGATCGCCCATTTGGGCTGAGACGGCGCTGCCCCCCGAAACCCCCTGGCGGGGTTCAAGGCCGAGCGCGCGCAACTGGGGCGCGAAGTGATCGAGCGTTTCGCGCGTGAAGCCCGCGAAGGAGACCGGTGTAGCGACGTCCGCCAAACGCGTCTCGCCAAAGAGGGTTTCCTGTGCCCGGGGAAAGACCCTGGTCAGGTCCTTATCCGTCCATTGAATCCGCGCTGCAGTTCGCACAGGCTGCGCGTCGGTCGCCACTGACAGCATTTCTTCGATAGGCCGGATGCCCGCGACCGGTTCCTTCGAGAACGGAAAGGCCATGGCGACCGCGCCAACCAGCCGTCCGTCAATGTAGACGGGGCTGCCGCTCATGCCTTGCAGGACTCCGGTTTTTTCGAGCGGACCTCCCGAAAGGCGGGCGAGAATCAGCGACTGGCGGGGGCCAATATTTTCGAGGACGCCGAGAACTTCAACTTGAAACTCTTCGATCTTGTCGCCCGAGAAGACCGTCTTGCCAATGCCCCGCTGCCCGGCCTTCACCTCATGGAGAGGGAAGACGCTCACCTGCGCCGGGGCGCCGAGCGTAGCGAACATCCATGCGCATCCCAGCGCCCACAGCCGGCCAGCAAACACACCTTGATTGTATCGCGACTGGCGGGAAAGACCCGCGGGCCAGTCTTGGCGGATACTGTTAGCAGAGGACACAAAAATGGAAGTAGCCACATTCGGCGCAGGGTGCTTCTGGGGGGTGGAGGCCGAGTTCCGCAACCTGGATGGAGTGGTATCGGCCGCCGTAGGATACGCGGGCGGCCATACGCCGGACCCGACTTACCAGGAGGTGTGCACGGATCTCACGGGACATGCGGAGGCGGTCCAGGTGCAGTACGACCCTTCGCGCATTTCCTACGAGAAGCTGCTCGATACGTTCTGGGAACTGCATGACCCAACCACTTTGAACCGGCAAGGCCCCGATATCGGGTCGCAGTATCGCTCAGCGATCTTCTACCATACGCCCGAACAGGAAAAGGCCGCCCGCGCCTCTAAGGAGCAGATGGAGCGGTCGGGCAAGTTCCGGCGGCCAATTGTTACCGAAATTATCCCTGCGCCGCAGTTCCATCGTGCGGAAGAGTACCACCAGCAGTATCTCGAAAAGCGCGGTTTGGCGCACTGCCGTACAAGATAGCCGCCTGTCTCCCGTCCCTCTTTGTAGGGAGAACTTATATGTATACCGGCAGAGCTTTCACGGCCGGGGTAATCAGCGGACTGGTGATGGTCATCGCGGTTGCACTGGCCCGTCTGGTGGGCGTGCCCATCGATCCTTCGATGATCCTCGGTACGATGCTGGGTTTGACGCCCGGCGCGGGCACATGGATTATTGGATTCATTCTGTTCCTGATCGGATCGGGCGTGATCGGGCTGCTGTACGGGTTGGGGTTCGAATATGTCACCCACCGCTCCGGCGCCCCAATCGGGATAATGTTCTCACTGATCCATATTGTGATTGGAGGCCTGTTCTTCGGCGCCCTTCCATCGTTACATCCCTTGATGCCGGAAGTGGTTCCGCCTACGGGCGCCTTCTTCTCTAATTACGGGAATATAGGCGTGCTGTTGTTCGTCCTGGGACACTTGATCTTCGGCGCTGTTGTGGGCTTGCTGTACAAGCCCGTTCTGCACACCCGCCCCTATCACGTGCATGCCTAAAGGCGGGAGATAACAGCGGAAGCATCGCGCTCGCCGAGATCGATCCAGGCTCGGATCCGATCGCGCGACCAGACGGCCGCCTCGAGCATTGTGCCGAGCGGCCGTTTGGGCGCGATGCGGAGCACTTCGATGCCGGCGAGAGAGGTTTTCGGGGCGGGCATGATGCGGCGGAAGCTGGCAAGGACTTCGCGAACGAGCAGCGGCGAGCGTACATGCAGAGCGTCGATGGCGACGATTCGTTGCGCACCCATTTCGACGGCGGCCCATAGAGGTAGAGGATTGAGCAGTCCTCCGTCAGAGTAGAACCGGCCATTGATGCGAACCTGGGGGAATCCGCCGGGTATGGCGCAGGAAGCGTGCAGGTGTCGTAACGTGACGCCTTCGTCGCAAACCAACACCGCTCGCGCCCTGGGCATTTCCGTAATCACGAGGCCGAAAGGCATCCGCGGCCTACCGGAATCGTAGAGCTCTCGGACTTTTTCCCGAAACGTCGCGGAATCGAAAACGCCTCGCCATGGAACCAAGGGGAAGCGGAAGCGCATCAGGCGGGAAGATTCGGAATCCAACCACTGTTCCTGCAATTGGTTTCCACTCCAACCGGAGGCGATGGCCCAACCGTTGAGCGCACCAACGGAAGCTCCGACGACCATGTCCGGGCGCAGCCACTGGGAAAGCGTCTTCCATGCGCCGGCTTGATAGGCGCCCAGCATGCCCCCGGCGGAAAGCAGCAAGGCGGTTTTCGGCATTTCTTATCTATTTTCCCACGCTCATCAGCCGGTCTACATTACTCTGGTAATATAAAAGTATGGCACTGGCTCGTTCGAGGGTCACGGCACAAGGGCAGATATCGGTCCCCGTCGACGTCCGGCGAAAGCTTGGCGTCGGTCCGGGCTCGATTCTCGAGTGGGACGAAGAGGGCGACAAGATTGTCGTGCGGCGCTCGGCTCAATTTTCCTCCGAGGATATCCACCGAGCGCTCTTCCCCCGGCAAGCTCCGAAATCCCGGACCGTCGAGGAGATGAAAGAAGGGATCCGACGGCGCGTCCGGGAGCGGTATGCGCGCCATTGACACCAACGTTCTGGTTCGCCTGATTACCCGCGACAGTCCCAACCAGGCCGCCTCCGCGGAGGCCTTCATCGAGAAGGGCGCGTGGGTGCCGGTTCTCGCGCTCACCGAGGCGATGTGGGTTCTTGCGGCGGTGTATGAGCGCAGCGACGCGGACCTTGCCGTCGCCATCGAAATGCTGCTCAATCACAAGGATCTGATTCTGCAGGACTCGGAAGCCGTGGCGGCGGCGCTCGATCTCTTCCGCTCGCGGCCGTCGGTAGGCTTCTCCGACTGTCTGATCCTGCAAATGGCCCGGAAAGCCGGGCACTTGCCACTTGGCACGTTTGATCGCGGCCTGGCAAAGATCGAGGGAACCCAGACGGTATAGCACACTGCTCAAGCACCATCTCATCTCTGTTTATGGGTTTGACCGGACGAAAACGGCGGGCGAAAATAGGCAACATGAACCGCGAGCAGGTCATAGCGACGTTGCGGGCACACGAACAGGAGCTGAAGGCCACCGGTATTGTGCGACTGTCCCTATTCGGGTCCACGGTGCGCGGGGATAGCCGCCCGGACTCCGATATTGATCTGCTGGCAGCTTTCGATAAAGGCCGCCGCCTGTCACTGTTGGATGTGGCGGGCATCGAAATTCAGCTTTCCGAACTGCTGGGACAGACGGTCGAGCTGGTGGAGGAGGGAACGCTCAAGCCGCGTGTAATGAAAAGCGTAGAGGCCGAGGCAGTTCGTGCCTTCTAAAGACCCTGTTCAACGTTTTGAAGACATTCTTGAAAACATCGCCCTGATCCAGCAATTCACGGCCGGAATGGATTTGGCGGCTTTTATGGAAGACCTCAAGACCTACGCTGCTGTAGAGCGCTGTCTGGAACGGCTCAGCGAAGCGTCGAAAAAATTGGGGGAAGTGGCCGAAGAACTCTGCCCTGGGATTCCTTGGCCCGAGATCCGGGGCCTCGGAAACCTCCTGCGCCACGAATACGACCGAATAGAAGGGTTTCGCCTCTGGTACGTGGTTGAGGATGACCTTGCTCCTCTGCAAGCCGCCGTTACAGCGGCGCTGCAAAAGCTTCGCGAATGAGACAAGCCTTCTCGAACTGGCGCCTGTCATCCCTTCCTCGACGAACATGTGTGAAATCGACCAGACCTCCGCGATGAGCCGCTGAGAAAATCGGAAACGGGACGTCATTCAGTTATGGCAGCGTTGGCATTGGAAACTCATCCCAGCCAATACCGGCATTGGCGCCTTGCCGTGGAGCCGCCGCTGGCGTGGCTCACGCTGGCGGTGCAGGAAGACGCCCCCGCCCGCCCGGGCTACCGGCTGAAGTTGAATTCGTACGACCTGGGCGTCGATCTGGAGTTGGCCGATGCCGTTACCCGGCTTCGTTTCGAGCACCCGGAAGTGCGTGCAGTGGTTATCGCCAGCGCGCATGAGCGGGTCTTCTCCGCGGGGGCCAACATCCATATGCTGGCCTCGTCCCCGCACGCTTTCAAAGTGAATTTCTGCAAATTCACCAACGAGACGCGTCTCGCGATGGAGGATGCTTCGGCGAACAGCGGTCAGCGCTACATCGCGGCTTGCAACGGAACCACCGCCGGCGGCGGATACGAGCTGGCGCTCGCGTGCGACAGAATTTATCTCGTCGACGATGGTCACGCGGCCGTGAGCCTGCCTGAAGTCCCGCTTCTTGGTGTCCTTCCCGGCACCGGCGGCCTGACGCGGCTGGTGGACAAGCGCAAGGTGCGTCGCGATCTGGCCGACCGCTTTGCCACGCTCGCCGAAGGCGTACGGGGCAGGCGCGCCGTGGAGTGGGGGCTGGTGGACGAGGTCTTCCCGCGCGGCCGCTTTCAGGAGATGGTTCGCGAGCGCGCCATGGATATGGCCATCGGCGAGAACCGGCGCGATGCGACAGGCATCACGCTCGATCCGCTCGATCCCGATGTCTTCGCGACGCGCATCGCGTACCGTCACGTAACGCTGGATCTGAATCCTATGCGCCGGACCGCGGACCTGACGATTCGCGGCCCAAACCGCGACGACCCGCACTGGCACCTGCGCGCTTTCCGCGAGTTGGACGACGCTCTGGTTCGGCTGCGCTTCCATCACGAGGACATCGGCGTGGTCATGCTGAGAACCTGGGGCGACCTCGATGCCGTGCGCGAAGCCGACGCGGCGCTCTTCGACCGGCGCGGCGACTGGCTGGCGCACGAGACGCTCCTGCTGATGGCGCGCACGCTGCGCCGGCTGGATCTTACGTCGCGCAGCTTCTTCGCAATCGTGAACGAAGAAAGTTGCTTCGCGGGGAGCCTGCTCGAACTTGCGTTGGCGGCCGACCGTAGCTTCATGCTCGCCGACCCGGATCGCCGGACCAAAATCGCGCTCACGCCGCTGAACGGCGGTCTGCTTCCCATGACTAACCGTCTCTCACGGCTGGATGTGCGCTATCTGGCGGAGCCCGAGCGGGTCGGCCGGCTGCTCGCGCAAGAGGGGCCGTGGCTTGCGCCTGAGGCCGCCGCCGCCGGCTTGGTTACCATAGCGGCGGACGATCTCGACTGGGACGACGAGCTGCGGGTAGCCATCGAGGAGCGCACGAGTCTTTCGCCCGATGCGCTCACCGCGATGGAGGCGAACCTGCGGTTTACAGGACCGGAAACGATGGAGACCCGAATCTTCGGCCGGCTTTCCTCCTGGCAGAACTGGGTCTTCTCGCGGCCGAATGCGGTGGGCGAACAGGGCGCCCTCACCTCCTACGGGAAACCGGAGCGGCCGCGGTTCCAGTGGCAGAGGACGTGATGTCTCTCCACGACACCATTCCGAACAATGTGGATCTGGCAAGCGATAAGCGGCTGATGCGCGCGCTGGAGCACTGGCAGCCCAACTACATGAGGTGGTGGCGAGAGATGGGCCCCGATGGATTTCAGGCCCGCGACGTCTATCTGCGCACCGCGATCTCGGTGGAGCCGGGGGGCTGGGCGCACTTCGATTACGTGAAGATGCCGGAGTACCGGTGGGGCATCTTCCTCGCGCCTCCGGAGAAAGACCGCCGCATCGGCTTCGGCGACCACTACGGCCAGCCGGTATGGGCAGAGGCCCCGGGCGAGTACCGCAACATGCTGCGCCGCATCATCGTGACTCAGGGCGACACCGAGCCGGCGAGCGTGGAGCAGCAGCGGCGGCTCGGGCAGACCGGCCCCAGCCTGTACGATCTTCGCAATCTGTTCCAGGTGAACGTGGAAGAGGGCCGCCACTTATGGGCCATGGTTCACCTGCTGCACTCCTATTTCGGACGCGACGGCCGCGAGGAGACCGAGGAGCTGCTGGAGCGCCGCAGCGGCAGCGCGGACAAGCCCCGCATTCTGGGCGCATTCAACGAGCCGATCGACGACTGGCTAGCCTTCTACATGTTCACCACCTTCACGGACCGCGACGGCAAGTATCAGTTGCTCGCGCTCTCGCAGAGCGGCTTCGATCCGCTTTCCCGGGCGACGCGCTTCATGCTGACCGAGGAGGCGCACCATATGTTCGTAGGCGAGTCCGGCGTGGGACGCATCGTGAAACGCGCCTGCGAGCTGATGACCGAGACCGGCACGGACGACGTGCGCAAGCTCGGCGCGATCGATCTGGAGACGATTCAGCGCTACATCAACCTGTGGTTCAGCCTGAGCCTGGATCTGTTCGGCGGGGAGATATCGAGCAACGCCGCGAACTTCTTTGCCTCCGGACTGAAAGGGCGCGACCGCGAGGAAACTTATGAGGACCATCTCGCGCTCGAAGGCGTGTACCGCATCTGGCAGGAAGGGACTGAAGGCTGGGAGCAGCACGAGATTCCGCTGCGCAATGCCATGAACGAGGTGCTGCGCGACGCCTACATCGCGGACTGCGAACGCTGCCTGGAGCGTTGGAACCGCGCCATTCGCGGTTTCGGCATTCCGTTTCAGTTGCGGCTGCCCGACCGGCGTTTCCACCGGCACATTGGAGCTTACGCGGATAGGCCGTTCGACCTGGACGGGCGTCTTCTGACTTCCGAGCAGTGGGAGCGGCGGCGGGACGAGTTTCTGCCCCGCGCCGCGGACTACGATTACGTCCGCAATCTGATGGTCCCAGTGCTGGAACCGGGGAAGATTGCCAACTGGATGGCACGGCCAGCGCACGGCGTAAGAGGACTCCCGTTCGAGTTTGAGTATGTGCGGCGCGAGCCGTGAAGATTTATAGGAGAATGTGGGTCATGCCGCATTTGACCCGGCGGGATTTCGCCGCCACGCTCGGCACGACCCTGCTCGCTCAGGGCCAGGATCGGGCCCGCCCGAACATTCTCTGGATCACTAGCGAGGATAGCGGACCTCATCTGGGGTGTTACGGCGATGCCTACGCCGATACGCCGAACCTGGACCGGCTGGCTGAACGCTCCTTGCTCTATCGCAACGCCTGGTCCAATGCGCCCGTTTGCGCGCCGGCTCGGACGACCATCATCTCCGGAATGTACCCTCCCTGCACCGGCGCGGAGCATATGCGCAGCATGACCCGCCTTCCGGCCGGGATGAAGATGTATCCGTGCTATCTGCGCAAAGCCGGATACTACGCGACCAACAATTCCAAAGAGGACTACAATCTCGAGCACACCGGAAAGGTCTGGGACGAGTCCAGCCAGAAAGCGCACTGGCGAAACCGCAAGCCCGGCCAGCCGTTCTTCGCCGTCTTCAACCTCACCATCAGCCATGAGAGCCAGATTCGCAGACGCCCGCACACGCTGGTTCACGATCCTTCCAGGGTGCGCGTTCCGGCCTACCATCCCGACACGCCGGAAGTTCGCCACGACTGGGCTCAGTACTACGACAATCTGACGACGATGGATCGCCAGGCGGGGAACGTCCTGGGCCAGCTCCGCGGGGATGGACTGCTGGACGACACGGTCATCTTCTACTACGGCGATCATGGCTCGGGCATGCCGCGCAACAAGCGCTGGCCGTATAACTCCGGGTTGCAGGTGCCGCTGCTCGTCCATATTCCCGAGAAGTTCAAGCACCTCGCGCCGAAAGACTACCGGCCCGGCGGTAAGACGGATCGCCTAGCGGGCTTCGTCGATCTGGCTCCGACCGTGCTTAGTCTCGCCGGCATCAGGGCGCCCGCTCACATGCAGGGACATGCCTTCCTGGGCGAGCATCAGGCCCCCGAGCAGCCGTATGCCTACGGCTTCCGCGGCCGCATGGACGAGCGCTACGACATGGTGCGCTCCGTGCGCGACAAGCGCTACGTCTACATTCGCAATTACATGCCGCACAAGATATATGGCCAGCACATCTCTTACATGTTCGAGACGCCCACCACCCAGGTCTGGAAGAACCTCTACGACCAGGGCAAACTGAAACCGCCCCAGACCCATTTCTGGGAGACCAAACCGGTTGAAGAACTCTACGATCTGGAGAAAGACCCGGACGAGGTCAACAACCTGGCAAGCTCCGCTCCGCACAGGGCTGTTCTGAATAGCATGCGCGAAGCGCAGCAGGACCTTGCCGCGAGGATTCGCGATGTGGGTTTCCTTCCGGAGGCCGAAATTCATGGCCGGTCCAAAGAATCCACACCATACGAAATGGGGCACGACGAGCGGCGCTATCCGATGGAGAGGGTGATGACCGCGGCGGAACTCGCTTCCTCTCTTAAGGAGGCGGACCTTGCGAAGCTGCTCCAGGATGGAGACAGCGCCGTACGCTATTGGGGCGCGATGGGCATCCTCATGCGCGGCGCGGAGAGTGTGACCGCAAGCAGACCCGCGCTTCAGAAGGCTCTTTCCGATGCCGCGCCCAGCGTCCGCGTCGTTGCGGCCGAAGCGCTAGGGCGTTACGGCGACCGGCAGGATCTGGATAGAGCTTTGCCGGTCTTGATGGAATTGGCGGCGGCCGATAAGAACGGCCTCTACGTTTCCATGCTGGCGCTGAACGCACTGGACGCTCTTGATGCGAAGGCCATGCGTGTGAAAGATGGAATCGCAGCGTTGCCCAAGCACGATCCCGCTTCGCATGAGAGAACACGCACTTACGTCGCACGCTTGATCGAGAAGATTGTGGCGGATCTGGGGTCCCGGGGATGACGTGCTCTTTTAGAAAGATGGAACCGCAAATGAATCGATTGCCACTACTTGCCTGGTGCTTCTTGCCCGTGGCGCTCGCCGCCGGCGATTCGCCTTCCAATTGGACCGAGGGCGTGAAAGTGTCCGCAATCGCACCTGAAGCCCAACACCACAGCATCCACTCCTACTTCAACACGTCGCCGGAAAGTCCCGATGGCCGGTGGATTCTCTTGTACGCTTCCACCACGCTCGACGGCCACAACGGCGAAGTGCGCATTCGCGAGCGGGCCACAGGGCAGGAGCGAGTGCTGGCGCGAAACGTCACCACGGAGGACGCACACCGCGCGGCATGCCAGCAGTGGATTTCCGGTGGCAGGCGCGTCGTCTTCCACGACCTGCGCGGCGGCCGATGGGTGATCGTCTCGGTCGATGTGGCGACGGCGAAAGAACGAGTGCTGACCAGCGGGCGGATGTTGTCGTGGGGCCAGCCCGGCGGAGACATCGTTCCCATTTATGGTCCCCACTGGGCCCCTGGCGAAAATCGTGATCTGGAACTGCTCAATGTGGAGACCGGCGCGATTCGCAAGGTACTGACGGCGGACGCTGTGCGGGCAAAGTATGCGGAGCCGATTCAGCAGCGGTTCGGCGACCGGCCGATCTCTATCTTTTTCCCCATCCTCAGCCCGAATGGGAAACGCGTGATTTTCAAACTGGCAACGCCGGCCGGCGGCGATTTTCGCAGCAAATCCGCGAGTGACCGTGAAATGCTGATTGGCTATGACCTGGAAGACTCGCGCTTCTTGTTCTGTCGCGCCAAATGGGGACATCCCGCCTGGCACCCGAACTCGAAGACGCTCATCAACGTGCCGAACGTACTGATCGATTCCGATACTGGCGCCGAGCGCGCGATCGCCGGCCTTCCGAAGTTCCCTGGCTCGCACCCTTGCATCAGTCCGGACGGCCGCCTGTTCGCGACAGACACCCAACTGGAACCGTTTGGCGGCAAAAAGGGCGAGTGGGGCGTCGTAGTGGGAGATCTCGACGGGAAGGAGTACCGCATCCTGCATCGTTTCGGCAACGCGCACGGCGCGGCCTCATGGCGCGTCTCTCATCCGCATCCGTCGTTCAGCGCCGACAGTCGCAGGGTCTACTTCAACGTCTCGGCGGGACAGTGGACAGAACTGCACGTCGCCGCGGCCGCGGCGCAAAAGCCCGCGGCCAGCACGTCGCGCTTGGCTAAGCTCTAAGCCCTCGCCGCCTTTTCGGCAGCCTGCTTACCCCGCGTTACCATGAAATCATGCCGCCGAGCCGCTCCTCAGGCCCCAATAGCCAGCGATTGAGAGACCTCCGCAACGGTCTCCTGCGCCTGCACAAGACGCTGCTCGACTCCGAGCGCGACTCTTACGAACGTGACATCGCGCGCATCGCCACAACCGGCCAGATGCTGCAGCTTGTGCTGCACGATCCCTTCTTCGCGTGGCTGCACGAACTCTCCGAACTGGTCGTGCTCATCGACGAGTTGATGGAAGCCGAAGAGCCGGCGGAGGTGATCGACGCCGACCGCCTGGTAGAGCAGGCGCGCGATCTCGTCGCGCCCGCCGAGGAAGGAACCGGATTCCGCAAGCGCTACTTCGAGGCCATGCAGCGCGATCCCGGAGTGGTGCTGGCGCACCGCGAGATGACGCTGGTCCTGGAGAGACTGGAGAACGGCGAAACGGAGCCGTGACGTCTTCAATAAGAGCAACTTCTCCTCCTCGCCGGGGTTTGAATTCAGCATTGGAAGGTTTTTGCTCAGGGCCGGCGATGTTCCGTTTCAAATTTCCGATCATTCTTCTGGCAAGCTGGCTCATTCCGTGTGCCAGCGCCCAGATCCGCATCAACTTCGATAGAGAGCAGCGGATCTGGAACATCGGCAACCGCTCCATTCATGCCGTTTTCCAGCTCACACCCGAGGGCCGTTTCGAGTTTCGCTCGCTCACCAATCCGCAAACCGGAGACGCCTGGGTTGCACCGGCGGACCGTCCCGTCTCGCCCATCCGGCTCCAGGTCGGCACGCAGATGATCGATGCGGAAACCAGCTTCCGGCTGGTCGGCCAGGCCGCGCGTTCGATCGACCGCCGGGGGTACCGGCAGTTGATCGTACTCGACGATACGTCCGGCCTGGGCCGCATCCGGCTGGAGCTGGAGGTGTATCAGAACCAGCCGGCGTTGCGCTATAGCGTGCGTTTTCAAAACCGGCAGGGAAGCGAGGTAAAGGTCACGCTGGCGGACATGCTGCCCTGGAGCTTCGACGATCGCAGCCAAAGCTTCCAGACTTTCCGCGTGAACCAGTGGGTGGATGGCGGCAGACGCGGCAACTTCGAGCCTCTGACGGACCCACTGAGCCCGGACGGCGCCCCCGTGGAACTGGTCTCGGGGGCGCACGGGCAGCACTGCGCCTGGCTGGTGTTGCGGGATGGCGGGAATCGCGGCGTCTTCGCCGGCTGGGAGTTCGACGGGCGCGCCGACATCTCTGTGCGGCACAACGGCGAACAGGGCGCCGTCGATCTCTCCGGCGTCGTTCAAGAACTGAATCACCCGCTTCCGCCCAACGAGGAGTTTCGGGTTCCCCCGGCGTTCATCGGCCTGTTCGCAGGCGACTGGGACGATGCCTCCTACGCGACGCAACGCTTCGCGGAAGCGGCCATCGCGGCGCCTGCCGACGATGCAAACTTTCCATATGTGATTTGGGACTCCTGGAAGTACCAGCAGAACATCGACGAGCGGACGCTGCGCCACAACGCGGAAATCGCGGCCGGTCTGGGCGTCGAGGTCTTCGTCGTCGACCTGGGGTGGGCGCGGCATATCGGGGATTGGCATCCCGATCCCAGAAAGCTGCCCAGCGGTCTGCGCGCCCTCTCCGATTACGTTCACGACCTCGGCATGAAGTTCGGCCTGCACATACCCTTCGCCGAAGCCTCCGCCCAATCGCCCGTTCTGCGGCAAAATCCCGGCTGGACATCGTCGGAAAGCTACGGATACTTCGAGGCGGAGTCGCTTTGCCTTTCCCATCAGCCGGTGCGCGAATGGGTCACGAGCGAGATTGTTCGCATGATCGACGACTACGGCGTCGACTGGATTCTCCAGGACGGCGAAAACATGGTCAAGCACTGCACCAAGCGTACCCATACGCACGATCCGGGGGACAGCAATTACTCCAACGCCGTGGATGGGCTGAACGCCGTGGTGGAAGCGGCGCGGCGCGAGCGGCCCCACGTGGTCTGGGAGAACTGCGAGGACGGCGGCAATATGATGACATACAACATGGTGCGCAACTACGCCACCTCCATTGCCGCCGACGACTCCGGTCCCATGACCACGCGCCAGGCGGTTTACGGCGTCACCTATCCGTTCCCTCCGCGCTACTCCGACCGTTACATGGGCGAGGAGCTGCTGGACCGCTACATTACGCGCAGCTATATGTTCGGCGGGCCGTGGATCTTCATGACGCGTTTTCCGTTGTTCCGTCAGGAAGACCTCGAGCTGGCGGCCTCTGAAATCGAGATCTATAAGTCCATCCGCGGCCGCATCCGCTCCGGGCGCGTATTTCATCTGACCGGGCGTCCCTCGGAGACGGGCATCGATGCACTGCAGAGTTACCACGAGGCCACCGACACCTCCGTCGTGATGGCCTTCCGCGCGGAAGCCGCCCCGCGCCAGCGCATCTTCCGTCTGCGCGGCCTGAAGCCGGACCAGACCTATACCGTGAGGTTTCAGGAGGACCGGCGCCTGCTGGTCCTGACCGGCAGACAGATCATGCGCGAAGGCGTCCGCGTGGTCTTCCCCACCATGTGGAGCGCTGAGATCGTCTACGTGGAGCCGGTTCCCAGCCCGGACGAACCATAAGCCCGCGCCGTTTCGAAGTACGATAGACGATTCGAAACGGCCCATGATCTCTCCGAGAAGCGAAAAGCTCGTCCTGTCCGCGATCCTGCTCGCTCTGCTGGCGGCGCTGGTCTGGCAGGCGTGGAGCCTGGGGGTAACGGTGGACGAGCCGGCCCACATCATTGCCGCGCGCCTCTACTGGGAGGGCAAGGCGCGCGCCTTCCCCGGCGATCTGCCGCCGCTCATCAAGATCGCCGCTGGATGGGTTCCCGCCTTACTCGAATTGCCGATTCCATACGAGGAGACCGCACTGTGGGAAGCCCGGCGGGAGTGGTTCATCGCCCAGAGGATGATGGAGCGTATAGAGCCCTCGCACACCCAGCGCATCTTTTTTCAGGCGCGCCTTCCATTGCTCGTCTTTCCGCTGCTGACCGCCCTGCTGCTCTGGCGCTGGAGCCGCCAGCTCTTCCCGCCTGCCGTGGCTTTGATCGTGACCGCGCTGTTCGCGCTCGAGCCTACGGCGCTCGGTCACGGCGCTCTTCTCAAGAACGATCTGGCGGCCACTTTCGGCTACCTGCTCTTCTGGTATCGCGCGTGGCGGCTGGTAAAAAGCCCCCGCATGGCCAACGCCGCATGGCTTGGCGCCGGGTTGCTGCTGGCGCTGCTCGGCAAGTTATCCATGCTCTTTCTGGCCCTGGTGGCGCCGTTGATCGTGCTCTGGGCATTCCGGAACTCGCGGCGGACTCTGCCCGCGGCGCTCGCGGCGGTCACGCTGGGGCCTTACCTGGGCTTGCTGGCGGCTTCGCAATTCCAGACCCGGAGAATTCCCGCGCGGGAGCTCGAAGTTCATGCGGTAACGGGCCGACTCCCCGCTCCGTTTCTTCTCGCCGCGCAGGTCTTCCGCGTGCTGCCGGTCCCGACACCCGTGTGGAATGGAGTGGTCTCAATCGTGCAATCCAACCGGAACGGCTCCCCAGTCTACCTGTTGGGCGACGTTTATGAGCGCGGCCACCGGCTCTACTTCGCCGCCGCACTGGCCTGGAAGATTCCGGAGGCCATTCAAATGCTTCTACTGGGCGGTCTTGCCTTGTGCCTGCTCCAGCGCGACCGGGAAGCCTTCTGGTGGCTCGTCCCTCCGCTTCTGTACATCGGCCTCGCGTCTCTTTCCTCGCTTCAGTTCGGCGTGCGCCTGGTCTTGCCCGCTCTTCCCTTCGGACTCCTGTTATCCGGCAAGGCAGCCGCTTGGCTGATGAAGGGACGGCGCATCGTGGCGCTTGCGGCCCTGCTGGCATGGATGACGCTGGCGTCCGTCCCCGTATACCCTCACGGAATCTCTTACTTCAATGGCTGGGCCGGGGGCCCGGAGAATGGGCTGCCCTATCTGGCCGACAGCAACATCGACTGGGGCCAGGACCTTCCGCAACTCGCCGACTACGTTCGCCGGAAGGGCATCGCAAAACTGCATCTCTCCTACTTCGGCAGCGACATTCCATGGCGATTCTTTTCCGACGAGCAGGCGGAACAAGTAGCGCCGCCGTGGACCCCAAAGCACGCCGAAGGTCTGAAGCTGAAGCCGCGCCCGGGGTACTGGGCCATCAGCGCCAATCTTCTGCCCGGCCACTTCTTCCGGCCGGAATACCGCCAGTATTTCGAAGCCTTTCGTAAGATGAAGCCCATCGCCCGCGCCGGTTATTCCATTTACATATACAAGGTGCCGTAAGCGAGATCATCCCTCTCGCAGTGACTTGGCCGGATCAATCCGGATCGCACGGCATATAGGAAACAGGGTTGCGAGAACCGCTACTGCGACCAGCATTATTGGCGCGATGGAGAAGCTTACCGGATCGTGCTCGGCGATCCCATAGAGGAGCGTCTTGATCCAGCGCGCAAGGGCCCATGCGGCGGATAAACCCGCGACCGCTCCCACCAGAATGTAACGCAGGCTCGCTCCCATAACCAGCCACGCTATGCGGCCCCGGCTGGCCCCAAGCGCGAGCCGCACTCCCAGCTCGCGAGTTCGGCGAAGGACGCCGTGATTCACCACGCCGTAAATCCCGGCCGCGGCCATTCCAAGAGCCAGGAACGCAAAGCTCCCCACAAGCCAAGCCATCGACCGCGGCACGTGCAACGCACTCGCCACGACGGCTTCCATCCGAGCGATCTTGCTCACCGCGCAGTTCGCGCAGACTTCCTGAATCATCCCGGGCAGGCGCTTCTCGAAGCTGCTTGACTCGCCATCCAGCCGCGCGATCAGGGAGATCGCCCGTGGGGCGAATTGCGCTTGCGCCATTGGGAGATAGACCTCTCCGTCCACCCAGACGGGCGGTCCGGTGATGCCGTAGTTCTTCACGTCGTCCACGACGCCTACGATCATGCGCCATTCCTTATCCCAGACTGGCTTCAGGCGCCTCCCAATCGGACTCCGGTCGGGCCAGTGGCGGCGCGCGGTTGCACTGCCGATCAGTACGACGAGTTGTGCTCCCTGCCGGTCCGCTGCCGTAAAGCGGCGCCCTTGCAACAGGCGGATGTCCAACGTCTCCAGGTGCTCCGGCGTGACCGCAGTGCTCCACAGCACGAATTGCGGCACGTCCGGTGGGCGCGGGTGATCCTCGATGCCGGCGGCAAATGCAGAGACTTCCGGTGTCAGTGGGAGTACATTCATGGCCGCCACGTTCGTCACGCCCGGATATACCAAGAGTTTGACGCGAACCTGCTCGTACATGGCAACGATCTTTTCCCGCGAGGCGGCTATATCGCGACTCGGGCTGAATTCCGCGGTGATAACGGACTCGGCCCGAAACCCCGGGTCCACTTGCAGCATGGTCCACAAGCTGCGCAGCAGGAGGCCCGCGCCAACCAGCAGGATGGTGGCGAAGGCCGCCTCCGTCATCACAAGGATGGCGTCTGTTCGCAGTCCCATACCGCTGAGGGTCGAGCGCACGCCCTCTGCCGAAGTCAGAGATCGTTGAGTACGGGCCCGCAAGGCGGGCAAGAGGCCAAACAGCAAACCGCTTCCCAGTGAAATGGCGGCGGTGAACGCGAGAATGCGTCCATCGATTGCGATCTCGGAAAGACGCGGCGTATCCGGCGACAGCAGGTGCTTGAGCAACGTCAACTGCCCGAAAGCGAGCAGCGCTCCCAGCAGTCCGCCCGCCGCCGCGAGCACCACTGCTTCGGTCAACAGTTGCCGGACCAGGCGGCCGTGCGTAGCGCCTAACGACGCACGCAGCGCGAGTTCCCTCTGACGCGCCACGGTTTGGCCAATCATCAGGTTTGCGACGTTGACGATCGCGATCATAAGGACGAGCGCGACGACTCCGAGGAGCAGCAGGGCCTTCACCTTGACTCCATCCACCAGGTGCTCGTGCAATCCCGTCAGGTCCGCTCCCAGTCCCCATGCGTCCGGCATACGCCAGGGGAACATGGAACGGATTTGCGGAATCCAGGAGCGAAGTTCCGCTCGAGCCGCCTCACGTGTAACACCGGGCCTCAGGCGCGCGAACGCCGAAACCCCGGCGGAACCCCAATAGTCCCCCGCGGCGCGCGGATCGAGTCTCATAGGGACCCAAAAGTTCGCCGCCGCCGAAGGGTACCGAAACCATGCAGGCATTACGCCGACGATTTTGTAGTTTGCCTCGTCCAGCGTCAACTGCTGTCCGACCACGTCCGCTCGCGCCGCATATCGTTGCACCCAGAAGTCATGGCTCAGCACGGCTACCCGCGATCTCCCCGGCCGATCTTCACCCTCGGTAAAGGTGCGCCCAAGCAGAGGGCTCGCTCCCAGTACGCCGAAAAAATTCGCCGAGACTTCGCTGCCCTTCAAGCGCTCCGGCCAGTCCCGGCCCTCTGCATTGAAGGAGCGCACGCCGAGATGGGCGGCATAGTCGGCCAAGCGGCTGTTGGCACGCAGCGTCTCGAAAGGTCCGCGCATACCGACGTCGTTGGCGTGAAACAGCCGATCCGGGAACACGAAAGGCAGCGGCCGGATCAGGACGCCGTCGATGAGACTGAACACGGCAGTGGTAGAACCGATGCCGAGGGCCATCGTCGCCAGCGCCATGCAGGAGAACGTCCGATTCTTCACCAGAAGGCGAACACCGAAGCAGACGTCCTGTTTCAGCCGCTCCCAGCCCGCGATTCCGCGCGAGTCCCGGCACTCCTCCTTGATTGCGTCCACCCGGCCCATGGTCGCCCTGGCCCGCTGACGCGCCTCGGCGGAAGACAGTCCGAGGCCGATCAGCTCTTCGGTTTCGCATTCGAGATGCTCGGCGAGTTCGGCCTCCATCTCACGCTCGACTTGCGGCCGCCGGAACGTGGCCCGCAATATCAGGGACAGCTTTTGGATCCAGCGCATGATTCCTCCCGTCCGTCAGACCGACTCCAGAATTCCGTTAATCGCCGCCGACAACCGCGTCCAGTTCGCGGCCTCGAGCCGAAGCTGCCGCCTGCCTGCTCGCGTGAGCGCATAGAATTTGGCGGGACGTCCGGTGTGCGACTCCTTCCATTCCCCACGAATCCAGCCCTCGTGCTCGAGCTTATGGAGCGCTGGATAGAGCGACCCGTGGCTGACTTGCAGAGTTTCGTTCGACATCTGCCGCAGCCGTTGCGAGATCGCCCAGCCGGTTCTCGGTTCAAGGTCGAGGATCTTGAGAATCAGCAAAAAAAGAGTGCCCTGCAAAAGCGCCGTCGGCTTGCTCACCATGCCTCCGCTCGGTTTCAGATAACCGATATATATCGGTTATCTGAATAGACGATAGTACCAGAACGTCGGTTAGCAAGATTTTTTCGCCGGAAGCCAAACGGGGCAGTACCTGTACCGGTCTCGCTCCCTTCATAATGAAATTGGAGCGAACTGGATATGCTCGATTGGACAACCTGCAAAGCCGTTGAACGTAACCCGGAGAAGGTAAGCGGCGCTTGGGTATTCCGGGGGACTCGCGTCCCGGTTTCCGCCCTGTTTTCCAACCTCGAAGGCGGCGCGACTGTCGACGAGTTCATTGAGTGGTTTCCCGGCGTATCGCGCGAGCAGGTGAACCAGGTGCTGGAACATGCTTCCCGTAGCTTGGCCGATCCGGTTCCTGCCTGACGCAGCCTGATGCGCATACTCCTGGATCACAACACACCTGCTCCTCTACGATATGCGCTAACCGGGCACCAGGTCGAGACGGCTTACGAGCGAGGTTGGGCACAACTGACGAATGGGGAGCTTCTTGCGGCGGCCGAGTCGGCAGGGTTCGATTTGATGATCACAACCGACAAAGGAATCCGCTACCAGCAGAATTTGGCCGCACGTAAACTCGCACTCCTCGTGATCGGCACCAACAACTGGACGCGAATTCGTAGGTCAAAATCGGTGGTCGTAGCTCAAGTGTCTGCCATCCGGCCGGGAGAATTCATTGAAGTCGAAATTCCATTTCTCTAGTCATCCGCACCCTGGGAAGCGTAGGCATAGACGGCCGGGAAGTCGGCCTTCTCCAGGTACGGGTAGTCGCGCAGAATCTCATCCTCGGTCATACCGGACGCAAGCATGTCCAGCACGTCCCACACCGTCACTCGAAGTCCACAGATGCAAGGCTGGCCGGAGCGCTGGCCGGGTATAACGGTGATCCGGGACAGATCGGCCTTATCCGTGGTCGCCATGGAAACATTATCCCCCAGTTTCACTGTGCAGCTATCCACTCTACTCCGCAACTGAAATACTAAAATATAACGATGCCCGATGAAGACAAGCCCATCGAGACCTTCGAGAGCTGCCTTGACGAACTGGAGAAGGTGGTCAAGGAACTCGAAACCGGTGACCTACCGCTGGAAAAGTCGCTGCAACTCTTCGAAAAGGGCATGGCCCTCAGCGAGACTTGCCGCCGGCAGCTCGAAGAGGCCGAGACGCGCGTCGAGATCCTCGTCAAGAAGGCCGGCGACCGCGTGCAGCCCGAGCCTTTCCGCATCGAGAAGCCATGAATATCGGCGAGTACCTGTCTGCTCAGCGGCAGCTCATCGACCGCGAGCTGGATCGCATCGCTCCCGCCGAGGAAGTTCCTCCCTCTATCATCCATCGCGCGGTCCGGTACAGCCTCTTCGCCGGGGGCAAGCGCATCCGCCCCATCCTGTGTCTCGAAGCCGGGCGCGCCGTCTCCGATGACGTGCCTGGCCTTGAAACCGCCGCCTGCGCGCTCGAGCTGATCCACACCTATTCGCTCATCCACGACGACCTGCCAGCCCTCGATAACGACGACTTTCGCCGCGGCAAGCCCACCTGCCACAAGGTCTTCGGCGAGGCCATGGCCATACTCGCCGGCGACGCCTTGCTTACGCTCGCCTTCCAGACGCTCTCCTCGATCGACTCCATCGATGCCGCCCGCCGGACGCTTTTGATCCGCGAGCTTTCCACCGCGGCGGGAACCGTGGGGGGAATGATCGGCGGCCAGGTGGCCGATCTCGAAGGCGAAGGGCGCCCGCCGGACCGCGAGCTGCTCGAATCCATTCACCGCGCGAAAACCGGCGCTCTGCTGCGCGCCTCCCTGCGCATGGGCGCTATCTGCGCCGGCGCGGGCGAGGCTCAATATCAGGCTCTTTCCTGTTTCGGCGAGCACATCGGCCTGGCTTTCCAGATCGTCGACGACATTCTCGATGTGGAGCAGCCGTCCGAGAAGCTCGGCAAGACCGCCGGCAAGGACGCGCAGCAGCGGAAAATCACCTTCCCCGCCGTTTACGGTCTGGAAGCTTCGCGCCGCATGGCCGAAGAAGAGCGCGAGAGGGCTGACGCGGTGCTGGAGCCGTTCGGCCCGCGGGCCGTGCGGCTGCGCGAGCTGGCCAGCCTCATCGTCCAGCGGACTTCATGAAGCCGCCTCCGAAACGGCGCATCGACCAATTGCTTGTCGAGAGGGGCCTCGCGGAATCGCGCGAGAAGAGCCGCGCGCTCATCCTCGCGGGCGAGGTTCTCGTGGACGGCCAGAAGGCTCTTAAAGCGGGGCACACGGTTCCCGTCGACAGTCGGGTCGAGCTGCTCGCCAAGCCTCCCTACGTCGGCCGCGGCGGGGTTAAGCTCGCCGCCGCAATCGAGAACTTCCGTATCGACGTCGCCGGCCGCGTCTGCGCCGACATAGGCTCCTCGACCGGCGGCTTCACCGATTGCCTGCTGCAGCATGGCGCCCTTCGCGTGCATGCCGTCGACGTCGGCTCGGGCCAGCTCGATTGGAAACTGCGCAACCATCCGCGCGTTGTGGTGCACGAAGGCATCAACGCCCGCTACCTGCGGCTCGAAGACCTGGGCGAGCCGGTCGACCTTGCCGTCTGCGACGTGAGCTTCATCTCCGTTACCCTGATAGTTCCCGCCGTCGTGCCCCTGCTTCGGGCCGGAGGCGAAATAGTTATACTCGTCAAACCGCAATTTGAGGTGGGGAAGGGACAGGTGGGGAAAGGTGGCATCGTGCGTAGCGCGGAGCTGCGGCAGGCGGCTTGCGACCGGGTGGAGCAGGCGGTGAAGGAATTCGGATTCGGGACCCGCTTTATGGAAAGCCCCATTTTGGGCGCGGAAGGAAATCGGGAATTTCTCCTGTATGCCCGCCATTAAGACCGTCGGAATCTTTACCAAACCCAACGTCGAACGCGCGAAGACCCTGGTTCCCGAAACCATCGAGTGGCTGCGGACTCGCGGCATCGAGGTGCGGTGCGACAGGGAGACCGCCGTCTATTCGCCCTGCGAGCCGGCGCTGGAGCGCGACGAGGTGCCCGAAGGCTGCGACCTAATTATCGTGTTCGGCGGGGATGGCACGCTGCTCTCCGCCTCCCGGGCGGTCGGCAGCCGCGAGATTCCGGTCTTTCCCGTGAACCTGGGCGGCCTCGGCTTCCTCACCGCCATCACCGTCGACGAAGTCTTTCCGGAACTGGAGCGCGCGCTGCGCAACGAGCACCGCATCGGCAAGCGCAAGATGCTGCACGCCGAGGTCGAGCGGAACGGACAACTGATCTCGCGCTACGAGGCGCTCAACGACGTGGTCTTCTCGAAAGCGGCCATAGCCCGCATGATCGACCTGGATGCGTATGTCGATCACATGTTCGTCTGTACCTACAAGTCCGACGGACTGATCGTGGCCACGCCCACCGGCTCCACGGCCTACTCGCTCTCCGCGGGCGGCCCGATCATCTTTCCCTCCGTGGGCACCATCTGCCTCACGCCCATCTGCCCGCACACGCTCACCAACCGCCCCGTTCTGGTGCCCGAATCGAGCCTAATCGGCGTCGTCTGCCGCTCGGAAATGGACTCGGTTTTCCTCACTATCGACGGACAGGTCGGCGAGCCGCTGCGGTACATGGACCGCGTCATCTGCCGCAGCTCCAACTATGCGCTGCACCTGATAAGGCCGCCGCGCATGATGTTCTTCGACGTGCTGCGCCAGAAACTCAAATGGGGCGAGCGTTGAGGAGGCTGGGCCTCACTGCGTGGATCTTCATCGGCATGGCCGCGGGCATCCTGCTGGGCGTGGTTGCGCCGGAGTTCTCGCACCATCTGGCGCCGGTGAGTAACATCTTCCTGCGGCTGATCAAATCCATCATCGCGCCGCTGCTCTTCGGCACGCTGGTTTACGGAATCGCCGGCGCCGGCAGCTTGCGTCAGATGGGGCGGATCGGCGTGAAGGCGATCGTCTATTTCGAGGTGGTCACCACCATCGCGCTGTTCCTGGGGTTGGGCGCGGTGAACCTGGTGCGGCCGGGCGAAGGGATGCGCCTGGAGCAGACTGCCGAGGAAGCCGCCGTCCCGCAAGTGAGGCAATCGGCGGGCACAATTCTGGAGCACGTCTTCCCCGCGAGCGTCATCGACGCGATGGCGCGCGGCGATGTGTTGCAGATCGTGGTCTTCTCTCTCATCTTCGGAGCGGCCTGCGCGGCCATCGGCGAAAAAGCCGCGCCCGTGGTGGCCTTCGCCGAATCGCTGGCCGAGGTGATGTTCCAGTTCACCAAGTACGTGATGTATCTCGCGCCGTTCGGCGTCGGCGCGGCCATCGCGGTCACCGTGGGCACGAGAGGGCTGGGAGTGCTGTCCGGTCTCGGCAAGCTGATCGCCACCATGTGGGCCGCGCAGGCGGTATTCGTTGTCTTCGTATTGGGCGGCATCGTCCTGCTGGCGGGCATCCCGCTCGCGCGCTTCGTGCAGGCCGTGAAGGAGCCATTCCTGATTGCATTCTCCACGGCGTCGAGCGAAGCGGCGTTGCCCCGCGCGCTGGAGAACATGGAGCGGTTCGGCGTGCCGCGCCACATTGTGGCCTTCGTCATGCCGGCCGGCTACAGTTTCAATCTGGACGGCACTACGCTCTATCTCTCGCTGGCCAGCGTCTTCGTCGCGCAGGCGGCGGGCATCGCGATGACCTTCGGGGACCAGCTCCTCATGATGCTCACGCTCATGCTGACAAGTAAGGGAGTGGCGGGCGTGCCTCGGGCGGCGTTGGTTATACTGGCGGGAACGCTGGCGAGCTTCAACCTGCCGGCCGAGGGGGCGGCGGTGCTGCTCGGAATCGACGCGGTGATGGACATGGCTCGCACATCGGTCAACGTGCTGGGAAACTGCCTGGCGACGGCCGTAGTGGCCCGATGGGAAGGCGAGCGCTTTAAGAAAGATGCCGTCAGGGTTTAGGGGTTGGATCCCGGAGCCGCGCGAAAGAAGTGGCACCAGAAGCTTGCTTACGCGCCCGGCTCTGCAACTGTTTATCGTCGTGCAACTTCTAGTTTTAGCAGCGCCGCGACCGTGAGCGAGCGGTTGTTGATCATAAGATAACCATTGGTCTGTGTGACGTACTAGATTTGGAACTGCTTACAGCCGGTCCAAGTGGTCGCGACACCATTGAGTATTGAGCTGTAGCCGACGGATGGGCGTGGCGTCGAGTAAAAGAATCGTGAAACTAACACCGCCGTTATGTGTCTGCCAGATCTGAGCGCGCTGGCCACGATATAAAGTGATCGTGTTCTCGTAACCGATTGGGAAATGCTGATCGATAACAATTGCAGCGAGCGGAGGCACGCCTTCCTGCACTTGCGGCGCAAGTTCGACTTCGGACACCGCCTGTTCGGGCTGAGTATTCGTCGCGTGGTAGGCGACCAACTCAAGAAAAGGATTCAGGCGATCTCCTCGTGACACCGTGATCACGAGCCGGGTCTGCGCTCTGCTGAGCGCGACGTTTATCAGTCGGCGCCCATAGTCGCCGAAAACCGATAGCCGTTCGCCGCAGACGGGATCGAAGAAAATTGTACGACGCTCGCCCCCTTGTGCGCGATGTACGGTGCTGACGTCAACGCCGTGAATCCCGAGCTGATGGAGCTTCGACTTAATCTCACGACGCTGAGCGCGAAACGGCGTCACCACCAATATCGACGACGGGTCTTCGTGCTGAATAAGGCACAATATCGTGTGGCAAATGAAGTCGCGTGACATTGGGCGGTACCATCCCGTGTCCGCGGCCACAGCTTCCTGCTGGATCTCCCTTACGAATAGGTTACCTGTCCCGAGTCCGGCAACATCGATGGCAGTACGTTCTGCGAGCCATTCCGGATTCTCTGTTGCATCAGCAGCTACTTTTAGTCGGCTGCGGTAAAAGAGTTCGCTCACGACCTTGCAAATTGGTTGAGCCATCCGATTCTGCTCGTCGAGAAGGCATGTCGAACCGTGATCGGCATCCATCATTGAGAACGGCGACTCGCCCATCCAGTGCTGTACCAGAGGTAGGTCCTCGGCCCGTATTACTGGGGCGATTTGCTCAGGATCGCCCGCGAGGAGAGCGCATTTACCGAGAGGAGCTAAGAGCGCTGCATACGCCTTTCCGAGTTGACTGGCTTCATCAAATACCACTAGATCGTAGTGGAGATTCTGCAAGTCAGGGAGCACGTGAACGGCGCGAGTGACGGTCATGGCTACGAGACGGCAAGCGCACAGATCCTGTCGAATCTTCTCCCTGATCCGGCTTTGGATGTCTTCATATTCAGATTTCCACTGGAAGTAATCTAAATCAAGTATTGGATCAGGTCTTCGAGCTTCGACCTCTGAAAGCGTCGCAATAAGTTCTGCGGGAATACCTGGCAGAAGATGGTCGCGACCGGTGAAGTGTGCCGCGATGAAGTGAAGCCCTATCCTCTTGCAGCTTTGACGGGTTTCTTCAACAGGGAGGCCCGTGGCAAGGAGGGATTCGAAAGCCTTGTCGACGGCGACAATCGCATGATCGACCGCAGTGTTAGTCGACGACAGGAGAAGAATGCGCCTCTCAGGGTATTGAGAAGCATATTGAGCAAGGATACAGCCAAGTGTTGTGGTCTTTCCTGTGCCTGGTGGTCCCCAAAGAAAGCCTCTGCGCCAAGCAGTAAGCTTGAAGGCGTCCCTTTGTTTTTGCCGAAGCCATGGAAACCGTGACGAGTCAAGCTCCTCTTGCGGAGCGACTTCATCGTTTTCTTGATCAAGCCAAATGAACGCGGCGCGAGCACCGGCGTTACCTGCCCATTCGATTTTGACCTTCTCCAGGTAGTCCATCGGCCGGACGAGGATTTCTCCCCCTTGGTTAGGTAAAGCCCCCCCGACGAAGCGGAGATTTATCACATTCCGAGTCGGGATAACAGAAAGAATATTGGCATGGCCAGCCTGCCATTCTGCCGGGCGGCCTTCCAGTTCTTCGTCAACAGGTCGTCGCTCGTCAGTAGGTTCTACGACGAGTTTCGTAACAGGGCCGTTCTGGATCACTCGCTGAACGATGAATCGGAACGGGATTAGCGAGCGCTCACGCTCCGCTTGTATTGCTTCGAGTACTTCGCGGCGCCGTGGAATGAGCCCCGGTTCCAGTGGGGCGTCGTCTGCCGTAGTAGGAGTCCACCTTAGATCGCGTGCGAGCGCCCTTCGATAAGGGGTGTCAATCTGTGTGGGTGCCTTGCGGACGTATTCCTCTGCTCGCTCAAGAGTTTCACCGGTCAGGCTCCCTAGGTACCCAAGAACTTCTCTGTAGCCTGGATACCTTTCTTCTTCACCGATCTTCGCGGGGAGCGCCGTCCAAACGACCGCATCCAGACCGAGCCGGTCGGCCCACTGCCCTATTCGAGACTCAACGTCTGTTTGGCCGGATCCTCCTCTCCAGACCCCAATGTGGGTATACCTATTCATAGGAGGTATGCGCTCACGCGCTGCGAGGGCGACGCGTGCCGCTTCCACATCATCTAGAGTTAGCGGGGCCCACAACGTTCGAACGAGCGGAACGTTCTCATGCGGCGCGATCACCAATGTTATACAACCGTTGCTCGACTGCCGTGCAAATTCAATAGGCAGGGACGGACCGTCGCTAAACCATTGGTCCCGAATAGGCAAAGTTCCTGGCTGCCAGACCAACGAACCCCAGCCTAGACACGCGATCCGCATACCGAAGGTTGAAAATCAACGAGTTGTCATTATAACGCCCCAAGCTTGCTCCCCTCGATATCAAGAAGCGATTAGAGAGGGTCGGTATCGAAGCCGAGCGCGGTGAATCTGGTGCGGCCGGGCGAAGGGATGCGCCTGGAGCAGACTGCCGAGGAAGCCGCCGTCCCGCAAGTGAGGCAATCGGCGGGCACAATTCTGGAGCACGTCTTCCCCGCGAGCGTCATCGACGCGATGGCGCGCGGCGATGTGTTGCAGATCGTGGTCTTCTCTCTCATCTTCGGAGCGGCCTGCGCGGCCATCGGCGAAAAAGCCGCGCCCGTGGTGGCCTTCGCCGAATCGCTGGCCGAGGTGATGTTCCAGTTCACCAAGTACGTGATGTATCTCGCGCCGTTCGGCGTCGGCGCGGCCATCGCGGTCACCGTGGGCACGAGAGGGCTGGGAGTGCTGTCCGGTCTCGGCAAGCTGATCGCCACCATGTGGGCCGCGCAGGCGGTATTCGTTGTCTTCGTATTGGGCGGCATCGTCCTGCTGGCGGGCATCCCGCTCGCGCGCTTCGTGCAGGCCGTGAAGGAGCCATTCCTGATTGCATTCTCCACGGCGTCGAGCGAAGCGGCGTTGCCCCGCGCGCTGGAGAACATGGAGCGGTTCGGCGTGCCGCGCCACATTGTGGCCTTCGTCATGCCGGCCGGCTACAGTTTCAATCTGGACGGCACTACGCTCTATCTCTCGCTGGCCAGCGTCTTCGTCGCGCAGGCGGCGGGCATCGCGATGACCTTCGGGGACCAGCTCCTCATGATGCTCACGCTCATGCTGACAAGTAAGGGAGTGGCGGGCGTGCCTCGGGCGGCGTTGGTTATACTGGCGGGAACGCTGGCGAGCTTCAACCTGCCGGCCGAGGGGGCGGCGGTGCTGCTCGGAATCGACGCGGTGATGGACATGGCTCGCACATCGGTCAACGTGTTGGGAAACTGCCTGGCGACGGCCGTGGTGGCCCGATGGGAAGGCGAGCGCTTTAAGAAAGAGCCTGTTGCGGTTTAGCTCGAAGGGGTGACTTCATGAATCGATTGCCAACCAGACGCGAAGCGCTCGGCGTTGCCCTTGCCGGGGCTTCTCTTTACGGACAGAACCAACCTGAGACGCGCCAGGCGACCGGCGTGAAGGTGGGCGAGATGACGGCATCTTCGGCGGTCCTCTGGACGCGGCGCACCCAGGCGGCGCAGCGCCTGAACAGCGGCATCGTCCGCAAGGGCCACAGCCCGAAAGCGTTCACGCTGAAGCCCGGCGAAGACATCAATGCGCTCGAAGGCGTTTGCACCGGGGAGGAAGGACTCGTTCGCGCGACCGTGGAAGCGCAGTCGGGCCGCGACCGGAAACAGGTCACTGAATGGGTGGAAGTTGGCCCGCAAACAGATTTCATCCACCACTTTCGCCTTCAAGGGCTGAAGCCCTCGACCGAGTACCGCTACACGGTGGAGACCCGCGCCGCCCGCAGCAAGCGCGAGGATGGCCCGCTGACCGGCGCTTTCCGCACTGCTCCCCAGGAGTCTCAGGCGGCCAGCGTAAAGATGGCCCTTTCGAGCTGCCAGATGTACTGCCGTCAGGACCGCGAGGACGGCTTCTGGATCTACGAGGCGATTCAAAAGTTCAATCCGGATTTTCTCGTCTCCTGCGGCGATAACGTCTATTACGATTCCGAGGATCCCATCGTCAACAGCGTCGCCACGGCCCGCTATCACTGGCAGCGCATGTACAGCCTGCCCACCATCTCTTCGTGCCTGCGCAGCGTCGGCACTTATTTCCAGAAGGACGACCACGACGCCTATTCCGACGATAGCTGGCCCGGCAGAGCCACACCCAAGATGGCGCCCTTCCGCTTCGAGGAAGGCCAGGGAGTGTTCCGCGAGCAGGCGCCGTTGCCGCGCTCGGGCGAGCCGTTGTACCGCCGGTTCCGCTGGGGCTCCGCGCTGGAGGTCTGGCTGCCGGAGGCGCGCGACTACCGCTCGCCGAACGACGCTGAGGACGGGCCCGCGAAGTCGATCTGGGGCGCGGAGCAGAAGAGGTGGCTCAAAGACTCGCTACTAGCGAGCACGGCCGGCTGGAAGATCGTCGTGAATCCAAACCCGGTGATCGGGCCGGACCACGCGCGCAAGAACGACAACCACGCCAACCCGGCCTTCGCCACCGAGGGCCGCGAATTCCGGCAGTGGATTCGCGACAACCTTGCGGGCCGCGTGATCGTCATGAACGGTGACCGCCACTGGCAATATCACTCGGTCGATCCCGAGACCGGTCTGCACGAGTTCTGCTGCGGTCCGGCTAGCGATGAGCACGCCGTGCCGCCCAGCCGCGGCGAGGACAAGCGCTATCACCAGTTCCTGCGCATCAAGGGCGGCTTCGTCGCGCTGGCGGTCAACCCGGACGAGCCTGAGAATCACCTCGTGGTCGAACATCGCGATGTGAGAGGCGCCGTGGTGTACCGGCGCGTGTTCGCGAAGCCGGCGTAGTAGGCAGCGCGCCTGCCTCTCACTTCGCTAACATGGTCTGAGAAAGGCATTCAGTGCGCTTCGAGCGAATCACAACGAACCCAGTCGTAGCGACCGGCAAGCCATGCATTCGCAACCTCCGCTTTCCCGTTTCCCGGTTGCTTGGATTGCTTGCGGCCGGCGAGACCAAGGAGTCGATCCTGAAAGCGTATCCTTACCTTGAACCGGAAGACATCGATGAAGCCCTGCGCTACGCGGCTTTCCTTGCCGAGGATGAAACCATCGAACTGGCCAGATGAAGTTTCTGGTCGATATGGCCTTGTCGCCACAAGTGGCGCACTTCCTTCGGACAGAAGGACATGATGCGGCGCATGCGAGCGAGCTGTCGCTGAACAAGGCTCCGGATGAAGAGATTCTTCAACTTGCATTGGAGCAAGGGCGCGTAGTTATAACGGCCGATCTTGACTTTCCCAGACTGTTGGCAATTATGAGAACGAACGGACCGGGACTCATTCTGCTGCGAGGAGGGAACTACAGCGAGGCGGAAAGTCTTCAGTGCGTTCGGCGTGTCCTGATGGTCGTCGACCATGCTGAGATGCCACGTTCGATTGTCGTTGTCGACCATGAGAAGATCCGACGCAGATGGCTGCCGCTTTGAAGCGCTCCCATTCCATTAAAAGGCAGAATCGCCCAGCTACACCTACCGTATCTAAATTTAGACCAGAAACCGATCCGCTCTTAAAACTTCAGCCGCAGGCCCATCTGCATGACGCGCGGGCCGCTGGTCGTATCGATTTGCCCGGGCCGCGCGACGCCAATATTGCTGCGTGGGTTGCTTAGGTTCGCGTGGTTGAACGCGTTGAACATCTCCCAGCGATATTGCAGTTGCCAGCCTTCGCGGATGGTAAACTTCTTGAACAACGCGAAGTCCAGGTTATAGTCGCCAGGCCCTATCAGCAGGTTGCGTCCCCCATTTCCGTAACTTCCGGCCAGCGGCAGAACGAACTGCGACGGGTCGAAGTAGCCCACCATCAGCGCATCCCGGGAGCGGCCGGTGTCCAGCTTCGGGTCGCCGATTACGTCCGGGCGCTGCGTCCCCACCCCGGATAGCGCGCGATCCTGGCCGCTGGTCACTGTGAACGGCGTACCGGCCTGCGCGATCAGGATGCCGTTGGCCTGCCACCCGCCCAGCACCCACCGCGCGATCCCGGCTCTCGGGCTCGGAATCTCCCACAGAAATGAAGTCACCACGCGGTGCCGCACATCGAAGTCCGATAGAGCCTTATCGGCCTGCATGTTCAGCGGGTCCTGTCCATTGAAGCCGTCCACATCGAGCGACATGCCGTCGATCGACTTTGCGAAGTTGTAGCTCGCAAGCACTGTGAAGCCCTGCGAGAAGCGCTTGTTGAGCGTGAGCTGGAAGGCGTGATAGGTGGAGTTAATGACGTTCTCGTAACTGATGATGCTGGCGTAGTCGGGAGCGTATATCCGCCGGGCGTTGATATTGCCGACCGTGGCGCCCGGGCGGAAGATGGCGGGGTTCAGCTCGCGGCGGATCGGCAGGCGCGTCCCCTTGGTGCCAAGGTAGGCCGCCGTCACAACGTACCCCTGAGCCACCTCGTGCTGGACGTTCAGGTTCCATTGCTGCACATAGGGCGCGGCGAAGTCCGGGTCCACGCTCAGCCCCACCGTCGCCGGCAGCAGGAACTGGTAGGCCGCCTTTTGTTCCGGAGTAGACGGCGGCGCGTATGGAAATGGATTCGCTTCGCCCGCATAGGGATCGCTCAAACTCCGCGGCTGGTTGAGCGTGATCTGCAGCGAGTACGGTGGCGAGTTGACGAAATGGCTCACCTGGTGGAAGCGAGGCAGGTCGTAGAAGATGCCATACGCCCCGCGCACGCTGGTGCGCCCGCCGCCGAACGGATTCCAGGCGAAGCCGAACCTCGGCGCCAGATTATTTACATCGCTCCGCGTGCCGCCGCGGGGCACGTTCGCATCGCCGGCGTAGAGCATGCCGAGGGGCGCTGTGGGGAAGACCGACGATTGCAGGCCCGGCCGGAAGAGCGTCAACTCGTCGGCGGCCGAGTAGAACGGAAACTGCGGCTCGTAACGCAGGCCGAAGTTCAGGCTCAACTTCGGGAGCACTTTCCAGTCGTCCTGAAAGTACAGCGAGAAGGTCTGGGCACGGATCTGGTTGATGCGGACAGACCCTTGGGTCAACCGCAGCGGCCGTCCGATGAGGAAATCCGAGAACGAGTTCCCGGTGAACTGGCCATTAAAAGTGAATTGCGGATCGACGCCGTTGGCGGTCACCCGGTCGCTCTTCGACCACCGGTACTCGCCCCCGAACTTCAACAGGTGCGATCCCCTTGTCCAGGAAACGTTCTCCAGGAACTGGTGCGTCGGGCGATCGATCAGCACCAGGTTGTCCTGGTTCAGGTTCCAATAGCCGTTGACGGCTCCCCGGTAGTGCGGCACCAGATCCTTGCCCAGCGCGTCCAGGCCCCCCCTCTCCACATTGATGCCCATATCCCTGAATGAGACGCCTTCGCCCCCGCCGATCGGCAGCGGCCCGCGGTCGATTTGCGAGCGGTTCCACGTGTACTGAGAAACCAGCAGCAGCGTGGGTGATGCGGTCCAGGTATGCACCCCGCTGAGATTCCAGGTATCGAACCTCACCTCGGAGGTGAGGATCGGAATCCCCGCCACTGCTAAGTCGTCCGCCCAGGTCCGGAACATCCGCCCGCTCAGACGCTGGTTGTTGGTGAGAGCGTAATCCCCCCGGCCCAGGAGCTGGCCCGAATCGGACGACTCCGGCGGGTTGAAGATATAACGGTTGCCCGAGGCATTGGGCAGCGGCACTTCAAGAAGATCCATGAATCTTAGGGCCGCTGGATCGAAACGCGAGGACGGAATGACGCCATTCGGGAACGGCTGGTTGGTGAGCGGATCGCGCGGCCGTTGCGAGGAGTTGGCAAAGTTGCCCGCCCGCTCGTCGGCCGTCGGCACCACGAGACCCGAGCGCGTCTCGCCGGTGCGCTGCCTCACGCCCTCGTAGGATCCAAAGAAAAACGCCTTGTTCTTTATGACGGGACCGCCGACCGCGCCGCCAAACTGGTTGCGCCGCAGCTTGTTCTTCGTGATGCCGAAGAAGCTGCGCGAGTCCAGCCTGTCGTTACGCAGGAACTCCCACAGCGCCCCGTGAAACTCGTTGGTGCCGGATTTGGTCACGGCGTTCACCACCGCTCCGGAGTTGCGGCCGTACTCCGCGCTGAAGTTGTTTGTCAGCACGCTGAACTCTTCCAGGGCGTCCGGATTCGGCGTCACCGCCCCTACGTTTTGCTGCGGATCGTTGTTGTCGCCGCCGTCGAGCATGTAATTGGTCGTCGTGCCTCGGCCCCCGTTCACGGAGATGCCGTCGTTCCGGTTCAAATTGGAAGCGCCCGGCGCCGACACCGCTCCAGGAACCAGCAAGACCAGTTGCAAGGGATTGCGCCCGTTCAGCGGCAGCTCCGTGATTCGCTTCTCATCGACTACCTCACGGATGGTCGCCCCCACGGTATCCACTTGCGAGACCGCACCCGAAACCGTCACGGATTCGCTCGTCGCACCGACCTCGAGGGTGACCGTCACCTCGCGGTTCTGGTCCACGTTCAGCCGGAAGGACTCGGAAACGAATTTACGAAATCCCGCCTGGGTAACCTCCACGCGATACTCCCCAACAGGAAGGCGGGGAAAATTGAAGCGTCCGGTCTGGCCGGACACGGTGGTCCATTCGAGGCCGGTCAACTCGTTTCTGGCCAGGACGGATGCGTCCGCAATGATCGCGCCGGAGGAGTCCTGAACCATGCCGACGATTACGCCCGTGGCCTGCCCCAGCGCTATGATCGGAAAAACGAAAGTGCAAGCAATCAACCAGACCGCGAAGGTCTTCATCTCCACACCCCCCAAAAGTTATCGAACCGGCTTAGCGCGTTCGCGGACGTGCTCCGGAATCGGCTTGCCGCGGCCGTGCCAGTTGAACTCTTCGCCATAGCGGAAGCCGTGCTTGCCGCCGATGGTTTCGGCAAGCTCTTCCGCATAGGCACGCACCAGGGCACGCGTAGTCGCTTCGTTCACGTCTGTCAGCAGCGGCGACGGCTTTCCCGCCAGATCCAGCCGCTGCTTCACATGCGTCGCATAGCGGTGATTCGCGGTTCGCAAAGCCTGAATGGCGGCAGCTTTGCGGTTGAACGTGGCGCTGATATCCACAGGCCGGAAGGCGGCGGCGTTGTGACCTCCTTCGCCGGGGCGGTACGGGCGATTCGTGGCGTAGTAGTACGTCTCCCGCACGCCATAGCCGGGAAAGCCCATGCGGCCCAATTCCGCAAGAAAATAACTGCTCGATCCGTAAGACGACTCCTCGGACATGCGCGCGATCCAGAACTGGTCCCAATCGGGCTCGTAGTGGATGAAAGGGTCCGGGTGGAAGATGATTTCTGGCTTGAAGAATCGGATCAGCGCGAAGATCTGGTTGCGCATCTCGTTGCTTGAAACCTGGCCCAGCTCCCCGCTCTTGTGATTGAGGTTGACGATCTCCCGGATACCGAGCATGCGCGCCGCCTGCTCGGCTTCCTCGGAGTTTGCGAGGCGCGTCTGGGCCGGATTCAAGCCAACCGAATTCTTCTCGTCATTGGCGAACTGCACGACGCGTACTTCGTAGCCCTCGTCGATGAGCTTGGCCAGCGTGCCGCCTGTGGCCATCAGATAATCGCCCGCGCCCGCAGTCACCACGAGCACGTTCTTCTGCCCCTGGGCCGGCAGGAACAGGACAAGAAGTAGAATAAAAGTCCGCACGGAGAAGCCGATTTTATCACCTCGCGCATGTTAGGATGTGCTCTTTGACGATGAGAGTGGCTACCACAACGCTTCTGATCTCACTCGCCGGGCACAGCGCGTTCGCCCAGGAACGCCTGCCGCTCGGCAAGATTCCGCCCGGCAAGGTCGTGATGGTGATGCAGCCACACCATGACGACCACACCACGGATTACGGCATGGGCGGCCTGATCGCGCGCTTCGTCGATGAGGGGTACGAAGCCTACTACGTGCGCGCCTCGAACGACGAAAAGGACGGACCGCACGGCTATCCGCGTAATGACATGGTCAACCTGCGCGAGACCGTCGAAGCCATCGAGATTCTGGGGATGAAGAAGGTCATCAGCCTGAACTGGCGCAACGACTACATGAATCCCATCCCGCTCAACGAGCTGCGCGAGCAGTTGATCCTGCTGGTGCGGAAGTACCGGCCGGACGTGATTCTGGGCCACAACCCGTGGGAGCATTACCAGAAGAATCCGGACCATCGCAACGTATCGCGCGCGATGGCCGAGGCGTGGTGGCTGGCCGGGTACGCGAATGTGCATCCGGAGCATCTGAAGCTGGGGCTGAAGCCGCATCAGGCGTGGTACGTCTACGGCAAGGCGAGGCTCGATTGGGGGCTGGGACACACGCCGAACATCGCAATGGAGCTGAACGAAAGCCAGGTGCGCCGCAAGCAGAAGGCCTACCATACGCACCGCAACGTCTACGCGAATCCTGCAACTTTGCGGGCAGTGAAAGCGAATCTGGCGAAAGAGAACCTCTACGTTCCGGAGTTTGAGAATCTGGACGATCAAGCGGCGGCAGTGCTGATGGAGGAGTGGAACATGGATTGGATCTCCCGCAAGCGCGGCCAGGAGGCCGGCGTTCCCTATGCGGAAGATTACTTTCACTACGACGAGTTCGACTATCTTCCCGGGCTGAAAGAATACTTGAAGCAGAACGTGGAGCACCAATGAGAGCGATCTTGCTGCTGGCGGCGTTGTTGCCCGCGGCCGCGGCGGACAAGCCCGTGGTGCTGGTGGTGACCGCGGATGCCTCGAATTATCTGCTTACGGCCGGCGGCACGATCGCCGGAATGGCAGATCGCGGGGCGACGGTCTACCTGATCCGCGTAACCAACGACGATAAAGACTCCTACGATCTCCCGCCCGAAGAAACAGCCCTGCGGACGCGCATGGAGAGCGAGCAGGCCGCAAAAATGTTAGGCGTGAGGGAAGTGATTTCGATGGGGTATCGCGCCTCCGAGCTGCACGATGCCTCCTTTACCGGCATCCGCGACCGGTTGATGTTCTATATACGGCACTACAAGCCCGCCATCGTCTTCATACCCAATCCGTACACCGAGCACGATCGCGTGTTGGATCGCTATTACACGGGATCGGCCGCCGAGGATGCCTGGCGCGCCGCGGCGCTCGAAAACTATCTGCCAGCGGCAATGGACGTGGGCTTGAAGCCGCACCTGACACCGGAGCTCTACTACTACGCCGAGCCGTTCGACCCGCGGCGGCGCGAACCCGAAAGCACGGAGACCTTCGTGCCCCAACCGAAGACGGTAGACATTTCCGAAACCATCGATAAGAAGATTCGCGCGGCCCAGGCCTTGAAAACCATCAACTACAGTATGGCCAAGCGTCTGCACGACCGGCTGACGGCCACGCAGCGCAAGCTGCGCCTGCTCGAGCCATTCGATGAGACCGCGGTGAACCGGCTGGTGGATCTCAACGTGCGCGGACTGGCTAAGATCGCCGCTGAAGGGACGCCTTACAAAGCGGCCGAGGAGTTCCGGCACGCCGGGGTGGAGTTTCGAATCCCGCGCAAGTACCGGCGGTAATTTGTTGATTAAGACCTCGATAGACCTGGACTAACTATCCGATTTCCCATTGGGGATATTGACCGAAGGTTTGTGCCGGCAGGATAATCATCCGCGTGGGGGATTGACATCTAACAGGTACAGAGAATTGATCGGGAGAACCAATGGGCCAAGCGAAGAAGGCAGAGCAGAAGCGCATTGAGGACGAGGCAGCGGCTTGGGCGGCGGTGTGCCGAAGCAAGGGTTTCGTTTGCGTGCGATGCGGCGAATATCCTCTGAAAGAAGAGCGGGACATTTACTTCGAGACCAAGTTGTGTGGCTACTGTGCTCACCTGAGCGAACGCACAAAAGAGGATTGAAACAGCAATGCTTACGACCCGCATAAAGCAGCAAAACATGACGATGAAAGTACTGAAAACCGCTGTTCTAATATGTGCCTTGGCTACTGTAGCCGTATCTCAGGAGTTTACCGTTCCGACGCCAAAAGGGAACCTTATCGTGAAGGTGACGGCCAACCGTATGGAGTTGGGTTCCTTTAAGATGCAAGGAACAATAACCAACACAACGGCATGGGACCTAACGTTTCTCAGACTTCGGGTTATATTCTACGATCACAATGGCAACGAGTTCTCTGGCCTTTGTCCAAGGGAGCCTGACGGAGCCGTGTATCAAAACATCGCTACAGAGAAAAGGCGCCGGTAATAGCCACGGCGTTTCGCGCCCTTCGTTGCGAGTCGCCCAAACCATCCATCACCAATGCACCTCCTTGCATCTATTCAAGTACCGGTAAACCCACGTCCCGATAAGCAGTCCGTACACCGGCACATACTCGTACCACCGGAACATGGTGGAGCCGTCCCATTCGCCCAGAGTCACCCAACCGATAACGGTCGCGTAGGCCAGAGGCGCAAGCACGGTCCAAAGCAGCAGTCCCGGTATGGGGGAGAACGCCAGCAGAGGCAGAATCCAGGTGAGGTACCAGGGGTGACAGTTGGCGGAAAGCATCAGGAGCAGAGTCAGCACCGTGAGCACCGCGCGCTCGAGCTTCCATCCCAGCACGGTCACGCCTACGCTGGCTGCGGCAATCACGGCCAGCGTCAGCTTCTTCGCGCGATACACATCGCCGGTTGCCCAAAGCACCAGGCCATATAAGCTGTCATTGTTGCGCCAGCCGCTCACGAAGCCGCTCAGGAAGCGAGCGTTCTCTTCCACATCGCTCCAGTAGGGCAGCGCGAGGAGGAAGAGAATGGGGAGAGCGACCCAGCATTGAAAAAGCCGCCGGGGCTTCCAGCCGCTCCAGCCGATGAAGATCGGAAACAAAAAGACAGGCCAGATCTTCGCCGCGGTCGCGAGCGCCAGAGCCGAAAAACTCCACGTCCACCGCTTGCGGGCCGCGGCGAGCAGTGCGAGTAAGACCAGCAGCACGGCCGTCGAGTCGTTATGCCCAATGGCCCAGAACTCCATCACCGTCAGGGGCGACCAGGCGTACAGCAGCACCCGGTCGGTAGCCAGCCCGTGCGCGGCAAGCAGGCCCCAAAGGGCGGCAATCGCGGCCAGGTCGAACAATGCGTACGGCAGCTTGAACCACAGCACCTGGCGGACGGGGTCGGGCTCGAACCTCGCGGCCAGCGGGTACATTCCGCGCTGGATCAACTGTACCAGCGGTCCGTAGATGGCCTTGAAGTCCTTGCCCGCCACGCGGTCGAAGGCGCTGTCGCGCATCCCAACCCAGTCCGGATCGTTCGGCCGCACCTGGTAGGGATTGCCTCCGGCGGCCTGGAGTTTACCCTCCCAACGGTAACGGAACGGGTCGTCGGAAAGCCCGGGGTCCAGCGGAAACACCGTTAAACGAAACACTACGCCCGCCGCAATGATCCAAAGTGCCCGCTTCCGGGAACTTTCTTGTGCCGGGGATCGTAGGATCAGGAAGCTGGAGATGAGGTAAAATAAGCCAGCAGCTAGAGAGATTGCGATCGTTTCCACGATGTGTTGCCTGATCTCGCCCATCAGGCGGACCGAGAGAAACAGGGCTTCCAAAGTGCAGGCAAGCAGGAGGAATTTCATTCAAAGGCGCTTTCCGGCAGGCAGAACCCTATGATATCGACTCCGATCCCTCTTGCGTTCCTTGCCGCGGAGTCCGCGATGAGCCGGTGGGCGCGCGGAACGTTCGACCAGACCTTTGCCGGCATCCATCAGCTCGCCTGGTTTGACTGGGCCCTGCTGGTTCCCTACTTCCTGCTGCTGAGCGTCCTGAGCCTTTTCGGACTGCACCGATACAGCGTGATCCACACGTACTTCAAGCACCGCAAGAAGGCCACCCGGGAGCCCGCGGCCCGGTTCACCCAACTGCCTGCCGTGACCATCCAGCTTCCTTTGTACAACGAACGCTACGTGGTGGAACGGCTGATCGACGAGGTCACCAGGATCGAATATCCGAAGCACCTGCTGCAGATTCAGGTGCTCGACGATTCCAACGACGACACCGCGCCGTTCGCCGAGGCGCTGGTGGAACGCTACCGGGCCCTGGGTTTCCTTATCGAGTACCGCCATCGAACCAACCGCGAAGGCTTCAAGGCCGGAGCGTTGCAAGCAGGCATGGCGAGCGCGACTGGCGACCTGATCGCCATCTTCGACGCCGACTTCATTCCGCCGCCCGATTTCCTGATGCGCACGGTAAACTACTTCGCCGATTCGACGGTTGGCGTGGTGCAGACGCGCTGGAGCTACCTGAACCGCGATTACAATTTCCTCACGGAGGTGGAAGCCATGCTCCTGGATGGGCATTTCATCCTGGAGCACGGCGCGCGCGCGCGCGCGGGTTACTTCTTCAACTTCAACGGGACGGCCGGCGTTTTGCGCCGCAAGATGATCGAGGACGCGGGCGGCTGGCACCACGACACGCTGACCGAGGATTGCGACCTGAGCTATCGGGCGCAGCTCAAGGGCTGGCGCTTTGTCTATGTGCCCGGCCTGGATTGCCCTTCGGAGCTGCCGGTCGAGATGCACGGCTTCCAGGTGCAACAGTCGCGCTGGGCCAAGGGACTCACGCAGGTAGCGAGGAAACTGCTGCCCGCGATCGTGAAGGCCAAAATCCCGTGGCGGGTCAAGCTGGAAGCCATCATGCACCTCACGCCCAACATCTCCTACCCGCTCATGATCGTGGTTTCGGCGCTGATGCTGCCGGTGATGATTGTGCGCTTCTACATGGGCGTATGGCAGATGGTTTTCCTGGACCTTCCGCTGATTGCCATGTCCTTCTGGTCGATTTCGGCGTTCTACGTGATCGCGCAGCGCGAGTTGTACCCAAAGAACTGGAAGCGGTCCATTCTGCTGCTGCCCATGCTGATGGCGGTGGGCGTGGGCCTCACTATCATCAACACGCGCGCGGTGCTCGAAGCGCTGTTCGGCGTGACAACCGGCTTCGCGCGCACGCCGAAGTACGCCATCGAAGGACGTCCGGTGCGGCTGGAGAACAAGAAGTACCGGAGCCGCAGCGGCTGGCTCCCGTATCTGGAGCTGCTTTTCGGAACCTACTTCCTCGGCATGGTTGTATTCGCCATCGACACCGGAAATTTCCTCTCAATTCCTTTCCTGGCGCTGTTCGTCGGGGGCTATTACTGGGCGGGTCTTTCCACGCTGTACCACGAGAACCAGGGACGTCTGCGCTGGCTGCGCGAGCGGCGGCTTGCCTTGCAGCGCCGCGTCGCCGGTTAGAACCTTGGCTGTCTTCGACTAACGCGCTCAGTAAAAGCCAGGGTTCTGGCCGCCTCGCGATAAAATAGAAGTTTGCAACGTCTCGCTTTCGCATTACTGATAGCCGCCGCTCCCGTCTTCGCGGACGAGATCGAAACCGAAGTACGCCGATTCACCGAGGCGTACGCTCTGGTGGAGAAAGAAGCCGCGGAGCCGGTAGTTCTGGACAAGGCGTTCTATGAAGGAGCCATTCCCGGCCTCCTGCGCCGCCTCGATCCGCATTCGGTGTTCTTCGACCCCGGCCAGTTCGAGCAATTGAAGCAGCTCCAGACTTCGACGAGCAAGGGCTTCGGAAGCGTCGTGTCGGTCCTTCCGGGGCGCGTGATCGTGTTGCAGGCGCTGCCGGGAACGCCTTCGGCGCGGAGCGGAATCTCCGCCGGCGACGAGATCCTGGCCATCAACGGCTACCGGCTCGACCGCCTGGACATGGAGCAACTGGTGGGTCTGTTGAGTCATTCGCGCCGGCAGGAGGCCAGGCTGGACGTGCGGCGTCCGGGCAATGCGCGCATCATGAACTTCGTGCTCATTCCGGAAGAAATGCAATCGCCCAGCGTGGAGCGCGCCTTTTACGTAGCGCCCAAAGTCGGATATCTGCGCGTGGCGACTTTCGACGAGAAGACCGGCCAGCAGATCCGCGAGGCTATCGAGCGTCTGGGCGGCAAAGATCTGAAGGGGCTGGTCCTGGACCTGCGCAACAACCCAGGCGGCGTGCTGCCGGCAGCGCTCGAGACGGCGGCGTTGTTCCTCAAACCAGGTCTTAAGCTGCTCACCGTACGGGGTCGCGCCGTCGAGGAGAAGACGCAGAACGTACCCGAGAACAACCAGCCTTACGAATTTCCGGTTGCAGTGTTGATCAACGAGAAGAGCGCGAGCGCCTCGGAGATTGTCGCGGGCGCCATTCAGGATCACGACCGGGGCGTCGTGATCGGCTTGCCGAGCTTTGGAAAAGGACTGGTGGAGAGCGTCTATCCGCTTTCCGAAAGCACCGGCCTGGCCCTCACCACGGCTCTTTATTACACGCCCAGCGGGCGTTCCATTCAGAAGCCCCTGGACGGCGCGCAGTTCGCCCTGGCGGCCACCGCAGCCAATCTGAATGCGCAGTCCGAGTTTCGAACCGCTGGCGGCCGCGTGGTGAAAGGCGGCGGGGGCATCGTGCCCGACCACGTCGTGCCGCCGGCTTCCTTCTCGCAATTGCGAGCCGTGCTCGATGCCAGCGGGTCGTTCACCACTTTCGCCACCGATTACGTGCGCCGCCATCCGAAGGTCGCCGAAGATTTCGAAGTCTCCGCGGAGCTTCTAGACGAGTTTCAGTTCTTTCTTTCGGCCCGCAATATTCGTCCGGGCGTCGGCGAATGGTCCGGCGAGCGCGACTTCATCCGCAACCGGCTCAAGACGGAGATCTTCAACCAGGCGCTGGGCGTCGAGAAGGGCGATGAGGTGGAAGCGCAACGCGACCCGCAGATATTGAAGGCCGTCGAGGAATTGTCCACCGGACGCCCGGCGCGTTGAACGCACTCGATCCGGCTACAATATCTGGTTGGTTTCCCCCGCGTCTTCGACGATGCCGCGCTCGAACGCATTGCGTTCCCTAGCGGTATTGTTCGCCATCAACATCCTGAATTTCTACGACCGCCAGGCGCTCGGCGCGGTGACCGAACCCATCCGCAAGGAGTTCGGTCTTTCCGATACCCAGATCGGCCTGTTGGGAACGGCGTTTACGCTGCTTTACGCGGTGGTCGGATTGCCGCTCGGCCGCCTCGCCGATAACTGGAGCCGCAAGAAACTACTGGCGGGGGGTATGGTGTTGTGGAGCGCGCTGACGGCCTCCGCGGGACTTGCCGCGAATTACTCCATGCTCTTGGTTTCGCGGCTGGGAGTCGCCGTGGGAGAGGCGGTGTGCGCGCCAACCGCTACAAGCTGGCTGGGCGATCTGTTTCCGCCGGAGAGGCGTTCGCGCGCGCTGGCGATCTTCATGCTCGGGGTTCCCATCGGCGGCGCGCTGAGCTTTCTGGTTACCGGCCCGGTGGCTGAGGTGTGGGGGTGGAGGTTCGCAATGGCCATCGCTGCCGCGCCCGCGCTGCTGCTGGCGCCCGTGCTGCTCATGCTCCCCGAGCCGGTGCGCGGGGCTTCGGAAGGATATGCCGCATCCACTGCGAAGCCCTCGCCCTGGCCGGTGCTGCGCATCCCGACGCTGTGGTGGATCATCGCTTCGGGCGCGCTCATCAACTTCAATCTCTATGCCGTCGCCACGTTCCTGCCCGCGTTTCTCACGCGCTATCACGGCCTCTCTGTGGGCGAATCCGGCTTTGCGAGCGGAATCGGGTACGGCGTGGCCGGGGTGACAGGCGGCCTCGTCGCGGGAGTATTCGGCGACCGCATCGTCCATCGGCGAAAGAACGGACGCATGGTCATGGCCGCGCTCGCCGCGCTCGTCGCAGGTCCCATAGCGTTCGTAGGCATCTGGCAGCCGCCAGGATCGCCTTATGCGTCGCTCGCATGGATCTGCCTCTCGCTTGGCTTCTTCAATATGTATTACGGGCTGGTCTACTCTTCCATCCAGGACATCGTGCCTCCATCGCTGCGGGGGACTACCATGGCGGTCTACTTTCTCGCCATGTACCTCTGCGGCGCATCGTTCGGCCCACTCATCACGGGCAATTTGAGCGACCGCATGGCGCGCAGGGCGGCCGAGGCTGCCGGTTCGCCGGCGGTGACGGAGGCTTTCAAGTCCGCCGGCCTCCAGCAGGCCATGTACGTAATTCCCGTCTTAGCGGTCGCGCTGGCGCTCGTGCTCTATGCGGGCTCGCGCACCATTGTCCGCGACATGGCGAGGCGCGAGACGCTGACATGACGTTCTGGCGCAAGGAAGTGATCGACCCCGCGCTGGACCTCGAAACGGTCCGGCATGTGCGGGAGCAGTTGGATTGGATCGCCCGCGAGCCTTCGAATCCGCGGCCGTATTATCACCTCGGACAGCTCTACCGCATGCAGTGGAAGCAGGACCAGGGACTGGGGCTGCTGCTCGAAGCGGTGCGCCTCGATCCGAACTTTACGGAAGCCCATCTCGCGCTGGTGGAGATGTACTCCGTGGGCGGAGACTACGCTGCGGCGTGGCGTCACGCCAGGGCAGCCGAAGCCTCCGGAAGGCGTGAGGGCGTTGAGCTTTTGAAGAGACATTCGATACCGGACAGGTGGGAGGAAAGATACCGTAGCGGCGAGAACATTCCGAAGGAGCCGCTTCCCCTTGTCGAGCGCGTCGCCGCGACGGTTCCGGCGGGACGCGCGCTCGACCTCGCTTGCGGCGCGGGCCGTCATGCGCTCTGCCTGGCGTCGCACGGCTGGCAGGTGACCGCAGTCGATTCCTCGCCCGCGGCGATTGAGCTTCTCCAATCCGCGGCGCAGGCGCGCGACCTCACCGTTGAAGGCGTCGTCGCCGATCTCGAGCGCGGCGAGTTCGTCATCGAACCCGAAAGCTTCGATCTGATTTGTGACACATACTACCTGCAGCGCGGCCTCTTCCCTTCCATCCGCGCCGGCGTGCGCCGCGGTGGACTGGCACTTGCAGTCATTCCGATGATCGACGATTCCCCCGGCGTGCCGCCGATGAACCCGGACTTTTTGCTTCGGGAGGGCGAGCTGCGCGGGTATTTCGAAGGATGGGAGCTGCTGCATGACCATGAGGGCGGGCGAGGCGCTAGAGAGCATTCCAGACGCGCTGCCGAGCTCCTCGCGAGGCGGCCTTGAAGTCTCCGCATCCGGCCGGCCCGTAAAACTCACCAATCTGGACAAGGTTTTCTGGCCCGATACAGGCGCCACCAAGCGCGACCTGCTCCGCTACTATCTCGAAATCGCGGACGTCCTGCTGCCCCATCTGCGCGACCGGGCCATGGTGATGAAGCGCTACCCTCATGGCGCCCAAGGCAAGTTCTTCTTCATGAAACGGGCTCCCGAGTGGCGGCCGCGCTGGATCCGCACATGCTCCATCCAGCACTCCTCCGGCAACGTGATCGACTTTCCCATAGTGGACGACCTGGCTTCTCTGCTGTGGATCGTCAACCTGGGCTGCATCGATCTCAACCCGTGGTATGCGCGCTGCGACGACGTGGACCGTCCCGATTATCTGCACTTCGATCTCGACCCGACTCCCGGCGCCGCGTTCGAGCAGGTGAAGGAAGCCGCGCTTCTGGTGCGTGACGCGCTCAAGAGGTTGCGTATCGCAAGCTATCCGAAGACCACCGGTTCAAGAGGCATTCACATCTATGTGCCCATCGAGCGCGGCCCCACGCAGAAGCAGGTCTGGACGTTCGCCAAGTCGCTTTCGCGCGAGCTCGAAACGCGGCATCCGCATCTCATCACGGCCAAGTATCGCATTGCGCGCCGTCCCGCCGACCGTGTTCTCGTCGACTACAACCAAAACGCCTGGGGCCGCACATTGGCGTCGGTCTACTCCGTGCGGCCAACGCCGCTGGCGACGGTGTCCGCGCCCGTGAAATGGGAAGAGGTGGAAGGCAACCTCCGCATCGAAGACTTTCGCCTGGAGAACATGCCGGAGCGCGTCCGCGAGGTGGGCGACTTGTGGAAGCCCGTGGCTGCCCGCCGCGGCCGGGTCCGGCTGGAGAACTACCTGTGAAGCTGCCCGTTCGGCCGCCCTTTCCGCCCATGGAGGCGCTCACCGTGGCGGAGATTCCGGCCGGGCCGGAGTGGCAGTACGAACCGAAGTGGGACGGCTTTCGCTGCCTGGCCTTCCGGGACGGCCGCGAAGTGGAACTGCAATCGAAGGCCGGCCAGCCGCTCGCGCGTTACTTTCCCGAGCTGGCCGAGGATCTGCTCCGTTTGAAGGCGGCGAAGTTCGTGCTGGATGGCGAGATCGTCGTCACCATAAACGGGCGCTTGTCCTTCGACGACCTGCTCCAGCGCATTCATCCCGCCGAGAGCCGCATCAGGAAACTTGCCGCCGAGCATCCATCCACATTCATGGTCTTCGATCTCCTCGTCGACGACCGGGGCGAGCCGCTGACCGGCGAGCCTCTCGAAGAACGCCGCCGCAGACTCGAACTTTTCGCCGGGAAGTATTTGGAGGCCAGCCGCCACATTCGCCTCTCGCCGGCAACGCGGCAGCTTGCCGTCGCGCGCGAATGGTATGCGGGAGTGGGAGCGAGCCTGGATGGGGTGGTGGCCAAGCCCGCCCGAGAGCCGTATCAATCGGGCGAGCGCACCATGCGGAAGATCAAGAAGTTGCGGACCGTCGACTGCGTAGTGGGCGGCTTCCGCTATGCCCAGAAAGAACGCGTCGTTGGCTCGCTGCTGCTCGGTCTCTACGATGAATCCGGCATTTTGCACCACGTCGGCTTCACGTCAAGCATGCGCTCCGCCGAGCGGAAGGAACTGACCGCAAAGCTGAAGCGGTTGATTGCGCCTCCTGGATTCACGGGGCGCGCGCCGGGAGGTCCCAGCCGCTGGAGCGGGACGCGGAATACAGAATGGCAGCCGCTCAAGCCGAAGCTGGTGGTTGAAGTCGAGTACGATCACTTCACGGGAGGCCGCTTCCGGCACGGCACGCGATTCGTCCGCTGGCGTCCCGACAAGGCGCCGCGCCAGTGCACCATGGATCAGGTGGAGGCGCTTCAGCCGATTTTCGGCATCACCCGCGGCCGACGAGCGGCATCCTCGTTGCCATTATCGTCATGAACTGTACATTCGCCTCTAACGGCAGATTCGCGATGTAAACGACTGTCTCCGCCACGTACCGCACGTCCATGCGCGGCTCCACCATTTTTGTCCCGTTGGCCTGTAGAACGCCGGCCGTCATCCGGTCCGTCATTTCGGTTGCGGCATTGCCGATATCGATCTGGCTGCAGGCTATGTCGTACTTCCGGCCATCCAGCGAGAAACATTTGGTGATGCCCGTCATGGCATGTTTCGTAGCTGTATAGGGCACATGGTTGGGCCTGGGCGCGAAAGCCGAGATAGAACCATTGTTGATGATGCGCCCGCCGCGCGGATCCTGGTCTTTCATCAGCTTGAACGCCGCCTGCGCGCAGAGAAACGCGCCCGTAAGGTTGACGTTCACGATTGCGCTCCACGTCTCGAAGGTCAGGTCCTCGATAGGAATACCGGGCGCGTTCAGGCCTGCGTTGTTGAACAGAACATCCAGCCGGCCGAATTCATCTTTAACCGTGGCGAACAACGCATTGACGGACTCGGGCTTACTGACGTCGGTCGGAACCGGGAGCATTCTGCCGCCGCAGGGATCTGCCATTGCGGCGGATCTTTCAAGCTCCGCGCCGCGGCGTCCGGCGAGCACCACGGAATAGCCGGCGGACTGCAGCGCCAGGGAGGCCGCGCGCCCTATACCGCTGCCGGCGCCGGTTACAGCCGCAATCCTGCCATTGTCTGCCATTCGTCTTGTCCTCTCTTAAGAAGCTGTTGGATTCAAGATATTGTGCCAGAGTCTGCGTCCGGGTGGGGCTTCGTATGGGCCTTGTATGTATAATCCGTCTAGTAGTCAAGGTTCAGCTCACTGGGGGGAGCTTTATGCGGTTTGTGTTTGGCCGGCTTGGGCCAGTTGCGCTGTTGGTCGGATTCCCGGCGCTCGTATCTGGTCAATCCAACCCGGCCGGCAAAGACGCTAAAGCGATCCTTGAGGCGAAGTGTTTTGCCTGCCACGGCGACGTCCGCATGTCGGATCTCGACTTGCGAGACCGGAGAACCATTCTGAAGGGCGGCAAACGAGGCCCGGCAGTTGTACCGGGCAATGCCGAGGCGAGCCTGCTTTACCGAGCCATCAGACGCGAGGGGGAGCTGCAGATGCCGCCCGGCAAAACTCCTCTCACGCCCTCTGAAGTCGGAATACTGCGCGAATGGATCGACGCCGGCGCGAGAGTGGAGCCGGAATCCGGCGCCGCCGGAGCGCGGGCATCGTGGTGGTCTTTCCGAAAGCCGGTGCGGCCGCCGGTTCCAATCGTGAAGAGCGCTTCCTGGGTTCGGAATCCGATTGACGCCTTCATTCTCGCCAAACTGGAGCCGACGGGCTTGCGTCCAGCCTCGCGGGCCGGCCGCCAGACTCTGGTTCGCCGTGCGTACTTCGACCTGCACGGGCTCCCGCCCACGCCCGAGCAAGTGGAGCAATTCGTCAACGACCCATCCAGCGATGCCTACGAAAAGTTGATTGACCGCCTGCTCGAGTCGCCCCGGTACGGCGAGCGCTGGGGGCGCTACTGGCTGGACCTGGTTCGCTACGCCGATACTTCCGGATTCGAGACCGACCACTTTTTCGTAACGGCCTGGCGCTATCGCGACTACGTGATCGGCTGCTTCAACATGGACAAGCCATACACCACGTTTGTTCAGGAGCAGATCGCCGCGGACGAACTGTGGTCCACCAACATGGATCTGGAAGGAACGCTCAAGCTGCCGAAGGAAAAACGGGAAAACGTGAACCGCCGGGTTGGAACGGCTCTATTCACCCTCGGCTCCTTTCCGATCGAATTCACCTATTACGGCGACCAGTATCGCGCGGAATGGCAGGCCGATGCGGTCGACACCGTCGGCGCGGCATTTCTCGGACTCACGGTAGCGTGCGCGCGATGCCACGATCATAAGTTCGACCCTATCAGCCAGCGCGAATATTACCAATTGACCTCGCTCTTCGCCGGCAGTGTCGAGCGTGAGATTCCGCTGGTGAGTCTCTTTGACGTTCAGACGAACACACGCAATTTCCCCTTGCTGGCTCAGGCAGAGACACTAAAGCGTATGGCGCGCGGCGGCCGTTCGAGGCGCGGGCACAGCGGGACGGAGGATCCTCAGCGCGCCGCGCTCCTGCAGCGCCTCGCTGAAGCGTATTTGAGAGCGCCGGAACGATATCCTACGGCCAACGTCCTGGCGCACGAAGAGATTGTGCCCGACACGCACATTCTCATCCGGGGAGATTTCAAGAATCAAGGCGAGAAAGTTGAGCCGGGCTTCCTGACAGCTCTCAATCCGGGCCCGCCGATCCAGGAGCCCGAGGGGTTTCTTTTTGTTCCGCAGCGCCGCAAAGCTCTGGCTCTATGGCTTACGTCGCCGGACCAGCCGCTCCTGGGCCGCGTGATGGTGAACCGTATTTGGCAGGGCCATTTCGGCCAGGGGATGGTGAACACGCCGAACGACTTCGGCCGTCAGGGAGAAGCGCCCACTCATCCGGAACTGCTGGATTGGCTGGCCGTCGAGTTCGCGGACCGCGGATGGAGTATCAAGCAGATGCACCGGCTGATCATGCTTTCGAACACGTATCAATCTTCGAGCGTTGCGGACGACGAGAGTCTGCGGAAAGATCCCGAGAATCGCTACCTCAGCCGGATGAACAGGCGCCGGCTGGACGGAGACGCCATCCGGGACAGTGTTCTGGCCGTCGCCGGCACTTTGAACCTGAAAATGGGGGGAGTGGGGATCATTCCGCCGCTCAGCAAGGAGGAGATCCTCGCGGCACGGATGCCCCAACTGTGGCCCGCGAACCCCGATCCAGCCGAACACACGCGCCGCAGCATCTACCTGCAGATGAAACGGTCGATGACCCTGCCCATGCTGCAAATCTTCGATGCCCCGGATACGGCTACAAGCTGCGCCCGCCGCGAGAGCTCAACCGTAGCTCCCCAGGCGCTGGCCCTGATGAATAGCGAGTTCGCTCTCGCGCAGGCAGAGCAGTTCGCTTCGCGAATCCGGAAGCAAGCCGGCGAAGATCCTGAAGCTTCCGTAAACACCGGGTGGCGTCTGGCATTCGGCCGTCTTCCGGCCGCCGAAGAACGCCGGACAGCGCTCGACTATCTCCAGCGGAACTCCCTTCCGCGGTTGTGCCTTCTGATATTCAACATGAGCGAGTTTGTCTATGTCGATTAGCGATTCGCGACGGGAATTTCTCCGGACCTCGGGACTCGGCATCGGTTGGCTCGCCGCCATGGGGCTGTCCCAAAGAAACGCAGCAGGGGCGCCGAATCCACTGGCTCCTAAGACTCCGCCGTGGCCCGCCACCGCGAAAAGCGTGATCTCCCTGTTCATGCAGGGAGGTCCGAGCCAGGTCGACACCTTCGATCCGAAACCACTGCTGAATAAGCTTCACGGCCAGCACCCGCCCGCGAGCTTTGGCAACGAGGATTTTCAGAACGGAAAACTTCGAGACTCGATTATCCTTGGTTCAACATGGACCTTCAGGAAGCACGGTCAGTCCGGTCTCGAGGTCTCGGATTTGCTCCCTCACGCGGCGCGACGAGCCGACGACATTGCCGTGATCCGCTCGTGCTTTCATGAGGGTTTCACGCACTCGCAGGCGCAGTTTTTGATCAATAACGGATGGCCGAGAATCGGGCGCCCGAGCCTCGGTTCGTGGATTCTGTACGGTCTGGGCAGCGAAAACGAGAATCTGCCGGGCTTTGTGGTTCTCCTTCAGGGAGGCGTGAGGTCGGGTCCGGCAGTTTACGGCCAGGGGTTCCTTCCCGCGGCCTACCAGGGAACATCGTTCCGGCCCGGCCGGAACCCGATTCTGAATCTCAGCCCACCGGACGGCATGCAGCCCCAGGAACAGCGCGATCTGCTCGATACGCTCCGCAAAGTGAACGAGCGACATCTGGATTCGCGAAATCATGATTCGGAACTCGCCGCGCGGATCGCATCCTACGAACTCGCGTTCCGCATGCAGATGTCGGCTCCGGAGGCAACCGATATCACCGGCGAATCCGAGGCGACGAAGAAGCTGTACGGCCTCGATGATCCGGTAAGCGCCGACTTCGGCGGGCGCTGCCTGTTGGCGCGGCGGCTTGTCGAACGCGGCGTTCGCTTCGTGCAGGTGTGGTCGGGCGATGGCATGAACGCGACCGACTGGGACGGTCACATACAGTGCGACAAGAACCATCAGGCGAGAGCGGCCCAAACGGACAAGGCGGTAGGCGGTCTGCTGGCGGACCTGAAATCTCGAGGTCTGCTCGACTCAACTCTCGTGATATGGGGCGGCGAGTTCGGCCGGAGCCCCACGTCGGATGGCGGCCAAAACGGCTCGGAGGGGCGTGACCACAACCCATATGGCTTCACGATATGGATGGCGGGGGGCGGGGTAAAAGGCGGCAAGGTCATCGGTTCTACGGACGAGCTCGGTCTCCGGGCCCTTGAGGATCCCGTCCACTTACATGACCTCCATGCGACCATTCTGGGTCTGCTCGGTCTGGACCACACGAAACTGACTTACCCATACCTGGGCCGAGATTTCCGGCTGACCGACGTCGGCGGCAACACCGACCTGATCGAGAAGCTGCGGAAGGGTTAGACCGGCAACCTGGAAGCGCTTCAGCCGATCTTCGGCATCACCCACGGCTCACGCGCCTGACGCGCCAGGTGGCGGTTGGCTTCTTCGTCGCCCGGAAACGTCTGTGTCGCGCCGTCGAACTTCAGCTTGCGATTCACACGCCACGCGATGTTGCCTAAGTGCGTAAGCGAGGATGCCGCGTGCCCGATCGCGATATCGCAGTTCGGCAGCGCGCCGCTGCGAATGCACTCCAGGAAATTTCGCTTGTGCGCCGGATCGTCCTCGTCGTTGCTTCCCGCGCCCGAGGCACCCGGCTCGCCCTTCGGCCCGAACGCGCGCCATCCCTGGTTGCCGATGATCACGTAGCCGTTCTCGCCGTAGATGGCAGCGCCTTCCGCTTCGCCATCCTGAGCGTATGCCGACCAGGTGCGCATCTCGTACATCAGAATCGCGCCGGGGTAATCCCACGTCGCCACAAGCGTATCCGGCCACTCCTGGGCGTCGTCGAAGAAATGCTTGCCGCCGCTCGCCGAAACCGCAATGGGCCACTCGGCCAGTTTCTTGCCCTGCGCCGCAAAGGCCGCTTCGAGCCCGCGCCGCGCATAGTCGATGCGATGAACGCCGTCATTGCCCAGGTCGCCCGTGCCGTAGTCGAAGAACCATCGCCAGTTGCTATGAAACCGGTTCGGATTGAACGGGCGCTGCGGCGCCGGCCCCAGCCACATATCGTAGTCCACGCCCTCCGGCGGACTCCCATCCGGCTGTGCCGGCAGCGCACGCTGCTTCGCGCTCTCCCATGCCTTGGCCAGCACCACCTTGCCCAACGCGCCCGAGCGGATATACTCCAGGGCTTCGAACAGGCTCCTGCTGCTGCGCGACTGAATGCCCACCTGCACCACGCGCTTGTAGCGCCTCGCGGCGGCGAGCATCGCCTGGCCTTCGTGCATATTGTGACTGGCGGGCTTCTCCACGTAGACATGCTTGCCCGCCTGGCAGGCGAGAACGGTGGGCAGCGCGTGCCAGTGGTCCGGCGTGCCTACCACGAGCGCATCAATGGACTTGTCGTCGAGCAGCCGCCGGAAGTCGGTCTCCGTCCGCGGCTCTTTCTTCTGGCGCCCGGCGACATCCTTCACGGCCTGATTGAACAGCCGCGTGTCGATGTCGCAAACGGCCGCGACTTCGAATTCGCGGTTCAGATCGGCGAAACCCCTCATCAGCGAGCCCGCGCGCCCTCGGACGCCCATGCAGGCTACCACCAGCTTTTCGTTAGGGCTGCCCAGAACGGTGCGAACGGCCGGCGCGGCAAGTACGAAACTGCGGCGAGTCATAGCGGCCATGATGCCGCTCATACTATCACGGCCTGTCCTACATCTGTGAGCATGGGGCAGGCAACGGGTGCGCGACACAAAAGTGGAGACGCATAAGCCTTTGCTGAGCCGCGCCCGTAAGGAAGCGGTCGCGAGTGGTCTGGACCGTCTGCAACCGCTCCCTCACGGTCGCGGCTCTGTCTGGCGATTCACAAGCGTGTTGACCGTCTACAGTCCGCTCGGGTGAGTCCCCGCCAGGCCCATGCCCTGTTGACATGCGACCGCTCGGGAGGAATGCCCTACTTCTTTTTGAACACCAGCACGTACTGGCTGTCTTTGAGGTGCTCGCTCTTCGACGTCAGTTTAAATCCTCGCGCCTCGACCTCGCGGATCACGTCCGCCTGGTCGGCGCGAATGTGACCCCTTGCATCGCGGCCCGGCCCCATGGCGCCTTCGCGCTTATAGAAGTCCACCACAACGAACCTGCCGCCCAGCTTCAGTGCACGGTGAATCGAATCGACAATCGGCTCGGGGTAGTTCATATGATGGTACGCATCCAGGGCGAAGGCCATGTCGATGCTGTTCTTCGCCAGCTTGACGTCCGCCTCAATGCCTTTCACGAACGATACGTTCGAAAGCTTCTCTTTTTTGGCCTTCGCTTCAGCCTTTTCGAGAAAGTCGTCGTGAATGTCTTCGGCGTACACACGGCCGGAAGGTCCCACGGCGCGGCTCAGATACGGCAGCATGTAACCGATGCCCGTGCCGATGTCCGCCACCACCTGACCCGGCTTCAGACCCAGCCCGTCCACCAGCTCCTGGGGTTTCTGACGCTCGTCCCGGCTTGGCCGCGCGAGCGAGGAAGCGACGCGATCGCGCCCCTCTTTGGTGCGGTAACCCGAGTTGGCCTGTTCGGCAACCTGCCCGAACGCAAAGCTCGCGGCCAGAAAGGCGGCGCAAGCGAAACGTACGTTCATAACGGCAGCTCCATGGGCAAAGCAAGCGGCGGCTCCAGCAGAAAGTCCAGCGAGCACATCTTGCCCACCGCTTCGCGAATCGCCGCTTCGGACGTATTCTCCACGGTGATGACGAACGGCAGATCGCCCTTCTCATCGCACGGTTCCTGAAGCACCGCTTCCAGGCTGATTTGTTTTCCGGCCAGAATGCCCGCCAGCGTCGCGATGATGCCCGGCCGGTCCATGACACGGAAGCGCAGATAATACGGCCGCGCCTGCTCTGTTACGGGCAGAGGACGGTACTCGCCCAGACGCTCATGCGCGAACGGCGAGACGCGCTCGGGGCTTCCGGAGCGGATCTCGCGGGCGACGCGCATCAGGTCGCTCACCACCGCGACGCCGGTCGGCAGCGAGCCTGCTCCGCGCCCGTAATAGAATGTGTCCTCGCCATAGGCGCCTTTCACCCAGACCGCGTTATATGCGCCCTGCACGTTCGCCAGAATGGTCGAGTTGCGAATCAGCGCGGGCCGCACCGAAAGAATCAGGCCCTCCCGCGTCTGCCGCGCGGCGCAGATCAACCGGATGGTGTGGCCCAGACGGTGCGCGTACCGGAAGTCCATCGCGGAGATGCGGCGGATGCCCTCTACATAAATATCGGCCGGCGTAATTTTCTCGCCGAACGCCAGCGCGGCCAGAATGGCGAGCTTGGCCCGCGCGTCGTAGCCGTCAACATCGGCGCTCGGGTCGGCTTCGGCATAGCCCAGCCGTTGCGCCTCGGCCAGCACGGCTTCCATCGGCTCGCCGCACCGCTCCATCTCGGTGAGGATGTAGTTGCTGGTGCCGTTCAGGATTCCGTAGAGAGCGGTGACGCGGTCCCCCGAGATACCCTCGCGCAGAACCGCGTGGATCGGGATGCCTCCGGCCACGCTGGCTTCCATCGCCAGATTGATGCCCGCCGAGATGGCGCGTGCCCAAATCTCGGAGCCGCAGTTGGCCATCAGCTCCTTGTTGGCCGTGACCACCGACTTTCCATTCGCGATCGCGCCGTCTATAATCTCTCGCGCGACGGTGGTTCCGCCTACCAGTTCGGCCACAACATCCACGCCGGGATGGGCAACCACCTCACGCCAGTCCGTGGTCTTGAGCACCGGCCCGAGACCTTCGGGAAGCGTCCTGGTCTCGATGGAGCGGCTGCAAACGGCGGCAACCTTGAGTTCGAAGCCCAGCTTCAGCGCGATCTGATCGGCGTTGCCGGCCAGAATCGTCAGCGCCCCCGAGCCGACGTTGCCGGCCCCGATCACGCCCACGCGAACTGCTTGCATATCCCGCCATTATGGCATGCACCCGGAAGCGGATATGATAGCGGGGTAAGGAGAGCGTCATGAGCACATCGAAGTCGCGCAGGAAGTTTCTCAAATCGACAGCCGCCGCCGGTGCGTTGGGGGGCGTGAGCGCCAGTTCCGCATCGCCCGCGGGCGGTAAACAACGTAACGGAGCCGGAATTTACGCGCGGCTGGGAGTGCGCCCGGTGATCAACGGGGTCGGCACGGTCACCGTGCTGGGCGGGTCCATTATGCCGGAAGAAGTGGTGCGGGCAATGGACGAAGCTTCGCGCCATTTCGTGCCGCTGCCCGAACTGCAGCGTAAAGCGGGCGAGCACATCGCCGGTCTGCTCAAAATTCCGGGCGCGCTGGTGACCACGGGCGCGGCCGGAGCCATCACCATCGCAACGGTTGCGTGCATGACCCGAGGAGACCGGCGGAAACTGCGCCGTCTTCCCGACGTTGCGGACACGAAACACGAGATCGTGATTCAGAAGACGCACCGTTCCGGCTATGAGGGCCAGATTCTGCTGGCCGGCGCAAAGCTCGTCTGGGTGGAAACCATGGATGAGCTGACGGCCGCCATCAACGACCGAACGGCGATGATGTTTTTTCTGAACAAAGCCGATCCGGACGGCCAGATCAAGCGCGCCGAGTGGATCCGCGTGGGCAAGGAGCGTGGCGTGCCGACGTTCAACGACGCCGCCGCGGATGTGCCGCCCGTTTCGCGGCTCACATCCGTCGTTGAGGAAGGTTTCGACCTGGTCGCCTTCTCCGGCGGCAAGGGCCTGCTGGGACCGCAATGCTCGGGTCTCCTTCTGGGACGCAAGGATCTGGTCGACGCCGGCTTTGAAGCGCAGAGCCCCTACGGCGGCATCGGACGCGGCATGAAGGTTGGAAAAGAGGAAATCGTCGGCCTGATCGCCGCCGTGGAACGCTACCTCAAAGTGGACCATGCCGCCGAGCGCCGCTTGCTGGACACCCGCGCCGCCGAGATGATGGACGGCCTCTCGAAGATCAAGGGCGTCGAGACGCGGAAGGACGTTCCGGAGATCGCCAACAACGTGCCGCACGTGGTGGTCGAGTGGGATGAATCGAGCCGCAAGCAGGCGTCGCAGGACGTCGTAAAGCAGCTTCTCGAAGGCAATCCGCCGATTTCGGTATCGCGCATGGGAGAGGGAAAGCTGCGCATCTCCATGTGGATGTTGCGCGGCACGGAGCACCGCACCATCGCGCGCCGCTTGAAGGAGATCTTCGGCTAGAATTCTTTTTCCAAACCCATCTGCGCTAGACGGTAGCGGAGCGCGTTCCGCGTCAGCCCGAGCAGCCGCGCGGTCTGGCTCTTGTTTCCGTTCGCACGCCGCAAAGCGTCGCGGATGATCTCGCACTCGTACTCATCGAGCGTCATGCCCTCGGGCAGCGAAAAGTCCACGCCCTGCACCATGCGGGCGCGGCGCGGCGTTTCAAGCCGCATGTCGTCGGCGTCCAGGACGGTCTTTTGGCCGGCCAGCACCAGGCTGCGCTCGATGGTGTTCTGCAGCTCGCGGACGTTGCCTGGCCAGTGGTGCTCCATCAGCTTCTTGACCGCCGCTTCGGTGAACGACTGGGCGCAAGCGCCCGCCTCCCGCGCGAGACCGTGGAGGAAATGGTCGGCGAGAAACGGGATGTCCTCGCGCCGGCTGCGCAGAGGAGGAATGTTGAGAGGCACTACGTTCAGACGGTAGTAGAGGTCTTCGCGAAACGTTCCCTGCTCGAGCGCGGCGCGCAGGTCCTGATTGGTGGCGGCGATCACGCGAACGTCGATGTGACGCGTCTTGTTGCTGCCCAGCCGCTCGAACTCGCGCTCCTGAAGAATGCGCAGCAGCTTCACCTGGACGGACGCGGGCACGTCGCCGATCTCGTCGAGCAGCACCGTTCCAGTATCGGCCTGCTCGAATTTTCCGGGCTTGGTCTGCGCTGCCCCCGTGAACGCGCCCTTCTCGTAGCCGAACAGCTCGCTCTCCATCAGGTTCTCGGGCAGCGCGCTGCAATTGATTTTGACGAACGGACGGTCGCGGCGCGGCGAGTGGAAATGGATGGCGCGCGCGATCAGGTCCTTCCCTACCCCGCTCTCGCCCGCCAGCAAGACCGTGGAACGGCTGGGCGCGACGCGCATCACAATGGAGAAGATTTCCTGCATGGCGTCGCTGCGCCCGATGATGTTCCCCATCTCGTAGCGGCGGCCAAGTTCCTCGCGCAGCTTGCGGTTCTCGTCGCGCAGGTCGCGGACTTCAAGGGCCTTTTGGACCACCGCCATCAGGTGATCCAGCGAAAACGGCTTGAGCAGGAAGTCCGCGGCCCCGCATTTCATCGCCTCCACGGCGTTCTCCACGGTGCCGAACGCGGTCATCACGATCACCGGCGTGAGCATGTCCTGGCGGCGCAGGCTGGAGAGCAGTTCCAATCCGGTCATCCCCGGAAGGCGCAGATCGGTGAGGACCAGGTCGATGCGCTCCAGCCGCCTCATGGCTTCTTCCACGGAGCCGGCCTTCTCGACTTCAAAGCCGGCCGACGCGAGTTGCAGCTCGATCACCCGCCGCAGCTTCTCTTCGTCTTCGACAACCAGGATGCGTTTCCGATTCGGGGTCATGCGGATTCGGCGTTCCGAGCCAGCGCGCCTTCCGAGGGCAGCAGGACCCGAAAGATACTTCCCTTGCCGGGCTCGCTTTCGACAGCCATTCTGCCGCCGTGCTCATCGACTATTTTCGCAACAATGGCCAATCCCAAGCCTACACCGCCTGGCTTGGTGGTGAAGAAGGGATCGAAAATCTTCTCGCGATGCGCGGGTTCGATTCCCGAACCGCGATCGATCACCGCGATCTCCACCATGCCGCCCGCGCCGCGCGTCTTCACGGTGACGGAGCCGTCCGGCGGGGTGGCCTGCGCGGCATTGAGCAGGAGGTTATAGAAAACGCGCTCCATCATCTCGGCATCCAGGGGCAAGGGAGCGACCTCCGGGGAATAGTTGCGGAAGATCGTCGGGTGCGAGCCCTCCGCGCTGAGCGTACGCTCCACGTTGCCCACCGCAAGGTCGATCACTTCGCCAATCTCGACGCTGCCGAGACGCAACTCGAGCGGCCGCGCGAAGTCGAGAAAGCGCGTGACCAGCGAATTCGCGCGGACCACTTCCGTGGAGATGAACCCGGCCACCTCCCGAGCCACTTCATTCTCGCCTTCGACGCTCTTCGAGAGCATATCCGCGGAAACGCGAATCGTGCCTAGCGGATTGCGCAGCTCGTGGGCGAGGCCGGCCGAAAGGCGGCCCAGAGCGGCCAGTCGCTCGCTGCGGCGGACGGCGGCTTCGGCTTCCCGCAGGTGACGGTTCGCTTCGGCCAGTTCCTCGGCCAGCGTGCGGTGCTTCAGCGCCTGCTCGCGGTTCGCTTTGGACAGCGTGTTGACCAGATACCCGGTGATGGCGATCATCAAGAGGCGCATCACAAGCTCGCGTTGCTCGTTGGGCCCGAGCTGAAATCGCGTCCAGTCGATGAACAGCAGGAAGGAGAGGTAGGAGGCGCACGAAAGCAGCGTAACCACGGCCGTTCCGAAGACGCCCAGGGAGGTGGCCGCCGAGACCATGGGCAGCAGCAGGATCAAGTAGTAACTGCTATTGACGCCGCCGGTGAAACCGATCAGAACATAAGCGACTGAGAGCTTCAACAAAATGGAAATCTCTCTGCCTGGCCGCCCTTGAAACCCGTCGATCCGCGTCTCAAGAACCTGCAGAACGGCCAACACCAGAAGCAGGCCGAGCTCCAGGGCGCCGCGCTCCGGACCGGCCGCCGCCAGAATGGAAAACAGGGCCAGCCAGACCAAATCTTGTGGACGAAGAAGTCCCCTCCAGCGCGCTGGGAGCACGAGTGTTATCTTAGCCTCGTTTGTGCCAGAATTAAGGTATACCCCATGCCTAATTCTTCCCTGAACTCCGAACAAGAAATTGCGAACCAGGCCAACGAAGCCTCGTTCGGCGATATTTTGTCGGCGTTCGAACAGTCGCACCAGCCCGAAGGAGACGCACGCGAGGGCACCGTGGTTGCCATTTCCGGCGACACCGTCTTCGTGGACATCGGACTGAAGATGGAGGGATCCCTTCCGCTTGCCGAATTCGGCGGAGAAACCCCCGCGGCCGGCGACAAATTGCAAGCGAGCATCAAAGGCCGCAGCGGCGACGGCTACTATCTACTGTCGCGCATTAAGGTCCAGAGGCCCAAGGACTGGTCGTCGCTGGAGAAGGCGTTCGAAGAGAAGAGCGCCATCGGCGGCATAGTGGCCGCGGTGGTCAAGGGCGGCTTGAGCGTGGACGTGGGAGTGCGCGCCTTCATGCCGGCTTCCCGCAGCGGCGCCCGCGATGTGGCCGACATGGAGAAGCTCGTGGGACAGGAGATTTCCTGCCGCATCATCAAGCTGGACGTCGCGTCGGAGGATGTGGTCGTGGACCGGCGCGCGGTGCTCGAGGAGGAGGAAGCCAGGGCGCGCGAGCAGTTGTTCACGACTCTCAAGCGCGACACGGTAGTGCGCGGAACCGTTCGCAGCCTGACCGATTACGGCGCTTTCATCGACATCGGCGGACTGGACGGGTTGCTCCATGTGACCGACATGTCGTACGGGCGCGTGAATAAGCCCTCCGATCTGCTCTCCGTGGGCGATTCGGTCGAAGTGCAAATCCTGAAGGTGGATCCCGCGCGCAGACGCGTTTCGCTGGGCATGAAGCAACTGCTTCCCGACCCGTGGACGGTGGCCGGCGAGAAGTACCACCAAGGCGACCGCGTGAGCGGCAAGGTCGCCCGCGTGACCGACTTCGGGGCGTTCGTGGAGCTGGAAGCGGGGCTTGAGGGCCTGATTCACCTCTCCGAGATGTCCTGGTCGAAGAAGGTGCGCAAACCGTCCGATGTAGTGAAACCCGGCGACCAGGTGGAGGCCGTGGTTCTGGGCGTGAATGCAATCGAGAAGCGCCTCTCGCTTGGTCTGAAGCAGACTCTCGGCGATCCTTGGGAGAGCGCCGCCGCCCGCTTCCCGGCAGGCAGTATCGTGGAAGGCCCGATCAGCAGCCTGACCAAGTTCGGGGCTTTTGTCGAGCTGGGCGACGGGCTTGAAGGCATGATTCACATCGGCGACATGAGCGCGGAGAAGCGGCTCAACCATCCCAAGGACATGCTGAAGGAAGGCGAGGCCGTGCGCGCGCAGGTGCTCGACGTGGATACGGAGAAGCGCCGCATCCGTCTGGGACTGAAACAGCTTCAACCCACCAGCATGGACGAGTACATCGCCGAACATAGAGAAGGCGATGTAGTCACTGGCCGCGTCGCCGACGTGAGCGGCGGCCGGATGAAGATCGAGCTGGGCGAAGGCATTCAGGCCGTCTGCCGCCCCGCCGACGGCAAACCGGGCGAAGAGGCGGTACAGGAAAGCAAGCCCGATCTGTCCGCCCTCTCCTCCATGCTCGCAGCCCGATGGAAGGGCGGAACGCCCACGCCGTATATGGGGAGCGGCCGGAAAGAGCCGGCGCGGGCGGGACAGGTCCGCAGTTTCCGCATCGTTCACCTGGACCCGAATCAGAAGAAGATCGAGCTGGAACTGGCAAGCTGAGCGGCCGCTCCCAGCAAGCGGAGCTCAGTAACCCAAACGCTTCTCCACAACGTTCATGAGCGGCTGGCTCTTCAGGAACCTGTCCAGATTGTCCAGGAAAAACTGCATGGCGTTATCGAGCCAGTCCGACGTGTGGTCGGCGCTATGCGGCGAGAGCAGCACGTTGTCGAGGCGATAGAACGGATGGCCTGCCGGCAGCGGCTCGCAATCGAAGACATCGAGCGCGGCGCCGCGAATCCGGCGCTCCTCGAGCGCGCGGATCAATTCCGATTCGACGATCACCGGCCCGCGGCCCAAGTTCATGATCACCGCATTTGGCTTCATGGCGGCGATCTCCTTTCCGCCGATCAGCCCGCGCGTGTCAGGCGTCAGCGGCAGCGCGGAGACCACGTAGTCCGATTCGGACATGACATCCATGGTTCTCTCCTGGCCCACCACCTCATCCACCAAAGGATCGTCCTTCGATAACTCGGGGCGCCGGCGCATGGCCAGGATCTTCATTCCGAACGGACGCGCCCGCTCGGCGATGGCGCGTCCGATATCGCCATAGCCAATTATGCCCATCGTCCGGCCGTGCAGTTCCTCGACGTCGAACTGCTCCCATCGCCCTTCCGCCTGATTGCGCGTCATGCGGCGAAGGTCCTTGGCAAAGAACAGCGCCGCCGCCACCGCGAACTCGCCGAGGGAACGGCTGAAAACTCCGCGGCCGTTAGTAAGGATGGCCGGGCTTGAGATCAACTCCGGAAACAGCAGCGTATCGAGACCCGCCGCCCGCGAGTGTACCCAGCGCACCTTGGAAGCCATCTTCCAGACTTCTTCCAGAAGCGCGCGGGAAGTATTCCAATGCAAGATTACGTCCGCCCTTGGCGCCAGATTCTTGAAAGCCTCCACCCTTTCTCCCACCGCCAGGTTCGCATGGTCGGGTAACGCACTAAGCATTTTTAGTTGTGGCTCCGCGGGGCTGGAAAGCGCCAGAATTGTGATATCGTCCATTTGGAGCAAACTTACCACATGTTGGATCTCTCTCTCGAAATGTTGCGAGTGGTGGAGGAGGCCGCCATCGCTTCGGCGCGAACCATGGGTTTCGGAGATCGCGACGGCTCGGATCGGGTGGCGGTGGAGAGCATGCGGCGCACGCTCGATACCGTACCCATCGCCGGCACCATCGTGATCGGGGAGGGCGAACGCGACAAGGCGCCCATGCTGTTTATCGGCGAAAAGGTAGGTTCGGCGAAGGGTCAGAGCGGGGAGATGGACATCGATATCGCGGTCGATCCGCTGGAGGGCACAAACCTGTGCGCAACCGGCGCGGGCGGAGCGATCACCGTCCTGGCCGCGGCCGAGCGGGGCGGACTCCTTCACGCGCCCGACTGCTATATGGAGAAGATCATCGTGGGGCCGGCGGCGAAAGGGGCGGTGGAGCTCGACGCACCGGTGAAGCACAACTTGAAAGCGATCGCCCGGCGGCTACAGCGCGGCGTGGACGATCTGGTAGTCGTGGTTTTGGACCGGCCGCGCCATGAGCAACTGATCGCGGACATCCGAAACGCCGGCGCGCGCATCCGGCTGATCGGAGACGGAGACCTGTCTGCCGGTATCGCCGCGGCGGTCGCGGGAACAGGCGTTCACGCCGTCATGGGCTCCGGCGGCGCTCCCGAAGGAGTGCTCGCGGCGGCGGCCCTGCGATGCCTCAACGGCGAGATCCTGGGACGCCTGATCGTCAAGGATGAGGCTCAGCGCGAGCGGATGCAGGCCATGGGCATTCGCGATGCATGTACGGTATACACGACGAAGGATCTGGCGCCGGGCCGCAACATCGTGTTCGTCGCCTCGGGGGTCACCGACGGCAATTTGCTGCAGGGAGCGCGCTTCTCCGGCGATGGGGTGCGCACGCAATCGATCGTGATGACTCTCAATCCCGCCCGCGTGCGCTTCGTGGACACGGTACACCTGGAGAACCGCCCCGACGTGAAGGTACGCTTCCGGTAGATGACAGCCAATGTGGGGGCGGTCCCCTATAAGCGTTAACTTAAGATGTCGACTTCCACTGCAGCGCGGTTGTCCTACCTCCTACCTGCTTCCATCAATCGAGGCGCTTGACCTCAGGTTTTTGACATACATAGAACCACCATGTATAATACTTCTACGTATGGATATGAGTAAGGACCTGGTTGCTGCTTCCGCCACGCCGCTCGTGCTCGCCATCCTTGCCGAAGGCGACAGTTACGGCTACGCCATCATCAAGCGAGTGACCGAGTTGTCAGGCGGGCACCTACAGTGGACGGACGGCATGCTCTATCCCGTGCTGCACCGGCTTGAGCGCCAAGGTCATGTCGCGGCGAAGTGGTCCGCGTCCGAGAACGGCCGCAGGCGTAAGTACTACCGGATCACTAGAGAAGGCCGGGCGCAGCTCGCAGCCCAGCGGCAGCAGTGGCAGGTCGTGGACGGTACCCTGCGGGGTATCTGGATGAAGGCGTGCACGGCATGACGACCTTCGCCGATCGACCGCTCGAGGAGCACATCGCGCAGTGGCGGGCGTACGTACGCCGCCGGCAGGTCCTTCACGGTCCCGACGTGGAGGAGCTCGAGGGACATCTGCGCGACCAGCTGGTGGCGCTCACCGAGGCCGGCCTGGCAGGGGATGAAGCTTTCTTAGTCGCGGTCAAGCGCATGGGCAGCCTCGATGCGCTGTCACGCGAGTTTGCACGCGTGCACTCCGAGCGGCTGTGGAAGCAGTTGGTCATTGCCCCCGACACTGCCGATGAGTCGGCGAACACCGCACACGCCGAGACGCTCGTCGTCCTGATCCTTGCCGTCGCCGCGGCGTTTGCCATCAAGGTGCCGGCGCTGTTCGGTCTTCGGCTCGGCGGTGGTGACGAGCCGTTCTACGCCCGGAACGCCAGCCTGTTCGTCTTGCCGCTGCTCACCGTCTACTTCGTGTGGAAGCGCGGGTCGGACGTTGTAAGCGGCCTCTGGCTGGCGCTGCCCTTCGCGGCCGGGGCTGTTTTCGCCAACGTCTTCCCCTTCCGCACGGGTAGCGACACTGAGGTGCTGACCGCTCTGCACTTGCCAATCGCCCTATGGCTGGCCGTCGGCTTCGCGTACGTCCGAAGCCGCTGGTTCGCCGACGGTGGGCGCATGGACTTCGTGCGGTTCTCGGGCGAGCTGGTCATCTACTACGTGCTCATCGCGCTCGGCGGGGGCGTCCTCACCGGCTTTACGTTGATGATGTTCAAGGCCATCAAGATGAACGCTGAGTGGTTCGCACAGGGCTGGCTGATCCCGTGCGGGGCGATGGGGGCCGTCATCATCGGATCCTGGCTCGTGGAGGCGAAGCAAAGTGTCATCGAGAACATGGCACCGGTGCTGACCAGGCTGTTCACACCGCTGTTCACAGTTCTGCTACTGGTGTTTCTGGCCACGATGGCGTGGACAGGCAGCCCCATCAACGTGGAGCGGGAGGTACTTATCGGCTTCGACCTGCTGCTGGTGCTGGTCGTTGGGCTGGTGCTCTACGCCGCCTCCGCGCGCGACCCGCAGGCACCGCCCGACTTCT
>JBBDWK010000056.1:0-26540 GCA_040902885.1 Bryobacteraceae bacterium | reverse complement strand
ATAGCAGAATCAAATGTTTATCTGGTCAATAATTTATGGTTGCGGAATCGCTGTTAGCGCCGCTGCTCTTCGCGCGCGTTCTTGAGAAGCTCCCGGAACTTCTGCTGCTGGTCGGGATTCAGCAAGGATTCGATGCGCGCGTAGGCGCCTCCCAGAACGCTCCGGTAATACGTAGCGAAGTCGTTCAGGATCACTTCCATCTGCTCGGTCTGCGCCGCATTCAGGTCCAGGGTTCGAGACCACTTCTGAAGCGAGATCTCCTTACCGGCGGCGGTCCAGAACGGGGCGGCGGGCTTGCTGAGGAATCTGGCTCCCACCACGCCGCTCAATGCGCCGCACAGGAACACTAAAGTCAAAGTAACGGCGCAGGCCACTTTCGGCCGTTGGGAAGAGCCGCGCAGAGCCGTCCCGCCGAGAGAGGAAGCGGTCATTGCCAATCGTCCTGGTTGTAATGAGCCAGGTTCACCAGAATTACGTCGCGGTCATGGTCTATGTCGGGGATCACTTCGTTCTGTTCGGCGATGATGGACTCGACGGAGGGTTCGAAATGTTGGTATTCGTTCTCATCGCCGGACATCAGCACGCCCCCCAGCAGCGCCAGGAAGACCAGCGACGCAAAGGCCACCCGCCGGGCGAAGAGGGGCTCGAACAAAAACGTCCAAATCGACGCCGCACCCCGCGTCCCCACCGAGTCCAGAACCTTGACGGCGAAACTGGCGGGCGCGACGATTTCTTCCGGAGCGCGGAGATTGGCGAACAGGAGGTTCATCTCAGCCATAACCTGCACCTCGTTGCGGCACGGTTCGCAACCATCCAGGTGCATCCGGATCTGCGGCGATAGTGAAGCGAACTGCGGGTTGCTGGCGAAGCTGCGGAGGACGTCCTCCAGCCGTTCACTGACTACCTGGTGCATGATCTTCTTCCCTTGAGCTTGTAAATTACCACACCCAGTCCTCGCGGATCTTTTTTCGGCTCGAGGCCCTGTCCGCTCGAGGCTCTTTCAGTCTCAACAAACCGGCCGACATTTCAGCCGGCCACCAGCCCCGGCGCGCGGTCCAGCCGCTGCGCCGCCTTCACGAGTTTCTGTCTGGCCCGGAAGAGTTTCACCTTAATGGTGTTCTCGTTCATCCCCGTCATGCCGGCCAGCTCCTCCACCGAATGCCCTTCGATTTCCTTGAGCATCAGGAGCATCCGCTCTTCCTCGGAGACCCGGGTCAGTAATTTTAAAATGTAGTCGCGCCTGGCAAGCACCGTATCCATCATGGGCTGCCGGTCGGAGGCCGGCTCGGTGTTCTCGACCCGGCGTACTTCGTCCTCGCTGAGATCGCTCTCGTATACCAGCTTCCGCACCTTCTTTTTGCGCAGGTAGTCGTAGCACTCGTTCACCGTGATCTTGTAGATCCAGGTGATCAGCGAACTGCGGAAGTCGAAGCTTCGTATGGAAAAATATACCTTGGCGAAGACCTGCTGGGCGATGTCTTCCACATCGTTGCGCTGCCGCACGATTCCGTGAATGATGGAGAAAACCTTGGACTGGTAGCGTTCCACGATCTCGCGGAAGGCCACTTCATCCCCGGCTTGCGCGCGCTGAACCAGGCCGCCGTCCTGGCTGTTCTGATAATCCACTCTCGTTCTTGCCGCAGCCTTGGGCTGCGCCTCTTGAACTTGCGGAAACGGGAGAACGCCGGATAGGGTGCCCATACACCGCTTCCGACGTGTCTCGGGGGATGGGGGTTTCATCATGTATCAAAGCTCCCCTCGTGGGAGCCTGTGGAAATCCCCCTCCGCCGGTCCGCCGCTCTCTTGCCTACCATATCAAATTGTTGCAACCGTAAGGCCGGATCTGCATCCGATACGATTGGAATACATGCTAAACTGATACCACGCGGAGAAAAACCCTGATGCTTACGTTAACCGAAAAAGCAGTCGATAAAGTGAAGGAGATTCTGGACTCCCAGGATCCCAAGCCCGCCGGATTGCGCATCGCGGTCGTCGGCGGAGGATGCTCGGGCTTCAGCTACTCGATGGCTTTTGAGAACCAGCCCAACATGCTGGATAAGACCTACAAGTTCAGTGAGTTGCAGGTCTTTGTCGATCAAGCCAGCTTGCTTTACCTGGACGGCGCCGAGGTCGATTACGTCGAATCCCTCGAAGGCGCCGGCTTCAAATTCAATAATCCTCAAGTGAAATCCACCTGCGGCTGCGGCAGCTCTTTCAGCGCGTAGGACTCGCTTTCCCGGCCTGCCAACAGGCCGGGAGGCGTGCCGCTCACACCACCGCCGGCCTCACCAAACTGCTTTCACCAGGATTGCGTCCCGCCGCGGCCATCCCGTCAAATCGTACGGAAACCAACTTTGAGACGCCTGGCTCCTGCATGGTGACGCCGTACATCGTCTGCGCCGACTCCATGGTTTTCTTGGAGTGGGTGATGATGACGAACTGTGTTTCGCTTGCCATCTCGCGCAGCAGCCGCATCAACCGGCCGATATTCGCCTCGTCCAGAGGAGCGTCCACTTCGTCCAGCACGCAGAACGGGCTGGGCTGATAACGGAAGATGGCCATCAGCAGAGACAGGGCGGTGAGCGCCTTCTCGCCGCCGGACAGCAGCAGAACGTTCTGCAGCTTCTTCCCCGGAGGCGAGGCCACAATATCGATGCCCGAATCGGCCAGATTGCTTTCGTCGGTCAGGCGCATCTCGCCGGTTCCGCCGCCGAACAGAGTCTGAAAAGTCTCCCGGAAATTGGCGTTAATGGCCTCAAAGGCCGCCGCAAATTTCTGCCGGGAGACCACTTCGATCTCCTGAATGGCCTTTTCGGTATCCCGAATCGAATCGATCAGATCCTGACGCTGGGCGGCGAGAAATTCCTGACGCTGCTGCGTTTCCTCGTACTCCTCCTGGGCCTGCAAGTTCACCGGGCCCATGGCCTCCAAGCGGCTCTTGGCATCGGCGTAGGCCAGCTCCGCGGCTGCCAACTCTTCTCCCTGAGGCAGAGTCCCCCCCGTCGAAGCCAGTTCCTCAACCGGCTTGTTCAGCTCCTTGCGGCACGTTTCGTCCAGATATTTGCACTCGGCCTGCTTGCGCACCAGATCCAACTCGATCTGGGAGCGGCGATCGCGGGCCGCCTCCAGTTCCACCCGGAGACGCTTCAGCTCCTCATCGCGCGAGGCGAGCGACGCCCGAAGGCGCGATTCGTCAACCGATAGCCGGTTGATCTCGCTCTCGACGGTCAAAATCCGCCCGGAGAGCGAGGTCGCCGTGCGGTCAAGCTCAATGTTGTCCGCCAGCAGCCGCGCGCGCTCCACGCCCAGCTTTTGAATCTCGGCGGTCAGAGTCTGCCGTCGCGCGGTCATCTCGTTCAGTTGGCTCTCGGTGCGGACCAGAACTGCGCGCTCGGAGCGCTGGCGTTCCTCCAGGCCCGCTAACTCCACGCGCTGCACGGCATGTTCCTCGCCGATGCGCGCCGCTTCCGCCTGCAAGTCCTCGAGAGACTGGCGCGCTGCCTCCAACTCCTCTTCCTGCGACTTCCGGGCGTTCTCCTTCTGTTCGAGCGCCTGAGAGCCGGTTTCCCTTTGCCGCAGCGAGCGCTCGCGCTCCTGATGCAGCCGCTCCAGCTCCAGCTTCGCGACAGAAAGGCGGGAATTCGCGCGGTTGCTCTCCTCGGCCAGCTTGCGCATCTCGTGCTGGAGAGCCAGGGCGTCCTTCTCCCGCGCTTCCTGTGCGGCGCGCAGCCGTTCCAGGTCTCCTTCAAGAAGCGCAATCTCGCGGTCCAGTTCCTCCAGGCCTTCGATCTCGGCGTCGAATTCGCGCTGGCGCGCCTCAATCGCTCCCGCCAGCTCGCGCACCTCGCGTTTCAAAGCCAGCGGACCTCCGCCCTTCTTTTTGCCGCCCGTGATGGCCTGACCGTGGAAGGACACGCCGTCCGGCAGCAGGAAATAGAGGTCGGGGTATTCCACGGAGAGCCGCTGCCCTTCGGCGCGGTCCTCGACGACGTAGCAACGCGCGGCGCGTCGGGGTAGCGGCACGTCACCCGAGACGCGCAGACGGTCCGCAAGGTAGGCCAGGCCGCCGGGCTTATCCGAACAGGATGCCGTGCTTGTCCTGCCTTGCACCAGAAACGTCGCGCGGCCCTCCAGGCCGGTTCGCATCAGGTCGATGCCGCGTTCCGCCTGCTGCCAACTCTCCACGACGATATATTCCAGTTCCTCGTGCAGAAATTCCTCGGCCGCCTTTTCGTAGGCCGGATCGACCTCGATGAAGTCGGCGAGCACGCCCAGCGGCTTCAGATCTTGCGCGCCGCCTTTCTCGACCGCCCCGAAGAGCCGCTTCACGGCATCCGTCGTGTAGGAGCGGTGCGCCAGAACCTCCTCGAGGGAATCCTTGCGCGCCTTGATCCGCGAATGCTCCTCGCGGAGCGCTTCAATGCTTCGGCGCGCCTCGGAAGCGCGACTCTTTCGGACGGTGAGCTCTTCTTCTGTCCGGCGGCGGTCGCCGGTGATGGTTTCGAGCTCCAACTGCCGCGCGGACACCGTTTGTGAGAGAGCCTTTCGGGCCTCATCCAGCCGCTCTAAATCGGCGGCGGAGGCGGATCCCTCGCGCTGCGCCCGGGCAGTCTCGCGCTCGATGCCCGCCAGGTACTCCTGAATCTGCGCCAGCTGGTTTTTCAGCGTGGAGGCTTCGCCCAGCAGGCGCAAAACCTGGGTCCGGCCGGTTTCGAGAGCCCGCTCTCGGTCCCGCACGTTCTTTTGCAGCGCTTCGCGGGCTTCATTCTTCTCGATCACACGCGCCCGCGCGTCGGCGGTTTCCCGCTCCAGCCGCGCTACGTTCTCCCGATAACCGCCCAGATCCTGTTGCAGGCTGGCGAGCCGCTCGTCCAGCAACTGGGTCTCGCCCTCGCCTTCGGACATCCGCTGCTCAATCGCGGCGCTCTGCCGGGCCTGGTATTCGAGCCGGCCTTTCGCGCGCTCCAGTTCCACGTTCCATTCGGCCACCTGCCGCCGGGCTTCGGTGAGTTTGGCTTCCAGATCGAAGCACGCCGACTGTTCCGAAGCATGCTCCTGCTCCAGGCTGCCGACCTGCCCGGAGAAGGATTGGAGGGCTTCGGTAGCGGCCGAGAGGTCCGCTTCCGCCTGAACCGACTCCTGCTGTAACTGGCTCCAGCGGCCTGCCAGAAGCAGACCCAGCTGGGCATCCATATCGGCCTTCAACTCGATGTACCGTTTGGCTTTGCCCGCCTGCCGTTTCAACGAGTTCACCTGCCGCGTGACCTCTTCGAGAATGTCGAAAACCCGTGCCAGATTTTGCCGCGCCGTTTCGAGCTTGGCCTCGGCGAGGCGGCGCTTGGTCTTGTAACGCGTAATTCCCGCAGCCTCTTCAAGCACTGCGCGCCGGTCCTGCGGCTTGGAGCTGAGAATCTGGCCAATCCGGCCCTGCTCGATGATGGCGTAGCTCTCCGGCCCGAGGCCGGTGCCCATGAACAGATCTTGAATGTCCCGCAAGCGGGCGGCGCGACCGTTGATCAAGTACTCGCTCTCGCCCGAGCGGAACAGCCGCCGGGTGATAGTCATCTCACCGGCTTTGGAATGCCGGGCACTCTCCACGGGCGCATGGCCGTTCCCGTTGGCCGCCGGCAGATCGTAGTGAACCTGCTCTTCGGCCGGGTCCACGAGTGTCATCGTGACGGACGCCATGCCCAGCGGTTTGCGGGCCTTGGTGCCGGCGAAGATTACGTCCTCCATGCGCGCGCCGCGCAGGGTGCGAGCGGACTGCTCGCCTAGCACCCAACTGATGGCGTCGCTGAGGTTGGATTTTCCACACCCGTTCGGACCCACTACGGCGGCTATGCCGCTGCCGCTGAACTTCAGATCCGTGCGGTCGCAGAAGGATTTGAAACCCTGCAGTTCTACCCGTTTGAGCTTTAGCAAACCATTACCTCGTCTGCTCGGGGGATGCAATTCATCGTAAACCGGGGAAAGTAAAATGTAAAGAACATTGACTACCTTAGAATGTAGGGCTTTCCATGAGTGTACAACATCTAGTATTCTATATTAACCTTTGATGGAGGGCCAGTGGGGAGAGCGCTTCTCCCGGAAGGCGCTCACGCCCTCGGAGAAGTCGGCGCTGCCGAATACCCGATCCCGAAATTCGAGCGCCAGCGCGCCGGATTCGCCCGAGGCGCGGGAACGTGCGGCGTTCACGTACTCCAAACCGGCTTGGAGAGCCACTGGGCTTCGCTCCGATAAATCGGTAGCGATCTTCCCGCCGTATTGCGCCAACTCTGCCCGCGGAACCACGAAGTGCGCCAAGCCAAACTCCCTCGCTTCCCCAGCCCCAAAAATGCGTCCGCTGAGCGCCAGTTCCACTGCACGGCGTTCGCCCATGGCCATCGCCACGGAGCGAAAGATCAGGAAGGGCCACAGACCGATGCGGATCTCGGTGAGGCCGAAGGTGGCATCCTCGGAGGCCACCAGGATGTGGGCATTGGCGGCAAGCCCCGTGCCGCCGGCCAGAGCCGCGCCATGAACGGCGGCGACGATCGGTTTTTTCAAGCGCGCGCCCACGGTGAATAACCGTTCGTGAATGCGGCTCTCCACCGCGGCTTCGGGCGCGAGGACTTCGCTCAGGTCCATTCCCGCGCAAAAGGCCGGACCGTTTCCGGAAAGCAGGATTGCGCCCACTTCCGGATCGCGCTCCGCTTCTTCGAAGGCCGAAGCCAGATCGCGGCACAGGGCGAAGCTCAGCGCGTTGCGCTTCTCGGGACGGTGGAGCGCCAGGCGCAGCAGACGGCCCTTCCGGCTACGCTGCAAGCTCTCGCTCATCCACCTCGATCCCCAGGCGCAGCAGCGCCGCTCCGAACGTCTTTCCCTGCGCGTCCAGGCGCAGCGAGACCGTGCCGCCGCCGTCGAGCGCCCCATGCAGCAGGAAGTTGAGCGCGCCCAGGTTGGGCAACTCGAAACGCGCCACCTCGCCTTCCACCAGATCGCCAAAAAACTCCTTCACGCGCGCGGGCGTCACTTCCCGCAGCAGGATGGCGTAGTGGCCTTCTTCGAACGCGATGACGCCGATGTTGGCGGTATCGCCTTTATCGCCGGAGCGCGTATGAGCGATGCGGCCAAGTGCAATCTTCATTCGAACACCTCTACGCACGTCCGGATCTCTTCGCGCGGAATCAGCGTGGAGAAATAGGCCACAATCTCGCGCGCCGCCGGACGGCCCTCGCCGAAGCCGGTCGCCCCGGGCGGGCCGTTCAGGACCAGCGGAATCAACTCGCGCGTGAAGCGGTCCACGGCCTGGCGGTCCGCATCGCGCACGCCGATGCGGACCTGGATCTCGGGCGGGTCTTCGATGGGAACAGCCACGGGGCCGTGGCAGGCGTTCGATCCCAGGTACTCGGTGTGGATCTTTTCAAACCGCAAACCCAGTTGTCCGATGCGGGCGCGCACGATCGCGTCGGCGGCGCGCGCCTTATCGAGCGCCTGGGGCCAACTATAGACCAATGTTCCGATGGCCTTCCAGCCGCCGGCATAACTGATCGAGAGTTTGAGCGAGGGCGGCCGGGGCCCGCCACGGATGCCGGAGACGCGAACGCGGTCCGGGCCGGTATCGTCCAGGCGAATCGTGGTGAAGTCGGCGGCGCAATCCGGTGTCAGGTACTGCTTCGGATCGCCCAGTTCGTATAAAAGCTGCTCTTTGACCACATCGGAATGAACGCGGCCTCCAGTCCCTTTGTGCTTCGTAATTGAGAACGAGCCGTCGGGTTCGGCTTCAACAATCGGATAGCCGATATTCGTCAGGTCCATCGTCTCCCAGTCCACCTGGCAGTTTCCGCCGGTACACTGCGCGCCGCATTCCACGATGTGACCCGCAATGGTTCCGGCGGCGAGCTTGTCCCAATCCTCCGGTCCCCAGCCAAAGCGATGCAGCATGGGCGCAAGCGCCAACGCCGTGTCGGTACAGCGTCCCGCGATGATCACGTCGGCGCCGGTCTCCAGCGCTTCGGCCAGCGGAAACGCGCCGATATAGGCGTTGGCGCTGAGTACGAGATCGCGGATCTCGTGCAACGGACGTCCCGTGTCGAGGTCTTCCATCGGATAGCCCTTGGCGAGAAACTCGTCCAGGCGCGAAAACACATCGTCTCCGGTCACCACCGCCACCTTCAATGCGGGCGCAAGCTTCCGCACGGCCTGAGCGCAGGCTTGAGGGTTCACGCCTCCCGCGTTCGCGATCACTTTCACGTTGCGCTCGCGAAGCAGTTTGGAGACGCGCCCGATCAGCGGCGGGAAGTCGCGCGCGTATCCGAGCGACGGGTCGGCCTGTTTCTGCTTCTGGAGGATGGACATAGTCACTTCGGCCAGATAGTCGAGCACGAGATAATCGATGGGTCCCTGCTCGATCAATCGCACGGGAGCCTCGAGCCAGTCTCCCCAGAAGCCCTGTCCGTTGGCGATTCGAATCACAGAGTCTCCAGCACCAGGGCCTCGGCGCGCGGGCGTTGCATGGTCACTTCCAGAGCGAAGGCCAGGACCTGGCGCGTCTCGCGCGGGTCGATGATGGCGTCCATGTGACCGCGCGCGGCGGCGTGGCGCGCGTCCAGCCAGCGCTCGTAGTCGGCGCGCGTGCGCTCGATGGCCTGCTGCAACTCTTCTGGAAATGGACCGCCGGAAGCCTTGTATTTTTCGATCTCGACCGAGTACAGAGCTTGCACCGCGGAATCGCCTTCCATCACGCCGATGCGCGCGGTGGGCCAGCTAAACGTGAAGTTGGGATCGAAGCCCTGCCCGGCCATGGCGTAATAGCCGGCGCCGCTTGCGTGATTGAGGGTCACTACAATTTTGGGAACCGTGGCGCAGGACATGGACTCCACCATCTCCGCGCCCGCGCGAATGATGCCCTCGCGCTCCGCCTCCGGCCCTACCATGAAGCCCGACACATCCTGTAGATAAACGAGCGGGAGTCCCTGGCGCTCGGCCATCTCCACGAAGTACGCCACCTTGCGCGCGGACTCCGTGTAGACGATGCCGCCGATGCGCGGGCCCTTCAGAAATCCGCGCCGGTTGGCGATGAGAGCGATTGGACACCCGGCCAGCCGCGCGGACGCGCACAGCATCTCCGGTGCGTGCTCGGATTGGAACTCGATATACTCTTCCGGGTCAACGATGCGGCGCACCAGTTCTTCGATGTGATAGGGAAGCCGGTGATCGGCGGGAAGCGCCGAGTAGATGTCCTCGTCGAGAGGACCCGTCTCCGCGCAGACGCGCCGCGCGGCGGGGAATTGGCGGAAGCGGTCGCGGATGATGTCGATGCAGTGGCGGTCGTCCCTGGCCATATAGTGCGCCACTCCGCTGACTTGCGTGTGCAAGGCCGCACCGCCGAGCGACTCGGCATCCACCGCTTGCCCCGTCGCCCCCTTCACCAGGTTCGGCCCGCCCAGCCCCATGAAGCTGGTGCGTTCAACCATGATGATCGCATCGCTGAGCGCCGGCAGGTAAGCGCCGCCGGCGATGCACGGTCCCATCACCGCCGCCGTCTGCGGCACGCGCAGCTTCCGCCGCATGAGGGAGTTGTAATAAAAGATGCGCCCCGCGCCATACTGACCGGGGAAGATGCCGTCCTGATAGGGCAGGTTTACGCCCGCCGAATCGACCAGATAGACGATGGGCGTGCGGTTGCGCATCGCGATTTCCTGCGCGCGCAAAATCTTGGTGATTGTCTCCGGCCACCACGATCCGGCTTTCACAGTCGCATCGTTGGCGACAATCACCGCGGGGCGTCCCTCGATGCGCCCGACTCCCGTCACCACCCCCGCCGCGGGCGCCTGGCCCTCGTACTGATCATGAGCCACCAGCAGGCCGACTTCGAGAAACGGCGAGCCCGCGTCGATCAGATACGCAATCCGCTCGCGCGCGGTAAGCTTGCCCGCACGATGCTGCTTTTCGATTCGCGACCGCCCTCCGCCCAGGCGCAGGCGGGCTTCCAGCCGCTGCAACTGCTCGACCAGATGCCGCATGTGCGCCGCGCGCGCGACTTCGCCGGTCACCTTCCCCCGTTCCGATACCATTGGGCCACCACTTGCATCGCCGGCTTCCCCCACGGCGTGTGGGAGCCGTCCTCGGGGCCGCCGAATCCGTTCGTCCCCACCTTCCACCAATAGACGCCCTGGAACCAGGGCTTGTTGTAAAACGCTTGCAGCACGGCCTCGTAGCAGCGGGCTTGCTCTTCGAGCGAAATCTCGCGGGGTGTCTCGTCCCAGGGCGCGCGGTGTGGAGCCGTGAGGCTGGAGAATCCGGCTTCCGGAAAGACCACCGGCTTCCGGAACCGCCGCTGCACGGCCTCCACGCGGCGTACGACGGCGCCGGTCGAAAGGTCGTCGGGCAACGGGTAATAGTTGTTGAGGCCGATATAATCCAGTGCGTCCCAGAAACGTATGTTCTCGAACTCCGGACCTTGGGTGGCGGCATAAACCAGCGGGCCGGAATAGATTTTGCGGGCGCGCTCGATCAGCTTGCGCCACTCAGCCTCGTGGGTGGTCAGCTTCGCAAACTCCGTTCCAACACAAAACAGGTCGGCCTGAATCCGCTCGGCAAGGCCCGCATAGTAGTCGACGAAGCCGGCGTACTGCTCAAACCAGCGCGTGCGCTCGATCGGATCGGGAAATTCCAGGTCTCCCGGATAGCCTCCGCGCACCCAGATTTGCGGCTTCAGCAGCACCTTCATGTCGCGTTCATGTGCTAAGGCGGCGACGGACCGGATATACTCCGAGCGCTCCCAGCCGCCCGGGTAGCGAACGGACGGATCCCCCTTGCGTTCGAATCCATAGGGCACCAGCGCGACGGAATTGACGCCGTGCTCCAGGAGACGGTCGAGCATCGCGGCGACGGATTCAGTCGAGGAATAGCCGGTAGGTCCTTCGGCGGTAAAGTTGACGCCGCGTTGGAAGAACACTGTCGCCGAGCTGGGTTGCGGCAGGTTCTCCGCCTCCCTGGTCTGGCAGGCGGCAAGGAAGCAGAGGGCGGCGCAGCAAAGGGCAAGCGCGGTGCCGCTCATGTCTCCTCAGTACGGGTTGGCCGGGTTTTGCTGGGCGAAGGCGGGACGCCCCAGCAGCTTGGCCACTTCCTTTTGAAGTGGGCCCACGCTCTTCGCGTAGATCATTTTGTATGCCGCGCAGAAGTAATCCAGATCTTCAAAGCGGCGATGCGGGCCGTGGCGGAGCTTCGGGCAGCCGCCGTGGCAGATCGACTGGTATTCGCAAACCTGGCACTCCGGATGCGCCAGCGTCTTCTTCGCCGCAAAACTGTAACGGCTCTGGCGGCGCGAAATCTCGCCCCACGAATCCAGGTTGACGTTGCCCAGCTTCCACGTGCGCTCGACGAAGAAATCGCAAGGGTAGACGTCCCCGTTGTATTCGACCACCACGTAACTGTCGCAGGTCTCGTGCATGGTGCAGTTGCCGGGCTTCTGTCCGGCGACGGCCTCGGCGATATTATCGAAGAAGCGGACGCGGACTTTGCGGCGCTCGGGCCACCACAGCTCGAAGACTTCGCACAGAAAGCGGCCGTACTGCTCCGGCGTGACGGTGAAGGGCAGCGGCTTGCCTTCCTGGTCGAATTCGGCCAGCGGAATGAACTGCAGGTACTCGATGCCCAGCGAACGGAAGTAGCGGTAGACCTCTTTCGGCTTATCGACGTTGGCCTGGCTCAGAACGCAGAGGATATTGAACTCCACCTTGTTCTTCTGCATCGTCTCCATCCCGGCGATGACTTTCTTCCATGTGCCTTTGCCCTGCTTGTTGAAGCGGTAGAGGTCGTGCATCTCTTCCGGGCCGTCGAGCGACAGGCCGATGAGCCAGTTGCTGTCGCGGAAGATGGCGCACCAGCGCTCGTCGAGCAGAATTCCGTTGGTCTGCAGGGCGTTCGAGACGGACTGGCCGTCGCGCCCGCACCGGCGCTGCAACTCGACCAGCTTCTCGAAGAAGGCCGGACCGGCGAGTGTTGGCTCGCCGCCCTGAAAGGCGAAGACGCTATTGGGATACGAGTAAAACAGGTAGGTATCGACCAGCCGCTCCAGTGTTTCTTCGGTCATGCGGCGGCCGGGCAGGGCCTTGTAAGGATCGGCCTCGCGGTCCAGGTAGAAGCAGTAGGCGCAATCCAGGTTGCAGACCGCGGACGCGGGCTTGATCAACAGCGAGCTGATGCGCGGTACCGGACCGGTGGACACGGTGGCCATGCTCGGACCGTCCTGCATTACGGTGAGGGGCGTATAGCCATTGGCCATCTTGAAAGTCTATCATCTCCGGCGAGTGGAACAGCGGCTTGCTTTTCCCCTTCCGATTGCATGAGAATACGCGTTTGCGCATCAATTCTGTAAAACAAGCCCTCACCGAGGGCAGGCTGCAACTGGGCACGGGGTTCGGCCAGATCCGGTCCGTCGAATTTCCCAGGATCCTCGCCGCGACCGGCTTTCAGTGGGCGTTCATCGACACCGAGCACGGCGGCTTCGATCTGGAGACCGTACAGGACATCTGCCGCATCTCCAATCTATGCGGGCTGTGCCCGATCGTGCGCGTGGCCGATCTCCAGTACGCGCTTGTCGCCCGCTCGCTCGATTGCGGCGCGCAAGGCGTAATTTTCCCGCGCGTGGAATCGGTCGAGCTGCTGGAGCGAGCCATCAGTTGGACCAAGTTCCCGCCCGTGGGCGTGCGCGGCTACGGCCTGAGCGGCGTCAACGTGGATTACGAGCCTGCGGGCTTCAAGGAAATCATCGAGCACATGAACGCCAACACGATGGTGGTTCTGCAGATCGAAACCCGCCGGGCGCTCGAGATGCGCGAGGAGCTTCTGGCGGTGCCGGGAATCGACGCGGTCATGATCGGGCCGGCCGATCTTTCCATCTCGCTGGGCGTGCCGGGCGAGTTCCAGCATCCCAAACTGGTGGAGGCCATGGAGGCCGTGCGCGACACCTGTGTGCGGCGCGGCATCGCTCCCGGGACGCAAACCCGCTCGGCCGCGCTGGCCCGATTCTGGAAGGATCGCGGCATGCGTTTCCTGGGATGCAGCAACGATACCGGCATGCTCTTCGACCGCGCTTCCGAGCTGGCCGCCTTCATCCACGCGAAGCCGGACGCCGCTAAAGCCTGACGCCGGGTATTGCTAAACTGAGATCATGCGTACGATGACGCGCCTTGCGGCGAGCGTTGCTCTCGGGGCCGCACTTCTTCCATTGCATGCTGCGGAGGTCAAACGGCCATCGCCTCCGCTGACCATCAATCTGGCTCCCAGCGGGCAGATTCAACTGGACAACTTCAAGGGGAAGGTTGTCCTGCTGGAGTTTCTGAGCACCACGTGCCCGCATTGTCAAAATGCTTCCCAGATCATGGAGAGGCTGTACAAGGAATACGGGCCCAGGGGATTTCAGCCAGTCGGTGCGGCGTTCAATGAGATGTCGCACATGCTGGTGGCGGACTACGTCAAGCAGTTCAAGCTCTCTTACCCGGTGGGATACGTCTCCCGCGACACGGTGATGCAGTACCTGAAAAGGTCGCCGATGTTGCGCATGAGCGTACCGCAACTGGTGTTCGTCGACCGGAACGGCGTTATCCGGCAGCACATCGACAGCACCGTGAACGAGCAGTTCTTCATGGACGAAGAAAAGAACATGCGCACGGTGATTGAAGCGCTGTTAAAGGAATCGGCCGAAGCGCCGAAGCCCGCGGCGAAGAAGAAGACCACCGCCAAAAAGAGTTCTTGAGATCTTCCATGTGGAGGGGAGCGCTCGTCTTCGCACCGGCCGGAGCGCTCACCTTCACGTTCTTCATCAATCTCTGCGCGACCATCTTTCAGTGCGGCTGCCAAAGCCTCTGGGGCGGCGCGGCGGAGCACTGCAACATCCACATCGCGGATTCGCGGCACTGTCCGTGGTGCAGCTACGGCAGCAACGGCTACCTGCTCGCGCTCGGGCTGATTCTTGCGCCGCAGGCCATGATCGCCTTCTGGCCGTCCAAGTGGAGCTGGAAGCGGCGCGGGGCGATGGCTCTGGCGGCGTTTCCGGCGGCTGGCGCGGTGGTAGCCGTGGCTTATGGCATCGTCTCCGGCTACTGGGCCTAGCGTCCTGATTGCGGGCGGAGGCCTGGCGGGTCTTGCGGCCGCCGCAGCCCTTGGAGGAGCGGGCTATGGGGTGCGCCTGTTCGAATCGCGCGGCTTCCTGGGCGGCCGGGCCACCTCCTTCCCGCTCTCTCCCGGCGATGGCGATTCCGAAGTCATCGACAATTGCCAGCACGTGCTGCTCGGCTGTTGCGACAACCTGCTGGATTTTTATGCGCGGCTCGGCGTCCGCGATAAGATCCGCTTCCACCAGGAATATTATTTCCTGGAACCGGGCGGACGCCTCTCCACTCTTCGCCGCGGCCTGCTGCCGGCGCCGTTTCACCTGAGCGGATCGTTTCTGAGCATGCAGTGCCTGGACCTGCGCGACAAGCTGGCCATCGCCCGCGGCCTGGCGGCGCTCGCCCGCGAGCGCAAGACGCGCAACGACCTGCATAGCATCAGCATGCTCGACTGGCTCACCGAAAAGCGGCAGACGCCGCGCGCCGTGCAGCGCTTCTGGCGTCAGGTGCTGGTGAGCGCGATCAACGAAGAACTGGACCGCATGGCCGCCGCTTACGGATTTCAGGTCTTCTGGTTGGGGTTCCTTTCCCGCGCGGACGGCTGCGACATGGGAGTGCCTTTGGCGCCGCTGGCCGAGCTTTATGCGAAGGAAGCCTGGAGCCGCATGGGCAATGTGGCCATCCATCCGCGCGCGCCGGTAGACGACATCGATCCCGCGTGCGGATTCCGCGTGGACGGCGAGCGGCATGCGGCCGACTTCTACATCGCGGCGCTGCCGTTCGAGAGACTGGCGGCAATAGCACCGTCGCTGGGGATCGAAGCCGACCGCTTCGCACACTCGCCCATCGTGGGAATTCATCTCTGGTTCGACCGTCCGGTTGCCGGAGTTCCCCACGCGACGCTGCTGGACCGCACCATTCAGTGGATGTTCAACAAGAGCGAAGGGCGCTACCTGCAGCTTGTGGTGAGCGCCGCGCGCGCGCTGGGAACGATGAGCCGCAGTGACGTTGTCGATCTGGCCGTGCGCGAGCTGATTGAATTTTTTCCCGAGGCCGGGCGGGCGAAGCTCGTGCGCTCTCACGTGATCAAGGAAATGCGCGCGACGTTTTCCGCGGCGCCTGGCGCGGAAGCTCTCCGGCTCGGACCCGAAACCGACTTCCCTAACCTGTTCGTTGCGGGCGACTGGACCCGCTCCGGGTGGCCCGCGACAATGGAAGGCGCCGTACGGAGCGGCTACCTCGCCGCCGAGGCCATTACCCGCGCCGCCGGAACCCCGCTTCGGTTTCTGAGATAATTGCGTTATGCGATACGGACTGCTTGTGCTCGTGGCGCTGATGGCTTCCGCCTTTGCTCTTCGGGCCGACGACCCCGACCTGACGAAGCTCAGCTTTGTGGTGACTACTCTCGGCGGCAAGCCGGTGGACCGTGCGAGCGTCGTGGTGAAATTCGTCGAAGGACGCTCGATCGCGAAATTCGGCAAGAAGATCCGCACCAGTTGGCAGACACGAACCAATCAGGAAGGCAAGGTGACGGTTCCTCCGATTCCTCAGGGCAAGATCCTGGTTCAGGTGATCGCCAAGGGTTACCAGACCTTCGGGGAGATGTACGAGGTGGACGAAGAGGAAAAGACCATCGAGGTGAAGCTGAACCCGCCGCAGGCCCAGTACTCGTCGCATCAATAGGCGCAGTCAGAGCCGCAGCGTGCCGGTGAGACTCCGAACGTCTTCAATGCCCTCCTGCCGGAGGAACCGCTCCAACTCGCGCGCGATGCGCAAGGGCGCCGCCGGGTCCCAGAAAGTGGCGGTGCCGACCTGGACGGCCGTAGCCCCGGCGACGAGAAACTCGGCTGCGTCCTCACCGGTGGCGATGCCGCCCAAGCCGATTACGGGAATCTTCACGGCCTGCGCCGCCTGATAGACCATCCGTAGCGCAATCGGCTTGATGGCCGGCCCGGACAGCCCTCCGAAACCGGCTCCGATCCGCGGGCCGCGGGTGCGGGCGTTCACGGCGAGCGAGACGAACGTATTCACCAGTGAGAGAGCGTCGGCCCCGGCTTCCTGCGCCGCGCGCGCAGGCTCTTCGATGGCTGTCGCATTGGGCGACAGCTTCACGATCAACGGCCGCCGGGCAACGGCTCGCACCGCTTGCACAAGGTTCGAGAGCAGGCAAACGTCGTTAGAGAAGTAGATCCCGCCATGGCTGGTGTTCGGGCAGGAAACGTTCAGCTCGTAACCGGCCAGACCCTCGGCGTCCTCCAGCACACGAACCACTTCGACGTAATCCTCCTGCTCGAATCCGAAGACATTGGCAAAGACCGCCGTCTGGTAGCGGCGCAGCGCGGGCAGTTTCTCCCGCACGAAGGCTTTCACGCCAATATTCTGAAGACCGATGGAGTTGATCATGCCGGCCGCGGCCTCCCAGATGCGGGGCTCGGGATTCCCGGCCATGGGCTCGCGCGAGAGCCCCTTCACCACGAAGCCGCCCAGCGAGTTGAGATCCACCAGCTTCTCGAACTCCACGCCGTAAGCAAAGGTTCCCGAGGCGGCCAGCACGGGGTTGCGCAGCCTGACGCCGGGAAGATCGACAGAAAGATTCATTCCTTCTTGCCGGATTCGCGCTTGAAGATTTCGCCCAGCACCCGGCCGGTGGCGGAGGAGGGCATGGAGACGCCATAAGCGTGCGCCAGAGTTGGCGCGACATCGGCCAATTCCACGATGGTGTGCAGCGTCTGCGCGGGAAAGCGGTTCCCGTAGAACACCAGCGGCACCAGGCTGTCGTAGTTATAGAAGGAGCCGTAAGAGATGCCGCGCCCGGCGCCATACTCTTCCACGGTATGCGGGCGATAGGCCAGCATGAGGTCGCCCGAGTGCTGGGCATGGAAGCTGTTCTCGAAGCGGGTGAGCCAGTCGCCGCGATGCGAGCATTCGCTGTCGGCGGTGTAGTAGCCGGCCACTCCGGGAATGCGCAGCGCCGCCTCTCCCGCCAGGCGGCGCGCTTCGCTCAAGCCGATGCCGAGACGCCGCAGCAGCGGGCGGCGCAGGTAAACGAACGGATAAACGTAACGCTCCACGTAGCGATGCTTCAGGCTGGAGACGTCCAGCGCGGCCGAGAGCGCCTGGTCAATGGCGCTTGCCACCGCCTCCCCGCGAATGGCCAGCGTCGGCCGGGCCTCTTTGTCCGGTTCGCGCGGCGCTCCGTGCGCGGCCGTAAATACCACCTCGTAGCCGCCGTCCCCGGCCGTTTCCGCGAGGAAGCTCAGTAAAGCGGCGATCTCGCGATCGAGATGCAGAATCATCTCGCGCATCAGGGGCGATTCCGCGCCGACTTCGTAACCCAGCCGCTCCATGGAGCCCAGCGAAAGAATCAGGCAATCCAGCCCGCTGACCCGTCCGAGCCGGTGCTTCCTCACCAGCGACTTGGCGAAATCGAACTGCGCGGTCTGTGCGAACGGCGACGCCCGGAAGAGCGTCTGGAACTCCTCGGGGCGCGTGGCATCGAATTTCAGGGTGCGCAGGGGAGGGGCGTCGGGGGGAGCGTCTATCGCCGTCCAGCGGCGGTTCACGTAGAGGTCCGACGAGACGTACTGCTCCAGCGAGAACACGGAGCGCGCGCTATACCCGGCTAGAAGGCGCGTATGCTCCCGTTCGAGCCCGATGGCATACACGCGATTCAGAGGATCCTCGGAGATGCGGTCGGCGAGGACGCTTGCCTGGCAGGCCGCCAGGTCCGCGTTGACGGTGGCGCTATCGGCCGGGTTGTACCAGGCGTCGGCGACAATGCCGTGCAGAGCCGGGTACGCGCCAGTGGAAAGCGTGGCCAGCGCGCTGGAGGTAAACGTGCTCGCCCTGCAATGGCAATTCGGGAAGTACGATCCTTTCCCGGCCAGCAGCCGGAAACCTTCGCTGCCGAGAAGGCGGGCGTACCGGTCGAGGTAGTCGGACCGAAATTGCTCCGCGACCAGGAGTACAAGGAGTTTGGGCCGCTGCGGGAGGGTGAGTTGCGCCTGCGCCGTCCCCGCCAGTCCTGTGGCCAAGGCTGCGCCAAAGCGCCTGCGCGAGAGGTTCACAAAATTCCAGTTTAACGTAGTCCCGGATCGGAAGGGGAATTCCTGGAATTTGCCGAACAAACCCGATTATCCGCTCGTACATATCCCAAGGAGGCCATGCATGTATCGACGAAGGCTGGTGCTGCTCGCGGCGAGTGCGTTCGCGCTCTTGGGTTGCGACTTTGATGGATTTGGCGATTCCCAACGGTTCAAAGAGGACTTTCTCTATACCCACCGGCTGAATCCGGGCGGGCGCGTGTCCCTTGAGAACTTCAACGGCAGCGTCGAGATCGTCGGTTCCGACCGGGATTCCATCGAGATCGCCGGAACCAAGTACGCCGCCACGGAGGAGTTGCTGGATGCCATCCGGATTGAAGTGGACTCCACCGATGCCGCCATCCGCATTCGCACGGTCCGGCCCTATGAGCGCCGCGGAAACTCCGGCGCGCGATATCGTATCCGCCTCCCGCGGAAGATCGAGCTCGAGCGCATCAACACCTCCAACGGCGCGGTGAGCGTGCAATCCATCGAAGGCAACGCGCGCCTCCGCACCTCCAACGCGAGCGTCAAGGCCATCGGCGTCAAGGGAGACGTGGACGCGCAGACCTCCAACGGCGGGATCGATCTGGACGACGTCGAAGGCGGCTGCATTCTGAAGACTTCGAACGCCGGAGTACGCGCCGAGCGCATACGGGGCGGTTTCGAGGCCACCAGCTCGAACGGCGGCATTCAAGTCGAGCTGCTCAACGAACCGAACCGGACAGTCCGGCTCGATACCTCCAACGCCGGCATCACGCTGCGCATGCCCGCTGCCTCCGCCGCCCGCGTCCGGGCTCGCACCTCAAACGGCTCCGTCAGCTCGGACTTCGACGTCCGCCGCGAGTCCGGAGAGAAAAAGAAGAGTTCCCTCGACGGCGAGATTGGAACGGGAGGCCCGCTGCTGGATCTCTCGACATCCAACGGCAATATCCGGATCGGGAAGCTGTAGGCGGCCACAACCGCGTGGTACTTTAGTCCCGGGGCCGGATGGTGACTTGCTTGACCGCTCTCGGGCAAGACGTGCGGTATGCGCTACGTGTATTGCGCCAGAGTCCGTTGTTCACCGCAGTCGTTGTGGTTTCGCTGGCTCTGGGGATTGGGGCCAACACGGCGATCTTTACGCTCGTCGACGCGATTCTACTGCGTTGGCTTCCCGTGCAGAATCCGCAAGAACTAGTAGTCCTTGCACGTAATCCTTCCCTGCCGACTACAGCAGCCAGCTACCCGGATTATCGCTACCTACGCGATCATAGCCGCTCGTATGCGGGGCTGATCGGGTCCTGGAGCGGCGGTGTGACGAGTTTCAGTCTCCCGAGTGAGAGCGGCTCGTCGCAACTGGTTGCCCTGGCGCTGGTCAGCGGAAACTATTTCGAGGTCCTTGGGGTTCCGCCTTCCCTCGGGCGAGTGTTCAATTCCGCGGACAATGAGACGCCGGGGGCGCACCCGTATGTGATCCTAAGCCACGCCTTCTGGAAACGGGTGTTCGGAGGGGACACCGGCGTCATTGGGCGCGACATCCTGCTCAATGGCGCGCGTTTGCAGGTGGTGGGTGTGGCACGCGAAGGTTTTACAGGTACAAGCGTGGGAGTTTCGCCGGACGTGTTCGCTCCCATAATCATGCAACGCACGTTCTGGCCTAATGACATTCTGGCGCTGACCAGCCGCAATGGCGGGTGGGTGACCATTATGGGGCGCCTTAAACGCGGGGTCAGCCGTGTGCAGGCAGAGGCGGAATTGAATCTCTTGTGGCAGCAGATCCTCGAAAATGATCCCGAGCAGCGCGCCATTCGGTCCTGGCAGAAGGATTACAGCCTCCTCAACAAGCGCCTGCTTCTAGCGGGCAGCAGCGGCTATTCAGGCCTGCGCAGCCAGACCTCGCGGCCGCTCATGATCCTGATGATCACCTCCGGGTTCGTGCTCTTGATTGCCTGTGCGAATGTGGCCAATTTGCTGCTGGCGCGCAGTGTCACGCGGCGCAAAGAGATCGCGGTTCGGCTGGCTGTGGGAGGGACGCGGAGCCGCCTCATCATGCAGATGTTGACCGAGAGCATCACGCTAAGCGTGATGGGTGGTGTCGGGGGTCTGGCAGTGGCATGGGTGGGTGTCGCGGTACTGCTCAGATTTTTGCCGATTGGAGCCTCGGCCCCGCTCGAGCTCAACCTGTCGCCCGATGCCCGACTGCTGGCATTCGCGTTCACCGTAACGGTGGTCACCGGCATCGCCTTCGGGCTGGCGCCGGCGATGCAGGCCAGCCGGCCGGACTTGGTCCAAGCGCTCAAATCCGACGCAGCATTTTCCAGGATCGGCCGCTCGGTGCGGTGGGACCTGCGTCGAACGCTGGTGTCGCTCCAGGTCGCGCTTTCGCTGTTGCTTTTAGCTGGCGCCGGCCTCCTTGTGCGAACGGTGGCGAACCTGCGTTCGCTAGACTCCGGAATGAACCGGGAGAAACTCTTGTTCATTGACACGAACATCGTCCAAACCGGTTACCAACCACAGTTTGCACGGTCGTTCTTCGAGAGGCTTCGCGAAGAGGTTCAGCGGCTCCCCGGAGTACTAGCCGCGAGCACGGCCGACGTCACGCCGTTCGGCAACAGCAGGTCGAGAAGCCAGGTACAGATCGAGGGCCACCGATGGAAGGCCAATGAACCGCGCATTGTAGAAATGAATGCCGTGGCGCCACGGTACTTTGAGGCCACAGGCATTCCGATCGTGCAGGGGCGGGATTTTCTGGACTCGGACAACGTCGCGATTCTCCCGGACTTGCCGGCGCAACCCGGCGCTCAGCCGCCAGATCCTCCCGGGCCGCCACGAGTGGCCATCGTGAATGAGGTGTTCGCGCGCCGCTTCTTCGGCGGCCAGTCCCCAATTGGCAGTCGCTTGTGCATGGGTGAGCACTGGGATCCCGCGAGGACATATGAGATTGTCGGGGTAGCCGGCGATGCGCGTTACTTCAATTTGAGGCAGGCAGTGGAGCCGATGGTTTATCGGCCCCGCTACCGCGAAACAGGCTACAGCGGCGGCATTCTGTGCATCCGCACGGGCGCCGACCCCAAACGCCTCATAGGCACGATCCGCCGCCGAGTTCAGGAAATTGACCGAGCCGTTACGGTCACAGAAACGCACACGATGGAAGACAACCTCAACCGAGCTCTTCTTCCGGAACGTTTCGTGGCGACGCTGGGAAGCTTTTTCGGAGTTGTTGCGCTGCTGCTGGCAGCCGTAGGGCTCTACGGCGTGATGTCGCAGGCGGTGACGAAGCGGACGAGGGAGATCGGCATCCGGATCGCTCTTGGGGCCGAATCCCGAAAGGTCCTCTGGCTGGTGATGCGCGATGCGCTGACAATGGTGGCGATCGGGGCGGTAGCGGGAATGCCGGCGGTGCTGACATTGACAAGATACACAGAGTCACTTCTGTTCGGCGTCAAACCGCAGGATCCTGTGACAATCATGGCGTCTGCGTTGCTGCTGCTTGTGGTCACGGCACTGGCCGGGTTCTTGCCGGCGCTTCGAGCGACGAGGGTACAGCCGATTCAGGCTTTGCGGCAGGAATGATACTCATGTACATGACAGTCGATTCTGACCGCGTCACTCCTCCAACAGCCCGGCAATATCGCGGCTGCAGCGCATGACATGAAGAATGAGCGCCTCTTCACCTTGGGTGCGGTAGATGATGACGTACTCGCCCACGGGAAAGCTCCGCAGGCCGGAACGTAAATCTGCGTCGCGCCGCCGCCCGATCTGGGGATGCTGCGCCAGCAGCCAGAAACGCTCGGTAATGCCGTCGACCACGCGGTTGACAATCTCTATGCTACCGCTCTTGCCGGCAACATAGAACCAAATGTCGTCAAGCTCGGCTTCCGCTTCGGGTAAAAGACGGAACCCGCCCATCAGCGGATGTTCTGTTCGGAGGTGAATCGGGCAAGGCCGCGCCGCTTGATCTCGTCTGCAAGCTGCGCCGCTTCTTCGCGCGTTGTGATCCTGCGGCCTTCGCCTCGTCTAAAAGAAGCCTCGGCGTGATCGACAGCGGCGAGGATTTCCGCACGGCGGCGCTCCCGTTCTTCCCACAGCGAGAAAGCTTCCTGCAGCGCATCTTCCTCGCTGGCAAAGCGGCCTGTCCGTATGGCTTGCCGGATAAAGGCTTTCTGATCGTCTGTGAGGTGTACTTCCATGTTCAACCCCCCCTTTCTTTTCAGTGTAAAGCGAACATCGCGGCCTGTCATGCTCCTTTGGGCGCTCACCTCCCCAGCCACGCCAGAATCCGCGGCCACTGCTGTTGCAGCGCAAACCAGGTGATGCCAAAGTAAAACACCGCGCATGAAACCGATCCGGCGCGCATCAGCCAGCCGGGGCGCAGCGGTCCTGGCAGGAGCGTGAGGTTGACGTACAGAACGTGCAGCGCCGTCACCGCCATGGCGAGATTGAACAGTACGCCCGTGGCGATCGCCAGCACGAGGGGGTTCGGCGTCAGCTTCAGCGCGATCAGACCCCAGAGGCCATATACGGCCAGAATTCCGTAATAGACGTATTTGACCTGGTTTCCCTCCAGCTTGCGAAGGGGCTTCCAGCCCACCCAGAGCACGTCCGTCCAGCGGCGGCTGATGGCATCCAACGTGGAGATCTGGGTCGGATAGAGGATGGTGAAGCCGCACAGCAGCGTGAGAATCCAGAAAATGCCGCCGTACCGCGACGCCACAGCATCGGCGGTCATGGCTGCCACCGCATTGCCATCCACGTTCTCTATGCCGCGGATGAATTCGTAAGACAGCATCGCCGGGAGCACCATGCCGAGCACGCACGCCGGTCCCCAGAGAAGCTGATCGCGCCGAATATGCGCCAGCCAGCCTTTCCATCGTTGCAGGTTCTCGGCCGTGATCTCGAAAGTCTTGCCGGTGTGCGAAAGGCGGATGGTCTTTCCGCCAACGGCGCTGGGAATGGCTCCAACGCGCGAGCCCATCCCCCAGCCCTTGTCGCGCGCATGGTTGGAGAAGACGATGTTGGTGAGGCCGCCAGCGCCGGAGACCGCCGCGAACGCAGCCAGAGTCGCCCAACTGACGTCGCCTTCGGGCAGCGAGCCGAAGCGAAACAGCCCGGAGAGGATCTCCGCTTTCGTGTCCCAGCTCACGAAGAAGATCGCAATGAAGGTCAGATAGCCGAAGACCAGAATCAGCTTGGCGACCATCACGCGCAACAGGGAGTTATAGATCTTTCCGCCGAAGATCAGCGGTACGAACGCGGAGAGGAAGACCGCGTAGCTGAGTCCTCGAATCAGCGCGTCGTCTTCGGTTCCCGGCAGCCGCCCCAGAATCACGGCGGCGATCGCCACCGCGGCGTTGGCGCTGAGGTAGGGCCACAGGCTGCCGAAGTCGACCACGATGTAGAAGAAGGTCCAGAATCCGGGCCCGGGCGGCGTCCGGAAGAACCCCACGAAGATGGGTTCGCCGCAATACAGCGCATAGCGCATGATGCCCAGGTTGTGGAATACCTGCAGCAGGATGGCGACGGTGGCAAGCCAGAGGATCTGGCCTCCGTACTGCGCCGTCACGAGCGGGCCGAACAGCCATTCGCCGCCGCCGATGTTGGCGCCGGCCATCAGGATTCCGGGGCCGATCAAGGCGGTCCACTGGCGGACGTGAAAAACCGGCGGGGCGGCCAGATCCGATTTTTCCCACGCGGGAAATCCGTCTCTGCGTTCGGATCTGGCGGCCGTGCCGGGCATGGCTGCCTATGGTATCAGACCGCCGGCTTCTTACCAGTAAATCTTCAGCCCCACCTGCATCTGCCGGGGATCGTTCGCCTGGCTGGTAACCAGTCCGAAGGCGCCTGCATTCAAGTTCGTGCTGCCGGTGCCGAAGATGGTGCGGTTGAAGATGTTGAACGCCTCGCCGCGCAGATCCACTCTCACAATCTCCCCGATCTGGAACGTCTTTGCCAGGCTGACGTTCTCAGTTCTGTTCCACAAAGATCGCACCTTCGGGTTGTACCTCGTGGCATTGCCGTACAGATGCGCCGGCTGAGCGGGAAACTGGCTGGCGGGCTTCAGGAAGCGGTCCACGTCCGGGTCGAACTTGTCGCCCGCGATCGGCGCACGCCAGTTGTCATAAGCATCGATCACCGGGCGGTTCCCCGCATTGAAGATCGGCAGCGGGTTGTTGCGGCCCAGCGCCAGCGGGAAGCCGCTCGCGTAGACTTGAATCGCCGCTACGCGCCAGCCGCCAAGCACCTGGCTGAGGAAGCCCTGCGTCAGCCACTTGCGCCCCCTGCCGAACGGCAGGTTGTACAACGTCGAAAACTTCAACTGGTGGGTCTGATCGTACTGGCCGATGGATTTCTCCAGCTGGCGGTTGTAGTGATCCATCGCCGCGGGAGCGGAGTTGGCGAAGTAGGTATCCGAATCGGTGATCAGCTTCGAGAACACGTAGTTCCACTGGAAGGTCAGCCCCTCCGAGAAGCGGCGGTCCGCCTTCAGGATGAAGGCGTGATAGGCGGAGTGGCCGCTCTTGTCCCCATTCTGCGAGCCGGTGACGATGTTGTTGTATTGCGGGAAGGGCCGCAGCGCCTGGGCCACGGTGCGCAGCCGCTGTGTGGCAAAGCTCGGATATGGCAGGGGAATGCCCGCGTTCCGCGCGGTTGCCGAGTTGATGTCCGCCCGCAGGATGGCCAGCGCCTGGGTGGGGCCGTGCTGGGCTACCAGGTTGTTGAAGGTAGCCGTTGGCACCTGGTTCAATCGCAGCAGGCCCGACTGCAGGTGCGTGCCGACGGTGGCGTTATAGCCAACCTCGAGCACTGTGTTGGCCGCCATCTGCCGCTGAATGGTGAACGTCCAGAACAGAGTTTCCGGCGCGCGAGTCATTTCCTGGCCCTGCCAGTAATGGACGTCGTTCAGGTTCGCGAAGGCGGGATCGATCGAAGGCGGCAGTTGGTAGGCCGGCAGGCCTTGATCCAACCTAAATGTCGGCTCTACGCCTTGCGACGCATTGTTGAATACATACTGGCCAATGAAGCCGGCGAAGTGGCCGCTGCCCTGCACGGCGGTGACACGCGAGAATGACCGGCCGAAGCCCGCCCGGAAGGTGGTCTTGTCGTCCGGAGAGTAGGCGAGGCCGATGCGCGGGCCGAACCCCTTGTACCAGCCGGGCACCAGGCTGCGCGTGTTCTCGCGCCCCGGACCGAAGCCGGCGAACCAGAGCGCCCCGGGATAACCGTCGGCGCCCGGATTGGGCCGCGTGGGATTGAAATCCGAGTACTCGTCTTTCTTGTTCGTAGGCGGCAGGGTGAAGTCGTAACGCAGGCCGATATTCAGGATCAGCTTGCGTGTGATGCGCCAGTCGTCCTGGGCATAGAAGCCGAAATACTTGTACTTCTGAGTGACGGCGCGGATTGTCTCCGTCCTTCCCAGGTAGGCGTCGCCGAGCAGGAAGGAGGCGAACGAACTGCCGCCGCTATTCGGGAATGAAGTCTGGCCCGGCACGCTGGTGCTCAAAAAACTGAAATCGGCGCGGCCGGCGATATCCTGCTGGCCGAACCCGTCCGCGTTCTGATTCTGATGCTGGAAGCCGAACTTGAGCGTGTGCGAGCCGCGAATGTAACTCAGGTCGTTCTTTAAACCCCACCCCGGCTGTTCGGTCCCATTGTAGGAAGGCGCGCCCCAGGCTGAGAACTCAGTGAAATTGATGGTCGGAAAGTTTTGATTGCAGTCGATGACATTCGCTATGCAAATCTTGTCCTTCCAGTTCTTGTCCACATTGGCCGAAAAGCTGTTCTTGATGAAGGTATTTCTGGCGAAGGAGAAGTGGTTGACCATGTTGGATGAGATGGTCCAGTCGTGCGTCAGCCGTACCGCTTCCGTGTCCCAGGCCTGGAGCTGTCCGCTCCAGAGAGGCTCGGGCAGGCCGGGAGGGCCGCCGGCGCCGGGCTTGCGGCGGAACTCGGTCATGTTCCATAGAAAACTGACCCGGTGATTGTTCCCGAGAATTTGATCGCCCTTGACGCTCCATTTGTCCGTGGGGGTGATCTGGGTGCCGCCGGTCACGATGTAATTGTTTCGGACGTAGCCGCTGGCGCCGGGGGCGAAGCCGCGATTCGGCTGCACGCTCTGCCCAAAGGCCGCTATGGCGTTGGCGGTTCTGGAAAACTGGCTGGTGGGAATCTGATTGTTCGGGAAGATGTCGCGGATGAAACCGGAGCCGCTCGGATTCCGGCGGGTCGTGGCAGGATTATAGATGGGAATGGGCCGGTTGTTCTGATCCACCCAGTTGCTGAAATCGCCGCGATACATCTCCGGCGTGGGAACCGAGAGAATGGTGGCGTTGGCGCCGACGCGATTGCGGAAACCCTCGTAGGAGACGAAGAAGAACGTCTT
>JBBDWK010000055.1:0-26595 GCA_040902885.1 Bryobacteraceae bacterium | reverse complement strand
AATCGTGATCGACATCAGTTCGGAACGCTGATCGGCATCCCTCGGAATCCGCATGTGGATAGCCGCTCACCGGCTCCCGTCCCGCCGAAACGGAAGCCACAGTAATGTAAAAAGCAGCAGCGCCACCACTTCCCCGCTTAACAGATACCATGGCCAGGGACCGAAATAGTCGAGCAATGATGGATTCTGCGGCTTCGCCCGCAGGTACATGTAGTTCGTTCCGAAGATCGCATTAAATCCACCTACCAGAGCTGCAAACACATTCACGCCGAGCATAGCTCGCCAAACCGAGCCGGGCCGGGGTCGCGCCTGGTTTGTCCAAACCAAAAACAAAATGCCCACGATTACGAGGCCATGCGCTATGAAAAACTGCACCGTTGAAAAGGAGGGAAACGGCTCCCAAAGATCCGGAGTGAGCAGAGCCATCGTTGTGCCCGCGAGAGCACCGTAGTACGCAAGATCAAAACTCAGAGGATTCAATGTAAGCAGCGCGAGAATAGTGAGCACGAGTGTGGCATCGCAGAGTTCAAGAGGAAGACTCTCAGGGAATTCAAGCCAGCCTCGCGCGGCCAGGTAGCCATACCAGACAATCGAGTTCACAATCAGCATCAGCGCCAAACCAAGCCGTGCACGCTTCGCTGTAAGCCCGAACCGGACACACAGGGCGAGGCCAGATGCAAGAGCAGGAATGCTCAGCAGCGTAAGAATATGAACCGGACCGAAGAGGATGTAGTTCGACTGCATGGATGAAACTACACACTTTCATACCAGCTTGCAAACGGTCCGTTGTTCATTGGCATCCGGCATTCACTTCGAGCATCCTCACGTTTGCACTCTAACGTTATGGATTACGAGAATGACATAAAAGCCGCGGCCGTCGTTATGTGTACGGGTCGCGGGCGGTTCAGGCTCCGAACCCTCGCGATTAAGGCAGCCGCCGGCCGAGCGGCGGAAATAAACCAAGACCTTCCACCAGCGTTTGAAACAACCCCACTGCGGACCGTTCTGGGGCGTTCCGGGCACGCGGGGGATACCAGACCCTCACCCGGCTTTCGGCGATTGCGTGGCGGGCTTGCAATGAATGAGTTTTGCGATGCCGGCGACAGCGCACGCGAGCAGCAGCATGATAGCGGTTCCCGGTTCCGGAACGGCTTGAGCATTTCGGGGCATCGAGAGGGTATTCAATGCCGCTGCCAGAGAGCAGCGAAATGCCGGGTCCAGTACCTCAATGGACGATACGAAGGCCGAAGCGGAAGGCGGCGAAGCCGGCCGTACGGAAAAAGAAGTGAGCCGAAACATTTCCCGCCGTCCGTGTTGCGCTCACCTTAGCGGACCCTCCCTTTTCCGTACACCAGACGTACACGCACCGGGTGACGGTTTTTTGACTACTGATACGAAAGCGCTTGCTATTCAAGACGTGGTGACTCTTAATCACTAGGTTGAAGGTTCGATTCCTTCCGCGCTCACCACCCAATCGCGGCTGATGCGTGGCTTCAACGAGCAACTGGAACGTATGAAATGTCCTGGGGAGTACCAAGTGGTAATGGGCAAAGCCGTCAGCTATCAGCAACCGCTCCCTTTGGCCGAGACCCGGAAAACTCAGGCGGAGGCGCCAGGGGAGGCGGAGCCAGGCGAGGATGGCGTTGAGACGGGCGCCCGTGACTTTTCCGGCAGGAGGCCGATGGCCGCGGAGATCACGATGAGTGCGCCGATGGCGAGGAGCGGCCACTGTTCCGCGAGCGTTAGGGTATATCCTTGGCTGGGTGATCCAGGGCGAACGCACCACCGTGGAGCTGAGGTTACTACTTCCGGGGGTTGATCGGCAGACTCTGCCGGGAACTTTAGCGGGCGCCCGGCGGGTTCTCCAGGCGGTCCATTCAATACGTCGCCTACTTTGGCCATCAGCACGGATGAGGTAAATGGCTTCTGGAGGAATGGAAGCTCACGATTGCCGCATGTGATCGTCTCGCCGGGATAACCCGACAACTGAAGGATTCTGATTCCCGGTCGTTCGCCCATGATGATTTCACACAATTCATGACCGTCCATACCTGGCATCAGAATGTCGGTCAGGAGCGCGTCAATGCGGCCTGGATAATCTCTGGATAGCGCTACGGCCTCTTCCCCATTGGCAGCTCCGAAGACAGTGTACCCTCCCCGCGCAAGGACGAGCAGCATCAAGTCACGTGCGTAGGGATCATCTTCAACGAGAAGAATAACCGAACCTCCGCGCGCAACGGCACCGTCGAAAGCTTTCTGGGATAATCGTCGACGTTTCGTTGTACAAAAAGGGAATGATTCAAACATTCCGGGCCTGCTCAAGAGGCAGACGTAGCAACCAAGTCGCCGTTCTGCCAGCGCTGGGCAGCCAGCGTCCTGAGGGACTATGGTATGAGGTACTTACAGAGAAGCCCCACGGCCAGGGAGTGGGTGCCCCGGCAAGCCATACAAATCGCGTCAGGACGTTATTTCAAGGCGCCGGAAAATTTTACCGCAAAACACCCACTCAATGTCGGCACTGCGGCGCAAACTACTTTCGGTTTGAGGGACCGCTGAATCGTCCGCGTAGCGCGCGTGCTACAATGGAGTCCGATGACCCGGCGTATCACCCAACGAGAACTCCGCAACGAAAGCGGGCGAATCATGCGGGCACTGGACAGGGGTAGGTCCTTCATCGTCACGCGCAATGGTGTGCCCGTCGGTGAGCTGATTCCGCTGCGTCAGCGGGTGTTCGTACCGGCCGAAGCCGCCCTGGCCGCTTTCGCCCGCGCCCCACGCGTGGCGTTCGGGCGTTTTCGGAAAGATGTGGACGCCCTGATTGATCAGGATCCCACGCCGCGTGCCTGACTCACACCATCCCCGCGGGCTCATCGACACTTCCGTTGTCATTGACCTGGAGCTGATCGACCCGGCCGATTTGCCCTTGGATCTCGCCGTCTCCGCGATTACCATGGCCGAACTCGCGGCAGGACCGCACGCGACCGCCGATCCGGCAGAACGCGCCCGCCGCCAGGACCGGTTGCAGCGGGCCGAGGCAACGTTCGAGCCGCTGCCGGTGGATGCGGCCGTGGCTCGTGCATACGGCCGTGTCTACGCCGCTGTCGGCGCGGCAGGCCGCAAAGCGCGCGGCCGGCGCGCGGTGGATCTGTTTATTGCCGCGACCGCGGTCGCGGCGGGTCTGCCCTTGTACACGCGCAATCCGGACGATTTCGCTGGCTTGTCGGAGATGCTTGAAGTCGTCGCCGTCTGACCGGGCTTTGGATAGTCATTCGCCGCTCATGGAGGGTATTCTGTAGTGTATCGAAAGGCGCCGATGACACGAACCTTTACCCCCATGCTTGCAGCCGTTCTGGCTTCCATCCTGATGATGCCCGGCGATGCGCAGCCCCGAAAAGACTGGGAATGGCAGTTCTATGGCGGAGACGCGGGATCCAGCCGCTACTCCCCGCTCAGCCAGATCAACCTTGCGAATGTTGCGAGGCTGAAGGTCGCATGGACCTACCGGACAGGGGACAAATCCGACCGTCCGGTTACGCAGATCCAGTGCACGCCGATTATCGTCGACGGCGTCATGTATCTTACGACCCCTCAAATAAAGGTGGCAGCGGTGCAAGCCGACACGGGGGAGCCGCTTTGGACGTTCGATCCGTTCGAGAACAGCGACGACGACCGGCCGCGCGGCGTGAACCGCGGCGTGACCTACTGGCAGAACGGGACCGACAAACGCATCCTCTTCACATACCGGTCCTACCTGGTGGCCCTGGATGCGAAAACCGGAAAGCCAGTTCCATCGTTTGGAGCCAACGGGCAGGTGGACCTCACCAAAGGCCTCGATCGGGACATCGGCGGGCTCGCGTACTACATCACCAGTCCGGGCGCTGTCTATCGCGACCTGATTATCCTTGGCTCTACTACCGGCGAAGGGCCCCGGCCGTCGGCGCCCGGTCATGTTCGCGCGTTCGATGTGCGAACGGGCCAACAGAAGTGGATATTCCACACTATTCCGCACCCCGGCGAGTTCGGATATGACACCTGGCCTCCGGACGCCTGGAAGCGGGCCGGCGGCGCCAATGACTGGGGCGGTCTCAGCGTGGACGAGAAACGCGGGTGGGTCTTTCTCGCTCTCGGCTCGCCCACCTTCGATTTTTACGGCGGCGACCGGCTCGGCGACAACTTGTTCGGCAACTCCATAGTCGCGTTGAATGCTACAACCGGAAAGCGCATTTGGCACTACCAGACCGTGCGGCACGACATCTGGGACTACGATTTGCCTTGCAATCCCAATCTGGTGACGGTGACCCACAACGGGCGCAAAGTGGATGCGGTGGCACAGGTAACAAAAACAGGAATGACCTTCCTGCTGGATCGCGAGACCGGAAAACCGCTGTTTCCAGTCGAAGAGCGGCGTATGGCGCCCTCGGATATCTCGGGGGAGAAACTTGCGCCTACGCAGCCGTTTCCCGTCAAGCCTCCGCCTTTCAGCCGCCATCGTTTTTTCGAGGAAGACATCACGAATCTGTCGCCGAAGAAGCGGGCTTACGTTCTCGAGAGATATCGCAAGCTCGCAGCGGGGGAGATTTACACGCCCCTCAGCCTCAAGGGCAATGCCGTATACCCTGGATTCGCGGGTGGCGCCAACTGGGGAGGGGCCAGCTTCGATCCGGGCTCGGGCTTGTTGTACGTCAGCTCCAACGAGAGCATCAGCCTGATGACGCTCGTGGGTGCGCCCAAGGACGCCGGCTTCCCCTTCGACCACAAGGGTTACGGGCAGCTCTATGACGACGAAGGGTATCCTTCCATGCGGCCGCCCTGGGGGCAGTTGACCGCTCTCGATCTGAACAAGGGCGAGATACAGTGGCAGATCGTTCTCGGCGAGCATCCGGAGCTGAAGGCTCCCGGCATCCCGCCCACCGGGACGAATAACTTCGGAGGGTCGATTGTCACCGCCGGCGGCCTGGTGTTCATCGGCGCGACACAGGACTCGAAGTTCCGCGCCTTCGATGCGAAGACCGGGAAGACAGTTTGGGAGACCCAAATGGAAACCGGAGCGTATGCGACGCCCGCTACATACGAAGTGGGAGGAAAGCAGTATGTCGTGGTTGCGGTAGGAGGCGGGAGACTGAAGACCCCGGCTGGCGACTCATTCGTAGCCTTCTCGTTGCCATGAAGTGGATTCCCTTGGCTGCGGCAGCCCTGTTCATGGGACTTTGCGCCTGGTCTCAGCAGGAGCCGGCGCCGCCAGTTGGCACGGAGCTGGCGCAGCCTGTCCCGTTCAGCCACCGCGCTCACGTTGCTACGGGAACAAAATGCGCGGACTGCCATAAGATGCAAGGCAATGGGACGGCCGCTGGCATTCCCGCGGAGTCGCTCTGCATGAGCTGTCACCGGGCCGTCAAAAAAGACAGTATCGAAATTGCCAAGGTCGCAGAACACGCTCGTAACAAACAGCCAATTCGCTGGGCGAGGCTGTACCAACTGCCGAATTTCGTTTCTTTCTCCCACAAGCGGCATCACGCGAAGGCGGGCATCGCGTGCGAAACGTGTCATGGGGCAGTGGCCGAAAGCGACGTGCTGCGGAAGGAAAAACCGATTTCCATGGTTTCCTGCATGGCCTGCCATGACGCAAGAAAGGCCTCGAACAACTGTGACACCTGTCATGTGGCGCACCCAGGCTGACCGGTGTCCGTCTCCCACGCCAGAGGCCGACTCCTACGATATTCGCGGGAAACTAGAGACGGCAAGGACCACATATTGGTCGCTGGTGGAAACGGTGCATACGCCTGATGGTCCGCGCCAGAAAACGTTGTGCTATCTCGGCGAGCTGAACAGTTCCGGGCAGGCGCGCTGGTTGAAGACGATTGAAGTTTTTAATGAGCAGGGCGAGGCGCAGCAACTGAAGCTGTTCCCGTCGCAGGTGGAAGCACCGCCGGATGATCCTCAGGTAGCGCGAGTGCTGCTGAACAAAGTGCGTCTGGAGCGGACGCGGCAGTTCGGCTCCTGCTGGTTGGGACTGGAACTTTGGAGACGTCTCGAGCTGGACCGCTTCTTCGAACAGGCCGTCGACGAGCACGAGGCCAACGTGCCGTGGTCGCGTGTCGCCGCCGTGCTGGCGGTCAATCGGCTGTACGCGCCGGGCCGTGAGTTGGCGATTGAAGAGCGCTGGTATCCATCCACGGCGCTGGATGATCTGCTGGGAATCGAAGAAGGCAAGATCAATGATACCCGGCTGTACCGCTGTCTGGATCGGATTCTGCCGCACAAGACGAAGCTGGAGCGTCATCTCAAGGAACGCTATGGTTCGGGGCAGAATTCGATGTGCTGCTCTACGATCTGACGAGCACGTATGTGGAGGGCGCGGCGGAAAAGAATCCGATGATGCGCCGCGGCTACTCGCGCGATCACCGTCCCGATTGCGATCAGATGGTGATCGCGCTCATCGTCAACAGTGAAGGATTCCCGTTCAGCTACGAGACGTTCGACGGCAACCGTGCCGATGTTTCGACGATGGAAACGATCCTGCGCATGGTGGAGCGCAAGTACGGCCAGGCGGCGGATCTGGGTGTTCGATCGGGGCATCGTCAGTGAGGAGAATCTTCAAGCGATTCGAAAGCGGGCGGCCAATATTTGGTGGGCACACCGCGCAGCCAGATGAAGCAGTTTGAAGAGGAACTGCTGAAGGACCGCCAATGTAGTGTAGACTCGGCGACTGCCTGAGCTGACTCCGAACGACTTAGCTGCCTTTCGGCCTCAGCCGTGACGAACTTCGGCTAGGGTCAGTTGTCGGAAATCCGTCCGGGATTTGTCATAAAATGCTGCGCTTGGTACGTTATCTAATCGCTACGATATTGCCGAGCCACGCTTGGGCCCGATGCGGCGCTGAAAGGAACTTTGAAAGAAAAGGCTGAAGTCGCTGGACAGTGGTTTCTGGCCGGGGAGTCCGCTGGCGAGGATGACCAAACTAGTCTCCTTCGGGAGCAAGTCACAGATATATTTCTCAAATTGCGGATGCCAGTCTACCGGTATCTGCTGGTTTTTTGCGGCAGCCATGCGGAGGCCGAGGATCTGGCGCAGGAAGCATTCCTGCGGTTGTACAGCGATCTCCTGCGAGGGCGGAGTGTAGACAGCATCCCTGCATGGATTTTTCGTGTTGCGCACAACCTGGCGATCGACCTTCAACGCCGGCGGCAGGTGGAAAACGCGGCCGGTTGTATTCAAGGCGCGTTGGCGCAGAAGCAGGCTGCCGATTGCGCCACTAGTATCGAATCAAATGTGCTCGAGCGAGAAAAGCTCCTTCTCGTCCGCGCCGCTATGGAGAAGCTGACACCGCAAGAACGGCAATGCCTGGAACTTCGGGCGGAAGGGCTGCGGTATCGAGAAATTGCCGAGATCCTGGGAATCGCCATCCCGACGGTGCAAACCTTCCTCAGCCGCGCCGTTAAGAAGATGAGTATGGAGTCGCATGAATAACCGCAACTTCCATCTCTGGCTTCGCAACCGCCAGCACGTACCCGATGACGAGTTATTGGCCTTACTGGATGGGGAGCTGAAGCCCCGTCAGACGGAGAAGATCCGGATGCATCTTGACGCATGCTGGCAGTGCCGGACTCGCCAGGACCGCATGCGGCAGACAATTGCGGAGTTTATTTCGACCCGCCAGCAGAACCTGAGTGCGCCAGGGAATCAGCCGCCGGGCGGCTGGAGGCTGTTCAATCCGCGCTTGCGGCGCCTCGAGTTGGACTTGGAGGGTCAGCCGGCGCAATGGCCCAACCCGGTGCGATTCCGGCCCACGTGGAGGTTTGCGGGTATCGGTGTGGTAGCTGCTGCGGCCTTGCTATGGTTGGAGTTTTCGTCGGTTCGTGTAGTTTCCGCCAAGCAGTTGCTGGAGCTAGCCGGCCGCGCCGAGGCGGCGAGAGTCCACCAAACCAAGGACTCAGTAGTACACCAGAAGCTGCGGGTAACGCGGCGGACCGGCGCCGGACCAGCTACTACCGCCGAAGTCGAGCTGTGGAACGATGCAGGCGCAGATCGGATGGAGACCCGAGGGGGCGAAATCGTCTGGGAGGAACTGCGGGCGGCCTTCGCGGGCGGCCTTTGGCGCACCCAGGCACCACTGTCTCCGGCGGGTCTTGAGGCGTGGTGGAAGAGTATCCAAGAGGAATCGGCGAGCGTTCGCCCGGTCAAGTTGGCGGATGGCAAACAGGGTTATTGGTTGCAAGTGGTTTCGAATGGCCCCCATGCCCGGAGTTCTATTATCGAGATGCGGCTTCTCGTACGCGCCGCGGATTGGTGGCCGGTCGAGCAGGTCTTGAAGGTTCAGGGAGATCGCGAAGTTCGCGAGTATCGGTTGGTTCTAAGCGGCTATCGGATCGTACCCAGATTAACCGTTGCCTCCCTCTTCGCTCCTCCGCCTCCGACACCCAAGTTGACGCCCCAGGCGCTGGTGGTTTCCGTACCCCGGAAAGCTTTGCTTCCCCGCGGGGAATCCGATCGCAGGGAATCCGATGAAGATATGCTGGCAGCCGAGGTCAATACCCTATACGCACTACACCGCGCGGGAGCCTGTGTCGGCGAACCATTGGAAATCATAGTGTCAGCCGCCGGCGTGCGAGTACATGGCGTGGTGGAAACTGTCGAGCGGAAGCGGCAACTTGCGTTGGCGCTACGCGATATTCGCGGAGTCCGAGTCGAGATCCTAACCATAGGGGAAGCGATGGAGGCGGAGCCGGTGGCGCCGGAGGCGTCCGAAGCGTCGGCCATGGGTGGGACCATCGAGATACGCGGCGCCGCTCTGCCGATCGAGGAGCAGCTCAGGGATTATTTCTCCAGTTACGAGGCGAGCGGGAATGCCGCCACCCATACCATCAAACTTGCCAACGGGGTGGTGTCCGAGGCAGGCGCATCGCTCTCCCATGCATGGGCCCTCCATCGGCTGTTGAAAGCGTTTCCCTCCGAAAAAGCCCTTCGGCTGCACCCGCCGCCAATTTGGCTGTTGGAAAGCATGCTCCGCGATCATGTGAACGGTATCCGCCAAAGCACCGGGCGTTACCGTGCGCTCGTGGAGCCGGTTCTCAGCGCGGTATTCGGGCAGTTGGCAGAGCCGGCGAATACAGCGCGCGAGACGAGCGGACGTGCGGCATTGCTGTCGATGTTTGAGCGGGTTCAAGACATCGATCGCCTGACTCGCCGACTGTTCGCTGGAGCGCCCACTCCCGACGAGCCTCCAGAACATACGGTCAGTGCCCTGCTCACCGCATTGACCGAACTGTCCGGCGAGAGCCGCGACCTGGAGTCCCGCATCTCCATCGAGATGTTCTCCGAATCCCGATATCCAGATTCCCCATGAGGACAAAGCCATGAAGCTAGCTATACTGTCACTACTCTGCGCCACGGCCGCCATGAGTCAGACGGCGCAGATTACGGGGCGCGTCACCGACTCCTCCGACGCAGTCGTCCCCGAGGTCCAGATTACCGTCACCAACGTGGAAACGGGGGTCACGCGCAAGACGGTAACAAACCGCGAAGGCTACTATACAGCGCCGCTGCTACCGCCCGGCCGATATCAGATGTCCGCCCAGCACCAGGGGTTCAAGCCCGTGAGCCGGGATGGGATCACCTTGGCCGTGGATCAAGTAGCGCGAATTAACGTCGTGTTGGAAGTGGGTGCTGTTGCGGAATCGGTGGAGGTGACGGGAGTCTCGCTAGTTGACTCCGCGTCCGGGACGGTCGGCAAGGTGATCGAGAACCGGCGCATCGCGGAGCTGCCGCTGAACGGCCGCAACGCCCTGGCGTTGATGATGCTGGCGCCGGCCGTGAAGCCCTCCACGGGCCCGACAACCAGCGGATTTATCAGCCGGGGCACGCATCTCTCGAATGTGAGCATCAACGGTGGGCCCATCGGGCTAAACAGCTTCCTGCTCGATGGCGGGGCGAACGTGCAAGGTTACAATGCGGATCTCAACGTGAACCCCACGGTGGACGCCATCGAAGAGTTCAAGGTGCAGACCAACACGGTTTCGGCGGAGTACGGCTTCACTGCCGGCGGCGTGGTTAACGTAGTGACGAAGTCCGGCACCAACACTTTCCACGGTTCCCTCTACGAGTTCTTCCGCAACGACGCACTGGACGCCCGGAACGCTTTCGCCCTCAACAAAGCAGCGTTCCGCTACAACCAATTCGGCGGCGCGGTGGGCGGCCCGGTCGTGATTCCACGCGTGTACCAGGGGCGTAACCGTACCTTCTTCTTCTTCAACATCGAGGAGTGGCGGTACAGGCGCAACGCCCAGCCGATTTTCCGTGTGCCGACAGAGGCGGAACGGAACGGAGACTTCTCGCAGTTGCGGGACGCCACCGGCAACCAGATCCCGCTGTTCGACCCGGCCTCCACACGGCCGAATCCGGCCGGAGCCGGATTTGTCAGAGACCGGACGCCGAATAACATCATTCCCGCCAGCCGAATCGATCCAGTTTCGAGGAATATGCTGCAGTTTTTCCCGCTGCCCAATCGCGCTCCCAGCGATCCGTTCACCAATTCCAATAACTTCATCGGTGACAATGGCGAGATCCTGAGCATGCGGCAGTTCACCACCCGGATCGACCATCGGTTCGGCGACAGGAACACGCTGTTCGGCCGCATCCTGAACTTCAACCACAAGACCAACAACGGCGTGAATGCGTCGCCCTATCCCGATCCGCTGGTGCGGGCGCGAGACGACAACTATATTACGCGCAACTTTATTCTGACGGACATCCACACGTTCAGCCCGACGATGCTCAATGAGCTGCGCCTGAGCGCTTCGCGCCTGGCGTTTACTTTCGTCGCCGCCAGCGCGAACCAGGGCTGGCCACAAAAGCTTGGGTTGCCCGCCAATTTCCCTTCGGACGCCATCCCGGCCATCAATACAGGCCTGCCCGGCTTTAGCATCGGTGTGATTGGGAACAGGTCCACGCTGTCGCCTCAATTGACCGATACCTTGACGTGGATTCGCGGCAAACATACCCTCAAGTTCGGCGGCGATTTCCGCATGCAACAGGCCAACCAGACACAGTTGCGGGCTCCCTCGGGTACATTCCAGTTTCCGGCGGCGCTGACCGCCGATCCGCAGCGTCCCGCCGGCACCGGTTTCGGCTTCGCGACATTTATGTACGGCGCCGTCGCCAGCGCCGTCGCCAGTACCCACGTAGGATTCGCGAATGAAGGCCATTCCATGAGTTTCTTCGTTCAGGACGATTGGAAGATCACCCCTCGACTGACGCTCAATCTCGGACTACGATACGACTATCAATCCTGGCCGGTGGAGAGGCACAACGGGACCTCCAATTTCAACCCATTTGCCGTCAATCCGGAGACTCAGCTTCTGGGCCGAATGGAATACGCAGGCATCGACTATGGGCGGACCATTCTTTCGCCAGACCGCAACAACTGGGGACCGCGAGCCGGATTCGCCTACGACGTCTTCGGAAACGGCAAGACCGCTTTGCGCGGTGGCTTCGGCGTCTTTTACCCTTACATTTTCTTCCGGCAGTTTTTTGGTGGAGGCGCGGGCTTCTCCGAAACCACGACGAATTACCTGCCACCTGGCGGAAACGCGAATTTCGCCGCGTTTCAGTTCAGGAACGGGTTTCCGTCCGCGCCCACTGCCCCGACAGGGTCGGCGCTTGGCCCTAGCGCTTTGCTCGGACAGAACGTGATCTACGGCGAGTCAAGCGGAAGGACGCCAGAGTCGATGCAATGGACCTTGTCATTGCAGCAGCAGTTGGCGAAGGGATGGTTGTTCGAAGCCGCCTACTCCGCCAACCGCGGGACCCACATGGTAGGGGGCGCCTACGATTTCAACCAGCTCGATCCACAGTATTGGAGTCTGGGGCTGGCGCTCCAGGCACAGGTCCCGAACCCGTATGCCGGAATCGTGCCCGGCGCTCTTGGCACCCCCACCATTGCGCGAAGCCAGTCCCTGCGTCCTTACCCGTATTACAACAACATCGCCGTTGGGGAGCCGGGGCCTACGATGGGCAATTCGAGTTACCATGCCCTCTTGATGAGCGTCGAGAAGCGGCTTTCGAGTGGACTGGCCGTGCTGGCCTCGTACACGTTCGGCAAACTGATCAACGACAGCGTGCGCGCAGCCGGCCAGCTCGACGGCGCCGAGCAGGCTCTCATCACTACTTACCAGAACGGGAAGTTCGATCGGCGCTCCGAACGCTCACTCGACCCCACCGACGTGTCGCAGCGTTTTGTCTTTAGCGGGCTCTACGATCTGCCCGTCGGCCGGGGCAAGAAGTGGAACATCCAGAATCGTTTCGCCGGGGCAGTCCTGGGCGGATGGCAAGTGAACGTCATCAGCACTCTTCAGGGCGGGCTGCCAACGGTCGTGCGCGGCGCCAATAATTTCCGGGCCGACAGGCCGAACTCCACCGGAGTCAGCGCGAAACTCGATGATCGAGGCGCCAGCCGGTGGTTCGATCCCGATACGTTCGTCAACCCCCCTTCCTTCACGCTGGGGAACGTCGGCAGGACGCTGCCCGACGTCCGCACACCCGGGACGGTGAACTTCGACTTCTCGCTCCTCAAGAACACGAATCTGTGGGAGCGGCTGAATCTTCAGTTCCGCGTGGAAGCGTTCAACGTCGCCAACCACGTCAACCTCGGGTTCCCCGATACGACTTTCGTGCCGGGTCCGGACGGCAGTAATCGCAGCGGAACGTTCGCTACCATCAACTCGGCGCGGGATGCGCGGATCGTCCAACTGGGACTCAAGATCCTATTTTGAGAGGCCCCTTGAAAAGACAGAACTGTACTGCGGCCGCTCTGGCCACGCTGCTCTTCCTGTACGGCTGCGGCAAGCAGAGCCAGGGCGAACGCTATGACGTAGTAATCGTGGGCGCTACCGCTTCCGGCGTTGGAGCAGCCATCGCCGCGGGCCGCGAAGGATTGAAAGTAGCGCTCACAGAGGAGAGTCCCTCGCTCGGCGGGATGTTTTCGAACGGAGTGTCGCACACGAACATCCGTGCCCTCGGCGCCTGCAGCGGCATTTATGAAGAGTTCCGGCAGCGCGTGATGAAGTACCACCGCGAGCATTTCCCCAACGATCCCATCGTGAACTCCGCCCCGAAGAGTCAACCGCACTTCTTTCCGTTCGGGCGACCCTGGGGATCGCAAGGGCTGGTGTACGAACCGCGAGTCGCCGACAAAATCTTTAAGGAAATGGTCGCGGAGATCCCGGGCATCAGGGTCTTCTATCGCCAGTATCCCGTGCGCGTGTTGAAGACGGGCAATCGCGTAACAGGCGTTGTCACGCGTGCGGTCCAGGGCGGCGCGGACACGACGTTCGACGCCGCAATCGTGATGGACGCAACTCACGAGGGAGACCTGTTGCCCCTGGCGGAAGCCGCATTCCGCATCGGCCGCGAGCCGCGCACTCCCGAGGAGCCTCATGCTGGCGCCATGTACATGACCTGGGACGGGCAATACTTCGGATCGGGCGAAGGCGACAAGAAGCTACAAGCCTTCTCCATGATCATTACAGTAAAAGACTACGGACATGGTGCTGACAAGACGATCCCCAAGCCTCCGGGCTACGATCCGGCCAACTACGTTCCCTCACCCGCGAAGACCGTCCCGAACCTGCCGAACGGGAAAACCAATCTTGGCGCAACCGACATCACGGACCTTAACGCGACGTACATCGATGGAGACCGGGCGGAGCGCCAGCGGATCTATGAAGCGCACAAGAACCATGCCTTGGGGCTGCTCTATTACCGGCAAACAGTGATGGGCGAGAAGAATATCGGCCTAGCCGACGACGAATACCCCGACAACGGCAATGTGCCCTACATGCTGTACGTGCGCGAAGGCAGGCGTCTAGAGGGGATGTACGTGTACGCCGAACGCGACAGCATTCGCGTGCCCGGTTTCCGCCGTCCGCCGCTTTTCAACGACAGCATTGCGACCGGCGACTGGGATTCAGACTCCCATCAGATGGCGAAGGATTTCGAAGGATACGTGCACTGGGCGCGCGACGAGACTCGAGACCCTTACAAGATCTGGGCGCCCCATCAGATCCCTTACGGAGTGATGGTTCCGAAAGAGGTGGATGGCTTGCTAGTGCCGATGGCTGTCTCCGCTACCCACATAGGGTTCGGCGTGCTGCGCACCGATCCACCGCGCATGTCGATGGGGCAGGCCGCCGGAGTGGCCGCCGCGCTGGCGATCCGGAACAAGATCCAGCCGCGCCAGGTTTCCGTGCCGGAATTGCAGCGCAAGTTGCTCGAACAGGGCAGCACGCTGTTCTACTACTCGGACCTGCTTCCCTCTCACCCCCACTTCCAGGCAATCCAGCGGCTCAGCATGGCAGCAATCACCGACGGCTTCGACGACTACACCTACCGTCCCGACGAGCACTCCACTAAAGCTCACATGAGCCAGGTTGTCTTTCACGGGCTCGATCTCAAAGTAAAGGTGGACGACTGGGAGACGGACTTCTGGAAGATGCGCCACTGGAATCCGTCAGGAGCGTCCACGCGCCCCAGCCACTGGTCTTCGTATTACCTCATGACGCTTTACAAGATGGGAGCCATCACCGAGGAGCAGGCGCTGAAAATGAAATGCGAAGATCTGGCCACGAGGGCGGATCTCGCGCAGTGGATCTACACCGGACTCGGCCTGAAGCCCGACAAGGCCGGAGAGGCGGCGTTCGCGGATGTAACTCCGAGCCATCCGAATTACAACGCGATCAATGCTCTGGCGCACAGAAAGTTAATGGGACCTGTCAGCGACAACCGCTTCGAGCCGGATGCCCGCATATCCAGGGGCGAAGTCTGTGGCGTGGTGGACAATGTCCGCAAGCTCCTTTCACTTCCCGAGCCGAAGCTGAAACTCGGACCCGTGCTGCAAGTTACTAGATAAGAATGAAAACAGTCTGCTTTCTGGGTGAGGCCCCCATCGGCCCTCCCGGCCGGACGGGTTTCGTTCAACTTTACGAACACGCCCTACTTCAACAACCCCAACATGACGTTCGTTTCGGCGAGGTGACGAAAGCGTAGCAGGATCAGCGGCAGAAGATTTTTGGGATCGCAAAAGCGCTGAGCCATCCGGAACGAAATTTGCGGGAAAACTAGCGTTCGTACGAAAAAGGACGCTAAAATTCTGCCATGGCCCGCTCGTTGCGCGAAGAATACGACATTGCGATTGTTGGGGCCGGCCTGGCTGGTCTCACGCTCGCCCGCCACTTCCTGCTCTACACGGACAAAACCGTGCTGCTTCTCGACCGGCGTTCGGATGTGCCCGGTCCTACGCAGAAGGTCGGCGAGTCGCTGGTTCAGTTGAGCGGCTACTACTTGTCCAAGGTGCTGGATCTCGAAGAGCACCTGCTTACCGAACACTTCCTGAAGTACAACCTGCGCTTCCAGTGGCGGACCGAATCCGGCGGCGGCCGCAGCTTAGAGGACTACAGCAAGTCCTTCATCCGGCTGGGCTCCAACATCGCCACCTTCCAGTTGGATCGCAATATTCTGGAAGCGCACCTGCTCGATGTCAACCGGCGCAACGAGCGTTTGGACTTCGAGGGCGGCGTGGAGAAGCTGGATGTGGATCTCTCCGAAGAGGGGCAACACCGGCTTTCCTGCTCCCTCGGCGAAACACGATGCCACTGGGTGGTGGACGCTTCCGGCCGCGGCCAGTTCCTGAAGAAGAAGCTCGGCCTGACCCAGGCCAACGCCATCCGCCACGGCTCTACCTGGTGCTGGGTGGACGGGCTGGTGAACATCGAAAAGCTTACTGACCGGCCGCCCCGGGAGACGCGCATTCATCGCGACCGCATGAAGCAGGGTAACTTTCCCTACTTCCTGGCCACCAATCACTTCTGCGCCGAGGGCATGTGGTTCTGGATCATCCCGCTGCACGGCAAGACCAGCCTCGGCCTGGTCTACGACAAGTCCGTGATTTCGCCCGAGCTGGTTTCGAACGGCCGCAAAATGCTCGATTTCGCCTGCCGTCAGTGGCCGCTCTTCCAGCGCGACCTGCCGCATCGCACGATCGTGGACGAAGGGCGCTTCTTCGATTATTCCTACGACGCGCGGCAGACCATCAGCCCTTCGCGCTGGGCCATGACGGGCGAAGCGGGCCGCTTCTCCGACCCGCTCTACAGCCCCGGCAGCGACCTGATTTCCATCTACAACACGCTCATCGTGGATGCCGTGAACGGCGATCCCGCGATGCTCGACCAGAAGTGCCGCATGAACGAGCAGATCATGAAGGTGATGTACGAGGCCTATGTGCCCTCCTACGCCGTCAGCTACGACTGCCTGGGCGATCAGGAAGCGTTTACGCTGAAATACACCTGGGAGCTGGCCGTTTACTTCGGCTTTTACGTGCTGCCGTTCATCAACGACCTGTTCACCGATCCGGAATTCATGCGCTTCTACCTGCGCAAGTTCGCGCTGCTCGGCCCCGTCAATCGCAACCTGCAGCACTTCCTGAGCGCGTTCTACCAGTGGAAGAAGACGCGTGGAAATACGCCCGCCGCGCCCTACCTGAACGACTTCTATGAGATGCACCCGCTGCGCGATTCGGAGAAGCTCTTCTACGAGGTGGGCGTGACGCGCGAGGAGGCCATGGACGTCCTGGAGCGGCACGCCGCGCGGCTCAAGGAGTTCGCGCGGTACATTGTGGCGCACGTTTACGCGTCTACGCTGGGAGACAAGAAGGTGCTCCTGAATGCGGCCTTCATCGCCAGCATCAAGCTGCGCGACTTCCGCTTCGACCCGGAAGAGATACGCGCCGCCTACGAGCCTTTCGCCGATTCGGCGGAGATGCAGGAGTGGAACCTGAATCCCTTCGCGCTCGAAGCCTTCGTGCAGCCCGCCTCGGAGAGCGTCGGCGCATGAGCGATCTGGCGCCCTGTCTGGAACGCTGCTTTTTCTTCGATGCCGTCGAGGACTCCTATGAGGTCACGGGCATTAGCGGGCGGGTGCCGGAGTGGCTGCGCGGCACGTACTACGTCAACGGACCGGCCCGGTTCGAGCGGGCCGGCATGCGCTACAAGCACTGGCTGGATGGCGACGGCATGGTGTGCTCGCTGCGCTTTGCCGAAGGCGGCGTGCGCTTCACGAACCGCTTCATCCAGACCCTGAAGCTGAAGGACGAGGAGGCCGAGGGACGCTTCGTCTACCGCGGCTTCGGCACGGCTTTTCCCGGCGACCGGCTGCGCCGCAATGTCATGCTGGAACCCCCGGTGAATGTCAGCGTCTATCCGTTCGCCGGAACGCTGCTGGCATTCGGCGAGCAGTCGCTGCCTTACGAGCTCGATCCCGTCACGCTCGAAACGCGCGGAGAATACGACTTCCAGGGAAAGCTCAACGAGGTGACGCCCTTCGCCGCACACGCCAAGTTCGATCCGGCGAGCGGCCACCTGTTCAACTTCGGTATCTCGTTCTCGGCCACGCAGCCCATGCTGAACGTCTTCGAGTTCGATGCGGCCGGCCGGCAGGTCCGCCGCCGCAGGCACCTGCTCCAGCATCAGCACTCCAATCACGATTTCGGCATCACCCACCGGCACGTGGTCTTCTTTCTCAGCCCCCTGATCATGAACTTCACGCGGTTCTGGGGCGAGCGAATTTCGGTGATGGAGTCGCTGGCCTGGGAGCCCGAGAAGGGTTCGAGGATCCTGGTTGCGCCACGGGAGTCGAAGACCGAGACCGCGTTCGACGTGTCAACCGGGTGCGGCTACTGCCTGCACCTGATCAACGCCTTCGAGGAGGGCAGCCGGCTGACAGTCGACATTCTGGAGCTGGAAGCCCCCGTGTATCCGGAATACCAGCCGTTGCCGGATCTCTTCGGCACGGTGGCGCGCTGCCGCCCGGTGCGCTACCTGATCGATCTGGAGAGCCGCGAGCTGGTGGAGCGGACGGCCATGGACTACGACCGCGCTCCGGATTTTCCGTCCATCGATCCGCAACTGGTTTGCGAGCCCTACGACGATTTCTGGATGCTGGGAATTTCGGCCACTGGAAAGAGCGGCCGGAAATTCTTCGATCAACTGGCGCACGGCTCGTGGGAGAAAGGCGGCGTGCGCGATGTCTATCAGGCGCCATCCGGCCACTACCTCGCGGGAGAGCCGGTATTCGTGGCGAACCCGCGCAACCGGGAAGAGGCCCTAATCCTTGTGGAGCACCTCGATGCCGTAGCGGATCGCGCGGAGGTCCTGCTCTTCAACGCCGCGTGCGTCGCCTCAGGGCCAGTTGCGAGGCTCCCGCTGTGCCACAAGATCCATCCCGGCTTTCACGCCTCGTTCGCGCCGGCGGAAGCGTGAACCCTGCCAAGTCCGCTCCCTGACGGTCGCGGCTCAGTAACGTCTTATCATCGTGCTGCTTGTAGCTGAGCCGTGACCGTGAGGGAGCGGTTTCCGCTGATCCCTACTTCTTCCGCTGGCCGATGCAGTACAGGTGTCCGTAGGTACGGATGAAGATCTGCCCATCGGAGACGATTGGCGAAGCCAGACAATAATCGTCGAGATCGTTTTCGGCGAGCACTTTGAATTCCGGGCCCGCCGCCAGAACGGTGGTCAAGCCGTCTTCATTGGTCACATAGAGCTTGCCGTCCGCCAGCACCGGGGACGAGCTGTATGTGCCCGGCCGGATGCGCTGCGAACCGTAGTATTCTTTGCCGGTATGCGCGTCCAGGACCCACATGATGCCCTTGTCGCCGACGGAGTAAAAGTACTTGCCGTCGCTAATGGGGGAAGGCACGTCCGGGCCGTCCTGGAAGTCCCACAGACGATGCGATTTGCTCACGTCGCCGCGTCCGCCCGCGCGCAGGGCCATGAGCGGCCGGATGCGCGTCGGGACGTAGACCATGTCGCCCTGCACGGAGGGCGAAGCCACCACCCGAAAAGCCGGATTGTTGTCCGGATTGAAGCCGTTCACGCGCCAGAGTTCCTTGCCGGTCTTGAGATCGTGGCCGGTCGCGCAGTCGCCGCCGGTCACCACGAGTTCAACGCCGCTTTTCGTGCGCACAAGCGCCGGAGTTGTGTAGGAGTCGGGCGACTCATGAATGGCTTTTGTAGGGCGCTCCGCGCGCCACACCGTTTTCCCGGAGTTCAGGTCAACGCGGAGCACGTACGACGGATCGTCGGTGTGCATGCCGTGCAGCACCTGGACGTACACGCCGTCCTCGTGCAGCAGCGGGGACGATCCATAGCCGTGGTTGAGGCCCCACTTGCCGTAGTCCTTCTGGATGTCGCGCGCCCACAGCTCTTTTCCACTGAAGTCGAAGGCTTTCAGAATTCCCGTGCCGGTCAGCACCACCACCGTCTTCCCGTCCGTGACCGGCGAAGGCGAGGTCATGTTCCCCTTGCGCACCTTCACGTTGCCGCCGCCGAGACGCTGCTTCCACGCCGGCGTGCCTTTAGTCCTGTCCACGCGCCACAGGTAAAGGTCGTCTCCATCCGGCAGGCTGAGGAAGATACTTTCGCCCCAGATGATGGGAGTGGACCCGCTCGGCCCGGGCAGGTCCAGCTTCCAGGTGACGTTCTCGGTCTTGCTCCACTTGACCGGCAGCCCGGTCTCCCGGCTGATGCCGTTGTGATCCGGCCCGCGCCAGTGCGGCCAGTTTTCCGCGAGAGCGATTCCCGCAACAGAAAGCGAAATCAGGATTAGGCGAAGTGCGTTCATGGACGCTCCTAATCAGAAAGGATACTTGCCGGACGCCAGTATGACAAGTCAGCGCAGCCAGTCGTCCAGGCGCTCGCGCACGAAATCGTCGTCGGTCAGATGCGGATAGGCGCGGCAGACGCGGTCGATCTCCTCCATCTGCCCGGGCGAGAGATCTTCGGCGGGATTCAGGCACCAGCGGCCTTCGAGCAGACCCTGGCGCCGCAGCACCTCGTGGATTCCGGCAATGCAGCCGTGGAACCCGTTGGCGGAGTCGAACAAAGCCGCGTTGGAGTCGGTCACTTCGATCGCCAGGCGCAGCCAGCCCGGCGACAGATCGGGAGCGTTTCGGACCTTCTCGATCAGCTCGGCGGCGCGGCTCGTCCAGGCCGCCCAATGGCCCAGCAGGCCGCCCACGATGCGCAATTCGGCCGCGCCGAAGCGGAAGGGCGTCAGCAGATCCACGACGATGTTGTCGTCATTGCCCGTATAGAGCGCGATTTCGTTCGCGCGGCCGGACTCCGCCACGGCGCGCACAACGTCGATGGTCTGATAGCGGTTGAACGGCGCGATCTTGATGGCAACTACGTTCTCGATCTCCGCAAACCCGCGCCAGAACTCATAGGGTAGAAGCCGCCCGCCTACCGAAGGCTGCAAATAGAAGCCAAAGATCGGGATGACCGACGCTACGGCACGGACATGAGCGAGCATTTGGGCAATGCTCGCGTCGCGCATGGCGGAAAGACTCAACAGGCCCGCATGATACCCGCAGCAGACGGCGAACTCGGCCTCCTTCACGGCCTGCGCGGTCGGTCCGACGATGCCCGCCACGCGGATGAGGTCCGTCGCGCGCAATTCCTCCATGGCCAGTTGCAGCACGGGCTCGAAGAGGCCGAAGCGCGGGTCGCGAATCTCAAACTGCGTGGTGTGCACGCCCACCGCGACGCCGCCCGCTCCCGCCGCGGCATAGTAGCGCGTCAATGCGCGCTGGCGCCGCTCGTCGAGTTTCCGGTTGGCGGTCAGGGCCAGCGGGTGCGCGGGAATCGCAACGCCGCGCTGCAACTGTTCGCACCAGGCCATCAGAAGCGGCCGTCCCGGGTCTGGAAATGAGTCGGCTTGTTCAGCGTGGCCCCGCCCATGCAGATCCAGTCCCCGATCCACTCGATCATCCGCTCCACGGAAACGGTTGGGTAACCGAAGATCCGCTGGCATCGCGCGGCGTTATTGAGCAGGGCCGTCGGCGCTTCCGTGCCCTCGAGTATCGGCTCGATGCCGAATCGCTCCGCGAAGCGGCGCGCCGCCCACCGGATGGATACCGTCTCCGGGCCGGTCAGGTTCAGCACCGTCGGCGGCGACGAGCAGATTGCGAACGAACGCAGACAGACGGAGTTGGCGTCGCCCTGCCAGATCACGTTGGCGTGACCCATGGTGAGGTCCACGGGCCGCCGCTCGAAAACCTTCTGGCCCACGTCGAGCAGAACGCCATAGCGCAGGTCGATGGCATAGTTCAACCGGAGGATCGTGACCGGCGTGCCGTAGCGGCTGGAAAAATACTCGAACATGCGCTCGCGGCCCAGCGCCGATTGCGCGTACTCGCCCACCGGGCCGGTGGCATCGTTCTCCGTGGACCCGCCGTGCGCGACGGAGGAAAGCGGGTAGACGTTGCCGCTCGAAAAGGCCACGATGCGGGACGCGCGGTAGCGCTCGGCGATGCGTCCTGGAAGAAACGAGTTCATGGCCCAGGTCAGCGATTCGCTGCCCGTGGATCCGAACTTGCGCGCGGCCATGTAGATGACGTTCTCCATCTCGGGGAGGTCGGCATGGCCGTCGAAATCCAGCAGGTCTGCGGTGATAGTCTCGATGCCCCAATCTTCCAACTGGCTTCGGGACTCGGGCAAAGAGAAACGCGCGGCGCCCACGATGCGCTTGCGCACGCCGGCGGTCTCGCAAGCCCGCCGTGCCCGGCGCGCCAGACTCGGCCCCATCTTCCCGGCCACGCCCAGGATCAGGAGGTCGCCCTCCAATTGCCGCATGGCCTCGACATCCGCCGCCGTGGGCTGCGATAGAACGTCTTCCAGTTGTTGTTGATTGCCGATGGTCATTACGAACCCTACAGCGTAGCAGGGTTTTCGCAGTGGGACGGTCCCCCTGGACCGCGCCGGACGCCTCGTCCGGCTTTCGTGTCGTACGCGCAAATTGGCTTTGTTCGGCAAAATTCTCTAACACCGTATCGACTAAGGCTTTAGCCGCTTTTCCGCGTCCATACGATTCCATATTACGGAACCGGGCGGGGCTTGTAGAGGGCGGCGAGGTGGAAGCGGATGCACGGACTGGAGATATTTTCGCCTCAGCGCGGTGATTCTTAAGCGGCCAATCTCCAGAAACGGCTCGGAAGAAGGTGTCGGCTTGATCCCCGCGCACTCGAACGATCAGGCAACCCTCGCAATCCGCCCCCCCGTCACTTCATGGGGATGACCGGAAACCCTGTTCGTCGCGTGGCATTTAAACATTATGGATCGATGTGTTCAGCCTTCATGAATTGGTAATTCTGTTTCTAGCCACTTTCGGGTAGCGCGACTTTGGGAACCCAGAGAAAGTAATAATTAACCATTTTTAACTGTCAAACCGTTGTCAAGAGTGCTCTCCTCGCTGTATCAGTAACATGGACCAAAATACAGTTGTACGGAAACTGCGGCAGTGGCTCTGCGAAAACAAGTGGCACCCGTCGCTGGCCATTCTCCATGACCTCGCAAGCTGGGGCCTATCCGGGGAGAGTGAGCAAAGCGCGCTCTATCTGGGTGAGAAGAAGCGCGGGTTGGGCCACGCCAGTCGCATCTGCCTGCCGGATATCCTCGTGCGGCGTGAAGACACACGCAGCGTGGATCTGATCGTCGAGGTGGACCTCAACGCGGAACTGCGGCCGAAGGACTTGGTGGGCCTTCTCCTGACGCCCGCGCTCGCTGAGAATCACACGCCGTCGTACCGATACGGGGTACGCAGCCAGTATTTGCTGCGGGATACGGTCGTCATTGCGGTGACCGCGCTTACCGCAGTCGAACGTGGGCAAGACGTTGCCGAGGCGATGTACCGAAAGTTTCATCTCAGCGAGCTTGGTATCCGCGGGCTCTGCGTCTGTCTGTAACGGCACAACAGAAGAGGAAGTGGAGGCCAGCTTCAAGCAGGTAATCCGGAGTCGGTTTGGCGGGAATGGTTGACTGGCCCTGCCGGTCCCTGATGCTCAGAATGGCCGGTTGAGAGGTACTACCTCGGCTCGTACTGATAGCCTCCCCAGAGTGACGGCCTCACATGGCCAACCTCGATGCCGTACACCTTGACGCGGCAGTTTATCTGGCCGGTACGGCCGAAAGCTTGAGCCAATCTGGTCCCGACTGCTTTTTGTTGAAGCGGTGTCAGGCCCTCCCACAGTTCAGGATTGACTTCCACCGTGGCGAACAGGCCTCCCTCATAACGCACAATGAACTTCTTGCCGTAACTGGCAGTAGCGGCTTCGTTCATAGTGCGTACTATTTCACCGAGTGAGATTGTCGCGTCAGCGAGATTTTCAGGCTCTTCGCTCGTCCTTGCCCGGCCAGTGTTTGGAGGCGCAATGGAAGAGATTTTGCTGGCACGAAATGAGGCATCCCGCCCGAGCTTGCCACTGATGATCGCGAGTGCTCCGCCGCGGAAAGTATCAGGCAACGGCTCCGCGCCCGCATAAACAATCTGCATCTGCAAAGAGTGCTCGCGAAGAACGAAGCGTATCGTTTTGCCGTTCCGCACGATCGAGCCCACTTCTACATCACCAGCGACTATCAGCGGCTTGTCAATAGCGTTCTCGCCCATTGCACGGACTTCGGAAATCGTCTTGTAGTATGTAGGCATATCGGGTATCGGTGCCGCCATGAAAAGAAAGGCAATCACCACAAAAGCGCCGAAGCCCAGAAAAGCGAACCCAAGGACCCTCATCCTTGGAGGTAGTCTCGACGGCTCGGGGCCGACCAGAGACTTCCCACAATGGGGGCAGAACGCCTTGGGATCATCCAAAGGGCCGCCACACTTGGAACAGTACATGGAGTTGATTCTAGAACGTTCTGATTCAACTCGCCTATTGGCCAACAGTGGGAGTGCCCCCTCGGGTCAGGCGCCAATTGTGCCACTCTCTTGTGGCTCCTTCCTTAGCCTGCCGGTGCCTCCGCCAGCCGACCACCAAACAACATAATAGGAACTGTCGCCGCCGAGCGTTCGAGAATCTGATTCTCTGGTCAGCTCTTCGGCTCGATGCCGATGTGATCGTATGCAAGCCCGCCGTACCGCTCCGAGTCGCAGATTGATCGTTCCATGGTCGAGTCTGCGGGACCAGGTGAATTCTGTAAGCGTTTGATGGGATAACTCCCAGATCACCGACTCGGAAGTTGAAATCCTGCCCGTCAAACGGCGCTTCATCCAAGTGGCGGGAAGAGGTGCGATTCGGTCTGCTTCCGACACAATGGACCATTCTGTTCCAAGATCGGCTACGCGACGTGCCCGGCGCGCCAGACTCGGCCCCATCTTCCCGGCCACGCCCAGGATCAGGAGGTCGCCCTCCAACTGCCGCATGGCCTCGATATCCGCCGCCGTGGGCTGCGATAGAACGTCTTCCAGTTGCCGCTCGTTGCCGATGGTCATTACGAACCCTACAGCGTAGCAGGGTTTTTCATTGAGGTTCGGCCCGACCAAGCCCGATCCGAGTTAGAATTCAAGTTCCAGCGCGGTTCGTCGCCCGTTGGCTAAAAATTACAATTCGGGAGTCCTTTCATGTCGTCACTGAAAATAGACCGCCGTGCATGGCTGAGAAGCATGGCGCCCGGCGCACTGCTCGGTCTGGACGCCTTGTTCACCTGCGAGCGAACCAATGCGGCTCAAGCTGGCCCAAAGGATAACGTCAAGGTCACCAAGATCGAGACGTTCGTGCTGAAGAACTCGTGGGTGTTCGTGAAGATCTCGACGGATGCCGGCATTGTCGGCTGGGGCGAGATGCTGAAGGACGACGCGAAAGCGTGCGCGGCCGGCGCGCTGGAGGTTGCCGATTATCTGGTGGGACAGGATCCGTCGCGCGTGGTCCATCACTGGCAGGCGATCCACCGCGGCGCGTTCTATCGGGGAGGACCGATCAAGACGGCGATCTCCAGCGGGATCGACCAGGCGCTATGGGACATCACAGGCAAGATGTTCGGCGTGCCGGTGTATAGGCTGCTTGGCGGGCCGACCCGCGACCGGGTGAGGGTCTACGGACGACTGGACCCGAAGACGGGCGTGAACGCGATCAAGGTCGGCCTGCGCGGGACCAAGCGGGCTCCGTTCAAGTACAACGAGGGCATGCAGTTCGTTGGGGAAGTGGTGGAGCGATTCAAGGCTCTGCGCCAGAAGGTGGGCACGGGCGTCGATATCGGCGTGGAGTTCCATGGCGCGGTGCAGCCGCCTACGGCGATGGTCTTGATGAACGCGCTGGAACCGTATCATCCGTGGTTCTACGAGGAGATCGTTCAGGCGCTCAACGTCGACGTGATGGCGGAACTGGCGAAGAAGACGCACATCCCCATCGCGACCGGCGAGCGGATCTTTACGAAGTGGGGATTCAAGGAGATCCTGGAGAAGCGCGCGGCCGTGATTCTGCAGCCGGACGTCTGCTACGCGGGCGGGATCACTGAGTTGAAGATCATTGCGGGAATGGCGGAAGCGTACTATTCGCCGCTGGCGCCGCACAATCCACAGGGTCCGTGCTCGCTGGCGGCGAGCCTGCAGATCGCGGCGGCGATTCCGAACTTCCTGATCCAGGAGCGCGGCGACAACGAATACGAAGATTTGCTGGCGAAACCGCTGCCGCCCGTGACGAACGGGTACCGTCCGCTGTTGACGGAGCCGGGGCTTGGCATCACGATTGATGAGAACAAGCTGATGGCCCAGGTGGGCGAGCCGCGGCCGTACCGGACACAGTACGATTCGGACGACGGCTCGGTGGTGGACTGGTAGACCTCCGCTTGGTCGCGGGTCTGACCAGCGAAGCCGAGTTATTCCCGCCAATCGATTAGAGGAAGATTGACGATCCTCTCAAAGTGACGCCGGTTTCGAGTCAGCAACCTAGCCCCAAGCGAAAGGACGATTCCGGCGATCAAGCTGTCGGCCATGCCGATTCCGATTCCCGCTTGATCCAGTCCCCGTCTGATCTCCGCGGCGCGAGTGGCGGCGTCCCGGTCAAGCGACAGCACTGGCAATGCATCCAAAAGACTCTGAACCGAATCGCGCCTCCTCGCGTTCCCTGCCCCGGACAATAGCTCAAAGTGGCTGATAACCGTTGCCGCGAGCCTTCCCGCCGCCAGTTCCTCACCCACATAACGGCTTGCTCCCTTTCCCTGCAGGAAATCGATCAGCACATCGGTGTCGGCAACTGTCATCGCCAGTTCTCGCGTAAAGCCCGTGCATGCGATCGCAGCTCTTCCGCGTCCTTCGGACCCAGCGTCCCTTCGAGAGCTAGAGCTTTCTGGCGCCGCCGTTCCCGCTCGGCCTCGCCTCGCAGGTAGTAGTCGATAGCTTCACCGAGCACACGCGAAAAGCCTTTCTCTCCGCGCCGGGCCGCTATGGAAAGCAATCGGCTCCGCTGCTCAGCCGACATTTCGACGGTTGTTCTCACGCTTCCATTATATCTACATGCACGTGCATGACATCTTAATTTCAAAAACGATTCCGGGAAGTAGGGCAGAGTCCGTACTGAGAACCAGTGGTGGAAACCATCCTCTACTTAGGGATAAAAGCATCGAGCTCTATAACCGTAAATACCGAAATCAAACTTACTTGTGACCTAGATCGTGCATTGCTCCTGCGGCGTCGGGCCAGCGGATACGTTGAGCGTCTAAAAGTCTGCCTCGTCGGGGAAATCTGTGGGTGACGGCGAGCGTCAGCGAGCCGTCGCGGTGA